>NZ_MKZL01000020.1:0-69008 GCF_002803315.1 Paenibacillus sp. GM1FR | reverse complement strand
CTTGCATGTATTAGGCATGCCGCCAGCGTTCGTCCTGAGCCAGGATCAAACTCTCCAATAAAGTATTGAAAAGAGCGATAAGCTCATTTTGAATCTGACGAGATTAAAAATCTCATTTGTGCTCCAGCCGATCCAAGCCAAGGCTTGGATCAAACTTTCGCGTTTCATTCTGCAAGCAGAATGTTTACTCACTCGTTGTTCAGTTTTCAAAGATCAAACTTATTTTGTTGCCGAATGTTGTTCTCTTCAGCAACTTTTATATCTTATCACATCCGAACCAACTTTGCAAGCTCTTTTTTTTAAGTTTCTTTCGAAGCTTATTTCATTTGCTTGCCGCACCGTGTAAACTGTGTTTTCTTGGCCGGACTTAGAATATACCATGTACAGATATTGAATGCAAGTCTTTTTTTAAAACTATAATAACAATCGGTTTGATCTAATACGGACGTACATATGGTATTCTCCCAACTTAGCAAGTTCATACACACGTCCATTTTTACTTTAACGTTTAACATTCCTAGCAGGAACCTTTCTTGGCCATAAACTGTAACTAAAACTTATCAGAAAATCGATACCGAGTATCATTCCCCACACTCTGATCAAATTATTGAAAACAGCTGTACGTTCAGCATCTCCAATCCACCATATCATGGCCAATAAAAAAGCACTTCCTATAGCCCAAGCCAATAGATGTCTAAACCATCCACTACGCTCACGACTCGCATGTTCTCTACCATATAACTTGTTACTACGAGGGTTTTCTCCACCTTTGAACCAATATAGGAAATATCGATCCGCCCAAGCGATCATCTGGTGACCATAGGCAATGCTTACTCCTATATACACCGCAGCTATACCATGAATCATACTTGCTGTAGCTCCTCGCTGTAGATCCATAACTGTAGCTACCAGCAATAACAGATCGATAACCGGCGTCGCCATTAACAAACCGATGCCTATTCGCTTCATGCCAAGGAGATACCTGACACTCAGACCTGCGAACACAAACACCCAAAAGGCAATCTCACAACCTATAATGAAATAACCAATCATTTCAGCCTCTCCTTTTTTGATACAAATGTATTAAATTTAATTTAGCACGTGTGTACTATAATAATCAACAGTGATATAATATGCCTATGCCTAAACTTGTTGATCACGATAAACAGCGCGTGCTCGTGGCCGAGGCAGCTTGGCGTATTATACGAAGAGAAGGCATGGAACAGGCCTCTGTTCGGAATATTGCTGAAGAAGCTGGAGTTTCGGTCGGTTCGATGCGTCACTACTTTTCTACTCAATCGGAACTACTACGATATGCCATGAATTTGGTATCTGAACGGGTGTCTCATCGAGTCCAAAAAATGTCCTTTACCGGCTCTCCCATGGACAATATGAAATGCCTATTGATCGAATTCTTACCAAACACGGAAGAAAAACTGGCCGAAATGGAGGTGTGGTACGTTTTTACAGCCAGATCGAAAACCGATTCTACACTCAAAGAACTTGCTAATACCGTATATGATGAACTCAGACAAGCTGTAGGTTCTGTTATCACCTACCTGATAAAGCACGACCTCTCCAGACCTGATCTGGACAAAGAACTGGAGATCGAGAGATTGTATGCACTGGTAGATGGCTTAGGCATACATACCGTGCTTAGACCGGATCAGATGAATGCCAAGCTCATGGACGATGTTCTCACTTTGCATCTTGCTTCCTTGTGCCGTTAAACCAAAAAAACCGCAGCACATTCGTTGTGACTAAGGCCCGTTACGATAACAGGAGTTAGTTCTGAATGTCTGACGGTTTTTCTTTTTATCCGATAATGATCCGGCCCTCCGGATGACGATACAGTTTCTTCTCTTTGCGCGGACGAAGGGCATAAGCGATGGTTAATGGCCCAATCCGACCTACAAACATGGTAAAGGTAATAATGATTTTTCCCCAATTGGTCAACTCATCAGTCACTCCCACAGAAAGACCTACGGTACCGATTGCGGATGCAGCTTCAAACATCAGTGAAAGGAATGGCGCATCCTCTGTCGTAAGCAGAAGCATCACCACGATCATGAATATGATCAGAGAAACCATAATAATGGTCAACGCCCTCATCAGCAGTTCTTTCGGAACACGCTGGCGGAAAAACACAATATCCTTATTTCCCCGAATCATGGCATACACTGCACCAATCATGATCAGGAATGTAGTTGTCTTGATTCCGCCCCCGGTCGATCCTGGGGAAGCCCCGATAAACATCAGCAGAATGAAGAAGAATTGGGTAGCCTGCCTCATCTCCGTGATATCGATTGTGCTCGTTCCCGACGAACGTGTAGAGACAGACTGGAAGAAGGACGCATAGATCTTCTCGCTCCATGTGAGTGAAGCCAGTGTATGTCCATTGGTGAATTCGAAAACAAACAACACAATCGCTCCTATACCGATCAGCGCTCCGGATACAGACAGTACCAGTTTGGACTGAAGAGACAAACGGCGGCGTTTGCGATACTCGAACAGATCATTCAATACAACAAAACCCAGTCCACCAGAGACAACGAGCACAGAAGCAGTCACATTGAATATCCAGTCTCCGGTGTAGTATTGAAAGCTGTTGCCGAACAAATCAAAGCCGCCATTATTAAACAATGAAACGGAATGAAATATTCCATAGTATACGGCCTGACCCAATGGCATCTCCGTTGCCCAGCGCAGCGCTAATATGACAGCCGCCACCCCTTCAATGGTAAAAGAGAAAATCAAGACCTTGCGGATAATGCGTACTATCCCTTCCATACTGTCTGCATTAATGGCTTCTTTGAGTAATAACCTGTCCTTGAGTGAGATTCGCTTGCCCAATACAAGTGCAAAGAGAGTAGCCATGGTCATGAATCCGAGTCCACCAAGCTGCATTAATACCATAATGACGAACTGACCAAACAAATTAAAGGTCGTCCCTACATCCACAACGACAAGTCCAGTTACACATGCGGCAGAGGTGGATGTAAAGAGCGCGTCAATAAACGCCAAATGCATACCGCTTTGGTTGGAGATTGGCAACATGAGAAGCACCGTTCCAATCGCAATGATAAGCAGAAAACCACCGACCAGAATTAACGGAGGAGATAAGAATTTGGCAAAGTGAAGCCTGAACTTCATGAAGGGCACCTCTTTTAACAAAAATACGAACAGGTTGATCTAACAATTTCAAGACGCGGTGTTACCCTAATGATGTGCTGTGAGCAAAGGCCTTCTGACAAACTTTATTTTTAGCGTCTATGTAAACCTAAAGAGGAACTTGCCCCAGCATGATACTGAACGGCAGGTTCCTCTTCTATTATGAACGTATCCTACGTTCCTTATTTAATCTTGCGTACGAGGACGCATGTGCGGGAAGAGCAGTACGTCACGAATCGACGGGGAGTTGGTAAGCAACATGATCAGACGATCCACCCCGATTCCCAATCCGCCTGTTGGTGGCATACCATATTCGAGCGCACGGATGAAGTCGTCATCCATCTCATGAGCTTCGTCGTTCCCATGTTCTTTCTCCAGCATCTGTGCTTCAAAGCGCTGACGCTGATCGATTGGATCATTCAGCTCTGTGAAGGCATTGGCATGCTCGCGTCCAACGATGAACAATTCGAAGCGATCCGTGAAGCGCGGATCTACATCATTTTTCTTCGCCAGTGGTGAGATTTCAAGAGGGTGTCCCATAATGAATGTCGGTTGAATCAACGTCTCTTCTACAAATTCTTCAAAGAACGCGTTCAAAATATGACCAAATGTCATATGTTTTTCAACAGGAACCTTATGTTCCTTCGCCAAGTTGTGTGCTTCCTCATCCGTCATGTGTACGGAGAAGTCTACGCCTACAACTTCCTTAACTGCATCCACCATCGTAACCCGGCGCCACTGTGGCGTAAGATCTACTTCATAATCTCCATACTGGATCACTTGCGTACCCAGTACTTCCTGTGCAATATGAGCAACCAGGTTCTCCGTCAATTGCATAATATCCTTGTAGTCGGCATATGCCTCATACAATTCAATCATTGTGAACTCTGGATTGTGACGTGTGGACATACCTTCGTTCCGATATACACGACCGATCTCATATACCTTCTCCAGTCCGCCAACAATCAGACGTTTCAGGTGAAGTTCAATCGCAATCCGCATGTACAGTTCCATATCCAGCGCATTGTGATGTGTGATGAACGGACGTGCTGCCGCTCCTCCTGCGATCGTATGCAACGTAGGTGTTTCCACTTCCAGATATCCAAGGGAATCCAGGTAACGACGCATCGATTGAATGATTTTGGAACGTGCGATAAAGGTCTGTTGTACGTCCGGGCTCATAATCAGGTCAACATAACGCTGGCGGTAACGCAGCTCTACGTCAGTGAGACCATGGAATTTATCCGGAAGAGGATAGAGCGATTTGGACAGCACTTCAAGATCTTTCACTTTGACAGAAGTTTCACCTGTTTTGGTCTTAAAGATCACACCTGTTATTCCAACGATATCGCCAAGGTCCAGCAAGCTAAATGCCGCATACTTGTCTTCAGGCACGCTATCCTGACGAACATAGATCTGGATTCTGCCGCTCAGGTCCTGAATATGTGCGAAGCTTGCTTTACCCATTCCCCGCTTCGCCATAATCCGTCCGGCAATACTGACTTCGATGTGCTTCTCTTCCAGCTCTTCCTTGGTCAGTTCTTCATACTTCTTCAGAATGGAGCCGGCTTCTTCGGTACGTACGTATTTTTGGCCAAAAGGGTCGATTCCCAATTTGCGGAGCTCGTCCAATTTGTCACGGCGAATTTGTAAAAGCTCGCTAAGTTCGGTTTCCTGATTCAAGACTTCATCCGTCATGATCTGTATTCATCTCCTTATTTACATTGCAGGCATCGCGAGAGGACGTTTTCCTCTAATGTTGAAAAAGCTTCCCTAAGGAAGCTTTTGTTTACCGTGCCCAACTGCTTCATTGCTATAGCTTTTTAATGTCCATAATTTTATATTGAATTACGCCAGCAGGCACACTTACATCAACAACTGTACCTTTTTTCTTGCCGAGAATCGCTTTACCTACAGGGCTCTCATTCGATATCTTGTTCTGAAGCGGGTCTGCCTCCGCAGTACCTACAATCGTATATTCCGTGATGTCGCCAAACTCCAGATCTTCTACAGTGACGGTTGCACCCACGCTTACGGCATCGGTATCGATCTCGTCGCTGTTAATAATCCGCGCGTTACGAAGCAATTTCTCCAACGTGATTACACGTCCTTCAATGAAAGCTTGCTCATTCTTCGCGTCTTCGTATTCAGAGTTTTCACTGATATCTCCATACCCGATGGCTACCTTAATCCGTTCAGCCACTTCGCGGCGCTTCACTGATTTCAATGTTTCCAATTCTTCTTCCAGCTTCTTGAGTCCTTCTGGTGTAAGGATAACTTCCTTGTCGCTCATCTCAACCGATTCTCCTGTCATGGGAATAAATTTGATTGTACGGCAACGGAATCAGTGCTTGTTACAGAGCTCCGCTCGCATACATCTTCAAAACTATATGAAGTTCTCCAGAGAAATAGAATATTCCTCCTGATGCTATAGCCTTATTAACGCACATGGCGAATTTATACTGAGAAATTATAGGGGAACGATCTCGAAAAGTCAATGTTACGTCCCCTATAGGTGTAAACGTTTTACAGAAGCGTTTATAATTAAGATGCATTTCCGGTGATTACCGGTTCTGACTCCAAATTACCTTCGCTTTTCAGCTGACTCACAAAGCTCTCCAGAATCTGTACCATCTCGTCCCGCTTGGTTCCTTCCATAATAACATCCTTGATGCGGGCAGATCCTTTCAGGCCTTTCAAATACCAAGCCAGATGTTTACGCATCTCGCGTACGGCAACTGTCTCATTCTTCAATGCGATCAGGCGATCCATATGCAGGATGGCAACACGGATCTTCTCTTCGCCATTCGGGTCAGGAAGCAATTTCCCCGTGCTTAAGTATTGAATGGTACGATACAGCATCCATGGGTTACCCAGGGCGGCACGACCGATCATAACTCCGTCACAACCCGTTTCATCCAGCATACGGCGTGCATCCTCTGGTGTATGGACATCACCATTGCCGATCACTGGGATAGAGACAGCTTCTTTTACATCTTTGATGTGTGACCAGTCAGCTGTGCCTGTATAAAGTTGCTCACGCGTACGGCCGTGTACACTTACCGCCTGTCCACCAGCTCGTTCAACCGCGAGTGCATTCTCCACCGCGAAGATATGCTCGTTATCCCAGCCGATACGCATCTTGACCGTCACCGGCTTCTCCACCGCGTCCACAACAGCGGATACCATCTCATAGATTTTGTTCGGATCAAGCAACCAACGTGCACCGGCATCACATTTCGTTACCTTTGGCACAGGGCATCCCATGTTAATATCGATGATGTCTGCATTGGTTTCTTTGTCCACGATTTTGGCTGCTTCTACGAGGGAATCACGATCTCCCCCAAAAATCTGAAGGCTCAGCGGTTTCTCACGTTCATCTACAAACAACATCTCACGTGTACGCTGGTTGCCATGGACAATGGCTTTGCCACTCACCATCTCCGCGCATACGAGACCTGTTCCGAATTCTTTTGCGATCAAACGAAAAGCCGGATTACATACGCCAGCCATCGGCGCAAGTACGACCTGGTTTTTCATTTCAATGCCACCAATGTTAAGCACGGTAGTCGTTCCACTCCTTTTTTAATTCTGTATATATATCACGATATAAAGTTTGATCGGTGTCTTGGTTGTTGTAACATGGCGAAACCGAAACGGTCCTAGTTGCCCCGCAACTCCTCGATACTGATTGCCAGCACACCAGCAATTCGATCGAGTTCTTGCTGTGATACCTTACGGTTTCCCCGTTCAATGGTTCCCAGAATGGCCAGCGAGATGCCGGTCTCGGCCGCAAGTTCATGTTGTGTTAAACCTTTCAGCTTCCGGAATGCCCGGATTCGGTTGGCCAATTGCATGTTTTCCAAAGCTGTATTCCATCCTTTCCATCCAGTACAGACAACGATGAGTGTACAAAGGTATACAAACCTGAAATCTCGCCCTCCGGTACGATATCCGACAGTGGGACCAGCACAAAAGCCCGTTCTCCCATACGAGGATGAGGCAATTGAAGCAATTCGGTATCTCGCGTCTCACCTTGCATCCAGAGCAGATCCAGATCAACGGTGCGCGGTCCCCAGCGAATATCACGAACACGACCGAGTCGATTCTCGATATCCAATAATTCCGTAAGCAACTGCTCAGGTGTCAGCATCGCCTGCACGGCGACTGCCATATTCAGAAAAGCAGGCTGATCTACATATCCTACAGGCTCCGTCTCATATAGCGCAGAACAACGCAGAACGGATATATAAGGGTGTTCATCCAGCAAAGACAATGCTTCAAACAGCGTCTGTTCCCGGTCACCCAAATTGGCCCCTAAAGCAATATAAGCCTCTGAAGATTCAGAGGTCGAATGTGCAATCATGATCGGTTCTCACTTTCTTGTGCGGCGAAGCTCTACCGTTACGCCCTCAAAATGAATATCGAATGGCGGATGTGGCTTCGTCACCTTGACTGTCAATGCATTGATAATAGTATAAGTGTCTAGTAAAGAAGATGCAATATGTTCGCCCAAAGCTTCAATTAACTGGAATGATTTATTCTCTACAATCTGTTTCACCAGCTCATGGATCTCCGCATAATTAATCGTTTTGGTCAGATCATCGTTACGTCCGGCCTCACCCAGGTCCATATCAATCTCCAGATCAATATAGTACCGCTGCCCAAGCTTCCGTTCTTCTGCAAAAACACCATGATATCCGTAATACTCCATACGATGCAATACCATTCTATCCATACGATCCGCCTGCCCTCTATATATATTGAAATTTTAATCTATTTGAAGTTATGCCTTAGCTTCGCCTTTGAAAAACGCTGCGCTTCCACTGGACGGGTCACCAGGGACCCGCCAGCATTATTTCCTCCGTATACCCGGAGAAGCATACAACATGGCATCACACATGTCTGCCGTCCGCCGAATCGGTTTCACATCATGAACCCGAACCATCTGGCAGCCTTGGGCAATGCCAAATGCAACGGTCGCAGCCGTTCCTTCCAGCGCATCATCCGCCCCGACATCCAGGGTGTTCTGGATGAATCTTTTGCGTGAGGTGGCTAGCAGAACGGGATATCCCATTTCATTGAGCAAACCGAGCGATGACATGAGCTTCAGATTTTCTCCGAGATCCTTCACAAAACCAATGCCCGGGTCCAGGATAATTTGGTCTGCTTTCACGCCAGCTGTTAACGCAATCTGTATGCTCTCCTGCAAATCGCTCACGACATCACCCAGATAATCGGTATAGTTTCGATCCTGCCGATTATGCATCAGAACGATGGGACACCCCAGCTCTGCTGCCGTGCGGGCCATATCTGCATCTGCCTTGGCACCCCACACATCATTAATAATATGGGCACCTGCCAGAATAGCCTGACGTGCAACATCGGCTTTATACGTGTCTACCGATATCGGAATGTCAGGGGCTTGCTGATGCAATGCTTCAATAACCGGAATAATCCGGCTAAGCTCTTCATCGGCGCCCACAATATCTGAACCTGGCCGGGTGGACTCCCCGCCGATATCAATCAGGTCCGCCCCATCCTCCATCATCTGCTTGGCATGGGCAACCGCCCGCTCCACGTTGGTATAACGTCCACCATCCGAGAACGAGTCAGGCGTGACGTTAAGAATGCCCATAATCTGTGTTCTTGTACCCAGCTTCAATTCAGCTGGCCCCCATGCATAGTTCCGTTCATAGATGACAGGTGTAAGTGTCATGAAGTATACCCCGCTTTCTGCCGGTACATACCCAGAAGGACTGCTGTAACCGGGCCAATATGTCCGTTGCTAATTATCGTTTCGGCTCCGTCCTGATCCCGCAGAGTTGTCACCGGAACCAGTTCGGCCACCGAGCCGGTTAGAAATATTTCATCTGCTTGCAGGAGATCCTCCCAGGAAGCTAACGTCTCTATGCAGGGGATTCCTTGCTGCGAGGCAATCTCCATTACCACAGCTCTCGTGATACCCGGCAGAATGCCGGTTGAGAGTGCTGGCGTGTAGAGAACATTTTCCCGTACCCAAAACACATTGCTGACGATCCCTTCCGCTATATGACCATCCCGGGTTAATTGTAGCCCTTCTGCACCCTGCACATGCTGCCCGTATCCATTAAGCTCCCGTTTCGCCAGAATACTGTTCATGTAATGCAGCGACTTGAACCGAACTTCTCCTTCGGGCGTGTTGCGAGGTGTAGACAACCGTTGAATCATTTTTCCACTCTCATATAAAGAGGGAGAAGGATCAGGTAATGCTTTTGCCAGTAAAATATGATTCGGCTTCGAATAATCACCAGAAGGTAAGCCTAGCGGTGCTTCACCGGCTGATACCGTGTATCGCACATACGCATCCCGAAGTCCGTTCGCATCCATCAAACGTTGAAGCCCACCTGTCACCTCTGCGGCGGTCGTTGTAAAAGGAATGCCAAGTTCCTTACACCCCGAAGCCATGCGCTCCAGATGCCGTTCCAAAAGATATGGGACACCTTGATACGTCCGGAACGTCTCAAACAGTCCAAGTCCGTACAAAAAGCCGTGATCCGTTACAGGAACCACGGCCGCCGCCATATTGACCAACTCTCCGTTTATCGCGGCATATTGCATGTTAAACCTTCACTTGTTGGGACAAAAAGTTACGAAGCATCTGATGACCATGGTCTGTAATAATGGATTCCGGGTGGAATTGAACCCCTTCAATCGCATATTCTTTGTGACGCAGACCCATAATTTCACCTTCAGCTGTCTCCGCTGTAATCTCCAGGCAGTCAGGCAAGCTGCTGCGCTCCACAATCAGGGAGTGGTAACGGGTAGCTGTGAATGGAGATGGCAATCCGGCAAATACCGATGTCCCGTTATGGTGCATCTCGGATGTTTTGCCGTGCATCATACGCTCCGCACGAATGACATTGCCACCAAACGCTTGTCCAATGGACTGATGCCCCAGGCACACACCAAAGATCGGAATGCTTCCCTTGAAATGATCGATGACTGCCAGACTAATGCCCGCTTCATTCGGTGTACACGGGCCCGGAGAGATCAGAATATGATCAGGTGCCAGTGCCTCTATGCCTGCCAGATCAATCTCGTCGTTGCGGCGAACTTCCACCGTCTCGCCCAGTTCACCCAGATATTGAACCAGGTTATACGTGAAAGAATCGTAATTATCGATAACCAGTATCATATGCCTGCTCCTCCTCATCTTCCGTCAATGCAAGTGACGGTTGCTTCGTTTTATTTTATTTTAGTTTAGTTTAGTTAACAGCTTCTGTTCTTTTCGCTTGTTCTTGTTCAATAGCTCTGCTTGCTTCCGCCTCTTCGCTGTAATTCACAGCTCTCATCATGGCTCTTGCCTTGTTGCGGCATTCCTTGTATTCCCGATATGGATCGGAATCAATAACAATCCCTGCCCCGGCCTGTACATAACCAATACCGTCCTTAATGGCAAGTGTACGAATGACGATGTTCAATTCCATATTCCCACTGTAATCCATCCACCCGATGGAACCCGTATAAGGCCCACGCCGCACAGGCTCAAGTTCCTCGATAATCTCCATGGTGCGGACTTTTGGGGCTCCTGTAATCGTTCCACCCGGGAATGTCGCAGCGATCACATCAAATACGGATAACCCTTCTGCCAGCCTGCCTTCCACCTGGGAAACGAGATGCATGACATGGGAATACTTCTCGATGGTCATCAATTCAGGCACATGAACCGAACCGTAGGCTGCAATCCGTCCGATATCATTCCGTTCCAGATCAACGAGCATAATATGCTCCGCCCGTTCCTTCTCACTGCTGAGCAGTTCATCCGCCATAGCTTTGTCCTCTGCTTCATCCCGGCCCCTTCTTCGGGTCCCTGCGATGGGACGTGCACTGACTTTGCCATTCTCCACTTTGACCAGAAGCTCGGGAGATCCGCTTACCAGTTGAAAGTCTGGACTACGCAGCATTCCCATATACGGTGATGGATTCACAAGGCGCAGCCATTCATAAATATGCTCAGCGCTCGAATGAAGCCGCTTTTCCTGTCTCAAGGACAGGTTCACCTGGAACACATCGCCCTGCCTGATATATTCCTGTACCGTACGCACAGCTTGTTCAAAGTCCTCCTGGGGAAAGGAGGTTTCCCATCCTTCCGATTCCCTTTCCGCATCTTCAGGCTGCGGGGTACGATTGACCTGCTTGTTGCGGCGTTCCAGTGCCTGCTGTTGTTCCTCGGCCTGTGCAGCCCCCATAATATGAAGCCAACGTTTCTGCATCGCTGTCGCTCGTGCTTCTGCCGCTGAATATAGACTACGGATATCCGTTTCGTTCCGGTTAGGCTCTATAGCCAGATGAACCATGCAGAAAAGTGCCTGCTGCTCATGGTCATACGCCCATATTTCTTCAAAGCGCATCCACCAATAATCCGGCAGAGCCGGGTTATCCTCAGCCAAATCTGGGAGCTTCTCCAATGATCTTGCTACATCGTAGCTGAGATAACCTGCGTATCCACCCCCAAAGTCTGGAGCCCCATTAACCTTGGGTGCACTATACGGGGCAGTCCATCTCTTCAATACATCAAGCGGCTTGCCGCTGTCCGTCGAGGTGGCTCCTTGCGTCACATCATGAATAACCGCTTCTTGACCCTTGCCGGAAATAACGGATACGGGGTCTAACCCCAGAAATGTATATCTCCCGCCTTTGCCATTCTCCAGCACAATTGCGTATGGTGATGCCTGCTCCCAGGCTGCCTCCCACGATAACGGTAAACCGCCATGATACGGTCCCTCATCCGACTTCGTCATATAGGGCATCATGGTCCAGCCTTGTTCAGCCCACTCCATCCAGTCGGCGTATGTTGTCATCAGGTGTGTCATTGCGGTGTGCCGCCCTCCATCTGTCGCTAGTTCTATTGTCTGATAGTATACTAAAGCGCCGCCCCTTTTAAAAGCATTACGCCAAAAATCCTCCATACCCGTCATACGGGCAAGGAGGATTGGTTTTGTCATTTGTAGACTTAGCCTTCGAAGTTGTAAAGAGGTGTGCTGAGGTAACGTTCGCCGTTACTTGGCACGATTACGACCACGCGCTTGCCTTCACCCAACTGTTTCGCAACCTGAAGACCTGCACGGATCGCCGCACCGGAAGAAATACCAGACAGAATGCCCTCTTCCTTCGCTACCTGACGAGCCGTCTCGAATGCATCATCATTCTCAATGTGAATGATCTCATCATAGATTTCCTGATCCAGAATCTCAGGGATAAAGTTGGCACCAATCCCCTGGATCTTATGTGGTCCTGGTTTGCCGCCCGCCAGAATTGGCGAAGCTGCTGGCTCAACCGCAACAATTTTAATACCAGCAAAAGCTTCTTTCAGCACTTCGCCTGTACCTGTAATTGTTCCACCTGTACCGATTCCTGCAACGAAAGCATCCAACGTACCGCCTACAGATTGAATTGCTTCAACAATCTCAGGGCCAGTCGTTTCACGGTGGATCTTCACGTTGGCTTTATTTTTAAATTGCTCAGCCATGAAATAGGAAGGGTTTTCTTTCAGCAGTTCTTCGGCTTTTTTAACAGCACCATTCATACCTTCAGCTCCAGGTGTAAGCACAAGCTCAGCACCATACGCACGAAGCAAGTTGCGACGCTCCAAGCTCATCGTCTCAGGCATTACAATAACGGACTTGTAACCTTTGGCTGCAGCCACCATCGCGAGTCCAATTCCCGTGTTACCACTTGTTGCTTCGATAATGGTATCACCTGGTTTTAGCTTGCCTTCTTTTTCCGCTTCTTCCACAATGCTAATTGCGATACGGTCTTTCACGCTTGAACCTGGATTCTGGTACTCCAGCTTCACGAATACTTCAGCACTGCCTTCAGGTACGATACGGTTCAGACGAACAAGCGGAGTACCTCCGATGAGTTCTGTTACGTTATTAACTACTTTAGCCATATGAATGCCCTCCTTAGTGGATGAATAAAACTTGAGTCCTGTTAACCTATACTGTGCGGCCGATAGCCTCTAGCTGTTATAGAAGAACTGCGGAAATCCTGTTGATCCTATCCCTTACTGCCAAGATTTCTAGCAGGGCGGAGGTTTCCGAAAGTTTCTTTGTTCATAAATAAATCTTTTATATCCGAGTAAACGAGTAGGTATTTATTATTTTCATCTTATCAACGTTAACCCTTATTGTCAATATGAGTACTCAAAAAAAATACTCTGCCTTTGGCCCTAAGACCGCAGACAGAGTATTTTTATCAAGATGCAGCAGTACTATACAATCTTCTCCATTGAATTCAGGAGGCAGGAATCTCGGACAGGATTACGGCTTCATACTTGTTACGCAGCATTTGCTCTACCTGCGGCAACGGATCAGCCTTACTCAGAGCCAGTTGCATTCGAATCTCCTCATGGACCTCTTCGGCCGATTGCACCTGGCGTTCTTCTTTATCATTAAGTCTGATAATAACATAACCTTCTTCCACTCGAACCGGTCCGGCAATATCGCCTACATCCAGCCCGGCAGCAAGTTGAAGGATTTCTTCTGACTGGAATGGATCATTCCGCTCAATCCATCCCAGCCTGCCACCAGCATCACGAGAGAAGCTGTCCGTCGATTGACTGCGAGCAGCTTCTTCAAAGTCCTCCCCCTTCTCCAACGCATCCAGTAAGGAATCGGCTTCATCTTCTTCCTTCACTACGATGATGGACAAGTCATATTTCTCGGGGGAAACGTAATCCTCACGGTGTTCAGTCCAGTAATGCTCAATATCTGCATCCTTGATCTGTATGCCGATCGTTGCGATTTTCTCAAGCAGCAGCCTGTAGCCGGCTTCCAACTCAAGTTCCTGTTTCGTCAGGCCCAATTGAGACTTCATTTCGTCAAAATATGATTTCTCTGAATCGTACCCATCCATCGCGGCGGCAAGTTCTCTTGCAATCTCTTGGGGAGTGACGATCAGCTTGCGTTCAATTGCTTCGGCAAATACTGCTTTACGGTTTAACATCTGGAGTAATAACTCGCTGCCATAGCGTCTTTTCAGCGCATCGGTCCACTCTTTGTCCGTGATAACTTCTCCGTTGATCGTCGCTACGGTGCTTCCTTCTTCCGTATTAGCATCATGGGATGCATCTGCCTCGTCTTTGCCCTGTCTGAGACCATGCATAGCCATCACACTACCCATGACCAGCATACCTAGCGTCAAGACAATTACAGCCGTCCACAACCCTTTTTCCTGTCTTGTCATTCCGCATCCCGTCCCCGCATAGATCAGTTCTTGGCTTGCTCTAGGATGGTCTCAAGTTGTTCTTTGTTAAAGTCATAGGCTTCATTACAGAATTGGCAGACCACTTCAGCCTGGCCCTCTTCTTCAATTAATTGCTCCATCTCCGTTTGGCCCAGGCTGATTAGTGTCTTCTCTACCCGCTCACGTGAACACTCACAGCTAAAATGAATATCCAATCCTTCCATCACTTGTACATCTGGCAACAATCGGCGAAGCAACTCTTCCAATTCAAGTCCCTGCTCCAGCAACGTCGTCACTGGCGGCAACGTACTAATGGCGTTTTCGATCGCCGTGATCTCTGGATCTGTCAATCCCGGCAACAGCTGCATAATGAATCCACCTGAGACAATAACGGAATTATCCGTATCAACGAGCACACCAACGCCTACAGCAGAAGGGGTTTGCTCCGATTGCGCAAAGTAGTACGTGAAGTCTTCGCCCAGTTCTCCTGAAATAATAGGCACACTGCCACGATATGGTTCTTTCAGTCCCAAATCCTTCGTTATGTTGATGAAACCTTCCGTTCCAACCGCGCCTGCAACGTCCAGTTTACCCACACTATTGCTTGGCAAATGTACATGCGGATTAGAAACATATCCTCGTACTTCGCCTTTCGCATTGGCATCAGCTACAATCTGTCCAATGGGCCCATCACCGTTGACTTGTACCGTTAACTTCTCTTCACCTTTGAGCATTGCACCCATAATGGCTGCTGTTGTAACCGTACGCCCCATGGCAGCTGTAGCCGTGGGAAACGTATCGTGTCTTCTGCGTAGTTCCTCAACCAGTTCCGTAGTCTGGATAGCAAAGGCTCTTACCTTTCCATTCATTGCTGTACCACGAATTAACCGGTCATGCTTGTTGTTGTTTTCCAAGTCATTCAGCCTCCTTTGGCGTATCGCCATAATAGTCGTAACACAGAAAAAACGGCACAACACTTAAGCTGTAATCTCAGCCCGCTGTATGCCGTCACTATGCTCACCTTTCCCGGTTCCGCTCATATATAATACGCAGCCCTTCAAGCGTAAGCAGCGGATCAACTTCCTCTATACTACGGGTTTCTTCTGCGATAAGTGTAGCGAGACCACCCGTCGCGATAACTCGGGGCTTCGCCCCCATCTCCTCGCGAATACGTTCTACAATACCATCTACCTGCCCTGCATAGCCAAATATAATACCCGCTTGCATGGCATGAATAGTATTACGGCCAATGACCTTTTTAGGTTTCTCCAGCTCTATACGAGGCAACTTGGATGCCCGCTCATAGAGCGCTTCAGTGGCAATCTGAATGCCAGGTACAATAGCTCCCCCCAGGTAGTGACCTTTCTCGTCAATACAGTCAAAGGTCGTTGCAGTACCGAAATCGACCACGACGAGAGGGCCGCCATACTTCTCAACGGCTGCCACTGCATTAACAATACGATCTGCACCCACTTCACGAGGGTTCTCGTATCGCAGATTCAAACCAGTTTTGATACCAGGCCCAACGAGCAAAGCTTTTTTGCCTACATACTTCTCACACATCGCTTCGATTACATTCACCAGTGGCGGAACCACAGATGAGATGATGACACCTTCGATGTCACTTGCCCTGATGCCGGACATATGAAATAAATTATAAATCAATACGCCGTATTCATCCACTGTTGACTGACGTGATGTACTCAGACGAAAGTGGTGCAGCAATTCCCGGCCTTGATATACGCCGAGCACCATATTGCTGTTCCCCACGTCTACAACTAGAATCAAAGAGGTTCACCCCTCTTTCTTTTCATTTAAATCCAGACTAATATCCAGGCTCTCAAAGGAATAGGTTAACCTGCCAACCGAAATTACATCCACACCACTCTCTGCAATACCACGAATGGTCTGAAGAGACACGTTACCGGATGCTTCAACCTTCACATGAGGAGCCTGTTCACGAATAAGTTCAACCGCTTCACGCATCCGCTCTGGATGCATGTTATCCAGCATAATGATATCTGCCCCGGCTTGCAAGGCTTCTCTCACCTGCTCCAGATTTTCAATCTCCACTTCAATCGTCATCGTATGTGGGATAACGGTTCGCGCACGCTGTACCGCCTCGGTGATTCCGCCTGCACCCTTGATGTGGTTATCCTTAATCATAACGGCATCGTACAGTCCAAATCGATGATTCGCTCCGCCACCCACGCGCACTGCGTATTTCTCAAGTAGTCGGTGGCCCGGCGTTGTCTTACGTGTATCCACGAGCCTGGTCTCAAGACCATCCAGCACATCCACGTAGGCACGCGTACGCGTAGCTATTCCGGACATACGTTGCAGCAAGTTAAGTGCCAGTCGTTCCCCCGTAAGCAGTGAATGTGTACTTCCCTCTACCTCGGCCAAAATCGTGCCATGGGTAACCTTGTCTCCGTCTGTTACCTTCGGTGTAAATACAAGATCAGGATCAACGACTTGAAATACAAGTTTAGCTACGGTCATGCCTGCAATAACACCATTGTCTTTGGCGTGTATAATGGCCTTGGATTGGTTGCCTGCTGGAATCGTCACACTTGTTGTAACGTCACCTGCACCAACATCTTCACGAAGCCAGTTTTTGATTGATTCGATAAGCCCTTCATTATATCCATTCAGTATCATGACATCAATTCCTCCACAATCGCTTGTTCTCGCTGCTGCAGACTATGCTTCTGCCACACGATATCATCACGTGCCGGGAAATCCTCACGATAGTGAGCCCCCCGACTCTCCTCGCGATGTAATGCACCGCTAGTAACTAACCAGGCACAGGTCAGAAGGTTGGCATACTCCAGCTCTTCCTTGTGCGTGAGTGTCTGATCAAAAAATTGCAATTCCTGTTGCAGCTTGTCCATGGCCTTCTGCAGGTCCTCACCATTCCGGCGCAAACCTACCTGACGAACCATCATTTTCTGTAGTCGTAAACGTCTTTCAGATATAGGTTTTTGCTCTTTCATGATCTTGCTATTCATGTTATTCATGTCCACAGATGAAGGCGTAGCCCCTCTTGCTTGTAATAAACCAAGCGGAGGGAGAGATTGAATACGATCAACAATTCTCCGGCCAAATACAATCGCTTCTGACAAGGAGTTGCTTGCCAGACGGTTGGCTCCATGCACTCCTGTAGAAGACACCTCGCCACAAGCAAATAATCGGGAGATGCTGCTCTCTCCACTTAAATCCGTTTTCACTCCACCCATCATGTAATGGGCAGCAGGTGCAACGGGAATCCAGTCCGTTGTCATGTCTAATCCATAACGCATACAAGTCTCATATATGGTAGGGAACCGATGCTTGATCATCTCTGGCTGTTCATGTGTAATGTCCAAGTACACAAAGGTACTGTTGGTGGACTCCATCTCACTAACAATCGCTCGTGCCACGATATCTCGTGGGGCCAGTTCAAGCTGGGCATGATAACGATCCATGAAGCGCTCACCCTTCACATTGCGCAAATATGCTCCTTCGCCGCGTACGGCTTCTGACACTAGGAAACGCGGGGCCCCAGGGTAACATAGAGAGGTGGGGTGGAATTGGATAAATTCCATGTCACGAACAATAGCCCCAGCCCGATAAGCCATGGCTACACCATCGGCAGTAGCTACATCCGGATTCGTCGTGTATCGGTACAGTTGTCCTGCCCCACCAGAACAAAGAACGGTTGCCTGTGCCTTCACAAACACTTGCGATCCGTCATCCTTCTGAACCAGAGCGCCAATGCATTCCCCTCGATCTCGATCTGTAATCAGGTCAACAACAAAATGCTCATCCCAAACTTCAATCCCGGGATGCTCATTCACTTCAACAGCAAGCGCACGTACAATCTCATATCCTGTTGCATCTCCGTTGGCATGCAAAATACGGCGGTGGCTATGCGCACCTTCCTGCGTCAACGCCAACTCGCCGTTCTCCAGATCAAATAAAGTACCCAAACGAATCAGTTCCTTCACTCCGTCCGGCCCCTCATTCACCAATACCTCTACCGCTTCGGAGCGGCATAAGCCCGCTCCTGCTACAAGTGTGTCCTGCAAGTGGTAAGCAGGTGAATCATCCTCAGCAATAACCGCAGCGATGCCTCCCTGCGCATATCTGGTGTTACTTTCAAGTAATGACTTCTTCGTGATCATTAATACACGTTGTTGTTCACTTGCCTTAATGGCAGTAAACAAACCAGCAATCCCTGAGCCTATAACCAGTACATCCGTCTCTACCATGGGTAGCGCAGACAGATCAAAATCAACTAAATATTGCGGTATCATGTTATTCACCTGTCTTGGAGCAAGAGTAGCGCATCCTACTTTACCAACAACATGCGCTCTAGCGATTCTCTGGCTTTGTCGGCAACGGCCGGTGGCACGTAGATTTGCGGCTTCATCGTTTCCAGGCATTTCACCAGTTTCTTCAAGTTGTTCACCTTCATGTTGGGACATACGAGGAACTTGGTAGCAAAGTGGAACTGTTTATCCGGACTATCCAGACGAAGCTGATATCCTGTACCATCTTCGGTACCTACGATAAATTCCTTCGCTGATGAATTTTTGCAATACTCCAGAATAGCTGTTGTGCTGCCTACAAAATCACCCATTTCTACAACCTCAGGGCGACACTCTGGATGGACAACAAACTCTGCATTTGGATGCTTGGCTCTCATCTCCACCACATCTTTGACTGTAAGCATATCGTGAGTGTTGCAGTAACCTTCCCAGATAATCATTTTCTTGTCTGTATGCTGCTGCACATAATGTCCCAGGTTTTTATCCGGTACCCAGATAATTTCGTCGGAATCCACCGATTGAATAACCCGGACTGCGTTCGCCGATGTACAACAGATGTCAGTCTCTGCTTTGATCTCAGCCGAGGAATTGATATACGTAACCACCTTGGCATTAGGATGTTGTGCTTTCAATTTGCGTAGTCCATCCACATTCACCATATCTGCCATTGGGCAGCCCGCACGTTCGTCCGGGATAATAACTGTTTTATTTGGCGCAAGAATTTTAGCGCTTTCACCCATAAAATGAACACCACAGAAAACGATCACATCCGCATCTGTCTGTGCTGCCTTCTGGGCTAACAGAAACGAATCTCCACGGAAGTCGGCAACCTCCTGTACTTCGTCACGTTGATAATAATGGGCAAGAATAATGGCATTACGTTCCTTCTTCAACACCATAAGCCGCTCACGCAGCTCGCGGTTCATCTCAGCCTTGCGCTCTAAAGCCAGAGCTTCCACCTGTGATCCTCTCCTTTATCGGGACAGCGTCATGCGCTGTTTCGTGGGCTAACCTAAGTCGTTATCTTCGCTTGAGAAACGAATCACAAGCGGTTTAACAACTAATTTACACAACGTTCACGACTCTGTCAATAAATGAAAAAGGCCCGGAACAGCGCTGTAACCACCTGTTTGCTAACTGGTTCGCCATCTAACTCCCGTTTATCTTTATCTATCCTCTTTTAAAATAATGGATAAAAAAAGAGAGCCTCGAGGGCTCTCTTGATTTCACCTGCTATCATAGCCAGATGTATTGTGTATTAAGACGTTGGCTTAGTTCCGCCATCATCCGGGTTATTGTTATTACCCTTTTCCAGATTCGGAGCTTCGTTTGGAATATCTCCGGCTGGTGGCTCAGGCGTTTCATCTTTACCTTGAATACGAACACGCACATCACCGATGGTGTCGATGATTGGCTCTCCGCCTTCAGTTGGTGTACCTTCACCATCATTGTCATTCTCTGCTTTTGGAGTCAAAGAACCTGTTTCGATCAATTGCTTGATCTGATCCATTTCCAAAGTCTCAACCTCAAGCAAAGTTTGAGCGATCAGGTGCATCTCTTTTGAATGTTTAACAAGCAAGTCCTTACACTTCTCATAACAGTCATTAATAAAGCGTTGCATTTCCTGATCAATCTCGTAAGCAATGGAATCCGAGTAATTCTGTTCATGACCGATATCCCGACCAAGGAATACCTGTCCTTGTGAACTTCCGAATTGCATAGGTCCCAATTTCTCACTCATACCGTATTCCATAACCATGCTACGAACAATACCTGTCGCTTGCTGGAAGTCACTGTATGCACCAGTACCAATTTCTCCGATGAACAATTCTTCAGCTACACGACCCCCGAGAAGTCCGGTTACTTTATCAAGCAACTCGTTTTTGGTAACCAGCATACGGTCTTCTTTAGGTAACATGATTACATATCCACCCGCACGTCCGCGCGGAATGATGGTCACTTTATGTACCATATCGGCATGTTCCAGGAAGTATCCAACAATGGTATGACCTGCTTCATGATAAGCAACAATGCGTTTCTCGCGATCACTGATGACACGGCTTTTCTTCTCCGTACCAACAATAACACGGTCAATCGCTTCGTCGACTTCTTTCATGGAAATATCTTTACGGTTACGACGTGCTGCAATCAGCGCCGCTTCGTTCAAGAGATTTTCCAAATCTGCACCGGAGAAACCTGTTGTACGTTTCGCGATAATATCCATCTTCACATCGTTGGTCAGTGGTTTATTACGGGAATGTACTTTCAGGACAGCTTCACGACCTCTTACATCAGGGCGGTCAACCGTAATTTGACGGTCAAAACGTCCAGGACGCAGCAAGGCAGGGTCCAAAATATCTGCACGGTTCGTTGCGGCTATGATGATAATACCTTCGTTAACTCCGAATCCGTCCATCTCAACGAGCAACTGGTTGAGTGTCTGTTCACGTTCATCGTGACCACCACCAAGACCAGCACCACGCTGACGTCCTACAGCATCAATCTCATCGATAAAGATGATACATGGGGCATTTTTCTTCGCATTTTCAAACAAATCACGAACACGTGATGCACCGACACCGACAAACATTTCCACGAAGTCGGAACCTGAAATAGTGAAGAATGGTACACCCGCTTCACCGGCTACGGCACGAGCGAGCAATGTTTTACCGGTACCTGGAGGCCCTACGAGCAATACGCCCTTAGGAATCCGCGCACCTACTGCTGCGAATTTACGAGGGTCCTTGAGGAAGTCTACAACCTCAACAAGTTCCTGTTTCTCTTCGTCGGCACCCGCAACATCTTCAAATGTAACCCGCTTCTTCTCTTCGTTGTAGAGACGAGCACGGCTTTTACCAAAGTTCATTACTTTACCGCCGCCGCCTTGAGCCTGATTAAACAGGAAGAAGAACAGCAGGAACATAATGATCAAAGGAATAAAGGAAGTCAGCAACGTCAACCAGATGCTGTCACCTTTCATTGGCTCCTGATGATATTGGAAATTGTTAGTTTCACTTGCAGCTACAAGCTCACTAATTGCCTCATCCGTAGGAGGAATATACGTTGAGAAATTTTCTGATTTGGCGCCATCAGGTGCCTTCTTGTATTGACCGGTCACGAGATACGTTTGACCGTTGAATTGAACCGTCAATTCAGAGACATTGTTGGCTTTGATCGCTGCACGCAACTGATCATATCTAGGATTATCGGTGGCTTCGCCGCCATTGCTGACGAACTGGACTATCCCCACCACAACTAAAAAAAGAATCAAATAAAAACCAGAATTCCGGATGAACCGATTCATCCCCTACCTCCTCTCGAGACACTTTAATTATTTTAACATAGCCCGACATGGCTTCTCAACAGAAGCCAAGAACAGCTCAAGGCTTGGGTCGGGCAGGATATTAGCTACTATAGACTTCCGGCTTCAAAATCCCGATATAGGGCAGGTTCCGGTACTTCTCCGCAAAATCCAAACCGTAACCAACGATGAACGCGTCAGGAATGTCAAAGCCTGTGTAATGAGCTTCCAACTCAACTTTACGGCCTGAAGGCTTGTCGAACAGCGTAACCACTCGCACCGACTCGGCACCGCGGTTTTCTAGCAGTTCAATCAGATAGCTGAGTGTAAGTCCGCTGTCGATAATATCTTCGACAATCAGAACTTCCCGTCCTTCTACGGATACATCCAGATCCTTAATGATTTTGACAACACCTGATGACTTGGTGGAAGCGCCGTAACTGGATACCGCCATGAAATCCATTTCAACAGGTACCGTTATGTTTTTAACCAAATCAGCCATAAATATAAACGCACCCTTGAGCACACAAATGACCAAAGGATTGCGATTTGCATATTCGGCACTTAGTGTTGCGCCTAATTCCTTGACTTTACTCTGAATTTCTTCTTCACTGATCAATACTTCCTGAATGTCGTTCTGCAACTGTGCGAACCTCCTAAGTTATACTATGAAAGCCTTACCTGAACCATAACCACTACCCCTGAATCGCTGAATCGCCTACAGTCATGTACAGGATTGCGGAAGTGCCCTCCCTGACAGGAGCCACATTGGACCGTCGAACACCCGGTAACCAGATGATATGACCTGCTCCATCACATACCACAGGAATACGTGGACGGACAGATGGGGGGATTTTCTCATCGATGAAAATATTTTTCACCTTTTTGCTTCCGTTTAATCCCATCACTTTCATGGTATCTCCAGGTAACCGTGAACGCACAACCAGCGGCATAAGCAGTTGATCCGCATCAAACGCGGCTTGATCCGCCGATTCCGGTACATGATAGTCCTCGGGACTCACCGTCATCAACCGAATATACCGGTTAATTGGGGTGAGTGAAAGCTCATAAGTTCCACTCCATTGCGCAAGACGATACTCGTAAGATTGATCCTGTACGTCCGTCCGTATGCCAAAAGAAATCAGATTATACTCCCGAGTGCAGGCGAGTGTCTGTCCTATATCCAGGCTCCAGGTCGTCACATGGGTCTCCATGACCTTGCGCCGAATGGTTTCTATACGGGTAAAGTCGACAAAATCACTGTCCAAAGGCAGATAATTCAATATTAGTTTAATCAACCTTCGTTGTAAAGCGACATGTAACTTCAAGAAGGAAGGCACCTCAAAGGTTTGCCTTCCGCCGTTCACCTGCACTAGACACCTGTATGTGTCATATGCACTCTGCTCCATGAAATCGTCTTCATCACCCACAATTTCGGCAAGCCGATTCAATGACGGCGTGAGTTGTCCATTATACTGCCCCAAAAAAGGAAGCACATCCAAGCGAATGGCATTACGCCGATATTTACGCAGGGCGTTGCTCTCATCATTGAAATACATAAAACCCTGGGTATTACAAGCTTCTACAAGGTCTGTCTTGTTTATACGAAGGCATGGACGAATAAGTTCCACATTTTTTTCTCGTCTTTTAAACTTCATTCCTGAGAGTCCCGACAAGCCGGTTCCACGAAGCAAATGAAGCATGACCGTCTCCGCCTGATCATCGGCATGATGTGCCAAAGCGATGCTTGCCGCATTATATTTGGAAGCCACTTCGTGCAAAAAGGCATATCGCTTGTTGCGGGCTGCTTCCTGTGGTCCTTGACCCGTCAGCTCCATATATGAAGGTACATCGGCCTTGGTCCATTCAAATGTAATACCAAGCTGCTGTGCCAGTTCCATCATTTTCTCCGCTTCGTCATCAGATTCGGTCCGGAAACCATGATGTACATGGGCACAAATTAATTCAAGCGGGACATGCCGTATGCTGATCTCGTGCATGATATGCAAAAAAGCTACCGAGTCCGGCCCGCCCGATACTGCGACGACAATCCGATCCCCGGGAACCCATAACTGATGCTCTTCCGCTGCATCCAGCACGTTCTTCACCAGCATGTTCCAGCGTAAAGCCTCCATACCTGTTCCTCATTCCTTACGTTATGTATATGCACTCTCACAGATCAGAAAAGTAGTGCATAGATGAGCACTCCAATAAGTAATATCACAGATACAGCAAATGCGTTTTTAAGCCAGCGCGGTGTTGTACTTTTGGAACGACGGCGGAGAGGCGTGGGGCGTGCCATCATTTCCTTCCACCCTTGTGCCGCATGGCCTGCATCACGAAACTGACCTCGTAATGCCTGAGTCGTCCAATTGCGAAAAGGACCCAGTCGTTCACTGCGCTCCACCAGTGCTACGAGCTGATTCACACTTCGCAGTTGCGGTAATCCTTCGGCTGCCAGTGCCTTGAGCGTGTCTGCTTCAAGTACATGAATCAACAATAATGCAAATGCAAATACATCATAGGTACCATCTGCCGTACGGCTGCCTGCATTCCAGAAACCCCGATCATACCATTCGGTGAACTGTTTGACGCTTCGACCAATCGACGTAACTCCGCCGTAGTCGATCAATTCCACCTGCCCATAGTCGGATACCAACACATTCTGAGGTTTGAGATCACCAAACACCCATCCCGCCTGATGCAATTGTGCCAGCTTCTGCAAGAGTCTAAGTCCCACCAGAAGTGTCCAGTCTGTCCCCTGACGCCGAATAAAGTGATGAAGTGCCTCACCTCTAACGTAACGCATCACATAAAAGGGAATATCCCGGCCACGAACGGCATAATCATCCACATCTTTAAGATAGGAAGGAATGCCGCTCTGCCGAAGGGCCTCATGATTACGCTGTAGTTGAAAAGATTTGAGCACATTGACTTCCGATTGCAGATCAACCGGATCAAATCCCATTTTTAACGCGTAGTGTTTGCCATTTTCACCCCGTTGGACAAGAAAAACGATGCCATTAGCTCCTTTGCCCAGTAGCTTCCGAATCGTGTAACGACTGCGATTCCATTTCCCTGTAACCACTGTTCCTGGCGGGAAAGAGGCGTCAGACAACGTTGTCACCGAGCATCCCTTCTCTTTCAATGCGATAGTTCCCTTCTATTTCCTGCTGTTTCTCCAGTGTACCATAACGGTAAAAATCAATCACCTTCTGAATTGCAGGACCTGTCGGCGTTGCACCCTTCATCTGCAACCTTCCAAACAAGGACCGAACACGGCCTGGATCCGTTGTCCAGTCAATATCCATTACCGCATCTTCTCCACTGTGTCGTCCCGGAAAATGAAATACGGAAAGCTTGCTCTGACCTATACGCGCCTGCAAACTTAACATTAAATCACGAATGCCTTCTTCTACCGCAGCCAGTTTGGGCTTCATGCTGGCACTGACGTCGATTAACAATATAACCTGTAAGGCTGTAGTTTCAGCCATATCATCCATCACTTCCACGACCCGGGCGCGTTGTGCAGGCTCCAGATCGGTTACCGTTTTGGGCTCCTTCTCTCCCAAAATTTGTGTTAACTCTCTATTAACCGCCTGCTGAATGGTCTGAACCACCGTTTTCCTTGTCATCATCTGCATCGTATGAGCAAGCTGACGTGTACCTACAATTTGGCTGATTCCACCTCCGGCTCTGGCAATATCCTCAATCTCCCGGCTACCCAACTCACCAATGGTTCCATAATCAATCACGCCAACCACATTAACCGTAATCCCCTCTTCCAGCGCTTCGGCCGCTGCCAGCACTGGACTTGGTCCTACATTGGAACAACCGTCGGTGATCAATAAGATTTGCTTCATCCGATATCCCTCCGTTATTCGTTACTCTCCAACTCTATGACTAGCATTGCCAGAATGAAGAGACTTCAAACAGAAGAATATGCAATTAACTGACGGTCCGTGGACGCTCCATCCGGTTGATGCCAGGCACACGCAGTGTGGCCCATTCAGGGCGGAAATGCTCTACTTTTCCAACAACGACGGTCATATCATCCAATATCTCATGCTGCTGATATCTTATGACACTTTCAAGCAGGCAATCGGCCAAATCTTGTGGATCATCTGTATCAATCTCTTGAATGAGCCGTTTCATCCATAACTCTTTGTTCACAGCATACCCCGGTGCATCATAGATGCCATCCGTCATCATAATGAGGATATCCCCCGGCTGAAGCTGTACCGTCACCAGATCCACTTCAATATCTTTAATAATACCGATTGGCAAATTGCTGGCTGAAACCTGAATAACCTCCTGTCCTCGTTTGATAAAACTTGGCGTCGATCCGATTTTCATAAACGTGGTCTCTGCCGTATATTCATCAATCAGCGCCATATCCACTGTGGCATACATCTCTTCAGGGGAGCGCAGCATCAGAACAGAGTTCACGGATTTGATCGCCAGTTTCTCGTCCATGCCGGACTGTAGCAACTGTTCCAGTATGTTCAGCGCCGCGCTGCTCTCCATGCGTGCCCGTTCTCCATTGCCCATTCCATCACTGAGCGCCACTGCAAATGTACCATTGCCTAACTCAACCGTACTGAAGCTGTCGCCTGACATCACATCTCCCCCTTTTGCGGCGGCAGCAACACCCGTGGTTACCTCGAACGTTTTGGCTGAACCAAACGTAACGGTTGCCAGTCCCTGACGAGGATCGGTCATGGTCTCATGCAAGACGGCAATATGCTCGTCCAGTACATCCGAGATCAGCGGAGCAATCATTTTCCGGCACTCATCGAATCCACGTGTATATGCATGTACAATCTCAATCTCTACATTGCCCGCTTCCAGATTGATGATCTCAATGGAGTGAATGGACAAGCCCAGTGACTCCAGTGCGTCCCGAATCTGCTCCTCCTGCTGTACCATCTCATCACTTTCCCGCTGAATTTCTTTGGCCAGGTCCTCCATGACCTGAGATACACCGGACAATTGTTCTGCAACCAGCTGCCGGCTATCAATAATTTGACGCTTCCATTGCATGTTATGTTGATGCAGTCCATACTGGGCACGCATGACTTCAAGGACCTCTTCCGGTTTCGCACACACCCTGTTCCAGTCGACTGGAATCTGCTTGCCTGAGATCTCCGGGTTTCCTTCAATCGTACTCATCACGTCCGTCATATATTTGTAGGTTTGAATAAACTTCGCATCCCAGCATTGTGTACGCTTGAAGCAGCTTGCACATGTGCCCTCGGCAACCGCATTCATGAAATGGTCCATTCCACCTTCTTTCTGTACCTGCTCCCCTGCACCGGACATCTGATCAAAGCTACGTGACAATTGACGGAATACCTGTGAGAACCGGGTTACCCGTTCTGCCGTGATATCCCGTATCCGTTTGGCATACTCATGCTGCGATTTGGTATGATCCTGCGTACCCGGTACATATTTGGATATCGCCGTCATCAGGCTTTTAGGTGTTAACATGAATAGTACGATAGCTGCACACGTCTCCCATAATGAGTTCATCACATCGCCCGGTCCGCCCAGATATATGGATAGAATGGACGAACCCAGCAGCATGCCCAGTGCAACCGCCGCACGTTTGCCTTCTCGAAGCATACCCGCCAGCATCCCGGCAAAAGCAAGCAGGCTCATCTGATACACCGCTGACATGTCAGCCAGACTCAGAATCAAGCCGGTAATAACGCCAACTGAGGCTCCAAGGGGGGCTCCGCCCACCAGCGCAAAGATTAATATGAGATAACGGGAGAGCATATGCTCGACGGATAAAGACTGAATGGTCCACCCTACGGCTCCCGTCATAACGGAAGCGAGCAATATGATCAGGCAGAGGATCTCCTCGTTCTTTAGGCTGAACTTTTTTTTGCGGTAGGTGAAGATCGGTATGGCTTGTATAAAAACAAGGGTGAGCACGAAACTTAGTACGGAATCCATCGTGAGCATCAGCATCGCGTACCAGCTGAAGGATGGTCCAATCACAACCGCGAATAACTTGACCATAAATGTAGTCGTAAACACCATCGTTGGTGCATAAGATAATTCAGCACGATCATATGACTCCAGACCGCGGAAGAGCAGATAAAAGATGGCGATCTCCGATGCAACAATGAGTGGTACCGGAAACGGTGCAAAGAGACTGCCTGCGAGAAGTGCAGCGCCTACCGGAATGATGTAATCCCTGCGCATGAAAGCAATTACGGCGAAGTAAGCAATGGCAAAGGGAGATAACTCATTCAGGATCATTGCCTTTCCGAGCAGGAACCCCATAAACGTAAGCAGCAGTACCCATTTGCGGGAAGCAACCATCTGGACAGCCTTGCGGGAGCCAAGCCATTGTTTCAGACGTACCGACAGCTCCTCCCGAGCTTCCGTACCTCCTTTACCTGCTTTCATTCCCGGAAATTGAATGACATTCCACTTTTCCATCATCCTCAAGGCACCCCATTCGATTAATTTGAATTTTCGTGTTTCGTTCTCGATGGTTCTGATTATAGATAGATTAGAAGACGTAGTTTGTCAGAATAGGTGGGCAGGGTCCAAAAAGTTTACGACAAAAGAAACAAGCCTGGCGCGGTGGAGCGAAACCCCCGGCCTTATTGTGGTTTCATTCATTCTCCTACTTGATTCCGACAATCGGAATGTCTGATTTTGAACCGGAGATGGTTTGGTCTCGCCACCATTTGAGCAGGATAACTGTGGAATGCCACGGAAACCTGTCGGTAAAAAATGGTAGACGACAAATGTTCTTATGGTTTCATTTTGCCGTGCAGAAAAACTGGGGATATGGAGCTTCACTTTACAAAAAAAGCTATTCAACTACTTATCTGTGAAAGAAACGCAAAAAAACCGTTAGCCCATGGGCTAACGGTTTTACTTATATGTTTAGATCAGGTTGTGACAGATTACACACGCTTGGCTCCACGGCCTCCGCGTTTGCCTTCTGTGTTCTTCTTAAGCGAAGAGATCCGCTCTTCACTATCTTTCAGGAAGCGTGACATTTTATCCTCAAATGAAGGTTTGCCTGCTGCGGGCTTGAAAGAACGGCCTCCGCGGTCACCACGGTTAAATCCACCGCCGCCACCACCACGACCTTGGCCACCACTTGGGCCTCCGCCGCTGAATCGTTCGCGATCTCCTCCACTGCGTTCCGGTCTAGGAGCTCTCGGGGGTCTAGATTGGGTTTGTTGCTCAACCGGTTTGTCAACAGCTTGCTTAATGGAAAGTCCGATCTTGCCATCCTTGTCAACGTTGATAACCTTCACTGTAACGAGGTCATTCAGCTTCAGGTGGTCGTTGACATCTTTGACATAATTGTCGGCGATTTCCGAGATGTGAACGAGACCCGTGACACCTCCTGACAGATCCACAAATGCTCCAAAATGCGTGATTCCTGTCACCTTGCCCTCTAACTTGGTGCCCACTTCAATTGCCATAGAATAAAATGATCCTCCCTTAAAAATATACAACCCGATTTTTTGAATGCCAAAATCAATGCTGCGCTAATGTAATTATACCTTATGCCATAAACCAAGGTCAACTGAACACTACCCCATCAGAGAGCCTATTTTTTCCGGTTTAACGGCTTCAGACACACGGATAACAAACCTAGCTCGGTAATAGACCGAATTCCATCAGTTCCCTGACTCTTCAACCTGAATCGGCGTTTCCTCAGGAAGATAATATCCTTTTTTCCGTGCCAGCTGTCCTATGTATTCAGGGTCATTCAACCGGCTGACTTCGTACTTCAACTGTTCCAGCTTCTTCAACGTATCTTCCTTTGAAGCTTGCTGAGTGGCCAGATGAGAACTCTTGTCCGAAATTTGTGCATTCTGCACAAGGAATGTATATCCTGCCCATATTACAAATACAATCATAAACGTCATCCAAAGCATGAGGCGCCTTTTTGCACCGGCAGATTTTCCTTGGTTAGTTGGAGCCTTTGATCTGCCCACAGGTGTTTTACCCATTACGGACCTCCTTAAAACCAGCGTTTCCACATCGCTGCAATTCTTGTACCCACACGGATCATGAAGCGTGGCGTTACCCAATGTTTCAGGAGCGCCCTAAACATCCAGCGGAACAACTTGCCGAAAGGTACCAAACACTGCAGCACCAGCCTGCCCAGGAATAATAGTATCGCAATTACAAAACCGAATAATACGCGAATTAACTTATAAATTCCTTTAGCCGGCATAACGATCAGGATGTTAAGGATATGTCCACACCAATGAATCAGCGTTCTTGCGAGTTTAATTAACATTACCACAAAACGCTGGGTTGTAACACTTAAAAGCCAAAAATAGAAGCAAACCCCTATAATCAGCCCCAAAAAGACATAAAACCGCAACTGTCCGTGGTTTCCGGCGTATAGCATCCGAAAAACGAACAGCGCGGAAGTAACCCAGTACAACAGATCGAACGTGTGTATACTCCATCTCGGAAACCGCAGCTGTCCGGACAGTACCCGGTAACTGTCGTAGGCCATTCCCATCACGACCCCCGAGGTAAGCATCCACATCAATGTGATCCATTGAGTATCCGGACTCATCGGAACATCTTGCCAAACAGGCCTTTACCATTTTTGGACTGGGAACCGGGGTCCAGATATTGGAGCGAACTGACTGTGCCTTCAATGGATAACAGACCTTCCTCCAGGCTCAGGTTTTTGATATGTAAATTGTGCCCCCGGATGGTCAGATGCCCAAGTTCAGTCTGCAGCAAAAATTCCTCACTGTCGAAGCTCTCCACGTTGGAGACACCCGTCAGATCCAGCAGTTTCCGATTCTGCATGCTCAGATGATGCTGTTTGGCCTTACCGTGCTCAACCATGGCATGTACCCCTCCTTCTTACACCTAGCTTATGGGTGTGGAGGTTGGAATAGAACCAGCGTTGTTGAACAAATAAACCGGCATCCAGTAAAAACAAAAACGCCCTTCCCTGTTACAGGAGGACGTTTCGATTCAACTTGCATTGAATGAATATTTAATACCAGATGTACTGTTACCAGTTCATTCCGTTATCCTTGGCGATCGGCTCTTCCTTCACCAAGGTGTAGAGGCTGCTCGCCTCATCCTTCTTGGTACTCTCGGCAATTCGTTCCACCTTCACAGTGACCAGTTTCTGACCGAACTGAACCGTCAGCTCATCGCCCACTTTGACAGCGGCGCTGGGCTTAGCTTCACGTCCGTTCACCAGAACACGTCCCTGTTCAGAGACGTCCTTGGCCACAGTGCGGCGTTTGATTAGCCGGGAGACCTTCAGGAATTTATCAAGACGCATTATTTTACGGCTTCTTTAAGTTTGTTGCCTGCTTTGAATGCAGGAACAGTGGACTCAGGAATCACGATTTCATTCCCTGTTTGTGGGTTACGTCCGGTACGACCGGAACGTTTGCGGGTCTCAAAAGTGCCAAAGCCGATCAATTGTACTTTGTCTCCGCTGGCAAGTGCATCTGTAATTTCTCCCAAAAAGCCGTTCAATACGGACTCAACGTCTTTTTTAGTCAAACCACTTTTGGTTGAAATGTTGTTAATCAGATCTGTTTTGTTCATTTTTAAAAGCCTCCCAAATTAAAAAAAAAGTATCTGCGATTCCTGACAATACATCGATTGCCACTGATTCGCGTTAGGTCACTACACATGTATTCTGGCTTGGTATCTGAAATCCTGCCTTAGTCCGCGACTTTTTTTAGCTTTTTGTCGATGGTCTGCAGGGGACAGTCTAAGACCAGTACCCGAAACCATCTGTCGCTAAACACCAACCTCAGTTTACACAGATGAACACATGTTCGTATCATCATAACACACTGCATAACATGATGGAATAAGGTTTATCGGTATTTCCCAGAAAATTGAACCCGTTATAATCCTGCCTTCTTCGCATCCTGCCAGAATTGCTCCATCTCTTCTACATTGCTATCTGCTGGTGTTCTTCCCTGTTCACGTAAACGCTCCTCGATGTACTGGAACCGCCCGACAAACTTGCGGTTGGTCGCAGCAAGTGCCTCTTCCGGGTCCGTATCGATGAATCTTGCAACGTTTGCGGCTGCGAATAATAAATCACCCAGTTCGAGCTTCCGTTCTTCCGCAGACTGGCCTTGTTGCACCGCTTCTTTCAACTCCGCCAGTTCTTCCTCGATCTTGGCAAACACACCTTCAACATCATCCCAGTCAAAGCCTACTTTGGCTGCTTTCTTCTGTAACTTGTATCCCTTCATCAATGCAGGCAAGTCGCGCGGTATACCATCCAGCACGGAAACCTTCTGCTGATCCTGGCCTTTGCGCTTCTTCTCCTCTGCCTTCATCTGTTCCCAGTTCTGAAGGGCTTCATTCGCATCTTCTGCCTGATTATCGCCAAAAACATGTGGATGGCGGAAGATCAGCTTATCATTCAAACCTTCGATGACATCATACACATTAAATGTGCCCACTTCTTCTTCCATCTGGGAATGCAATAAAATCTGCAGCAGCAGATCACCCAGCTCTTCTTTCATATGGTCGGGGTCATCCTCATCGATCGTCTCAATGACCTCATAGGTCTCTTCAATCAGGTTTTTGCGAATGGATTGATGCGTCTGCTCCTGATCCCATGGACAGCCGCCCGGACTGCGAAGAATATTGACGATCTCATGCAACCGCGCAAAGGAACGGCGACGCAGGGCATCATCGGTGTTCTTCGGTACATAGATCAGTGACAGATTGCCGTACCCTTCGATCCGGTCCAGTTCGTGCAATGGAATCTTGTGAATGACCTCCTGGCCCTGTACACCCAACGCGTGACCAACAAATACCGGATAATCATCCGGGTAAACCTCCATCAGGCATAGCTTCACATCTGAAGCAGTGAACACATCGTAGACTTGTCCAATCAATGTATGTAGCTGTGGTTGTACCAATTCCGTGTTCAGGCTGCTGGCATCCAGGAGTTGAAACCCTTCGATTGGATCGAATCCAAGCCGTATAAAGGCTTCGTCCAGAAAGCTCTCCCCGCCCATGACACGCAATGAGATACCCATCTGCGGACAACGTTCTTTGAGCAGGCGCACACTTGCTTCTGCTACCATCGGATGACCGGGTACGGCATACACAATCTCGGTTCCAGCCTCCCCCTTGCGAGCGGCCTCTATCAGTTGGTTCGCGATCTCATCATATACTTCGGGGAAGGAGGACTTCGCCTCATAGATGGCATCAAATGATGTCATCTCCAGCCCCCCTTGCTTCAGATCATTCAATACGGGATGATCCAGGGTACGTACATACAGCGTAGCTGCATGTTTCATTTTTTTGATAATACCTACAGTCAGTTGGTCTGCATCTCCAGATCCAAGACCCACTACGGTTAAAGCTGCACTCATTACGTAAACCTCCATCCGGACTATCCTGTCCAGGCTCAATGATCCATCATGCCTGAACAGGACTAATTACACGTATTATACCAGAATCATTCGATATCCTATAATTGCATATTAGCTGTGCTGGGTGTAGAAGCACCGTGAGCATGAAGCTAGCGCAGCACACGCAGTCTGCCCAGCAGCTTGGCAAGGCGAGGCCCCAACTTGGGCACAGCCGCCAGCTCCGCGGCGGTCAGTAGCCCTGTCCGGGCCGCCGCCAGCAAGAACACGGCCGAGCCTGCGGCAATGCCCAGCAGGCTCACGCCCATCGTGGCCAGCCTGCGGTCGGCCGTGACACCCATGCCGCCGAGCACGGCTTCGGCGGCCCAGGCCGTGCCTAACGCCGCCAGACTCATGGCGGCGATCACCAGCGCCGGCTTCGCCAGGACGGCGCCAGGGGCAGGGCGCAGGGCGACAAGTCGCGCCAGCAGCGCCACATTCAGGCCAGCCGCCAGCATGTAGGCGACTGCGCCTGCCAGAGCCGCGCCGCTGATGCCCAGCGCCGGCACAAGCATGACGTTCAGCAGCGCCTTGACGCCTGCGGCGGCCAGCATGCTGAACGCGGGTGCACGCACGGCGCCGAGGCCTTGCAGCAGCGCCGCCGCAATAATGCTGACGGTGCTGCCCGCAGCCGTCAGCGCCATGTACCGCAGTGCTTCGGTGCCTGCGGCATCTCCGTACAGCATGCGGTTAATCGGCTCCGCCAGCACCGCGAGACCCGCGGATGCCGCCAGGCCGATCAACCAGAACCAGCGCAGCGCGAGGCCTGCTTGCTCCCGCACGGCTTCTGGCCCGCCCTTTAACCGGGCTTCCGCCATCGCCGGAATAAAGAGCACAGACAGTGACGTGGCCAGCATCGTCACCAATTGAACCAGCGGCAATCCACGGTTGTAGATGCCGAAGGAAACCATCGACTGAAGCTCGTCCAGTCCTTCTCCCCGCAGCAATCGGGGTACAGTGAAGGTATCCACCAGATTCATCAGTGGCACAGCCAGCGACCCGAGACAGACGGGAATGGCGTACATGAGCAGCGTCTTGATCCACTCCCCATTGGATCGTGATCTTTCTGCCAGAGCCGGGTTAATAGCACTCACCGTTTTCTTCAGCGGCGTAACCGGTGTATTCTCCTGACGCTCATGACGATCTGATCCAACCTCTCCACTGTTACTGCTCCATTCCGAATTCAATTGCCCGTTGACCACTTCCCTGCCTTTTCGCCGGTGACGGACCATGTATCCTAACATGGTTAACAGCCCAACCATTCCACCAGCAACGGAGCCTATCATGGCACCAGCAGCAATAGTCTCAAGCGAAGCGTCCCGTCTCATCAACCACAGAAGCAGAACAATCATGACGGTGACACGTATCGTCTGCTCCACCACTTGTGATACCGCTGTTGGAACCATCTGCTGTAATCCCTGAAAATATCCCCGCAGCCCTGTCATCACCGGTACGAACAATAACGCCCATGAAGCTGCACGAATTGATGGAACCACATGGCGGTTGCCAATCATGTCAGCGATCAGCGGCGCACCTGCATACATCAAGAGCGCCATTATAATTCCAATTCCCCCGAGCAGTAGGGAAGATAGTCGAATAATTCTTCTGCTCTCGTCTGGTCTTCCGAGTGCGTTCTGTTCTGCTACGAATTTGGATACGGCCAGCGGCAGCCCTGCAGCAGCAAGCGTGATAATGAGCATATATAACGGATACACCGTATTGTAGATGCCAAATACACCGTCTCCCCCCAGATTCTGAAGCGGAACCTTCTGAAAAGCACCAATGATTTTAGAGATAATGGCAGCAAGCCCAAGTATAAATGCACCCTGTAGCAGCCTAGAGCCTGTAGACGGCTGTTTCATAAGTTCCTCCCACGTAATCCTTTTAAGCATACCTTGCTATTATAACTGCCTGAAGGCACACAGACTAACCCTCCCCCATCACAATCATCCGGATTAACTTCGTTGTCCCTTAAAATGCAAAAACTCCCGTATGCCCAAGACAGGGCACCAGGAGTTGATCTGCGGTCTATTGTTCCATTTGCTTGCCAAGGAAACCAGCAGCCGTCTCAGACATCTTCACTTCCATCTGAGACATCTTCACCGATTCATCCTTATTGAATAGGATAACCGTTCCGATGGGGTCACCACCTGAAATAATCGGCGCAATAACAAAAGAGGATAACGTCTCGTCATGATCTTTGCTAAGTTCATAAGAACCATTGTTTGTTTCCAGAATGGTCTTCCTGTTTTCCATACAACCTTCCAACAGTTGACCCACCTGCTTGTCCAAATATTCTTTCTTGGAGCCGCCTGCCACCGTGATAATGGTATCCCGGTCAGAAATCATCGTTACATGTCCTGTACTCTCATACAGGGATTCTGCATATTCTTTGGCAAAATCACCAAGTTCGCCAATTGGCGAATATTTTTTAAGGATAACTTCTCCATCACGATCCACGAAAATTTCCAGTGGATCACCTTCACGAATACGTAACGTACGGCGGATTTCTTTTGGAATGACCACACGACCAAGGTCATCTATACGGCGGACAATACCAGTAGCTTTCATTTCACATGTTGCCCCACTTTCTCGAGAAGATTTTTCAACTACTGTTCCTTAATGGGTAGAGGAAAGTCCCAGAACGTTTAGTGTGATATCTTGACCATAGTATTCATCTGTTCCCATTTCCTTATACATGCTTCGGAGAATATAGTTGTGTAACTTTCGAAGAAGGCGACCATGTACCCATATGACTTGAATATATAAAAGAAGAAGCAAGAAGGAGGTCCTAAGTCCTCCCCTTGCTTCTCTGTATGGTTGTCCATATTTACGAAGTACAAGGCATTCATTCGGGCGAATTTAACCCCTGAACGTATGCCAACACAGCAATTTTACCAGCTTACTTGCTGCTTGTACCTTCATCTGTAGTTGCATCTTTGTCTGTTCCAGTCGTACCTTGGTCAGTCTTGGTATCCGTACCTGTGGAGTCATCCGTTTTTGGTTCGGTTGTTTTTTCTCCTTCAGTTCCTGTACCCGTAGTGCCTTCAGTTGTGCCTTCAGTCTTACCTTCTTCAGCTTTTTCTGTTTTTGGCAGTTTAACTTCTTTTACAATTTTGTCCAATTCATTTTGCATGAACGTATCGATTTCGGCTGCAGCCAATTGGCTCTTCAGACTTTCTTTTTGTTCAGCCGTCAATTTGGCAAAGTCAGCTTCTGTACGAGCTTCCACTTTCATGACGTGGTAACCGTACTCCGTCTCTACTGGATCACTGATTTTGTTCAGTGGCAACGTTTTTGCAGCTTCCTTAAATGCCTCTACCCAGCTGCCTACAGGTGTATTTTCATACAGTCCACCCTTTTCAGCAGAACCTGGATCTTCGGAATATTTTTTTGCAATCTCAGCAAAATCAGCTCCGCCATCCAACTTGGTTTTTACTTCTTTTGCAATTTTAAGTGCATCTTCTTTTTTACGCTCTTTTTGCGTTTTTGGATCTGTGAAGTTAATCAGCACGTGACGAACGGAAGCCGTTGTGAACTGATCTTTGTTTTTCTCAAACTCAGCCTTGATTGCATCGTCCGTAACGCCTGTTTCTTTATCTTTGATTACTGTCATGATCCGAGTCATGTAGTCTTTAATGTTGTCGTCAGTCAGTTTCTGAGCTTTGAGCATTTCTGTCCATTGATCTGCCTGAACAGAAGCTTTCATTTTATCGAATTGCTCAGTTGCCGCTTTTGTACCTGCTGTTTTGGCTTCTTCACTTGCTTTGCCACTCAGATATTCATAAGCAACTTCCTGTTTCACCAGATACTCTTTGAAATCGTCCATATCCATCATTTGTGCATACTCCGGATAGAGGAATTTCATGACACGTTGCTCCATGTCGAATTCATTGGCTGTAATAGTACCACCATCATACGTAGCGACTACAGCACTTGTATCCGTCGATTCAGGTGTTTTTGCTTCTTCCTTCTTGCCACATGCAGCAAGCAGTGATAAGGATAGTACTGCGACCATGCTCACAGACAGTACTTTTCCTACTTTTTTATACTTTGGTAACATCCTTTAGTTCCCCCTTTGATTTAAAAGCAGTTTTCATGGACTCCAGAATTTTCTCTACCAGCTCCATCAGTTGCTTATCCCCAAGCCCCTTGCCTTTTGCGTGAATCAGCATATGGGGTCCTTGTTCAAATTGTACACGTCTTTCGAACTGATTTCCAATGTGCGCGATTTTCGAGAGTTCAAAGGCATGTTCACGCCCTTCATAGAACTTCACGGTAATGTCCTCACCACGTTGGGAAATGGACTCAATACCGTAGATTTTGCCGTATACTTTCATCCGCGCAACAGCCAGCAAGTTAATGACGGCTTCCGGAAGATCACCGAATCGGTCAACCAATTCGTCTTCCAATTCCATCGCATCGTCGAAAGATGCAATGACCGCCACTTTTTTGTAGATCTCAATCTTCTGAATACTGTCATAGATATAATCGGACGGCAAGTAGGCATCGATACTGAGATCCAGCGTTGTATTCCACTGGTCTGAAGGTACCGGCTCCTCGCCAAGCATCGTAACTTTGCGTTTGTTGATCTCCTCCGCAAGCATCTGGGAATACAGATCAAACCCGACGGAAGCGATGAAACCATGCTGCTCCGCTCCTAGCAGATTTCCCGCACCACGAATCGACAAGTCACGCATGGCGATTTTGAATCCTGAACCCAGTTCGGTAAATTCTTTGATTGATTGCAGACGTTTCTCAGCAACTTCAGTAAGCACTTTATCCCGTTGGTACGTAAAATAGGCATACGCAATACGGTTGGAACGACCTACACGTCCGCGCAGTTGATACAGCTGGGAGAGTCCCATTTTATCCGCATCATGTACGATCAGTGTATTTACGTTCGGAATATCTACCCCGGTCTCGATGATACTTGTGCTCACAAGCACGTCATATTCACCATCCAGGAAGTCCAGAATCGTTTTCTCCAGCTCTGTTTCCGACATCTGACCATGTCCTACACCAACTTTGGCTTCAGGCACAAGTTCAGAAATTTCGGCTGCCATCTCCTGGATTCCCTGAACACGGTTGTAGAGGTAATACACTTGCCCACCACGGGCAAGCTCACGCTCAATGGCTTCACGCACAAGCGCCTGGCTGTGTTCAACCACATAGGTCTGCACCGGGAAACGATTCTCTGGTGGAGTCTCAATAACGGACAGATCACGCACACCCAGCATGGACATATGAAGCGTACGCGGAATCGGCGTTGCCGTCAGTGTCAGCACGTCTACATTGGTTTTCAGCTTCTTCAGTTTTTCCTTATGGGTTACACCGAAGCGCTGTTCTTCATCAACAATGAGCAGTCCCAGGTCCTTGAACACCAGATCCTGCGACAGCAATCGATGTGTCCCGATGACAATATCCACTGTACCTGCCTTGATGCCTTTCGCTGTTTCATTCTGCTCTTTACGGGAGCGGAACCGGCTAAGCACATGAATGTTGAACGGATAACCGGAGAAGCGCTCACGGAACGTCTCAAAATGCTGCTGTGCCAAAATAGTTGTTGGCACGAGGACAGCCACCTGTTTGCCTTCAATAGCTGCTTTAAATGCAGCCCGAATAGCCACCTCGGTTTTGCCGTAACCAACATCCCCACACAATAAACGATCCATTGGACGGTTTTGTTCCATGTCCTTTTTGATTTCTTCGATCGCACGTACCTGATCACGTGTCTCATCGTAAGGGAACATGTCCTCAAACTCCTGCTGCTCCGCAGAATCCTTGTCGAATCCAAACCCTTTGGAGGTCTGACGCTCTGCATACAGCTTAATTAGATCATCAGCAATATCTTGTACAGATGTGCGGACTTTATTTTTAACCCGTGTCCACTCATTGCCGCCCAGCTTGTATATTTTCGGTTCTTTCTCTTCGGAACCAACATATTTCTGAATCAGATCGATCTGCTCAATAGGTACAGACAGTTTGTCTCCACCCGCATAGAGAATATGCATGTAGTCCTTATGAATACCGCCAACTTCGAGGGTGCCGATCCCCAGGTACTTACCAATCCCGTGGTTCTGGTGAACGACATAATCGCCCACTTTTAGCTCGCTATAGGATTTGATCCGTTCAGCATTATCTACATTCCGAATCGGTTTGCGTACTTTACGCTGTTTTTGCGAGAACATCTCACCCTCGGTCACAACAGCCAAATGAATGGATGGCATTTCAAATCCCGTTTGCAAATTACCGATCATCATCTCTGGTTCTGGAATATCATAGTCCATCAGTACCCGGCGCATCCGCTCGAGTCGCTCCTCACCGTTCGCCAGCATGAGCACTTTGACTCCGGCCTTCTGCCAACGCTCCATCTCTGCCTTCAGTACGTTCATCTGTCCATGGAAATCCTGCATGCCACGACTGATGAAGTTCAGAATGTTTTGTGGTTGAGTGTGTGGAACTTGGCGCAAAAAGATCGACATAAACAGCGTCTGGAATGGACGCTCATACAAGAGTTCATCACCGTCTGCGGATAATGGAAGATCCGGAAGTGTTTTTCCGTTTTGCATCAAATGCAGGTTCCACTCTGATTCATCACGGTCCAGCTGTTTCGATGTCTCCGATAGTCTGGCAGGCTCATCAAGAACCAGCAGGGTATCTTCTGGCATATAGTCATAGATCGTTTTGTTCTCCGGATAGAGCGGAGAAATATATTTATACATTTCGGAGAAATACACGTGTTCCCGCAAAAGCTCGATCTCCCGGTGAATTTCCTCACGAAGACGCAGCTTCGCCTGCCGGTCCGTCATTTTCTCCAGCTGTTGCTCCAGCAAAAGAGCAGCCGCATCGGCAGCCTTTTCCATACGTTCACGATCTGCAATTAACTCCTTGCATGGTAAAACCGTAATTTCTTCAATCCGTTCAATCGAACGCTGATCCGCTGGATCAAATGTCCGAATGGAGTCGATCTCATCATCAAATAACTCCACCCGATATGCGATCGATGAAGTAACCGGATAGAAGTCGATGATACCTCCGCGTACACTCATCTCACCACGAGATTCCACGCGTTCCACACGCTCGTATCCGAGCTTTACCATCTCCAGTAGGAAGGAGTCCAGTTGAAGTGTGTTACCCTGTTTGATCAAAATTCGAGCATTGGCCATCACTTCCGGAAGCGGAACATAACGTCTTACCCCGGAAAAAGGAATAACAACAACGCCCCTGAATCCCTGGGCGCAACGGACCAACACATCAATACGCTGACCCAATGTTTCCGGGCTGGAAACAGCAGCTTCCGCAGCGACAAGTTCGTTGGCAGGATAGATTAACACCTGATCAGGTGAAAGCGCTTCCTGTAAATCTTCTGCAATTTTTTGAGCTGAAAACATATTATGTGTTACTACGAGCAATGGTCGGTTCATTTCCTGATGCAAGGTAGCCAGCATAATCTGACGCGCCGAGCCGGATAAACCCGAAACCAATTGTTCCTTCATGCCGGACTTGATTCCGGCTGTAATGGATCCGAAGTCCGGATCTTTGGAAAAAGCCTGTATAAGTGCTTGTAACAAAAGGGGCACCTCTCTTATAACTTACTTGATTATCTCACGCATACGCGTAGCATCACTATTAAAATGGATACAAATTCCTTTTTGTCCTGTTTCATCATATCGGATTACTCGCAACATTGCCACATCTGTTGATGCGGCTGAGCCTGATTTCGAGATAGCCATGACTTTCATGCCAACTGAAAAGAAGCCTCAGCAGGCTGCCAAGGCTATAAAAGGTGGAGCGTTATTACGCAACCGCCCTCAACTGTCATTCGATCCTGTACAGGCGATGTCTACTGAAGCGGACTCGCGAGCAGGCTAAGCTCCGGATTGTGCTCCAGGGCTTCCTTACAGTAATCACATGTAATCCGAACGGTAATGTCACCACCGGAATTATACGCTATTATATCCCTCCGCTCGTCGGGGGTCAAGAAATGAAAGCCGAGCTCTACTTCCGTTATCCGGGCAGAATCGATTCGTCCAATAAAGGTACGGCAATGCCTACATACGTAATTCACTGACATGTTTATGCCTCCTGAACATGGTTTATACATCCAGTATGTCCAGTATGGCTGAATCGAACCCGTCTTTATGATCATTTTACCAGTATGTCTTACAAAATTAACCGTTAAACTTCGCCATTGTTTGTTCAAACGTATGAGTCAAGCTATGCTCCAGGGCATCACATGTTTGCTCAATGGTCTGATCAAGGGCTTCCTTTTCTTTCTTCATAAATGTCGACAGTACATAATCAACAATGGCATGTCCTGGTTCAGGCCGGGATATTCCCATGCGCACCCGGTTAAACTGCTGTGTACCGGTATGCTGAATAATGGACTTGATTCCATTATGTCCGCCTGCACTACCTTGGTAACGCAATCTGACTTTGCCAATCTCTGTATCCATGTCGTCGTACACTACAATCAGGTCTTCAAGACTAACTTTATAAAAGTCCATATATGCTCGAACCGATTCACCAGACAAGTTCATATAGGTCATTGGTTTGATCAGTACAGTTTTCACACCGCCAATATTGCCTTCTCCAATCAGCGCTTTACATTTATTCTGTGTAATGGAGATATTATGACGATCAGCCAACCGATCCAGTGCCATAAAACCGATATTATGACGGGTTTTGGCATAGTTCGAGCCTGGATTTCCAAGTCCGACAATCCACTTCATCTTGTTCCCTCCTTCGGATTAGCCTGAGGTGAGGCATAGACTTCGAATCTTATATTTCATATAATATCAAGAAAGTAAAGATCGATTTACTGTAGTGTTCACAGTTAATATTTTATCGACCCAGGAAGGTGAGCGGGTTTTGCGCGAAGACAATGGACAACTGACTCAACATAGCGATTTTATCTATCATCTCGAATATCACGTACCTGTACAGGTATACGACCGCGACACCCATATTGAGATTGGTCTAATCACACGTTTCGATAATCAATTCGTCGAAATTGCCGACACGCTTTTTCATCGGCGTCGTTTCCGATTTATCTCCCGCCCCGGGTATTAGCTGACCAGCGTCTGTTTCACTTTTAATAAAACGGCACGCCGACAGGGGTTACATTTTCCATTGAACCGGAAAACGTAACCCCTCTACTACTTTATGCAGACATCCTTATTCAATTTCAAACAGCTTGCTGATTGACAATTCCTCATGAACCCGGATAATCGCTTCTCCGAGCAAAGGCGCTACAGACAACACTTTGAGTTTGCTTGTCGGATTAGCATGCGTAATTGGAATAGTATCCGTTACGATGACTTCCTTCAATGGTGCATTCTCCAAACGTTCCATCGCAGGTCCGGACAATACCGGGTGAGTACAGCACGCGTATACTTCTTTTACGCCGCCTTCCATCAGAGCATTCGCTCCCAGTACAATCGTTCCCGCCGTGTCAATAATGTCATCGATCAGGATAGCTGTTTTACCCTCGATGTTACCGATAATGTTCATCACTTCGCTCACATTTGGCTCAGGACGACGTTTATCGATAATCGCCAGGGGTGCATTCAGGAAATCAGCCAGTTTACGTGCGCGCACTACGCCACCGTGGTCAGGCGACACAACAACCGGATTTTCGATCTGTTTCGACCGGAAATATTGAGCCAGAATTGGCACGCCAAGCAAATGGTCGACTGGAATGTCGAAGAATCCCTGGATCTGCATTGCATGCAAGTCCATCGCGATGACACGGGTTGCACCCGCTTTTTCAATCAGGTTAGCAACCAGTTTCGCTGTAATTGGGTCACGTGAACGTGCCTTGCGATCCTGTCTTGCATAGCCATAGTAAGGAATAACGACGTTAATCGTCTTGGCAGATGCCCGTTTGAGTGCATCAATCATAACGAGCATTTCCATCAGGTTATCATTAACCGGCAAGCAAGTGGACTGCACGATATAAACGTGACAACCCCGAACACTCTCGGAGAGTTTCACTTGAATCTCGCCATCACTAAAGCTGGTTGTGTGAGATTCACCCATAGGGATCCCGATATAATCAGCAATTTGATGGGCGAGCTTGGGGTTAGAATTGCAAGTAAATATTTTTAATTTCGAATCAAAATAAGTCATAAAATAAAAACCCTCCGTGCTGGTTCATTGGAATCAATAAGCGTCTGCGACATGTCGGCACCTCCCCGATCTTCGGGAGGCAATCTTGTTATCAAAACCCCTTATTGGGGTTTGGCATTTTGTTTCTTGGCTTTGGCACGTCCGCGAATCTTCTCCGCATAACCAGGTTTATTCTCCTGACGTGGACGAGCAATGGCCAGATCATTCTCGGGAACGGAATGGGTAACGGTGGAGCCAGCAACCACATAAGCGCCTTTTCCTACCGTAATCGGTGCAATCAGATTAACGTTGCTGCCTACAAAAGCATCATCTTCAATCGTTGTCACAGCTTTATTATAACCATCATAATTGACAGTTATTGCCCCGCATCCAACATTTACGTTTTTCCCTACTTTGGCATCCCCAATATAGCTGAGATGAGATACTTTGGAACCTTCATCAATTGTAGCATTTTTCACTTCAACAAAGTCACCAATTTTTACGTTGCGACCCAGTTTAGTCCCTGGACGCAAATTAGCAAATGGACCTACCGTTGCATCAGAACCAACCTCGGCATTGGATACTACCGAATGTTTAATCGTAACTCCGTCCTGAATAACGCTGTCTTCCACATCTGCCTGAGGACCAATATGACATGCTTCACCAATGGAAGTTGTGCCTTTGAGGATCGTCCCCGGATACAGAACTGTATCTGATCCAATCGTAACATCCGCTCCGATATATGTCGATGACGGATCAATGATTGTCACACCGTTCAACATATGGCGTACGGCAAGACGTTCACGCATGAAGGCTTCGGCTTGCGAAAGTGCAAGTCGGTCGTTAACCCCGATGGATTCTGCGATGTCATCCGACATGTAAGCTTCAATCACTTCTCCATCATTGCGGAAAATGCCAACTACGTCTGTGAGATAATACTCTCCCTGAGCGTTCTGGTTCGTCACTTTTTCCAAGGCAGCGAACAATTTTGCATTATCGAAACAGTATGTGCCTGTGTTAATCTCATTCACAGCATCTTCCTGCTCTGTGCAATCCTTTTGTTCCACAATCCGTTGTACAGATCCATCTTCTCCGCGAATGACGCGGCCATAACCTTTGGGATTGTCCAACTGAGCCGTAAGAACTGTGGCTGCTGCTCCGCTGCTCTCATGCAACTTCATCAGACCTTCCAACGTCTCACTGGTCACAAGTGGTGTATCTCCGCAGACCACAATCGTAGAGCCAGTTTCACCGCCAAGCAAGGATTTAACCTGCTTCACTGCATGACCTGTACCCAGTTGTTCCACCTGAAGTGCATACTCCGCTCTGGAACCCAAAAATGACTGCACCGCTTCGGCACCATGACCGACTACAACTACACTGCGTTCAACGCCTGCGCTGAGTGCTGCATCCAGCACATGTCCAACCATAGGTTTACCGCATACGGGATGCAGTACTTTGTACAATTTTGATTTCATTCGTTTTCCTTGCCCTGCGGCAAGAACGATTGCCATTCGTTTCAAAATTAACGACCTCCTGTTCTGAAAATCCCATTGAAATGCATTGCTGATATATATCCAATGAGTATCGTTCAGCCGGCTTCAAGCCGGTCCTGTTCATCGCCTGCTGTCTCTGTAATCACACGTAACAACGCGGACACCAACGAATCGTGACCTATATGTATACGCCGTGTACCTGCGAGCTTAACCGAATCCCAATAATTCCTAAGATGCCGCCCTGCCACCAAGCGCACGATGCGCTTTTTGTTCTCTGCTAATAAACTCAATACTGAATATATCTTATTCCGGTCAAAAAGAAAAGAGAGCCATAAGACATGGCTCTCTTTTCCTTCGAACCCCAATAATGTTCTCAGGCACCTTCTTCAATGACTTCTTCCTCAGTTGCCGCACGATCGTATTCAGTCAAAACTGCTGCCTGAATCTTCTCACGCGTACCGGAAGAGATCGGGTGGGCGATATCACGGAACTCTCCATCAGGAGTACGTTTGCTCGGCATAGCAACAAACATTCCGTTGTTACCATCAATGACACGAATGTCATGAACGACGAATTCGTTATCGATGGTAATGGATGCGATAGCCTTCATTCTCCCCTCCGAGTTAACACGGCGGAGTCTGACATCCGTAATTTGCATGTGTGTGTTCACCACCTTTTTCCATCAGAACTTGGTGTATAATTCCACACAGCATATACGAACTCCTTCTTTTTATAACCACAAAAATTTCCTAATTTCAGGAATTTTTTTATTTAATACACAATTCGACAACGTTCATGCCAGGTCGATGGAAAAGACCTTTTAACGACATAACATTCGTCATCTTTCTACAGGTCAAAATAGTTGCCAGGCTTGACGGAAATCTGTCTGCTCTTGGCATCAACCGCTGTCAGTTTCGCCAGAGATACGTAATCTGTTAACAGGCGTTCTTCTGAATCTACAGAACCAGATTCCACCAGTACCCCTACCCCGGCAACTGTAGCATTAAACTCGGCCAAAAGATCGATCATTCCTTGCACCGTACCCCCGGCCTTCATGAAGTCATCCACAATAAGTACTCTGGAATGCTCACGCATCGCCCTGCGGGACAGGGACATGGTATGCAGACTTTTGTGGGACCCGGATACATAATTGATACTTACGGCCGATCCTTCTGTAGCCTGATGGTCCCTGCGTACGAGCACGACAGGCAGGTTGAGCTGGGCTCCGGTCGCATAAGCCAATGGAATTCCTTTGGTTTCTACCGTCATAACCACATCAATATTCATATTGCCAAAGGCCGTTGCAAAAATCTTGCCGGCTTCATTCATCAATGCGGGCTGACCAAGCAAGTCGGACATGTACAGGTATTCTCCAGGCAAGATCCGATCAGGTTGCGCGAGCTGGGTCGAGAGCCGCTCCGCAAATGCCAATGCCAGTTCTCGGGATACCTTCGGAATCCATCTTACTCCCCCGGCTGCTCCAGCCAGTGTATGCAGTTCTCCTGACCCACCTTCTTCGAACACTTCCTTGATAATCGCCAAATCTTCACTAATTGAAGACTTTGCGGCACCATAACGTTCTGCAAATGTGGTCAACGGAATAACCGTATGCGGTCTGGACAATAAGTATTGCGTCATTTCAACCAGCCTTGCGCTTCGTTTTAACTTCTTCACAGAGATCCATCCTCACGATCACGGAAACATCCAAATCCGAATAATTATTTAAGAATATAACACCTTTATACGTGTTTGTACATTATAAAAGCGAATTTCACGTCAACATACGCACAGCGTAAACTTCTTTACAGAACCCACGCAGACCATTGTATATCCGGGCAACCTTGGATTCTTTGGAAACCAGGCCAAATACCGTTGGACCGCTACCAGACATTAACACGCCGTCTGCACCCAATCGAATCATGGCATCCTTCAGATGCTGAACTTCCGGATACAGCTTCAACGTTACATCTTCAAGCACATTGCCCATCTGGTCACAGACTTCCGTAAATGATTGATTGCGTATAGCCTGCTCCATTTTAGTTGCACTCGGATGACGAACAATCTTGTCACTGCGGAACCTTCCGTACACATCAGCTGTAGACACATTAATCGGAGGCTTGGCCAGAATTACCCAGCACTGCGGCGGATTAGGAATGGGAGTTAACTTCTCACCACGGCCTGTAGCGAGTGCAGTCCCTCCTGTGATACAGAATGGAACATCCGACCCAAGTTCAGCCCCAAGCTCCTGAAGTTCGTGATCCGGTATATTCAACCGCCATAGACGGTTCAATCCACGCAGCGTTGCTGCTGCATCACTGCTGCCGCCGGCAAGTCCGGCGGCAACTGGAATCTTTTTATCCAGATGAATATGGACACCCGTACGCACGTTATAGCGCTCCTTAATAAGTCTGGCTGCCTGAAAAGCCAGATTCTTCTCGTCGAGCGGGATATAACCCGCCTGACTGGAGATGAAAATAGTATCTCGCGGCAGCTCCGACATTTCCAGCCGATCAGCCAGATCGACCATGGTCATGATCATTTCAACTTCATGGAATCCATCGCTTCTTTTATGTAAAACGTCCAGCATCAAATTAATTTTAGCAGGCGCTTTTTCGTAAATTTTCAAGGCGTTCACCCGTCCTCACCTTTTCCCTAAGACAACTTAACATATTATATCAAAATGGGGCTGTCAAGTCATTTGTATTCCGCATCTAAGGGGAAAAAGCGGGGTTGTTCCTGACGGATTTCCCCGCTTTTCAGTCTGCTTGAAACGGATTAAGATTTGCGCGCAGCCTGTTCAGCAAGTTGAATTGCACGTTTTACCATGTTTCCTGCATCCTTGGCTTTAATTCCGCCCCAGCCTTCCTGTTGCACAGTATCATAGAAGCCCAGATCTTTCGCGAGCTCATTCTTCAGATCCTCTGACATGACACTTCTTCTTCTGCGACTCATGAACCATCCTCCTCCAAAGTATCCTTCATAATGTGATGAGTTCGTTGTTCGTTCACGTTTTGGACATTTTGTCACCAGGCCATATTCAGTTTCCTACATTGCTTAAGAAACTGTCCCTTCACCTGTCCATATAGTATGCCGCGACCGTTCCTCGCTCATTCCTGAGTATGTATGGGTTACGTTAGAGGGAGAATTGGTGTTTAAAGAAAACAAAAAAGCGATCCGCCTTGTGGGGCGAATCGCCTGTAAATCGATACTTACGTCTCCATATAGGAGCTATGCGTCTGGCTGCCCGGGTCATAAACCATGACTTCCACCGATTCCGTAAGTATATCCGCATAACTATAAGATACTCGCTTGAAGGTTTCTTGCTCCTCATCAAGCTTAACAATAAAAACAGAAGGGTACGTTTCTTCCAATACACCCGTACGCTCAATGGTCTTACGGCGGCCACCATTAGCCCGCAACATAATTTTCTGACCAATATGTGCATCGAGATTGCGTTTGATATCCAACAGCGTGTTTTTAGCCATTGTCGACGACCACCTCTTTTCTTGTCCATTATACCGGATTTTACAGTCATTGTCAAATCAAAACTAATTATTATATCAGCATCAAAAAGTTGTTGTCAATGAATTTTTTTGCAAACAAAAAAAGCCCCAAATTGGGACTTTAAATGGCCTACATCAGACTGCCGACGGGTTCACTTTTAGCGTAGATAAATCATTCAGCCCAGGCAGACCTACCCGGTAACTCCCCCGTGTCTCGACACCACCCACACCCTGGCTACCACTGATGGTATTGTGCAGAACATCACTCATGTTGACCGTATCGCGCACAGAGGTAAAGGAGGCCTTGGCTGCCACATAGACCGGATCAAGTGCATGAATGAGAATTCTGCCTGGGGAACTGGCAAAGTTCGCTCCAGCGCGCAGCAGTGCCTCAAAATGGGACTGACAGGCTCCTGCCACAATAGTGAGTGCGTCCAGATGGCGTTCATATTGTCTGGCCACCTGAATGGCCGATACAAAATTTTGCGAATTCTTGTAGCTACCAAGACTATATAAGTCATAGGGCTGACGTGTCTTTAGCACCCCATCATGACCCGTAATAACTACGATATCCGGACGTACTTTGGGTAATAAGCGGTATAAGGTATCTGCCATTGCCGATTCATGGACATACTGTCCCTCTGCGGGCACACGAAGTTGCTCATAGAGATCCATACTTTTTTTCAAATAGTTCGGATCTCCATCCAGATGAAGCACCTTTCCAGGCATTTCAAAATAAGCTGGTTCCTGCTGGGCAGACCAATCCTGTACCAGACCTTCACGATTCCGCTCAGCCTGTTCCATACGATTCTGCTGCAGACGGGACAGGGTCTGATGTGCTTTAATATGCGCCTGTCTGGTCTTGGCGCTTTGTGGTTCGTAGGGAACCTGTATCAAATCGTCCACCGGGGAATCGGCAATCAGCCGGAACTCAGTCCCTTTAATGACCGCAGCATCCAACTGGAGGCCTTCCACCCGAAAAGTCACATCGCCGCCGTATGACTTCCGAACGACCAAGTCTCCGATATTCATCAACGTAATCACCTCTACCCCATCGTATGGGCAGAGACCCGGTTTGGTTCATTCAAATTTTACAGCGCTGCACGTACCCCTGCTTCCCACATTACGGTGCTGAGTGTGGCATACTCTTGCAGACTCAACGTCTCTCCACGCCGGGACGGTTGAATACCTGCCTGCTCCAGCAGAATGTCTGCCTGTTCCCGGTTCTCCTTTGTGAAGAAACGTGCCTTCAAGTTGTTTGAGATTGTTTTTCTCCGCTGGGCAAAAGAAGCCTGTACCACTTCGAAGTAGTGTGCTTCATCCGGAATCTCCACTGGCGGCTGCTCACGCACTTTCAGCTTAATGACAGCTGATTCCACATTAGGTTGCGGAATGAAGACCGTAGGAGGCACAATACACACAAGTTCCGGCATACTGTAGTACTGAACTGCGATGCTTAGACTACCGTAGTCTTTTGATCCTGGTGCAGCAGCCATGCGTTCAGCCACTTCTTTTTGGATCATGACAACAATGCTGTCTACCGGCAGCTTCTCTTCCAGCAGTTTCATCATGATTGGAGTCGTTACATAATAAGGCAGGTTAGCTACGACACTGACTTTGTCCACGGATGCAAAATCCGTATTAAACAACTCAGCCAGATCAAGCTTCAACACATCCCCATGATGAACACGTACATTCGAATAAGGCTGCATCACTTCTCCCAGGATTGGGATCAAGCGCTGGTCAATCTCTACGGCTGTGACGGGACCGGCTACCCGAGCCAGTCGCTCCGTGAGGGCTCCAATACCCGGCCCGATCTCCAGTGCGCCCTTGGACTCGTCCAGATCGGCTGCATTAACGATTTTGTTCAGTATATTTTGATCGATCAGAAAGTTCTGACCCAGACTTTTCTTAAATGAGAATCCGTGTCTTTGAATAATCTCTTTCGTACGCTTGGGCGTTGCAATTTCAATCGTCTCTTCCATGTTCTTCATATGCTCACAATCCTTCACGTTCAATTTGCGCTAATGCTGTAGAGAATTCTTCCCGTGTAATCTGAAATACACTGAGACGTTTGTGGAACTGCTTCCCGTTACAATAACCGATGCCCAGCAGATTGCCCATCTCCATGCGACGTGCAGCAGCCTGCGGATGCACGATAAGTCCTGCCGCGATCAGGTCCTCCCAATCGATCAGGCTCGGAGCACCTTCGTATGAAGTATGTACGCGCGCCAGAGCATGACGGATCGCCTCTGGTGAGGCATTCTCCACCCCAATGTCCCCTTTGCGCGTTGCATCGGCTTCCGGAATGAAGGCATGCTTGCAGCCTGGCACCTTGTTCGCAATAATTTTTCGAATGCGTTCGCCAGCATGATCCGGATCTGTCAGTACAATGACTCCCCGTCTCTCCTGAGCAAGCGCAATCCGCTTCAGAATGCGTTGGTTGATGGCTGATCCACCTGTTTCTATGGTATCGGCCTCCACGGCCCGACGGATAGCTACCGTATCGTCACGGCCTTCCACCACAATGACTTCTTTTATCATGTTCCATTTCTTCCTTTCTAACGCAAAAAGAAGAGGAATATCCTCTTCTCTGCCAAACGGCGGGGGAGACTGAATTCAGACTCCTCCGCCGCATATTCCGCATGAATCATTCATGCAACTATTTTATAGCATTCCCATTTCAAAGTAAAACGATTTTAGTTCGCTTCCGGCTTCACCGGACCGATCACGTAGACCGTCTTGCCTTTCTTACGTCCAAAATTCAGGGCATGCTTCACACTGTCATAATACACATCAATTTTGTTGCCTTTAATGGCACCGCCTGTATCTTCCGCACGACGGAATCCCAGACCTTCGATATATACCCACCAGCCAATTGGAATGACTTTGGGATCAACCGCAATGGTGCGTCCTTCCGTTACACGAGTACCGGAAGCTGTTTTAGTTCCAATGCCAGGCTCTTCGGAAGAGTAGGCAGTCATGGATACATTTTTAAGTACTTTGGAGTATTTAAAAGAAGTCCCGGATACGGTAATCACTTTGCTGCCCGAGGCAGATGTTTTCTTCGAGTTCGTTGTTGTAGCCTTTTTGGTTGTTGACGTTTGAGCCGATACGGTCTGAATCTCAGGTTCTTTCACGACCGGTTTTGCTTTGGTGCCGACAGCGATCACTTTATCTACACGATTATTCGCGACAGATTTGCCGACCATTTTTTTGGAGACCAATTCTCCATCCTGAAATACCTTTTCGATATGCTGTACAATTGTGCCTTCTTTGCCGTTCACAACGACACGGTTATCCCCTTTGTACAAGCTAGGGTCAGCCGTTTTAATGACTTTGTAAGCGATCGGTTGCTCTACGTCCACTGTACGCTTTGTTACGCGCACTACACGGATCTTCATCTCCGCTTTGATCGCAGTTCCAAGCGCCGGATACACTTTATCATTACTTTCAACTTGAATACCTGATTTTTGAATTGCATCTTCTACCGATGAATCGGTTGTATACAGAGTCTTGGTGTCTCCGTCTGCCGTAATGTTAACTGGAACGGCCCGCTCAATAACGATTCGGTCTCCATCTGTTAACGCCCCATTCATGGACATGGATACCTTATCGTGAGGGCTGACTGTGATCGACTGCTCCTCCAGCATTTCCTGAAGCATTCCTGTACGAGTCTCTACCACCTGAGCTTTGCCATCAATAACCAGTGAAATTTGTTTCCCGGCCTGACCGTAAACGACTAACAAGATCATGATTGTAAGCGCAATTGAGAAAATCGCGATCAATGCCATTTGACGCATGTTCTCATGCTTCCACCGCAACGCGAAAGACTTACTGGATGATCGTGACTCATGGGTCTCTTCTGGTTGGAATGTGCCCACTTCTCCGTCCTCCTTCATAGCCTCGCCGTCTAAAGTAATGCATGATGTCTTTGACGTGACTATACCAAATTTTCTACAGAACACAGATTGGACCAACATAATCCGGTTCTGCACCATGAATCAATCTTCGCAACATGATGTCATCCTCCTGAATACCTACCGTATGATGACAATATTTCTTTTATTCAAAAACAAAAAAGCCAAAGAAAGAGTGTAAGAGGAACTCTTTCGTGGCTTCCGAATGATTTTGAATATCGGAAATTCATGCACGAGGTTGCCTCTCTTTTTCCGCTTGCGAGGTTAGCTGTCGGGTTCGGGCGAAAGAGAGCCGCCCTATCTTGGGTCACCCGCTCATGGCGGACGCCCTTGAATTCACCCCGAGACCCAAAGAAGAAATCAAATACGGCTTCGCAGTTCCCTTCGCTGCTTTTGGGTCAGCGAACGTTGCGCATCGGCCAAATACACCGATGTTTAAGCCCTATTGGTTCCCCCGCTCTCCGTTAACGGAGACTCAGCGAGACTGATTCATGAAAGTAATGTTGTTTCATCGGAAAGTGTCCCTTTGTTCATCCCCCGAACATCTGTCCAGTTTTCCGCACAACAATTCACTGAAAAGATGATATCCTGTTTTGATGCATGTTGTAAAGCGTTGATCAAGTACGTTTTTCTGAATATTTGGTTAAAATATTGTAATATTCTTGATTTATTTGGATCAAAGGGCAAATTACCTCCGCTTACCTGCCTTTTTCACCTCATTTGCTCGTTTTTTTAACGAATCCCAAATCGTTCCATGGCATTTTTGGTTGTTATTGCAGCAATTTCCTCCACCGAAATGCCTTTAATTTCCGCAGCTGCCTCTGCAACCAGACGTACATGCGCTGTCTCATTTCGCTTCCCACGATAAGGGTGAGGTGTCAAATATGGAGCATCTGTTTCAATGAAAAACCGGTCCATAGGAACCTTCTCCAACACCTCTTTAGGCTGCTTTGCATTTTTGAATGTGATCGGTCCTCCGAAGGAGAGGTGGAAGCCCATATCGAGACAACTTTTTGCTGTTTCCCAGCTGCCCGAGAACGAGTGCATCACACCACCAACTTCACCCGCCTTCTCTTCACGCAAAATTCTTATGATATCCTCATGTGCATCCCGATTATGGATGACAATTGGCATGTTCACTTCACGCGCCAAAGCAATTTGTTGTCGTAATACGCGATGCTGTATCTCTTTTGGTGAAGTATCCCAGTGATAATCCAATCCAATCTCACCAATCGCAACCACTTTTTCATGCTTGCATAAAGATGCAATCCACTCCAAATCGCCCTCCTGCATTGTGATCGCATCTACGGGATGCCACCCTACAGCTGCATATATAAAGTCATATGTTTCGGCGAGTTTCATTGTGGTTGGAATCGTCTCCCGGTTAAAGCCAATGTTGATCATGCGACCAACTCCTGCATCCACAGCACGCTGAATCATGTCCTCGCGGTCCTCGTCGAATTGTGGTGCATCCAGATGTGTATGTGTGTCGAACAGCATCATGTCTGTATCTCCCTTCATGTCGAAATAACGACTATCTTCTTTTTCAAAATCCAATTTGTAAAATTCAATAATTCAATGACTCATACATAAAACATTTTGGGTATCTGTGTATTACATCATTACGTTTGTTTCTTCACAAATACAATATATAGAAGATATACGGATATTCTGATCTATATATTGTTGATTGTGCTCATTCTGTCTACTTGCATTTACAAAATTATGTCGATCTACATATACTCCCCATTAAAGCAGATTACTGTATCATGGAAAATAGCTCTTTTAGAAAGTGTTTTGATATCGAAATTCTTCATCGGATTATACCCACACGATTACAAGAAATAGGGGCGTATATGTGACGGTAATTCGTGAATAATCGCATCCACCTTGTTTTGCGGGTAATACAAATGATGTTTCCCTCGGTGAAGCCCACTGATGGAACGGACAATGTCAGATACTTCTGACAACTCACGTAAATTGTCCTGTCGATCCAGAAGAAGAATCTGCTTATCTGTGGATTCATCCGGACGAAACACATCATACGGATTATCCGAAGGAAAATCAATTTCAAGATCGTATTCGGGATCGAGGCCAGCCTGTACAAAAGCTTCCCGAATCTCTTCCATCATTGTCAAGTCGACCTGTTCAAGCTCTACATACTTATATAACTTGCGATCCATAAAACGTTCGCATAACTCACTCAGAACAGTATCGTCCTCCTTGCGCCACTGCGTAAATGCCGTCTGAATTAATGCTTCATCCAACTGCAAATATTCATTCACGGATAATTCTCCTTCAAATAATTGAGGGAGTGGATCAATCATGAAGCGGAATTGAAAACCATGTTGTAGGAGTGTTTTCGCTCGCTTGAATATTTGCCGCAATATAATTTCAGAACTACGAGTTACCGGATGGAAGTAAATCTGCCAATACATCTGATACCGAGACATTAGGTAATCCTCCACAGCATGCATGCCTGACTCCTTGACTACAATCCGCCCATGATAAGGACGCAGCATCCGAAGGATACGATCAAGGTCAATCGTGCCGTAATTTACACCTGTAAAATAGGCATCCCTGAGCAAATAATCCATTCGGTCTGCATCAAGCGGACTGGTCACCAAGTTCACCACAATCGGCTTTTCATACGTTTTTTGAATGACAGACGCTACTTTCTCAGGAAAATCAGGAGCATACCGTCTTAAGATCGCCCCTACTTCGGTATCACCTGTAATAATGCGACAAGTCCAATCTTCGTGATTCATGTCAAAAGCTTCCTCGATGGAGTGAGAGAATGGCCCATGCCCGAGATCATGAAGTAGAGCTGCACACAGAGCTACAATCTTTTCTTCCTTCGGCCAATCCGAATAATGACTTCTTTCAAATTGAGAGATGATCTTGCGTGTGATCTCATAAACACCTAGTGAATGTGAGAACCGACTATGCTCTGCTCCGTGAAAGGTAAGGTAAGAAGTACCCAGCTGACGAATCCGGCGTAAACGCTGAAATTCCGGGGTGTTAATTAACTGCCATATAACCGGATCTTGCACGTGGATATAATTATGTACCGGATCTTTGAATACTTTCTCTTCCGTTAAACGTTGTTCCATGTCGACTCACTCCTTTAATTTCTTTTATATTAACGCTTTGAGCTCTGCGATTCACCTAAGATTCGACACCATATGACGAACTTTGTCGAATGAAGTAGTTTTGTCGTTTTCCAAATCGACAAAGCTGACATTGAGGTTTAAATGCGAAAAATGGCTTCCAATCCCTTACCACCAGTAACCTTGTGAAAAACAGCCTTAATTTTAAGCTAATTTTAAGGTTGACTGATTTGGGAATCGTTGGTATGATGAGTATCATAAAACATAAAATAATGTCGAATAATGACAAAGATAGTTAGCTGAGAGGAGCACTGATTATAATGATGAAATCAACAGGTATTGTAAGAAAAGTGGACGAACTGGGACGGGTAGTTATTCCAATTGAATTGCGCCGTACGCTCGGTATTGGTGAAAAAGATGCTCTGGAAATCTACGTTGACGGCGAGCGCATCATGTTGAAAAAATACGAGCCTGCTTGTATCTTCTGTGGTAATGCAGAGAACGTTACTTACTTCAAAGGTAAAATTGTTTGTAACGAATGTATTTCCGAAATCCCTGCACCTGTGACAAAATAAGAAAAACCAGGTATACTGGACTTATCTAAATTGTTATTTCTAACCTTTTTAATATTCCTTAATGACCTTCCCGGTGTGAACCCCACCGCGGAAGGTATTTTTTTTCCTTGTTATGGGTTCCATTACCCAAAATGATTCTGTCACACGCGAACTGGGAGAGAACGATGAAATTTGTTCGGAATTTTTTTTAGCCACTCTGCTCTTTTTAATATTCCACTAAGGTTGGATATAAGCTTCTTTTCAGGTTATGTTCCCCACAACAGAAGATATTTGGTTAGATTACTACTCGATTAATGCATTATATACATCACGCTTCGCCAGACCGCGATCGGTAGCCGTTTTTTTCATTGCATCTTTGCGGTTATGTCCTTCACCCTCATAATGGCTGACATGATCCGCGAGTGACATGAGCTGCCACCATGCTTCGCGCTCAGCCTTACGCTCCTCTTCCTTAATGCCTTCTACCAGCAAGCAGTACTCGCCAAGAGGTGGATGTTCTTCAAGCCAGTCTATGCATTCCCTCACAGTACCCCTTGCGAATTCCTCATGACGCTTGGTTAGTTCACGAGCCAGGACAATCGAGCGATCACCCAGAATTTCTTCAAGGTGGACTAATGTTTTCCGAATACGGTGAGGCGATTCATAAAATAACAAAGTCCCGTTGGATTCGTCAAAAGCCTCCAGCACTTTTCGCATGTCCTTTTTCTCCCGCGGCAAAAAACCGCCGAATGTAAAACGCTCCGTCGGTAATCCGGACACGATCAGAGCAGACAACGCAGCATTGGGCCCCGGGATGGGAATGACCGTTATTCCGGCTTCCAATGCAAGCTGTACAAGGTCAGAACCAGGGTCCGAAATGGCTGGCAAACCGGCATCGCTGACGAGTGCCAAATTTTTTCCTTCTATTATATAGCGTATCAGTTCAGGTCCACTCGCCCCCTTATTATGCTCATGATAACTAAACAGCATCGAAGGTGTAATTTCAAAATGGGTAAGCAGCTTTCGGGTCTGGCGTGTATCTTCTGCTGCAATGATGTCACAACTCTGCAATGTCTTGATGGCACGGAAGGTCATATCCTCCAGATTACCAATGGGTGTTCCAACCAGATAGAGCTTGCCTGATCCTTCAGGCTGCTCCGCATAGCTTTTTTGAATATGCAAAGTCATCTAAAGCCCTCCTTTCGTAGTACGCTCAGCATGTTGCTGACCATAGTATATATCCATAATCTCTTCGCAGTATTTCCCCTCTTCATTGTAGACAATGAGTGGAGGAAGCATCCTAACTTCCGGTTTACCATCTTTCATTCCTTCAATTAACACCATGTTGGCTTCCAAATGAGCACGGGGATGTACCATCCGAATCCGTTTTGGTTCCAGCTTATATTCGCGCATGAGTGAGATAATCTCTGCAAGGCGCTGTGGACGATGAACCATCGATACTTTGCCGCCATTACGTACAAGTCGACTGCACGCCTGAATCACTTCTTCCAGGGTACATCCGATTTCATGACGTGCCATTGCCTGATGTGTGTTCATCTTGAGGTCACTGCCATTCAGAGGCATGTATGGAGGATTAACCGTTATTGCATCGTATACAGCATGTCCTGTTTCTTTCACGAGTTCTCGCAAATCACCTTCACGAATCATAATCGACTCATCCAATGCATTTAATTGCACACTGCGACGCGCCATATCAGCCAAACGTGGCTGAATCTCGATCCCTTCCAGACTAGCCTGCGTACGCGTTGTAAGCAAAATGGGAACCACCCCGTTACCTGTACACAAATCAAGTATACGACCCCGTTTAGGTACGGAAGCAAACCGGGCTAATAATACGGCATCCATCGAAAAACTAAACACTTCATCACTTTGAATGATTCTCAGATCATGAGAGAGCAGATCATCAATCCGCTCTGACTCATGTAACACAACTTCATTTGCTTTCATATGTTACGCTCATCCTCCGGTACTCTATATCTCATGTTCGTTTAGTTTAGGTTTATAACCTTGAAAAAAAACCGTAGGGGATCCCTACGGTCACTTCATTTATTCAAAAAAGACAGGCAGAACAGACAATCGCCTTCCGTCCGCAAATGTCCATAATAGACGTTGCAGATATGGAAGCCTTCGTGATACAACCGAGCCAGATTATCATACCCTTCACCCACAACATCCTCGCCTGTAGCCGGACCTGCTGGTCTTGCTACAGGAGCGAGTGCTGAGGAGATCGGCAGATCTGCCGGAGCCTCACGTTTGAGCAGTTTGCGTAACTGCTCATTCTCGATGGTAAGCCGCTGATTATCCTCAAGCAGCTCCTTCACAATCATTTTTAACTCTCCTAAATCACCGTGCAACTGACCCAGTTGGGTTTCCATTTCATGAATGTGCGTAAACAGATTTTTCTTTTCCAAGTTTCCACCCCGAAGCAACCTTTATGGTTTACTTGATAACGACGTCATCCAGCGGAAGTTCTTTGACTTTACTGATGTCGAACAGTTGAACATGGACTGTGCGGCTACCGGCATTAATTCCGACAACTTTTCCTTCACCCAATGAGGTGACGACCAATTTGCCTACAGCTGGCAGTTCTTCTCTCACACTTTCATAGTTATCATGCTCAAATTTCAGACAGCACATGAGTCTTCCGCACAACCCTGAAATTTTCGTCGGATTCAGTGACAGGCTCTGATCTTTAGCCATCTTGATTGATACCGGCTCAAAGTCTCCCAGCCAGGAAGAACAACACAACACACGGCCGCAAGGTCCGATTCCGCCAAGCATCTTCGCTTCATCACGTACACCAATCTGTCTCAGCTCGATTCGTGTACGGAATATGCTTGCCAGATCCTTGACCAGCTCCCGGAAATCAACTCTTCCTTCAGCTGTAAAATAAAATATAATTTTATTGCGATCAAACGTAAATTCCACATCGACCAGCTTCATTTTGAGGCCATGGTCTTTGATTTTATTTAAACAAGTACCGAATGCTTCTTTGGCTGCACGTTTGTTCTCATCAACCACACGGGCATCTGTATCGCCCGCAACGCGGATGACTTTCTTCAGCGGCAACACCACATCGGACTCGCCCACTTCCTTCTTACCTACGACAACCTTACCGTACTCAACCCCCCGCGCTGTCTCCACGATAACGCAGTTTTCTTTCTCAATGGGAAGGTCCAGGGGATCGAAGTAATAAATTTTGCCCGCTTTTTTGAAACGGACACCCACTACACTGTACAAAAAATTAACCCCCTTGTAAGCCAACCCCACTTCGTCTGAAGCCCCGTCTTCTTAGGGAACCGGCCGAAGTTATAACCGTTTGCATATGATTGGAGCTAACTTTGCCCTCTCCCAGTCTTATGCCAAACCGATCAAAAATTGCTCCAGACAAAGCTGGCCATTGACGTTGAAACGCAATTTTTTTCTGCATGCTGCGGCCATATCCATATAGGAGACCCACTGCTCTGTGCTGCGGGTATGTGCCAACTGAGATAACATGTCTAACTGATCTATAAAAACGATATGTTCATGCCTATCGTACTGAACATACAGCATGTCCCTAAACCATAGATGGAACAAACTGAGTAACATGTCCAGGTGTTCAGAGAGTCCGGTTTTAAAAAGCTTCTGCTGTGCAGAGATCAATGATGTACTTCCTCTACCCAGGGACTCCTTCCCTAATTGTAACATTACGTTTCTAATTTCTGCAAACCAATTCTGCTGGAGAATTTCTCTACATGCTTCCAATCCTGACGCTAAATGGACGGCAGAGCGAGCCAGATTGGCAGGGTGCCCTTCCTCGATCAGAGATTGCAGCATCTCTTCCGGATTCAGTGCGCTGAACGGCACCAATTGGGAGCGTGAGCGGATCGTTGGCAACATGGCCTGTCCATTATCTGTAATCAGGATGCCGACTGCTGGTACCTGCGGTTCCTCCAGAAATTTGAGCAAACTGTTTGCTGCCTGCACCGTCATTTTCTCGGCTTGTTCTATAATATATACTTTGGGATCGCCTGCCTCTGATCGGTATGAAAAGATACGCTGCAGATCCCGGATTTGATCTATTTTAATGTTGTTTCCATCTGGTGCAAGCATGGTTAGATCCGGATGGTTACCATGATCTACCTTACGGCATTCAAGACACTGCCCGCATGCGTCATCTTCAAGCTCTGTACAGAATATTGCCTTGGCAAAGGTAATTGCCGTCTTCCGTTGCCCGCTACCAGCTGGACCGCTAAACAAATACGCATGGCTTATTGCCTTACGTCTCAAACTGCTTTGTAACATTTTCTTGGCCGCTTGTTGACCCATAATCTGTTGAAAGGACATACTTCCTCCTCAGAAGCTTAAATTAATAAGCATCCCCCGAATTTCCCCTACTTGTTGTAATAGAGAGATTTTTCCTTCTTCTGTATCCAGCAATTCATCAGCCATGGATAACAGAGCGGAGTCAATTTCATCAATCAGCTTATACCGCTTACCTCTGCCACGACGATCCCAACCCCTTGTCTCTTTCATGGATACACCGCGACGAACGGTCTCTTCCAGGAACCTTTTAACAAGTTGCTTATACGCCTTCAGTTCACGAATCGTCATGGAACGTGCCAAGCGATCTCCCTGAAGCTGGATTTCACTAAACCGGCGATTCAGTTCAGCTTGTGAGGCCCGTTCACCCTGGTGATTCATCATATCAGAGAAATTTTTGGATTGAACCGGTTTGGAACCTGAATCAGTAGAACTGATCCCGCTCTGAATCGGTCTGAATCCAGGATTGATTTTCATGGATACGCCCGCTTTCTATCATAGTTAGCCAATCGCCCATCAGCACAGTGCGCATTGCGCCTGTGCGTGAGAATGAGGCTTTTATATATGCTGATCACACTCTATATATAATGGTAGATACACATCACCATCAAGGACTTGTTCTTTGTAGTCAACCTCTTTCCGAAATGAACCATTCCCCAGCTGGGAAATGCTCATCCGGAAAGAGTATGCTGATTCTTCTCGTCAAGAAAGGCGTTCCGTAAGTGGCACGCACGAACTCTGTTAACTCTTCTTGCATCCATCGTTTCCAACATGCTATCAATCATGAAGGACCCTCATGGGATCCATGCAATAGGTTTAATTAGAAATGTTCGAAGCGATCTACCGGGAGAACAAATACAGTAGCTCCGCCTACTTGAACTTCAACAGGTAGCGGCAGGTAAGAGTCGGTTGTTCCACTCATCGGTGTGACCGGAGTCACGAGCTGTTCACGAACCTTACAGCTGCTGCGAATGACGTTCATTACGGATTCGACTTGACCATCATCGACACCGATCATAAACGTCGTGTTGCCTGCCTTCAAAAATCCGCCCGTACTGGCAAGCTTCGTCGCCCGAAAATTTGCTTTGACCAATGCGCTGGATAATCGGTTGCTGTCTTTATCCTGTATAATCGCAACAATCAGTTTCATCCTGCATAACCTCCTTTAGAATAAGCACCTTTATCAAATGCCCTGTCTATATATTAGACAATTACTCGTCAAAATCCTTCAAAATCCCTGTCTCCAGCGACAAAATCATTGCTGCCAAGACATCCTCCTGCTTCATGGAAGCATCGATAACTCTGATTCGTTCCGGGAACTGCTCTTTTAATAGGAAGTAACCCTCTCGCACTTTACGGTGAAACTCCAGATTTTCCAGATCCAGACGGTTCACTTCGCGGCCATCATGAGCATCGATCCGGGCAAGCCCCACTTCAGGCTCAATGTCCAGATATAAGGTCACATCCGGCATGAGATCACCAATCGCAAAACGGTTAATGGCCCATACATTCTCTATCCCGAGTCCACGGGCGTAGCCTTGATAGACCAGACTGCTATCGACAAATCGGTCACAGATGACTGCTTTTCCAGCTCTCAGCGCAGGCTCTACTTTCTCCGCCAGATGCTGGCTGCGTGCAGCTGCATACAATAGCGCTTCGGTTCGAGCATCCATTGCCGTATGAAGAGGGTCCAGAATAATTGAACGTATTTTCTCCGCAATCTCAATTCCACCAGGCTCTCGCGTAACTACGTAAGGTATACCCCGTTCTTCAAAATAAGAACCTATTCTACCGATCATCGTTGTTTTACCGGAACCCTCTCCCCCTTCCAGCGTAATGAATTTACCTCTGCCCTGCATATGCTTCCCTGCTTTCTATGTCGATAATTGCATCTATTGCTGCTGTAATTGAATATGCTTAGACCCTCTTGCTACAAGATATGATATCCCCCGCCCAGAGGTGTATAGCTACAGCTATATCGGTACGTATTAATAACACCAAGATCATACAAGCTTGTTTCTTTCTATCATACTATAGGTCAGCGGTTACTCCAACATGAACAACAAAGTAAAGCGTTCAACCGTAGATAATCCATACCCATAATGGAAGCATAATTGATCCGGCAATGGCACTGACAATCATGGAAACTGAACTGAGGGCTACCGCATTCTCTCCATATTCAAAAGACCTTGCCATGCCGAGGGCATGAGATGCTGAACCCAGTCCAATCCCATAGGCATGTTTACTGCGGACTTTGGCCCATTTCAAGAGCATCGGCCCCAATAATATCCCTGAGAATCCTGCAATCATCACAAACAGCGATGTAAATGAGGCATTCCCTCCAACCTGATTAGCGAGTTGAATAGCCACAGGAGTTGTCACTGATTTTGGCAATAAAGCGATGACCATCTCTTGAGGATAACCAAGCAGAATGGCGATTAAAGCACCTGTGGAGACACCTGTAATGCTACCTCCAATCGTTCCACCCACAATGGGAATGATATTTTGCTTCAGCACATGCAGATGTCTGGACAAGGGAAAAGCGAGAGATACAACTGCTGGACCCAAGAGCTCCTGTATCCATTTGCCACCCAGCATGTACGTATCCAGCTTTATACCGGAAATCACCAAAATCAGGATCAGTATGGCAGTCGTTGTGAGTACAGGCATAAGTATCGGCCATTTCAGCCTTTTATATAGACGATTGGCTGGAATATATACAGTGATGGTTAGCGCGATCATTCCAATTCCGAGGATGAATGCTGACAAGTGATCGCCTCCTTTTTGCCTGAATGAGACGATCTCCATGTCATAAGCCACTCACTTAATTTGGCAGATATCAGACATGTGATTAATGTGCTAACGATCAAACCCAGAACCAATAACAAGGTGTTCGCTCTAAAAAAATCAAAATGATTAATAATGCCCACAGTTGGCGGGATGAACAACAATTGCAGATGAGATTGAAGCCACGTCGACCCTTCTTCTCCCCAGCTCATTTTGATCCATCCCAGTTGAATGGCGACAAACAATACCAGCATGCCCACAATACTTCCTGTTAACGGCAGATGTAGTACAGCTTGAATCAAGTTTCCAATCCAATAAAAACCGTACATCAACAAAACTTGCAGGACTATTCCTGTATATTTTTTTAGCGGAATACCCAAAGTGTTCCCTTCTTTCTTATGTCTATCTGTATAAGTTGAACTAGAGCGTGTCTTCAAACTGAATGTGTCTGGAGCAGGGCACGGAGCAGGAGGGCTAACGACCCTGTGACGTCTTATTCAGCGATTTGAAGCGCCCGCAGCAATCTAAGGAATCTGAAACACGGTATATTGGAATAACCAGCCGTTTACAGCGTGTTTGTTAGGTCAATATGGTTAATAACGTGTCTCAGGTTCCTTACAAAATAAAAGGAGGACTCGAAGGCTAAATAAGACGTCCTCGGTTTCTTAGAAAATCGTCTGGACAATTCGCCAGGATCAGCAATCCTTGACTTCAAGCTGTTGGACCCTGACATCCTTCAACGTATTGCATGCCTGATTTTGAAGACACACCCTAGCAACTAGATTAATGACCAAGAGACCCTCACATGTGTAGGGTCCAGTATCGCTATCCGTATTGGTCATATTGCCTACCTATTGGTGAATGCAATTCAGATCCTCATGTGTTCCCTTCATTCCTTCATAACCTTCAATGACTGTAGAGATGCATCGGATACCCCATGAAACTTTGCACCCTCATCCCGCAGGAGTTGTATACGAGCCACCATCGATGTACTAATACGTTCACCCGGATATACAAGCGGAATCCCTGGAGGATACGGGACTACCATCTCAGCTGATCGACAGCCTACGCTTTCTTCTATCGGCACATTGATCGTATCCGTCTCCACAATCGGTTGCAGTGTAAAGGAGATCGGTTCTGAGTAGCGAGTGGTTTCTTGTAAATTGTTCCACGTGGAAATATAATGTGCCGAACCTTTCGCAATCTGTTGCGATGGCTCTGCATTAGATTGTACCTGCTCATGCCCGTTGGCAGAGCTGATATGGTGTAAAGCCTGCAACAGGTGCTGAGCATCTTGCACCGTTGAGCCCAGGCTGAAGAGCAAGACGACGTACCGTTCGTCGCTCATCTCGGGCACACAGCCGCACGCTTCCAGCTGCTGCTGTAGCCTATAACCGCTCAGCACCCCTGCGCCGTCATAGATGACGGCCTTGAATGGGTCCTGAGCGGTATACCCCGCGGCAGATGGCATCGCCGCCGCGGTCAGACCCTCCCGTGTCTGCTGCGCAGCGGACACGGACATGCCAGCCGGCTTCGCTGTTCCGGCTGGCGGTTCTGGCTGCAGCGGCTGTGCAGGCTGCAGCAACTGGAAGCGCGGTAGCTCCGCGAGGCCGCGCTTAAAGGCATTCACGGCGGCGAGTCCCGCCGTGAAAGTGTTCGCGCCCTGCACGTGCAACAGCCGGCGCGCCAAATCAAGCGAAGCCATCACCGGGTATGATGGGCTTGAGCTTTGCACCATGGCCAAGCGCTGCCTTAATAGGGACCGGTTTAACAGTGGTCCCTGAATGTGCAGCATGGCACCCATGGTGAAGGCCGTCAGCATCTTATGTGTCGACTGCACTACACCGTCTGCTCCGCATGACAGTGCAGAGACAGGCAGCTCCGGATGCTGCCCATAATGCGCGCCATGCGCTTCATCCACGAGCAATGGCATGCCAGCGGCGTGGCATACCTCGGCTATGGGCGTCAGATCTGCGCCCATGCCGTAATAATTGGGCAAAGTGACCAATACGCCCTTTGCCTCAGGATAGGACTGGACAGCAGCCTGAACCGTCTCCACCGACGGCATGACCGCAAGTCCAGACACAGGATCGACCCACGGCTCCAGAAATACAGCTCTTGCACCTGCCAGCATTAAACCGTGAATAACGGATTTGTGCACATTCCGTTGCACCAGTACAATACTGTTTGGCTCATCACACACAGTTAGTAATAGAGACAAATTACCTGCCGTACTGCCTCCCACAAGGAAGAAACTCTCCTCCGCACCAAAACAATCTGCCGCAAGCTTCTGTGCTTCCTGGATCACACCTTCTGGATGATGCAAATCGTCGGTGCCCGTGATCTCCGTAACATCCATCTCCATCATTTCCAGAAATGAACGCACTGGTGTCAGTTCTATTTCCAAACGAACCCCTTCGTCACCAATATGTTTCCCGCTCTCCAGATCAGCCCCATGTTCATCCACCGAACTGAAACTCTCTACCTTCTGGTTAACATTCTTTTCTCCATTATTCTGAATCTCACCGTTGTGCTGGTGTTCCTCATTGACGATATCCTTAACAGGAAATTGTCCTGCTTCTGTTTGTTCCAGCAAATGTCGGTAAGCTTGTCCATTCTTATGCCCAGGCACATGAAAAGAACGCTGCTTCGAATCACGATACGCAAGCAACGCTTCATATAAAGGGGCACTACTTAATTTATTTTTATGTTCCATGAAATAACCATCCTGTACATATATTATGTGCGTCCTATGCGCTTTAAAATGCTTCCTAATCCAAGGAACGCACTTCTTCCCCATCTCCACACGCGTTATTGCAAATGATCTATACCATTATATCAGCATACCCCTTCCCAAGATGGCAAACAAGACAATCTCTCCTCTTAAAAACAGAAAAAGGCCCAATGGGCCTCTATACACATCAGCATCGTTACAATGTGATGTTTCGCTTCTACTTCTATTAGCAACATTCATTATGCGTTTTTTTGAACCCAAATTTGCTTCATTTGATGAATAAAATAATTGTACTTGGCATCCTGCGCGTCGGTATGAACCATTTCTGCTTCACAAGTGTCACATATGAATTCAGATACAATAAAAATGCCTTCTCTTTTTCTTTGCTCGCAGATAATACATGTGTGTTCGGCATGTTCTTCCATGAACCATCCCACCTTGTTTTACGTTTACTATCAGTATTGCACAGTTTCTATTATTTTAAACATTTTCATAGTGCTTTCTTTCTATAAAATATATATATTCGCCCACCCCCTCTTGGGTGTCTGTACCGAAAAATACATTCATTCTCCCTACAAGAACATTCACCTGCTTATGTATATACAGTACTCCTACATTCCATCGCATTTACCTCTACATCACGTATCCCTTGGCCTGACTCAAACTTATATTCAATTTCCTTAAAAAAACTTGGAATCCCAGCCGATATATAATACATGATAACGATATCAAAGCCTGACAGTCCGTTTATTCGGGAGTATACTGAGATAAGCTCCGTCGAATCTCAATATCTTGTACAATCGTCATGGCGTGAGATACAAGGTTCATATATACATACATGTATGATTCATTCCCTTTTACTCGTGTAAGAAAAAACGAATACCTACCCCACACAAACGTGAATCCGAAGGAGGATATATAATCGTATGATCGCCGAACCGGAGAATAAAGCAACATTTTATCAATACCGGCTTCTGAAAAAAAAGGCTATCGCCCGCAGTGTCATTTACAGCTATCTGTGTCTGCCGGTCATCATGCTCTTATTCAATCTACTCGCCTTCTCCTGGACTGGCCTCTTCTTTTTTGTACTGGCAGGTCCAATCACCATCTGGATTCATTATGTCATCGCCAGAACGATATTACTTCTGGTCCGTACCTCTTACGCTAAACGCTGGCGCTGGAATATGCGTATGCCCTGGCTAGGTTATATCCCTGATCAGCATTTTAGCTTCCGTATGTTTGTCCGGGTACACCTTAACATGAGCTGGATTGGATTATGTATCATTACAGTATGTTTGATATGGTCGCCATTGTCCTTCACCCTCTCGCTGATCTTCTGGCATTTGTGGTTGCTGGGTCCTCGCTTGTATGTTGTAATGGTACTCTCCCGTGAGCGCAAAGATGGACTCATCAAATTGAATGAACAAGATGTCTCATATTATCTGCAATAACACTCCCTCATTTATGCAATACTCAATGTACCTTACTTACTTGTAATACATAACCGCTGAGCCCTTCGAATAATCTGATGCAAAAACATAATCGTGTATCGTTCAGTTGACTCAGCCTCATATGCTCAAATAAAGGTTATCCACTGTGGATAACCTTTATTTATTGTTCCCTTCTCATCCATTATCCACAGCATGGGCATAGTTAAATGAGTTATCCCCACTCGTGGCTCCGTTCTTCTCCTCTTTTTCGCCTCTTGTTACATATCTCATAACCCCATTTGTTTCGTAGAACTTACGCCTTGAGCGATCTCTCATTCAGTCTCAGCTCTATAAGCCCTCAAGCTACTTTCCATCAGCCATTCATTACCTCAATACCTTTATGCAACTTATATCTCTCCCCCTCTACTTTTAGCGCTCTACACTCCCCTATGCTTCAAGCACAATACCACCTATACATGGTACGGAAGAAACTACTCATTCCTTCCTTCTGTACCTTTATGACCTCTGATCCACCATACGTGATAGCTTCTTCCACCATTACTAAAGCCTACTTCGCTAAATAACAAAAAGCCCCCGATCGTACACGGGAGCTTTACTATATTATAAGGAACATCACAGCGTTAATTAATCATACCAAACCATACTTGAACCAGCTTAATCATCTTCAGCCAATGATTTAACTGTCGTTTGAGTAGCATCATTTCTAGGAACCATTAGTGTAAAGGAACCATCATGTACTGCTAAATGCACAGTATGTCCTTCCTTTGCAAATACACGCAAGGTACTGGATTCATTGGATGTACCCTTGGCTTGCCTCTCTGTCCAACCCCAGCTTTTAATCTCGTCTAGATATACCTCAGGCAAGCTAGTACTCTCACTAATACCAGACAGCGTATATCGAACATAATCCATATCCGAATTATTTTCAGACTGGTCAGATTTATTCGCTACTTTCGGCACCGGAAAACTCTTCTCGTTCACCGCACCTTCATATGAAGTCCATACAGATCCTGAAGCTTCACCGCATCCTGCTAGAACAACGGTCAGACAAAGCAACAGAAATGATTGTAGTCCAAGTCTCCGCCAACTTAACACACACACCCTCCTTTTCACAGCTGCACATTCCAGCTCTGTGGTCAGGTACTTTTAGCATATTTAACATAGTCCTATTATACTGGTTTTGCCGCTGTTATCCGTAACAAAAATGTTACCTTCCAGTATCGATCATGTCAGAGCTTCCACTTATCATATTTAATTCTTATAAACAAATAAAAACCACCACCGAATAACATCGGCAGTGGTTCTTTGCTTGGCGGCGTCCTACTCTCCCAGGACCCTGCGGTCCAAGTACCATCGGCGCTAGAGGGCTTAACGGTCGTGTTCGGGATGGGTACGTGTGGAACCCCTCCGCCATCGCCACCAAACGCATAGCTTAGCTTACATTTCAGAGTGGTTGTTCTCTGAAAACTAGATTCGAAACGAAACATGCGAATTATCACTTGCTATTGGATAAGCCCTCGACCGATTAGTACTGGTCAGCTCCATGCATTGCTGCACTTCCACCCCCAGCCTATCTACCTCGT
>NZ_MKZL01000019.1:0-70344 GCF_002803315.1 Paenibacillus sp. GM1FR | reverse complement strand
AGAAACATCGTGATATCGTTGGGGCGATGAATATTCGCTACGCAACTGTGATTGGCGGTAACAGTCAATCAGCCTAAGGTGCTATATGCACTGTCTTAGGAGGGGTAATGGCATACCCTAATCTTAGCATCTGTCCAAAGCAGAAATGAAATGAGGACGTTAAGCTTAGCTAAGAATCCCAATCACTTTAGTGATCTTGCCCCTTTAGGGGTGGGAGTGTCAAAGCAAGAAGAGTTATACCATATCATTGGGATATTTTCTAAATGAAAAACTTTCCAATGTTAACCTTTCCTCCATATATTTATTGTATTCTGGGCCATACACCTCTCTAACCTAAGGTTGGCGAAATAAATTAAAAGCAACTAGATACATTCCCTAATTAGGGATAAGAACATGTTTTTATTCCAAATGCCTCTGTCCTAATTCTCTTGCTCGTTAAGCAACCTCTGTATTATCAATTCGCACTGGATTGGAATTATTTCCAGTCCTATCATATCCCTATTTCTCGTATGCTTCTCAGTAGCTTCATGTTAAATATAATCAGACACAGGCGTGACCTTTTAAAATAGGTACTCATTAAAGTGAAAATTTGTTCTTTATAAAAGACTAGGGAAGATTTTTTAAAGTCTTGTTTATACCCCCGGCACAAAAGACCAAAGCAACGTATGGGATCCTGAAAGATGTTAAGACTGATATTTCGGAACAGAGACAAATAGGACGGCTCCATCGCCGTCCTAAATGTGTGAAATATTCAATTATCGTCAGACTCTACGAGACAGACTGTACCTACCGTTTTCTAAAGAGTCACGCATTCAAGCTAATCAAATTATTGTTGTTTGTATAGCTTGTTCATTTCACTTTGAAATCGAATTTAAATGATCGCGTAAACGGTAGATCATTACAGCTGCCTCAGCACGTGTCAGTCCGTGTTTCGGGCGGAACGTATTGTCCGGATACCCTTGTACGAACTTCTGCTCTGTTGCCATTTTTACATCATCTAATGCCCATACTGCAATATCCGAATCATCAGAGAATTGTTGAGCTGTAGTTGAAAGTGTTATGCCTTCCTTAGTCAACACATTGACCAACATCTTTGCTGCCTGTTCTCGATTAATTACAGCATTCGGTCGGAATTCATTTCTATTGAATCCTTTTGCAATACCATTAACAATAGCTGCATTTAGTTCTGCACTATACCATGCATTATCTTTAACATCCTGGAACGGCATTGTGATGGATTCATCAGGACTGGCGTTTAGGACACGCACAATTAATGCAGCAAATTCCATACGTGTGATCTCTTTATTTGGAGCAAATGCATTTGTGCTAATGCCTTTTATAACACCATCTTTCGCTAAGGTTTCGATCTCATTTTTAGCAAAACTTGAATCGGACACATCTTTAAACACACCCGATACCGATCCAGACTGCTCATTATCCTGCTGATCTCCTTTAACAACATCATCAGGTTTGTCATTTTCAGGATTGTCTGAATCTTTATCATGATTTGTCGGAGGGGTTGGAGCTGAAGGGCTGCCTGGATTTACAGGTTGTTCCTGTTTCGTGGTTTGTTCCACTTTTATCCCCTTCGTACTCTCTCCTCCAAGATTTACAGCCCTCACTTCGTATACATGCTCGGTATTAGGTGTAAGATTTTTATCTGTCCAGGATTTTTCCCCAGCACCTACACGTCCTACTTCCTTTCCAGCTTTATAAATCACAAAATTAGTTAAGCCTTCTGTCATCACATTGCTGAAGTTGAGCGTAATGGATCTCTCTGAAGCACTAGACTCAATACCCATAGGCACTGATGGTAGGGTCCACACAGGGACTGATACCGGTGCTGATGGATACCCTGCTGCATTCTCTGTCACAATGTTCAAGATAGTTTTTGTTCCTTGCTCTAGCCCTTCCAGACGGATCGGCAAGGTATCTCCACGCCATAATTCAGTTCCATTCTTATCCAGAACCACATACTCACTTGCTTGCTCTACGGCTTGGAAACTAATTTCTGCCCAATCATCCCCTGATCTCACCTCTGGAGCTGACACTTGCTTCGTTGCCGTTAATGCAGTCAGTTTAACGCCTTTTCCTTCGCCGCCTTCATTTACTGGCATGATCTCATACTCATATTTTTTACCTGGTTCCACCTCAGTGTCTGTATAGCTCACTTGGCTTCCTGCTTCTACCTTCGTAATTTGCACACCATTTCGTAAAATAACGAACTCCTGGATTTCCTGTCCTGCTGTCTCGATCTCCATTGTTACGGAGTGAGACTTCACATCAGTAATTTTGACATTGCTATTGTTCAGTTCAGCTCGAGTCACCAGTTTCACAAGTACACCTTTTGACGCGTGGTCCGTTTTATTGAATGCTGATAACGTTAAATTATACACATATCCCACTTGCAACTGCGCAAGGTGTGCAACGGGTTCCGATCCGCTGTAATACACTTGACCTGATGTTTTATCTGTAATCTCGTATCGAAATGCCCCCTGGGGTTCAGTCCAACTCAATGTTGCATCTGAATTTTGTACATCCACTCGTTCTAGTTCTGGCGCTTCGGTTCGGGTACTCCACACGATCTCAGATTCAGAACCTATGCCAGTCGCATTTTCGGTTGCTACTTTAAAGCGGTATTCTGACCCTGGTTGCAAGTCCGCAACGTCAAATTCTGATCTTGTTACATCCGTTCTATTACCTTGCTCATCCGTGATCCAGTAGCGAGATGCCGTTTTATCTTCTTCCCAGGTTAATGTCATCCCCGTTTCACTGAAAGTCTTCACCGTCAGTAATGCTGGTCGCACCGGATTAGTCAAGAAGCTGAATGCTGTCGGTTCACTCCAACCGGAGCTATTACCAGCTTGTACGGTCCCACTATATTCCGTGCTACCTTGAAGCGGTGACAAAACATAGTTGAGATCATTCGTCAGGAATTCCTCTCCATTCAGTTCAATTTTATAATGGGTTGCACCTGTCACGGATGATATGTTGAATTCCGCTTCTGTTTCTCCAATCCCAGTGACTTGTACAGATTCAACATTACTCGGTAATGTCACTGTCCTTACAATCTTCGCTTTTCCTGCACCTGTTCGATTGAATGCTACCAGTGACACGCTGTATTCCTTTCCTGGTTCAAGTCCTGAAGCCGTATATTCCAGATTTGGACCTTGATACTCGGCAACAAGATTTTGTTCGAGATCATACACCTGAAGGATATACTTGATTGCGCTTGGGACGCCGTTCCATTGCGCAGTGAATCTTGTTGTACTAAAACCGTGCATTTTTAGGGAGTTATCCTGTTCAGGCAAGGTCATTACATTCAAAGGTTCCGAGACATCACCTTCGCCCGTTTCATTTCCAGCTGCCACTACGTATTCATACGCTGTTCCAGGGGTTAAGCCAGTATCTTTATAGTTTAGATCCCCCCCGTTATACATGAGCTCGTTATTCCGATAGAGATCGTAATAGGTTGCCGTTGTAACGCTCTGCCACTCTGAAATTACGCTATCTTCTTTAATTTCAATAGCTGTAAATCCCATTGGCGTTTCTGGAAGGGTTAAAAATCCGACACTAGTAGCCAAGCCCTCACCACTATCATTAATTGCTGATACTTGAACCGTGTAGCTGCTTCCTGGAATTAGTCCAGTTAATGCTTTTTGAGTACTTGAAACTAATCCGTTTTCTATGATTTGACCTTGGTTATCGATCAACTTTAGGCGATAATCGGTTGCAGTTGGTACAGAATCTATGTTGATCAACATTTCACCTGGTGTCCGAAAGACAGGACTGATCTCGACTCCAGGACTAGCTGGATATGTTAGTGCAGAGACTTGTGTCTCCGCTGATCCCACATGATTTCGAATCGTCAGCTGATAGTTATAAATTTGACCACCTTGTAGCTGCTGGTCCACGTATTCATGAACCGGATACTCCAATATCTTCTCTGTACCGGTATTCATGTTTTTGATGGTATACGTGTAGCCTGATGTGTATCGATTTCCGCCAGGTAAATCCCAGCTTAGTTTGACTTCAGAAGCACTGATTGCTGTTGCTTCCAGTGTTGGGGCATCGGGTGCCTTCTGTACTTGATATGGGTTGGACGTATGTGTACCGGTGTTTCCAGCGTTGTCTTTCACTTGTGTATGCACATACCAGATACCTTCTTTGTCCTCTATGGTCACTTTGCCGTTGTCTGGCATTACCTGCCATGCTTCACTCGGTTGTCCGCTTTGACTAATCTCTACATATACCGGTTCAATTACACCCGACAACCTATCAGATGCCTTAATTTGAACATCGGTACCCTGCAGCGACCATTGCAGTCCATTAGGTGCATAATCCACATCAGGTAGTTCCTTGTCAATTCGGATATCAAATTGAGTCTCCGGACTGATGAGCCCTACTGCATCCACGGCGCGAGCTGTAATTGTATGCTCACCTGTTTCTGTAATGGTGCCACTTTCACCCGTAGTGTAAGGACTATCACCAATTTTGTACTCGTAATATACATCCGATGCGTCTTGACTACCATTTAGTTGGAATGTCACATCTTTGTTTGTCCATTGACTCTCTGAGAGAGTATAACTCGGCTCTGTTGGTGCAGTGCGATCGATGAGGACCTTTGCAGTTGCTTCAGGGCTGATATTACCTGCGACATCAATCGTCCGCGCCCATACTTCTGTTTCTCCTTCCTCATCGACAATCATTTCCCCATTATATGTTGTCCAATTTCCTGTCCCTACTTTAACCTCTGTCCGTTCTGCCCCACTTAGGTCATCTGTTCCATTCTTCAGGGTAATCGTTACCGGATCTTGTGTATAGGATTCCTCAGACAAACTCAACACTGGTGCTGTGGGTGCTTGCTTATCGACTCGCACAGTGACTTCCGTTGATTGGCCAACATTCCCTGCCTTGTCCTTTGTACGGAACTGATATGTCCATTCTCCGGAATCCCCGATAACTAAAGGATCATTGTACTTGTGCCATGTTTCACCGTCTCTCGTATATTCAGTGTAATCCGCACCACTGCCAATATCGACACCATGCTTAGCTATCAGCTTCACATCTTTGTTTGTCCATGCGTTTTCAGATAAGGTAACCTCCGGCTTCTCAGGAGCGACCATATCAAAGTTGATTCTCCCGGTATAGGTTATTGTGTCCGTGCCTTTATTCCCATCATTTCCGTTAATTTTAACATTCGTATATGTTCCTTCCGGGACTTCATTAACCGCCCAATCAAGTTTCCAAGTTCCAGCTCCTGTAACACTGGTCGATTTAGTAATACCATTTAATGTTGCTGAAATGGAAATTTCGTCTCCTTCTGAGTCAAATGCGCTACCCTTCAAGCTGATTTTCTCAGATGCTGTACCGATATTTTGATCAGAATTATCTACTGAAAGTACCGGTGGCATGTTTGTGGTTGATTTTTTAATATACCAGAAACCATCTGTGTGTAACCCATCATCCGGATAAGTTTTGTCTACATCTAAAATATTGCTCTGCACTAACGTATCCTTAATCTTATTTGTTGAGTTAGCTACAGCTTCATGTCTAGTAACTTGAGTTTGTTCCAGATTAGTAACTTCATACTCTGTCATACTTCGGAGGTAACCGATCGAATATAATCTAGTACCTGCCCAAGTTGGATATGTTGGAGCCGTTTGATACTCTCCTACACCAGAGAATTCACCAGTAGTGCTATTAAACGTATAGTTACGATAACCTGAAATATTATCTATATCACTTTTATAGGTAGTACCTTTAGATTCTCTATAACTAGTCACCTGATTTTTGGTGGTGTACTTATCCCAATAGTACAAGGAATCTGTATTTACGATTAGGTTTCCTGTATATGTTGCTGTTGAAATTCCACCCTTACCGTCATCGACTGTAATTACTGGCCTACTGAAAGTACCACTACTACTAAACTCGGATGTACGCCAGACAAGAGTCCAAGCCTTATCATCCTTAGTTTGACTTAAAACTACTTGTTTCTCTACCCCACCTATACTCGCTGAAATGGACAAGGTATCGTTATCTGCATCTGTAGATGTGCCGGAAATAACAAAGGTGTCACTCCCGGTCTTTAAATTTATAGATTTGTTACCCGATTGAGTCACATTGATGACTGGATTTGTATTAGGCACCAATCCTACCCTTGTGTACCAGAATCCATCTGTGTGAACTCCATCAACTGGATAAGTGTTTTGAGCTGCTTTAATGTTAGTTTGTACTAATGAACCTTTTATATCTTGTCCACCATTCGCTGCCCAATGTAGATCTTCTTGATAGTACAAACGATCAGAAACCCTGGTATATCTAATTACATTTCTATTATCATTAAAATGTGGGATATAACCTACAGGTTGTTGTGCAGTTAGTGTGTAAAAATAAGTACCTGTAACTTTAGAAGAATGCATTCCAGGATCAGTAGTGTATCCTGTGAAAAATCCAGGTAAATTAGGGTGTTGATCAGATGTCCATCTAGCCCACGAGATAAGTGGTGTTTTATCTACTCTAAATTTGCTCCAGTAATAATAAGTTTGTTGCTTAATAGTTATATTACCTTGATATTTTACCTCTACAATGTCTATACCGTCTTCAGCAGATATAATGGGGCTATATGTACCTAATGGAAGCTCGCTTATATCCCACGATAACACCCATTGACTTTTTGAAGTTGTATTATGGACTTCTACAGATTTACCAATACCACCTATAAACCCTGTTATTAATACATTGTCGCTATCGGGATCTTGTACAGTTCCAGAGATACTTAAGGATTCCTGATCATTTAGGTAGGTCATATCCCCTTTAGTAGTAATTTCTACAACAGGTACTTTATTATTTATGGTACCCTCATACTTATAATAGAACCCATCAGGATCAACAGCATTATTTGGGTAGGTATTGGCTACAGAGCTGTACACGCTCCCTACTAAGGTATCAGGTATAGGTGCGGCATAAGCTTCAAGAACTCCTGATTCAGCCATACCTTCACTATATGCTCTAGTATATTTTATTTTACCTCTATTTCCAGGAGCATCATCATAAGTATAAACCACACCTGTATTAGCTTGACCGTAATTACCATCTAGGTTAAAAGTTCCAGTATTCTTATCAAAAGTAAAAGAGCTGTAACCCGTAATCCAATCCGATTTAAATATATTACCTCTTATGTCCCAATAGGCATACCCTTGCTTTACCGTGTACATAGACCACTTGTGCGCAACAGAAGCTTGGCTATTACTTGGGTAGATTGTCATTCCAGACAAGGTAATGACTATCGTTAGCATCAAAATAAGTGCTTTCCTCAATCTATTCATCTTAAAATACCTGCCTTCTTTCGTTTTTTTATTACTTGTAAAAAAATCCGTATTCTTCAAGATAGAATCTCTAATAGACAATGCTTCCTGTTCATTCGATTTTGATTCTAAATATGACGGAGCCATTTAACAGGCATAATTGTAATGATTTCCAAAAGTTAAAGTTTATTCTTTACTATTCGTGAAACAATAACAACCAGGCGTAGGGATCTCTTCTAGTCGCCACCCATCCAAATTCTCAAACCGGAAAATTGTTTATTCCCTTAATATGTGAATCTCTCAAAAAAGTAAATTTAGAACCTTCTCCCATATCGTTAGCGTACATATTTAACTCCTTTCCACCCATAGCGTGGCTTTCGTAGCCACTTTACATATGAGTATTTTGTTTTGGAAACCCTCCTGTGTCGGCCGCACCGAGGAGGAGCTGCCAAATAAAAACAAAAAAAGCACGCAATTATCCCTATGTTGATTAGGATAATCGCGTGCTTCGCAATTTGTAGTTATTCAGTTATTGTAACTTTAACATTAATTATATTATCTATCAACATACTATCACCTACCTACCTATCTATGCATGATAAGTAAGATATATTTTTGTTAGGTTGCTGTCATTTAATTAGATCTCCATTACTTGATCATCGTTATCTGTTTTCTAGTAGATATATGGCAGTGTAAACATTTGAAATGTTCGCTGAGAAACCCAGTCCCCTGCCACAACGAATATGTAATTCATATTGGCATAGATCCAGTCTTTAATCTCCCTATATAATTTTGCTTCAGCAAATTTTAGAATGAATGTGTATTTGTTTTGTTCTATCGGTGCAATCAAATGGACATTGAGTTTGCGAGAGATCTTCAACTTGGCTGATAATTTTGAATACAACTTGGATCTTGAGGAGCTCTTAACACCCGTGGACCATTCATTTGAAAAGAGAATGTATTTATGCCTGATGCGCCATAGAATTAACACCATCGAACAGTTGATGGATATCAGTTACATGGAATTATGCAAGATAAGGTTATTTGGGACGGCTTCACAGAATAGATTATACCAACTATTAAATGAGAGATTCTAGGTCGGAAATTAATATGCTATCGAATCTCTATTTAGTATGGCTGCTCCATCAATTGCTAGCTGCTTAGCAAGTTTAATCAAAGTTAAGTTTCACTCTCTTTGTAAGTGACGTTTCTCCAACAGACGACCTTCCGGAAACTCAGTCAATCTATCGAGTAGGTATTGATAAGTCATCTGCCTTCATCCTGATTTTGCACAGCAAGAAGAGATCCTTAATAAACATCTCAACCTCTGAGTTAACTTGAGGTAGAGATACATTAACGTTCAAACTACCATAGTAATTTTTAAAATACTGTTTTCTTTCTTGATTTTTCCCATCTCGTTTCATAGGTTTATACATCCAAACAAGTGAAGTAGTCGCCGTGTTACCGAATGTTTCTGTTTTATGTAATTCTGTGATAGGTCGTGACTTATTATAAGGGAATGTTACTATATAATAATTATCTTTAACTTTTTGATTCCATGCAATTATCAGAAAATAAAGCTGTTCTCCTTCAGCATTACCTATTAGAAAAAGACCAAGAACTGACTTATTATCTGCCCATTGATGGAATGATGTTACTGTGTCTTCACCATTAAGCTCAATGACTTCACATGTGTAATTTACAAGCTGATGCGTACTAGTAGTCAACATCGAAATCAATTTTTCTGCCGTTTGTCTTTTCATAAGTCACCCCCAATTGGTCAAAAAAATCATAAGCAGTACTGCTAGTGGCTACAGATTTCCTCCTAACGTTAGACTATCTATAAATAATTCATAGGCAAACTGGAAGTTGTATCGGTAGGTAAGCACGCAAAAACTGCATTACATTTTTTTTAGAACTAATTTCCTTTCATAAGAAGTTTCTTTAATTGGGAGATGCGTCCTTGACTAATGCCCAACTTTTCTGCTATTTGCTGTTGAGCCAAGTCAGGCTGTTGTTCAATGATTTCTTTTAACTGATTGAGTTTTATGGCAGTTTTTGGCCTTAAATTTGGGTAATCATTGCTGGCTCTCTCATTGAAATCGTTAGAGGTATCTTGTTTAGAATCAGGAACGATACCCTCCGGGGATGCAGGAATTTTTACTATTTGAGGAACGTACTCTTGGGGAATGTTATCTTGAAGTTTTAAGTCTAGTGCACAGGTCCGGCATATGAATTGTTCTTTAAAATACATATCTGTATCCAGATCTCCGCAGAACACACATAATGTCGATTTATACTTTCTTAAAATCAACTCTTTTCCCTCAGTGAAAAACTCAAGCGGATCGCCGATATGAATTCCCATCGTATCCCGTAATTCCTTTGGAAGGACAATACGTCCAAGTCGGTCCAAAGATCTCTTCATTCCGGTCCGTTTCATCGAAATTCCTCCCACGAAAATATTAACTGCATGTCTTATTTTTATTGTAAGAGTGAACATGATTTTTTACAACAAGTTTACGTTTATGAGTGTTATTAGTGCTAGACCAAAAGGAAATATAATATGAGTACCTCTAGCAGACGTCTACGTGGTAATCGGAATCCGTTCTTCTCCTCATGACAGAAGAATAATGCCTAAAAAGATAAAAAAGCCGCATAAAGAGCGACTTATAATGCAACTACAATTTAAACTACGACTGAAAACATGAGTTAAGTTAGGCACTAATCAAATAGAATATCGTTGCCATTCAATTTTTCCACCTATGAAGTGAGGGGATGTTGACTACTGGACAGTTAAAAGCATAATCTTCTTGTCAAACCCACCGCGTTCATCATGTTTTTGTTTACGAATATTCTCTAGTTCCTCAACCGTTGTACCTTGGCTAAGGGAAAAACTATAGACTACCTCTAACAAGTCAGCCAGCTCAAGTATCTGCTCGTTATTGTCTTTTGCTTCAAGAAACTCGTTTAATTCTTCTTGCATCTTCAACTTAAGTGCGGTTTCATATTCCTCTTCACTAAGGACTTTCACATCATATAATTTGCCGCTTGTTTCAATAATTTGCGGTATCTTATCACGCACAAGTTTGTTATACGTCTTCATCTCAAAACCCTCCTATCTTTTTCAACCCAGACATGCAATCCAGAATTTCCGTACGATGTTGCTCTCGATAGCCAATTCTAGCTCAGAGACATGCTTATTCAGCTTACTATTCTCCTTCAAACGATGAAGAAGCACTTGATTTCTTGCTTCTAGCTGAATAATCTTTTCCTCATGCGGTATCACATTTGACTTACTACTGTTACAAGATCGATGTGCAAATACCAAATTCCAAAGATCATCGGAGTAGAGGTATGACCATGGGATAACATGATCAATAGCAGGTGTCTCAGCTACAATTTTTTCTCCACATAAAAAACAGTGAAATTCAGGGTTCTCAGCTTCAATGAATTCTGCAAACTTACCAAGCGGTTTTCGACGTACCTGATCTTCGTCGATTATTCGTACTTTCTTTGAAAGTCGTGGAGAGTGATTGAAGTTCTCTAACATCTGCGTCCATCGATAATTAATGGCATCAAATACAATTAGGCGACTACCTTTAAGCGCAAGTACATCCTCTCCTTGCATAAATAAACTATCCGCCTTCTGTACATATTGATATACGCCTTCCACTTCCTTACCTTCAACACGTAGGAAGCGGTAACTTACATCCGATTTCAGAGCTCTTACGGTAGAAGAAACAGCCTTCTCATACTCTGAACTGCATACCGCCTCAATATTCGACTTAAACCATTTTACTGGCTTAATCGAGCTTGTACGAGCCTGATAAGTGGCTATCAGTTCCTTCGCAATGCTCAACATGACAGGCGGCTTCACAGGATTCGAACTTTGCTGAAGATCAAAGAATAGGGTTTGTTCAAAATAATAGCGAAGAACCTTTTTGGCAATATCCCTTAACTGAATTTCAACCAGAAATGCTTCTTCTATTTGAATTGAATTTTCTTGCTCTACGGCAATTTCTGTAATTGCTTTAGCCCAAGCCATTTTGTAGGTGTTATCAAAAGAACAATTACGGATTATGTGTAGCCATTTTTCTAAGAAGTCCACTATTTTACCCCGATCTATCATATTGTTATTTCACAATGCTGATACAACATCCATCTATGAACTATGAGAGATTTTACTTTCATTACCAATACTCGCAATCGAAGTTTGTCCAATGAGAATTCGGCAAGTCCACTGCACTGCAACTAACAACATTCCTATTCGATATTAAAGTGTATATTTACTCACATTACTAGTCAGTGGATCCACAATGTAAACAACCCTGTTACCGGCATAATTAAATTGTTTATCCGAAGTGTCTATTTTATATGAGGTTATGGTTTTTAGCGTTCTTCGATCTAAAATTAGTAGTCCATCTTGTTTTTCAACGAGAAGAGTTTTGTCATCTGCTGATTCACGTATCCAAAATGAACCTGTAGTTGAAACTTTCGATTTGGTTACAAAACCCTTAGAATTAAAAGCATAAATGGAGCTAATACTTTGTAACATAAATGAGTTAGATGAATTTTTTGTGTTTCCAATTAAAAAATCAGCAGACTCTGATATTGTTTTCGTCCAGAGCGTTTTTCCTTGTGGATTTTTAGCAATGACTGCCGTTGACCCAGCTTGATCAAATTTTGTAAATATCATCGTTTTATCTTTCAAGATTCCCCGAAAAGACAAACCATTGTTTCGATAACTAAATTCTTTTCTCAATTGATCATCGTAAAAAGAGAGTGTACTTTTATACTCTCCAGCAAAGGACCAATTAGAAATGGTTGAGATATATCCATTTTGTTGATAATACATAAATTCATTAATCATTTTCTTACTAAGCAATTTTCCATTTACACTATAACGGTATGTCATATATTTAGAAGAATTAAGTTTTAAATAAACGAGCAATGTACCATCGTCCATAATATAAGACCCAACTTCATTCGTAGTTTTTTCTGTGAACGTGTAATCCAAAAGCTTATTCCCTTTTGGTGAAAAAATCCGAAGTTGAGGGAATTCTCTATTTTTTTTCTTATCCTTGTACGATGTGATAAATGACATATTTCCGTTGGATAATATTTGATTCTTATATTCAAATCCACCACTATATTGCACCCATGATGAAGAAATGACATCAACAGATCCTATTTTAGTCTTTGTTTTTTCTTGATAGACGGTGACCTTTCCTGAGGAATCCATCAAATAAAGATAATCTTTTATTTTTCCAAAGTTACTAACTTCATCGTGTGTAACAACCCAGTCTGGCTTAGGTAGGGAGTCATAGGATGTTGGTGCTGCATACATAGGAGTAGCCGTCATTAAGAGTAGAAAAATAAAACCGGTCAGTGTTAATAGTGTTTTTCTCATAAAGTAGCTCCTTAAAATTATTGATTTAAATAATGAATTCGATCTTGTAACTTCATTGTGAAACGTTATTTTATTATCTGCAGTTCTCTCCAGTCATTCGACGTTAGATAGTTAGTGTCAACCAGGAGCTTCAGGGATATCCCGGTTAATAACTCCCGTAACGGATAATACACTCTATTCTTCCATACAATTTGCTTACTGCGATTTAGAGTAAAAGAACTCTCCTGGTAAGTCACGGTGATCTTGCCATTGCTGTTATCTATGTTACCCCCCAGCAGTTTTACAAGTTCATCTACTGGAGAATATATTGTCAGGTCCGTCGTTCGAAACGATCCTTGTCCCCCATATTGCATGTACTTGCCTTTGAATTTAACTGGTATAGGGTCATTAATAGTTAAATAATTATCCATGCCAAACGTATAGAAATAGGAATCTGCGTGTGAGTAATCAACGACATTGCCGTATCTTCGAGGTGTCATCAGATCAGAGCCTACAATTCGATACGCTCCAAAATTTAGCAAGCCAGATTGAATAATATGATCGGTGCCACCCATCCAACTCATGCCATAGTCGATTGCAGAAGATGAACCTGTCGAATTAATCGGTATTGTTTGAATTAACTTCCCATTAGAGGTATCAAATATACGGTACTCCTCTTTACCTTTGACTCTTCTACCGTTCTCTGTGTAGTTGACCCACAGCACAACATATTTCCCATGAGGGCTAAATTGAGCGATACCAAATGCATAATTTGCTCTGCTCGTATCGGACTCTAACAGAGTATGTGACTTACCATTAATAATAAGATCATGCTTGTATGACCTTTTTTTCTTCGTTTGCTTATATACAATAGAAGAACTTAATGTTCTTTTGTACACAAAGTCATCTGAGTTGTTTTTTTGATAAGATTTAAGTTTCAGTTTACTTCCATCAGGCCTGATCTCGTAGGGGTATTCACCAGGATATGTTATATAAGTATAGTTTTTTGAATCGAAATATACTCCTGCCTCGACATATAATGCGCCTACTTTAGGTGCTGGATCAAAATAATTACGATACAATACATTCGTCACAAATATATCGTTGTGCTCGGTAGGTCGTTCTTTGGCTTTATGTATAAGCTTATTGGTCGATATAGAGTACACCAGGTATTCGCGACTTCCTTTCTCTACTACATACATGTTTGCATCTGGATAAACGCCGTCTATCCTTCCATTCGCTTTATTTCGGTTAGCAATAATGGAGAATACCTTAGTGCGGCTATCATACTTCACAATTTTTTCGGTCGAACCACTCTGTAGGATTGAATAGCTTATCAATGGATTTTTTGTATTCATACCATTAATCTTTCTGAAGTTGTACTCCGAAGACTTATCTACATAATCTACCACGGTGTCTTCACTAGTAAATAAACCTGTATGATAGTCTACTGTAGTTTTCCGAATAATGGCGTCTCCTGTTCTATTACGAAAGTTCGAATCTTGCATCCATTCAAAATAGATCTTATCTCTACTATCGGTTGGAATCTCATTAGCCATAGCTAATTTTCCAGGAACAGTCCACTCTAAAACAAGTAACAACACGATTATAACCGCTATATTATGTATCTTTTTCATTAGTACTCTCCGATCCAAATCAATTTATTTTAGGTATATCATCATTACAAACTAAGGATTCATTCTCAATCTTCTCGAGTGTGATAATTGAAATAATTAATAGTTGGATGCGTTCGTCTTGGAAAGGAATATCAACGATAAACTCTCAGATTAAATAAACTAGCTAACAAGCCTTTATCAAAAGAAAGCTAAATATGAGTAAGCATATAGAGACGCCTAGACTTACATAGATTCTGTATTGGGATCAGATATGGGAACTGGATTGCTATAGTGCAAGATGGAGATCAATTATAAACTGGAGCAGAACTGGCACCTTCAAGGAAACAAATATTGTTTATCGTGAAATAGAAACGACGGCCTCCTTTTTGAGAGGTCGTCATTCAATCTAATATGAAAGAGTAAATTTACTCACATTACCTGAAGCATAATTCATGACGTAAACTATCCCATTACCTCCATAGTATAATTGTCCGGCTCCTATCTCCATGTTAAATTTGTACAATGCTTTAATTTTTAGTGATTTTCGATCCAGAATTCCAAGTTGGTTTTGATCATGAACAAGAATGGTTGTACCTTCATCCGATTCAAATAGCTCAAAAGAATTTGATGTGATTTTAGTTTTGTTTATCAATCCTTTTGAGTCAAAAGCGTAAATAGAAGTTTTGCTTTTCATTAAAAATGAGTTAGTTGAACTTTTAGTCTGTCCGATATAAGCACCAGCTGACTCTGGGAGTATTTTTGTCCAGAGTGTTTTTCCTTGTGAGTTTTTAGCAATAACTGCCGTTGTTTCTCCTTGATCAAATTTTGTGAATAGCATTGTTTTATCTTTTAAAATACCCATAAAAGACAACCCAATATTCCGGTAACTAAATGATTTATTCAAGTAATCGTCATAAAAAGAAAGCGTAGACTTGTATTCACCTGCTGAGGACCAATTAGAAAGAGTTGTAATAAAGCCATTTTGTTTGTAGTACATAAATTCGTTAATTGATTTCTTATTGAGTAGTTTACCATCGGCACTGAAACGATATGTCACATATTTGGAGGTGTTTAGTTTTAAATGAACAAGCAGTGTACCATCATTCATGATGTAAGATCCTACTTCGTCGGAGGATTTCTCTGTAAATGTATAACCCCATAGTTTTTTACCATTTGGAGAATACACACGGAGTTGGAAGAATTCTCGATTCTTTTTTTCATCCATGTAAGCAGTAATAAATGACATATTTCCATTAGAGAAAATTTCATTTTTATAACCAAATTTCGCAAAAATCACACGGGAAGATGAAATGACATCAACTGTCCCAACTTTAGCTCTGGTTTTTTCTTTATACACGGTGACCTTCCCTGACGAATCCATAAAATAAAGATAATCCTTTGTTCTTGCAAAGTGTGCCACTTTTCTTATAATGTCAGAGCTATCCTTATGTGCAATGCTCCAATCTGGCGTAGGCAGAGAATCATAGGATGTGGATGCTGCTGATATAGGATTAGCCATTAGTAAGAGCGATATAACAATAAGAAAGCATAAGTTAAGTTTTTTCATAAGGTCCCCTTAATCGATAATTTGAGAAAAAATAAATTGAATAATAAGTCTTTTGAATCACATTGGTAGATGATTCACTTCGCCATTTCTTCGCGTGTCAACGTCGTGCTCGGTTTAAACCCATTCGGATAATCTGAGGGTTTTAGGAAATCTAAAGAAACTGCATCATTTACTTCTTCCTCACTCAAGCCAGAAATGTTGCTAACTCTGCACGGGTTACCGTCCTACCTGGTTTAAAGGTGCCAACAATATATCCTTTGAAATAGCCATTCGCTACGGCTACATCGATGGCAGGCAGGTACATCTTTAAATGAGGTAACTGCAGCCTGATTTGTGTTTCCGGTGAATCAATACATCCCCAATACCAATGCACCACTTAATAAGAGTTGAGTCGGATTTTTCAATTCTTTCACGCTCCACATGTTAAAAGCAGACTATACTTCCTTGATATAAACTATGTATTCTTTAGGATTGACCTTTTTTTCAGATTGAGATTAAACAGATTTGTTAATTTGAATCTAAATGTTACGTGGGGTGTTTCTACATTGAGTTAGTTTTATTAGGGATCTGCTCTTATGTGAATGTGTTATGCTGTTCATTTACACGTCCTTCCCATAATCTTGAATGTAGTTTTCTGTTCCGTAATACCTATCAAACTTGCCAATAACAAGAATATTCTACCACTAAATGATCAAAGGATATAGGTATATTATCCCAAAAATACTTATAATCCATTTTGCTCCTGATCTTTTAGTTAAGTTGATGTTTCACAAGCTTGAAGATAATAACAAAAAGCAGCTCGCGGCTGCTTTTTGTTTACCCAGTTATTTGTTCCATTTTATTATTTGATATCTTATCGGCGAGTCTCATAAAAACATTCATGTCAACAGCGTTAATTATTTCACTTTGTAAGTTTGCATATTCACTTTTCAACTTCTCATTCTTATTATTCGCTTCTTCGAGACGTCCTGCTAATTCTAGAGTCATCTGTCTTAGCAACGAAATATGTGAATTCAGATTATCCATAATTTCATTAAAGGTAACTACAAACTCTTGGTCTAGTTGAATGGGGTCTTGAAGTGAATAAACCGTATTATGTTCTTCTCTGGGACTCAGTTCATGAGCAATCGTATTTGAATTAGTGATAGTAACAATACTTCCATCACTTTTGTTTTGATTTCGGATTTGTTTAGCTTTTCGAATAGCGTCCTCATACTTTTTACGTAAGGATCCATTCCAGCGGAAACCACACGCTGCTTTTGATCTTTTTAATTTTTCACTAGCTTCTTCAAATGCTTTTAATTGTGTACTTCCAGATTCGATATGCTGTAATACAGTCTGTGCTAAAAACAAATCTGCTTCAACGTCCCAACTGTCTTTACGCAATTCCATATTGAACACTCCCCGAGTTTAATATATTGATATCTCTATTTATATCCCAAAATATATGAACATATTCCCAAAGATCTGAATTTTATCTCTTTATATTTTTAAAAGATATCTACGAACATTAATTGATTACTCTACTCCACAGAATAAAATATTTGAATACCTATGGAGTACTAGCAACTCTGAACATAAGATTCAATGTTTTTATCATAGTAATTAGCTTAAATACTTATTCATCTGGTAAAGACAACAACTTACCTTCTGCAGCATTCAGTCACAATACAAGCGTACAAAATAGTTAGCTCAGCATCGACGAAGAGATCAATAACTGAGCTAATCAGTAAGTATGACTATTCAGTTTACAATTTCGTCGACAGAGATGATGCTCACTGTATCCCTTAGAAAAATTCCAGGGTGGAAACTCCTTAATTTTACTTTCTATTTCGATCCAGAGCTTCTGACTATCACGGAGCCGGTGAAGCTCTTCGAAGTATTCTCTTTTTTCGTAGGTTCCTCAAGAAAAACATCAAACAGCAGAGGATACCCCCTGCTGTTTGATTTCTCTAGTATGTAAAATTAAATTGAACAACTAATTCCCCTGTTGGTTTTGAGAAAACATACCAAATTTAGTGATCATATAAAATGAGTTTGAGTTAATATCTACATATTTGATTCTATGATCTCAGATAACTTTTCTAAACTAGGATTAACATATTTATCTTCCCCTACAACAAATGTTGGTACACTCGCAACGCCATTAATGGAGGTAATTTTAAAATCTTCTTTTACTTCATATAATCCCTCTAAATTATTCAAGCTCTCTTCAACCAATTTTGAATTACCGTGCGGTACATAATCATCGATTAATTTAAGTAGAAACTTTTCATTCGCCCAAACGGTTCTTTCTTCTCCTTGGTTCTTATAAATTGCATGGTGATACTCCCAAAACGCCTCTTGATTTTGTTTCCAAAGAATTTCTCCTACCATTGCTGCCTTTATGCTGTCTGGGCCTAAGAAAGGATAATTAACTATATAGAGTTGGGCTTTGCCTGTATCAATAAACTTATCTTTGAATTTATCGAAATTGTCATTATTCCAGGCCATACAATAGGGACATTTGTAATCGACAAATTCAATGACCTTAACCGGCGCTTGTGGATCACCTATATAAGCTTGTTTATCAAGTTTGTACTCTCCTGCCATGACTTCTATCTTACCGTCTACATCCTGGAAAGTGGGGAATTCCTCTTTTGAATTAAAACCTGATAAAAGAACCATAAGAAGAACTACTAGTAATCCCATTAAGGTAAATACCATTATCCCTTTCTTTAGTGAGTTCCTTTTTTTCTCAATTTTCATTTATAACACTCCCTCGTTAGTTTGTACCGAAAAAACAAAAAAAGCACCTCAATAAGACCATGTGGTCCTATTGAGGTGCTTCCTCTTCCCGGATATTCAATTACTTTAGATTATACATCAGCTTGTGCATAAAACCAAGTGAATATTGAATGGTGTCTAATCAAACTTTTAAGAATCTAAATGAACCAAGTGAGATCTTAGGGGATGCTCTCTATTAGTTTAATACCCACAATATCATTGTTTAGGTCACGTACTACAAGACTTTTATAGGTTGCCTCAAAGTTTATAAGAGCTTCTTTATCGAAAATATCACTAGTAGTTCTTTTGAAATTTGAATCCATTAGGACTTGTTTCCCTCCAAAAACGTAATTTTTTCCGTCTTTCACAACAACTATAGGTACCACCTCTGTATAACGGTCCAATACTCTATTCACTTGTTTACCTGATAATATTGTTTCATCGTAAGCTATGAAGGAATTCTCGGTTAAATTATGTAAAGTAGGTAAGACACTTGTTGACTGATTACATCCATTAATAAACATAACCATCAATAATGAAATGCTGCGGATGAATTTCCTCACGATCCATTTCACTCCTTATAAATAGAAAAAGCACCTCATGCAACAGCCTAAGCAGTTGAAGGAGGTACTTCCTCGTGTCGTTATTCAGTTAATTTTATTATATCCTTTGAGTATCTGCCGTGTAAACAAACAATAATGCTCTGGCAAGTACAAGTGGATTTAGATGTAGCACGCAGGAAGCCCATTTTGTAAATACATCAAATAAATACTCATTAACATTTAAATGGTCTTTGATCAGTGCCTGTAAGACATTCACGCACTCTGTAGTTTCTTTATTTCAATATGATCGGCTTGTAATCTTAAAAAGGAAGGGGTATCAACTTCTTCCCCCCAGTTATAATTATTTGGCAAAAAGATCTTCTCACTATGTATTTCTATATAATAATCCTCCAGTTGATGAACGTTAATACGCTCATTAAGAAGAGCAGTTGAAATCCTAACATCAATGAATCTTGCAACTTCTAACCCCAATTCCTTACATAATTTGATCCAAGATTTATTAACATGCGATTTTATTTTAGCCTCAGCCGGTTTGGAGTTTTTTTTAAATTGCTCGATCCACTCGGGCCTATACTTTTTTAGGTGTTCCCTTTCTAGTGTTAAAACTTCTACATTCATATATAGTCCAAATTCCTCCTTAACATCCCAACCTAAAAAACTACTAATTTCATCGTTATATTTAAACCACTTTTCATGATATGTAAACTGATGATGGATAACACTCCACTGTTCCGTTCCTTTGTTTACTTTAAGATAATGAGCCATTCTCTTCTCCCCCTACAAATAAATTTAATAATTTCGATAGATGCTTTACTTTGCCAACCTTAACTGTAAAGCGTTCGATATAGCTATTTTCCACTTTGTCGAACCTTGTCCCAGGTATTTAATTATGGTTTCTGCACAAGGATAACCTTGATTGTTTTGCGCGAAAGTTGTGTAATCACTTCTTGAGAGAAAACTACCATATTGTTCAGAGGCTTTCCGAACAGCCTCAATACATTTACCATGAAAATATGACTGTACTGGATTTTTAATAGGTAGTGTGACTAGATTTGAATTCGAATAAGAATGTCCAATATTACCTACAATCGATTCTGGTGGATAGGGAATTGATATTTCAATGTCTTTAACAACTAATTTAAGAATTGTATTTTTCAGATTCAGCTTTCCATCAATATAATTTGTCACAACCGTAGTACGATCATAACCAAGGAGTTCATTAATTATCTGGGCAATTTTATGTATCGCGTCCCTTTTATTCATCTTTCCGTTTGTTTGATTATCTAACAAAGATAATGATTTCCCTGTTTCAAGCAGATTGATTACTACATCCAACGTATTCATGACTAACCCCCTGTACTAATTTAAAACGCAAAAAGAGGAAGCAATCTCACACTTAGTAATGACTAAGTGCGAGGTGCTTCCTCGCTTCTCTTATTTAATTAGTTCCATTATATTCCCTGAGATACAATCTGTCTATAGAATTCCCATAAAGGCATTACCCAATCTTTTTTAAGAGGGGTCTCAGACTTTGTTTCTATGTTCCTACTAGGAGTTCAGTGATATTCTATGTAATAACTAATCATACTGCATTGTCGCTATTCAGTTTGATTGCAACCGAATACTCTCTTTGTTATAAACTCGTTTTCTGACTTTTTTTCATTTGAGAAACTCTAGATCGAGAAATGCCTAATATTTCAACAATTTGATATTGCTTAATCTCAGGATCTAGTTCAATTAACTTTTTCATTTTAATCAGATTAGAGGTTCTGCTTGTCTTATCAAGTAGTTCTTCAGTTTTCTCTAACGCTGTAGAGTTAGCTTTCACCATCTTTAGGCATTGATAACACACAATTTTTCCTTTAAAATCAATAAGCTTCGAGCCTGTGTTCTTACAACAAAGTATACAATTTGATTGAGGAATTATAAGAATCAACTTATCCACTTCTGTTTTAATGATGAGTTCACTACCGCAATAAATATGTCTCCTATCTCGAAGTTCTTTAGGGATAGATAATCTACCTTCTACTTCAATTTTTCGAACAAAACTCATCGCTCACGTCCTTTCAACCTTTCTTTAGATATTACATTATATCACAATAATTTCCTATAACAATCAAGAAACATGCACCCCATCACTACATTTTATCTCATTGATTTTGATGGGGTGCTGGATTATTCATAAATATTCTTAATTCAACATGCTTACGTCATTAGAAATTAGCATCCTAAATCATTAATGCAGTTAATATTAGACCGACTATTCATGCTAAAGTCTACGCTGCAATTGAACTCTCATACAATATTTTATTATAATGTCTCGATGTGATTCCCGTATATCTGTAAATTCTAATGCAATTTGAAGACCACTTTCAATTAAATTCTGATACACGAATCTCCCTCTAAAGGGAATTTCATGAGTGGAATCTCTTGTTTCGATAAATAATAATCCGTTGAGCCCTTCCGAATTGTATTCAAACAAATGTCCATCTTTTATAAATGAAAGCCCACCTCCACTTATATCCTTCGTGATATAACTTTTCATCGGATGATCACTTATTCCAACATCAAGTTTAAAACTCACGGTTGCAGGTACCCGAAAAAATTCTCTCTTTTGTACCGTTAATATGGAAACGTCCTCTGGAATGGAAAGCTGTAGCTCTACTGGTTCACCTCTAGATTGGGAAAGAACACAAGTCTTGAATTGAAATTTTTCTCCTGATCCTCCTGCAAAATATATGTAAACCTCCTTCTTTACGAGTTTAGGTATCGATATCCGATGTTTAACCACAATGGAGCCAATTCGAAATGTCTCTGAATCAATAGCTTTGATTTGTGCAACCAACATATTACCTTGTTTGTCTTCAAGCTCCACGTATTGATCAACAAATAACGCATCAAGAGCAATCATTATTGTTTGTCATCCCTCCTAAGTAGTTTAAAACGCAAAAAAAGCACGGCAGTCCTTTAGGACATGCGCGTGCTTCGCGTTAGATGTATTCATTTCTGATTCATTTTATCATAATCGGAAGAGACGGTAAACCTCTTAGAGAGAACAGATCTCTTTTGATTTTATAGGTATCGAAATAGTAAATGTGTTTCCATTGGCTCTTGAATCAACAGTTATGCGGCCATGATATCGTTTAATGATCCTCTGAACTATATATAAACCCAATCCAGAATGATGTCCTTTATCTTTTTTGGTACTAAATCCTTTTTCGAAGAGTTTATCAATTAAATTTTCAGGAATTGGAGGACCACTACTGAATACTTTGAATAACAATCGATCATCTTCTAAGTAACCAGTCAGCTCTACTTTTCTTTCTTGCTCAGGTAGTGCTTTTACAGTGTCAAAGGCGTTATCAATCAGGTTACTTATTATTTTTACAAGATCAGTACTCTTTAAAAACTCGAGTTGCATGCTGCTAATCTCATAACTAAATGCAATTTTATGGTTTGAAGCATATGTTAATTTAGCTTGTATCAAACCTGCTAGTGCTGGAGAATTAATATTTATGATATCATTAATAATTGTTACTTCTCCAATCATCTCATCTGTAAACTTTCTAAGTTCCTCATATTGCTCAGTAGCTATTAGTGATTGAATAGTGGACATATGATTATTAAAGTCATGTCGTTGTTCCTTAACCGTAGTGAAAAGAAGATCCATGTTACTAAAAAATGCTGCCTCTTCAGATTGTAGCCCCATAATTATGTTACTTGTGTAATTTCTCGATATAATTCCTAGTACAATCAATACGAGTAGAGTAGAAATTCCAATCAGCAACTGCATTTTAAGAAGAAATGAGACCATGTAATTATTAATTTTGCTAATGTCCGATACTATACTAATGATCACCGGATACCCAAGATGGAAATAGAAGTAAGCTTTTAGAATGGGTTTACGGTCTATTTCAGTTTCAAAGGTGAATTCTTTTTTGCCCTCATATGCCCTTCTCACGTAATCATAATCTTCTTCAATGTCATACTGGTAAGTTCCGAAAAGAATTCCTTGTTCATATTTTCCCGTATCACCAATTTTCTGATATTTGCTCTGTTGTTTAAGAAAGATGGATGGATCAAACACCGTTACCTCTTGTAATGAAGTTGACATTACATTCTGTTTAATTAAATCTTCTAATGACCTTCCCCCCTTATGTGATAATTGAATGCAGATGCTAATGTTTAATGCTTCAGCTTGCATCTTTTCAACTTGCTCGTAAATAAGCGCTTCTCGAGTAGAGTTATAGTATTTTTGATTTAAATGACCTAAAATAGTAAGTAGTAAAATAGCAATTATAAGAATGATTTTCACTTGTTTCGTTTTGAACAGAAAAGCCTTCATGTTGTTCCTCCAGCTTGATTAAGTATACTTCTCTATCCTTATCGACACTATCCTCCATTATTTATTCAAGGATACTGAATGATATGTACTAAAGTGATATTTTAAATTTAAATAACACTTCTAAAGTAGGCCTACTAGTTGCTTTCTATACTGATTAAAAAGCAACAGCGTAATCCCTATCTATCTAATACGTAAAGAGACTACCTAGACGCTTCTTAATTGACCAATTAATTTATTGCTCATCTGTTTTTCTTGTAATCGAACAATTTAATTATTACATGACTAAAACTCTCCACTATACATGTACTAGACTCCTTAGTATTTTTTATAATAGACGCTTTTCTCTCAGACCTACTATCAAAGTATCAAATTCAATTTGTATAGATTTAAAAGCAAATTCGAATAAAAAAAGCACGCACCGCCCTTAAAGGACGATGAGTGCTTCGCATTTGTACGTTTTAAATTAATTTGAAAGCAAGAAAATGTTAAATTAAGGTTTAATCAATATGTAATTCCTGATAACTAAGTTATTTTGGTTTATTCGGTCCAATTACGTATACCTTTTTGTTCTTTTGTCGACCAAAAAGTATCGCACTGTCGAGATCTTCAATAAATACGTCAATGATATTACCTTTTACCGCACTACCTGTATCCTCCGCTTTTCGATAGCCTACACCTTCAATGTACACCCACCAACCCATTGGTATTACACTTGGATCAACTGCAATTGTTCGACCTTCTTCCACTGTAGCTCCTGAAGCTGTAATACCATACTGTGGATGCCCTCGATCCTTACCAGTAGACTCAACACCTGCTGTAAATGCAGTTAATTCAACCTCTTCCAAAATAAATTTATATTCTACCGGTCTTTCCTCAATCGTGGTGATTTTTTTCTTGTTTTCTACGAGAACTATTGAACCCTCTTGTGGTTGATTGATATTATCATCTTCTGTAGCAGCTATATTTTCAATTACATCAGTATAGTTATACTCTACTTTAGGTTCAGGAACCCTTGTCCCTACAGCTATAACCTCTGGCGTGTAGGGATGGATCACTCTTCGTGAACGTTCGTGTTCTAACGATACTTGACCATTTTCTAACACTGTAGATTGACTAACTATCTCTTTCCCTGGTATCCCTTGTTGTATTACTTTTTCCTCACCAATAAACAGATCAGGATCATTATATTTTACTATTGTGTACGGGATCTCTTCTTCATATTCTTTTTCAGATTTCGCAAGCCGCGTAACTCTAATTTGTGTATTAGAGGTCAACTTTACCGTCGCAGCAGGCTCTACAATGTCTTGATTACCCAATTTAATATTTAGCTGTGTCAATACTTCTCCAACTGTTTCAGCATGCGTATCCACTGTAGTATTGTGGTTGTCAGACATTACGACGACACGATATTTGGGTAGCTGCAAGCTCCCAATATTCTGTTGCTTTTCTGTCTGGAGAATATACACCAAAGATGAGCCAGATAAGATAGGAACTGAAATTGCCAACGCTATTAGCCATTTTTTTGTTCTACGGTAATACATAAAGTCACTCCTTCAATAAAATAAAAAAAGCACCAAACCGCTTTTTAGAGCAGTCTGGTGCTTCCAGATTCAAGATATTTGATTAATCTTAGTATAAAGTACAACCATCAGTCAGACAAGCCTAAATAATCTTTGAGCATCTGAGTTTAATATGATAAAATTGAATGAAATAAATACGTTGAAATGTGGAAGCACCACTATAACCTCTAAGGTTTATAGTGGTGCTTTTTTTGTCTTTAGAAAGGGAGGATAAAACAATGGATTAATTCGGACAACGACGGTCCATCTAATTCTAAGAATTCAAAATAAGGAGTGTTGTTCATTATGGATGCCAACTGGCCAATAGCTATAATTTTATGTTTATTAATTGTATTAAGCTTGATTTCTCTGGTAATTTTAAAAAAAGTAGAACTTCGGATGTACTTTATAGACACTGCCCTTATCACAGTATGTTTGGCCTTCTGTGCCGTAGCATACTTTACAGCATTTGAAGCATTTTTTATTGGGATAATAGTCTATGTATTTAGATTGACAAATAGTGATAATATTATTAAATTTGTTTTTCTGTTTTCAGGATTAATCATTGGCTATTTTACGGGGAATGACTTTTATACAAACACTTCTATCTTGATATTAGCAATCTTTATTATCATACGCTTGGTGGAGTCTATCGTTGAAATAAGTCTCTATACTCCAAATTCTGAGCCAATTACAGAGCTAGACATGCAGTCTAAGAAGTCAGATGACTAGAAAAAAAGAATTATAGAGAGGCGTTATCATGCCTCTCACTTTGAACTCACATGAAACTATATTTCATTAATGATATTTCAACTCATATCAATTCGATTTAGATGCGTTCAGTTCATATCCTTCATTGCTGTTGAGTTGTTAATCATCTAAGGATGAGGGGTCTCTTGCAAATAAACACTTGATTGGCCGATAGAATCTAAAGGAACATTCATGGTTGCCATAGCCAGTTTCTTTTGTTCATCGTTAACGTGAGTATAAATCATTGTAGTCTCTATTGATGAATGGCCCATAAGTTCCTTTACGACTCGTATATCAATTCCATTTTTGAGAAGCATCGTAGCAAATGAGTGTCTTAGCTTGTGACAAGATAGTTTCATATCACTTACATTTGGATTACTCTTTTTGAATGCTTCAAATGTTTGATTAACTAGCTTTTGAATCTGTCTGATCGAGAGTCTTCTCCCTTTTTGAGATATAAAGAATGCATCTTCCCTAAGGCTATAAGGCGAAATCCTCTCTTTTTCAACTTCTAGTAGGTAGTCTAGTAAAACGTCTGGAACGGGTATTTCATTCCATTTTCTACCCTTACCAAACACTTCTATTACTCCTTTAGTCTTTTTCAGGTCTTTTAAATTCAACCGGTGAACTTCCCCTACCCGTAATCCACAGTAAGCCATAAGTAAGAATATAGCTATGTTTCTGTTTCGGTAACGCCCTTCGATAAATTTAAGGCTCTCTGTGAGATCCTCTTCCTCAAGATACACGGGCTTCTTATTTTTTTCCGTTTTGGACTTTTTCACTTCTGCAGCCGGATTTTTAGAAGCAAGCTCAAAATCCATTAATGCGGTATAAAATGTCCTGATAGCGGAAAGAGTTCTGTTCCGTGTTATATCGGCTGCTGCTTGTTTATCATTTAGAAACTCCATAATATGCAATTTCCCTACCTCCTGGGGCGGGGAACCGTTTAATGAGTCTAGAAAGGTCAAACACTCTCTCATATATTCTTTCTGTGTTGAGGCGGTGTATCCGGATTGCTTCAGGTATATTCGAAAAGCTCGAATCTGCTCACTATACAAATCCTCGAGCTCATAAGGTTTTCTCATTAACTTTCCCTCCTAACAATAAACTCTTAATCAAATTCAAAATACATCTATAGAAGTAAGTAAATTATAAATAATATAAAAATATCTATTTATGTTGATAACTTTCATTAATATAAAACTTATGAAGATTGAAATTCACATACAACTTCCCATTATCAGTAGTAAAATTGCCTTTAAACGTAAAGGGCGCAAAATATGGATTTGGTGCACTTTATTATAGCACGTACGGTCCTCTTGAAGATCATTTCTTTTCTCTTTTAGCTCATTTTGTGAGGTGTTCTCTAACGATATGTAGCTGTATTAAGTCAAAAGAGCTTGAAATTTGGAGGTAAAGACACCTACTTTAGAAATATACAAGTGTACTACCTTTATAAAGTTTACATAATATTTACTACGGTAAACCAATGTAGACTCTCACCTTTACATTACACTAATAATTTTGTTTAAACTGATTGTTAGCAATCCTTTATTAAATAAACTGAATACTTATATGTTAAAGTTATTTAATACTTTATGAAATATATGAGTATTCATATTACTTAATAATTTAATTAATATATTAAAACTAAATAACTTGAATACTTTTTAGTTTTTTGAGAAGATATATAATAAAAAGAGGTAGGGAATGTGAGGTATTGAGAAATCAAATAATTTATCTAAAAACTTTCACTGGAGGATATTCGTCAACATTATCATCAAGTGTGATGACCCCTTCTCTACCATTAAAAAAGCAGCCGATCAATTTAATGTCGACTGCTTTTTTTGGTTCTATTAAATTATCGTTTCGGGAAGAGTACCGAAGTTCTTCTACAACTTTGCTCTTGAATTGACGGTCAAAACTAACTTTCTTACATGACCTAAACAGACACACGAATATTTAAATCAATTCCCATTTAAGGAGCACACCTGACTAAAAAGTTCGCAATACACTATATAAATATAAGAACTAGTATCAAATCAAATTATATGTACTATGCTAGTGTTCATGCAGTCTGTACAGTGAAAGTTAGATATAGCAGAAAAGAAATTATGAGTAGCACTTATAGGAAGATTTCTATATCTGCCTCTTAACGTAGAAATAATAGCTCCACGAATAGCTAATTTACTCCAACTACTTACATCAAATGTCCCTGCACTTCCACAATGATGAGGTACCACAATCTCAAAATCAACAAGATTGTTGGGGATAATTACATCTCTAAGTATCTCAGGATAGTAATGATCTCCTGTAAGAAGTGCGGGAGCATTGGGACCATGGATTAATAATACTATTCCAGATTGATTGATTCTATAACCATCTGTAGATCGATACAATGTTAAAAACCCAACTTTAAAGAGTGGAACTAAATGAATTTTTTTAGAATTACTCTGACGTAGTGGTGGCATGACAATCCATGGTGTCACTCCATTTGACAGTAGCCGTTCGAAAATACGATCAACTGTATTTGTATTTGGAATTCTAGAAGGTGCGGTAAAAGAAACTATATTTTTTATTTCATCATCAAACATTCCAAGTATTGATTGGACATGATCAAGATCCCAATGGCTAATTACTAAATGAAAATCATTCTCCAGTTTAGCCTTTTGAACAATATTAATAATCTGAGCTCCTGTCCAAGTTAGATCACTGCCCATATCATATATAAGTCTAAAACCCGAAGGCATGTGTCTAATTTCGTTCCAATTTCCACATTCCACATCTCTTACGAGCAATTCAAGTTCGGCCATTTCCGTAGGGAATAATTCCTCCGTTAATTTGTGATTTTTAGGTGGAGTATACTGATTAAACAATAATTTTTTTAGTTCGATATTATCCGGCCCCTCCGTCCGAATGGATGAAAAGTTTACTGGTTGCACAGTTGACTTAACCTTTGCCTTTAACCTGATAGTAAGGGATTCTAGAGTAGTTGGATCTTCTGAGAATGTTAATGGAGTGAATTCAAAATCACTCCAAAATTCGTTGGAAATCATATACCATTCACCATCAATTGGTCCACTTCTTGGTGTTGTTTTCAATCCATAAACTATCAACATCGATCTTGGATCTGACTGTTCCCATATCAGATTATTTTCTTCAAATATAGTTATTAAATTTTTAGTGTATTGTACATCGAAAATAGTATAGACTCCAGGAATATGTTTTTCGCAATAAAATCTTATCTTATTCAATTACTTCAACCTCACTTATTAAACTATTTATTTTAATATTTATTACACGCTACCATCAATTTAGCCTGTGCCCTTTCGACAGCCAAAGCTGTTTGATTAAGAATATAGTCTATCTGGATTAACTCAGGCGCTTGTTTGTTAAAGTCCTTTCGTTTTTCAGTTTCATACTTCTCTTTAGAAAAGGCATCTCCCATTAAAGCTATAACATAAGTTCAGATTCAGGAAGAACGATTTTAATGATCCTTACAACAAAAAGGAAGGTCATAATGAGCTTCCTTCTTTTGAGATTTCTATTTTGGATGTTTCTAAGTTTCCATTAACCAAGGAATATCTAACGATCGCATCTCCTAAATAGTTTCCTGCAGAAATCTGAATAGGCAGCTCTGCAATAAGCTCATTATCCTTAATTCCATATCGTATTATATTTTGAACTGTCGGTTGTTTAAACCATTCGCTTGAGTCCATTTCACTAAATTCAAATGAATACTTCTGTCCATCAACCGAAATAGTGTACTGACGGACATCTTTATCAGTTTTTAGACTCACTTTAAAATTGTTTTGAATGAATTCTTTCGGATCCATAACAGGGATTTCTGTGAAGTCTGTTTTAAGGACATGCACTTCTGAATTATGTATTCCAGTCCCTGTACCTTTAGTCAGAATTATAACAATCTCATCTTCTCCATCTTCATTTAAATCAATGACACAATGTTTTTGTTAGACAGCAGAATAGTCTAATTTTCACAACAAAACCTGAAAACTAATACATTCCATACGAGATAAGAATTAATGACTATGACAACATGTTATGGTCATTTTTTTGTCTCATCAGTATATCTGGAGAATTGACATAAAGTGCCCAACAGGCTGGAGAATGACATAAAGTTGCCTACCAGTCTGGAAAATGTCGGGGGACAACTCGGATATATCTTTCAGCGGACGTGGAGGTATACGGTTTAATACGCATGGACTCAATAATTGTACATTGACACAAAGTTACCAACCACGTCATACATACATGTCGAGGGACAAAAACATGGTCCCATTGAAGTCGCTTATTTAGCGGCTTTTTTGCTTTAAGGAACTATGTTCCTTTGCCGTGTTGTCTCGCAAACCAACATATTACTTGGGTTGCCACTACTTTTAGGCAGCTAGAAAATTCTTCAAGTTGTTCAAATGGGCACTCTTTTCCCTTTGGCTTATAGTTTGTTTTAGCATGAGCTATCATATTTCGAGTATCTGAAATGGAACCAGCCAATTCATCCAAGCATTGATTTTATTTATTGTATAGAGACAAAGCAGATCCATCATCCATATAGTACATACCAATTAACCCTTCTCGATCTACGTTCTTATTTTCTTTTATCCATAACTTCACGCCATTAGAGGCACTATACTTAGCAAAGAACTGTTCAGTGTTATACACCGGTAGCGTTAAGTAACCGTATTTTTCAGGTAGTGAAGAAGGAGCAATCCTTTGACCACTCAAAGCAGTAGTTAGTCCAGTCCTGATATGATCAGAACTAAAATTTTTCGCTTTAGGGTAGACTGTAATCTCATGGAATACCGGAATGACATTAGTGTTTTCTTTGTAGAAATCTTTATTTTCTTCCGATACAAAGAACGGTGCATAAACGCTCTTTTTGTTAGTCCAATTAGTAGTATTAATATAGATGGTTCGATGTAAGGATACTTTACCCGCACCATTTGATAATGTTTTTGTTTTCCCAGAAATCACTGCATATGTTTTATCATTTGCTGTTGAAAAAGGTGTCACTTGACTCAAATTAGATTTTGTTGTCCCAACGGCCCTAATCTCATTCAGATCAGAAAATGAAGAAGCCTTTTTACCTTCCATATTTGCGATTCTCAGCAATATTACAGAAGCTTCTGCGCGAGTGGTTGTTTGGGTCACCCCGAATGAGTTATCTGGATATCCAGTCATCACTCCTGTTCCGATAACCACTGAGATGTACGGAGCTTTAGCTTCTGAAATTCCTGGAGAGAATGATTCCTTAACTGGTACAAGCGTTGTTTTAGTATCTTCCAATGCTTTTTTGAAGTCAGTGTCGGCGGCTGCTAAACCGGAACTAATCCACTTAGCCATTTCTTCGCGGGTAATAGGAGTATTTGGTTTAAAACCATTTGGATAGTCTGCAGGATTTATGAATCCCAGAGAAACTGCACGATCAACTTCCTTTTTGCTCCAATGATTGGATAAATCGTTAAATACATTGGATATATCGACGTTCGGATCTGCTTTAGACACACGTGCAAGCAACGAAGCAAATTCAGAACGTGTAACTGAAGCAGATGGTTTGAATGTCCCATTGCTATATCCTTTGAAGTATCCTTTGGATACTGCTGAATCAATGGATGTTTTAGCCCAGTGATTGCTTGGAACGTCTTTAAACGATACAGCTGCTTGTATGGACGATCCCCCCATTATTGTTGTTACAGCGGTAAGTCCAGCAATAAGAGTAACTAAGATTTTTTTCATGAATTTTGTTCTCCCCTCATCTTCCCCTTTTTTTTTACGAATCTTGCTAACCGAGTTGTCAGTATCGAGCTGATTGTCTTTTTCATTCAATCTTTGTCCCTTACTTGAAGGGATTAACGATCGCTACGGCATAATTGTCGAGATCGCCATCTCTAAGAAGAATATAATCAGCTTGAGTAATTTTAAAATTCATCCAGTCTGTGTAGTTTTGAATGTAGTTTCCATTCTGAAATTTATCTGACTGACTCAAAACTGGATAGTAATTCAGCCCTGTTTTGTCACCATTGTTAATAAAAGCTACGTCGATGACTCCACGCGATTTTGCATGATTATTTTTGATCAAAAAGGCAATAGGGTTTCCTCTATGATTACTACGAATCTGAACTTCATCATCTCCCGTAATTGCACTTTTGATGACATCCATACTATATACCACCTGGCTATTTCCTAATTGGATAGGAAGGTCACTTTCTTTGATGATCTTTATGCCTGAATACTTCTCATCATTAATGTTCTTGAACATAACATCACTTTTTGTATACGCCTTGAAATCGCTCAGTTTCGTCATCTTAAACTGCTTATCATCCGTACTCCGGAAGTCTTTATTCCCGATCCAGACCCAACGGCCAATTTTGTCCCACTCTACCTTTTAGCCAAGTCCTTCACTGACTAGACGCAGCGGAACGAATGTCCGGTTCTGCTTCAGAATAATCTGCGTACCGTAGTCCTTTTTCTGACCATTCACCAATGCAGTCGTCTGCCCAATTGTCATGTCCACTGTATGGTCTTTGCTGAAGATCCCAACCTTGGATACTTTGCCAACCTTCGAGTATGTAACCTTTGCACCCAGCGCTGCAGATACAAAGCGGATCGGAACCATGACACTACTTTGGCCATCCTGGAATGGCTTCGCATCTGGAAACTTCATTTTTACGGTATTCAGCAATACCTCTACTTGCTTCGGAGTGCTTGCAGCTGCAACTGCTTCGTTTCCCGAACCTATCATGCTTACAGTCAATATACTTGCTAATACTGTTAATAAAAGTTTCTTCATGATCTAAACCCCTCTGCTTTCCATATGTACTTCTTCTCACTAACACTTCCCAGTATCTTTTTTTATAGGTCTAACAAATCCTAAATATCAAACAAACTTGGCAATAGTAAGAATATTTTACCATGTACTATAGATTATAAATAGGTATTTTATCCCATTGTTATATTATTATAAAACCTGACTTTCTATATGAACTAATTAAATGTATATCTAATTGAAGCACAAGATTCATCCGTATCCCAAGTAACTCTTCGCAACGTAAATGATTGCTAGCTGCCTTTTTCTAAGACTCCAACATCATTAGCAAAAAGGTGTAGAGTGGTTTTTTCCAATCCAACCCCTTTTTTGAAGAGACTAATCACTGAGTTCCTACATTTTTTAGAGAATCATGGTAGTTCTTATCTAGCCCCAGCTCAAAATCAGCTGGCGGGCTGAAAACTTTAGCAAGCTTTTCGGCAAAATATAAAACGGTTCTTTGGTGATATTTTCGATATCATTTATTAAACTATCCTGCCCGATAGTGGAATAGCGGCTGATCCTAAACGAGATCTACCGCTAACAAAGCTAAAAAAATCGCCGATATAGTTCTCTCCGTCGTTCACCGCGTAGTTGAGCATAGATTTGTGTAGTTGATGCTTTTTCATGGCCTAACATGTCATGAATAAATTCTAATGGTGCTCCATTGTCGAGCAACTGACAGGCATAGGTATGACGAAAACGATGAGGATACACGTTTGCGGCAACCGCCCCACGAGATGCTAAGCGCTTTAATGCCCATCTAAGTGTTGGTATAGCCATTCGTTTCACTGGACTGTTATCTGTTACAAACAGGGCTTTACACGAGTCCTCGCGACTGTCTAAATATTATTTCAACCATACTTTACACTCCGTGGTGAAGTAAACTTCTCTTTGCTTTGCCCCTTTTCCGTTTACTATGGCAGAGCAGTTTTCCCAGTTCAAGTCCTCAATGTTTAACTTCTCCACCTCACCTATACGACAACCTGTACAATACAAAAATTCAAGAAGAGCTGGTCTGACAAGAGATCTTTAAATGTATCACTTCTTCTTCCATCAAAAACTTAGGTACCCGCTTCTCCATTTTTGGCTCACGCAGTTTAATGGAAGGATTGCTAGATAGGTAGGTTTCTTCATATGCAAACTTAAATAAGGAACGTACAAAGCGAATACGGTGCCCAAGGCTGCTTGGCTTTAAACGATCTGATTGCTTTACTAAGTATTCCTTCAGGAGATTTAGAGTTACCCCCGAAATATCTACATCCCCCAGATCCGAAACCAGCATCTTTAGTTGCGAAGCATAAGCACGCAATGTATTTGGGCTAAATCCTTGAATTCGTTTATCCGCCTCATAATGATTCCAAAGTTCACTTAAGATCACAATAAAACCTCCTAATAAGAGCAATTAATTTTAGTTTGCTTCAAATAAGAGGTTTTAGACTGGTGCTATTTAACTAAAGTTTCCCGTTAGTTCAAACCTAGTTTTCTCATTGATTTAAACTAACTCTGTATATTGCTCCAGCTATTAACATGACATTTTTTAAGCCCAGAAGTTCTTCCCTTTTCCATTGTTCATAATAATATTTTAATATGGTACTTTTGACTGTGTAAGAAGAACTTGTCCTTTGGGTAGTCCTGATCCACCATAAATAGTTACTGAATAAGCGCCCGAAGGAACAAGCGGCATAAGATCATTATTTACGAATTCCACTATTTCATCTGCTGCAATGTCTTCATTAAAAATAACTGTATTCTTACTGTTGTGCTTTATTTCAACTCTAAAAGAGTGTCCTCCTGTATTTTTTACATTAAGTTTGATGTGTGAATATCCAATTGTCACAGAATAATCTTTTACAGGGTCCACCTTGTCGCCCTTCAAATCCCAAGTTAGTGTTTGTGGTTCTTTAGATGTTTTAGGACTGTTTTCTATAATTTTATTTCCTTCGATAGAAACTCCAAAAATAAGTGAGATAGACAATGCAATAGTACCAATAATCACTAGAACTTTGTTTTTCAATTATTAACATTCCTTTCAATAGACATGCTCAAAGAAACATATCCCACACAATAATATATTGTAGTCCAAAACTTTTTGTAGATCATCTCCATCAGAATAAACGCAAGTAAGTAAGATCTATCATACACCTCTATGCTTATGGATGTTCTATCACTTAATAAACAAACTAATTAGCAAGTTTAGTTAAGCTAACCTGCCTGTTAGTTGAACAAAAGCAGCCAATCACGATGGTTTTTTATTGAACTATCTTTTCTCGTTAGCATGATGAGTAGTTCACTTTTTTAATTGAGTCATCTTTTTAAGGAGTACTGCGGTGCAGACAGATATAACACTGGCTAAATATAAAAGAGCATACGCTATGGCAGCATAATATGTAAGTTCAGCTTCAATATCTGAGCTTGTAAGAAGCAGCATAATGGAAAAGCCAACGACAAAAACTACAGTACCTAACAGAACATTTTTAATTACTTCTTTCACATACTCACCTCCCAGGGGCCCGACCTCTATTTTAGCGGTTATAATTTTTCCTCCCATAGCTTATTCTCAATTGTGATCTAGCCCTTACTCAAAACATATCTTTTGAGGTAACTCCATATTGTTGTATGATTCGAGTAGTTCAGAACGAATATCCAGTGTTTTAATAGTGAGTATATATCCTTTTATCGTGTTAGCAATCATTTCAATTTCAGATAAATTGTATGAAGTTATATCCATTTTCGAAATGATCACTTGCTTACCAAGCACTTTTGATAAAGAAGAGGTAATTTGTTTCTTTACATCGTCATTTAAACTTTCAAACTGGAGTACCAGGTTTTCAAGGTCATCCTTACTACCTTTCATCAAACTGTGGGATTGCATAGCACTATGCTTTGGAGATGAAGACTTGATAGCATAAATCTCAATGATTTCATCCATTTTAAATTTAAAGTGTATACCTTCTTCTGTTTCAACAAATAGGTAGCCCTCATTTAGTTCTCTAGAAACACCACGGAAAAATTCTTCTTGATTATTAACCTTCAATACTATAGAATGTTGTTCTTTAACTGTCATCTCAATAAATTGTCTCTTATTCATCATATCATGCAATGTGTTCCCCTCCCTTTTAGAGATAAAGTATCCTATATGAGGTGTGTTATTCCCTTTTCATTAAACTAACCTGCCTGATAGCTGAATGAGAAGAAGCAGTTGCCGCGACGGCAAACTGCTCTTATTTAGTCTTACTCACCTACCATACCGTCCATATCAGCATCGTGCATATATGGATATAACCAATGATCACTCGTTATTGGCATACTATAACCTGCTGCTTTAGCTTCTTTAATCGTCACCTGTCCATTACCGTTTGTATCAACACTAGAAATGTCAGCGTTTTTATTTGAACTAGTTGAGTCAGAAGGCTCACTGCCTGTTAATCCGAGTGATGCATTTACATCATCAGGGTTCACATTGTCAAATGTATCAACGATCTTGTTACCCTTTAACGTATACGTGTACTGGTAACTTGAAGGGATTTGGGTTTCTGTATTCGGATATGTGACAATCGCTTCAAAATTAGTGGCTCCACCTGCTTTGCGTATCGCATCTTCCATATAAGCCTGATCACCATGTCGGTTGAGTGTGCTATCTTGTGGGGTAATATTATATGCATTCGATACCCCTCCGAGAGAATCAGCAATGATATGTCCTTCATCTAAAACGTCACTTTCAACACCCGGAACCTTTGCCTCATCAGGGTAGTATCTGCCAGACGATAGTACAGGTTCGTTACGGTCGTCTTGTAGAATAATTTTATCAGCAATGACACGCACTAATTGCCCATATTCATTAGTAAATGCCCAATATTCACGGTCTCCGTATCCAATGTCAACAACAACGTTAGGTTCACGATGCCCAGACAAATCACCACCATCGACTTCGATAAGCTTGTATCTTAAAGACAATTCGTTATTTGGTTGTGTTGATGTTTCCTCTCCTACTGGTTCATCAACAACCGCTTTGACAGCTGCTTTTTTTTCACTATTCTTAGTTGTTGTATCAGTGGTTATTTCTTGTGAATCTGTTTCTGCATCTGTATTGGATGTATCTTCTACGTTGGTACAACCAACCATAAAGATGATCGTTATAATTAAGATTAAATAGTTCATTTTCTTTTTCATTTTAGGACTCTCCTATAATTTCATACTGTTCATTCTAAAAACGACGACTTTAACTATCTTTTCTTGTTCTATAATCTTACCATAAAAGACTAATATCCTATTGAATTACCCTGCCCCCGTTAGCGCAGCGAAGGAAGCCGATCTTAGTCGTCGGCTTCCTTCGGGGCATCATTAAGCTATAGTTTCCCGTTAGTTGAACGTGAATTTAGTTATAGTTCATCAGTAATCAGTCTTAAATCCATTTATAAAGGGTCCGTTGCCCATAGGATTCCAATATGTATATTGTCCATTGCAACTATTCCCGTATCAAACGTATGCCATTGTGAGTTATTTATCGTTGTCCAAGAGTAGAGCTTAAAGTAACCAGATTTCGAATCAAACTTTGCGTTTGTATAGAATGAGGCTTCTTTCTGAAATTGATCTAAAAAATATTCACTTAATTCATTTGCCATCGGTTTTGTCTTCAAATCAATATCATGGGTCATGTTTTTCGAAAGAACATAAATTATAATTTTTTTAGCATAATCTTTATCAACCATTCTCCAGTTACCCTCTATTTCATCTGCATTATGGCCCATTCGCTTCAAAAATGCCTCCAATATACATCCTTTCTCGATAGCACTCTTTAATTCTAAACCGTATGTAACTTCACCTGAATTCCTCTTTGATAATAAACTATTGAACTCATCTTCATTTTTTATCATATATCCGACACCTCCTTCTTTGGAACCTCTAGTAAAAAACTTCTATGAGAAGTTAAAACTCCTCCTTCAACTATCCTCGTTAGCTTAACGAAAAAAGGAGCAGCTACCAACTGGCAGATTGCCTTACGCTGTTTTCCACTAACAGTTACCGTTTGATGAATGAGAACCTACTTTAAATCAATAAAATAATCTACGTAATATCCTTCAGAATCCCAGTAATCTTCGTATTCTTTATAAATATCAATAATTTTGTCTTTAGGTCTTCCGCAACGTTCAAGAAGCCAATTCCTTATATAATGGATATCTTTATTTTCATCCTCCCAAATAAAATCTAGAACCCCTGACTCTCTTGAACCACTGTCCGGTACATAAACTGCATATTCTGATGAAAAATAACGGGCTAAATCGAAAGTAACTTTCTTTAAATAAAGTTGAAACTCCTCCTCTAGGAGAAAGCTTCTCCATCTTATATAATGATGAAAATAACAGACCTTTTCCGAGAATGTAAAATCCATTCCGCAAGGTCCACTGATTTCCAAAGTGCCACCAATTCCTTCATGAACCGTAAAAGGCTTATCCTCATCCTTAGGGTTATGAGGGAGCAGGAAATTAATGAATTCATCAACGTGCTTTAATGATCTAGAATTTAGTGCATGACATAATATTTCAATTTTATCTCTATTCAACTTATGGCTTAAGAAAGCTGTGAAATCTGCCCCCATTTTCTTCCGCTCCCTTAAATCAATTTCAAAAACCTCTTGAATAAGAAGGTCGTAAAGCAGGTACTGCTCCTAACAAACTCATTTTAACACATACTGGAACTAACCTGCCCGTTAGCCTAACGAAAAGAAAGTCAACTGATTAGTTGTGTGCATACTTGAATTATCATAACCGTTCTAATGGGCCTAACGGAAATTTTATACTTCTAATTGTGTTCCAAAAGCATAAAACAACGGAAAAGTATGAAATCCCCGGCACACTTATCGGTAAAGTCACAATCGTCATCGGCCAACTTTCTCCCCCAAGGGGCATTGTAAATCAGTGATTCACAGCAAATAGGATGTGATGTTGCCATCGTCCGGTCCTTCCTTCTAATTTTTGATCCCTAGGAACAGGATCGCGTTCACGTCAGGGTTCCACGTGGTTTTGCCTGCGATAGTAAGACGGGTGTACGTGCAAGCCCCATCGCTTTCGAATGTATAGTTCCGGGCGACAGCAGCGAGGTATTCTTCACTATCTTGTAGAGCTAACTCTTTGTCCTATATATAAGGCTCGTGGAACGAACAAATGGAACAATTTTATATTCAGTAATATATTAAGTAATATCTTACTGAATATAATTAACAGTTAAGTAAACAAAGAAACTTAGATAGTAGTTAGGATAATATGAATTGAATTTATTAGAAGTTAAAAGCGTAAACAAGGGCACTTCCTTTTCATGAAGCCTCCTTGTTTTTTTGTGTGGGGAGAGTATTGTATCACAAATACAAATTTAATAATTTTTGCTTTTTGCTTTTTCAGCTTTTTTTCTGTATATACCACATTCTCCTTCAATATCCGCTTTCGAATTAATTTCTAGTTAGAACAGAATGTTATTAAAAATTAGCCCTATGTTCTTGTCTATCCCACCACTGGTTATGACAAGTCATTAGGCATGTTCAACTTTTAATTTTGTTCTAAATTGGATATGGAGTATATAGGTTTGCGTACTCCTCTTAGAAAAAATTGAAAATATTGCAACTTTTGTTATGTATCTATCGTCTGTACTTATATTAATAAGGAGGTGAAATTATGCGCTGGGCACCTATTGTACTAATCATTTCTTTTTTATTAGCTGGTTCCTGTAATAATGTCGAATCTCTAAGTAAGAATAACGTAAAGCAACCTACAGATTCTACACTTACAATGGAAGCCATAGTATTAGGTAATGCTGTCACACAATTATTAATCACTGAAGATTTAGATAATCCTGAAATAGCGTCTAATTTAAACAAGATGGCTGAGCAAACTTCTCAAGACATTATTAGATCGCAAAAATATGACTTATTTTGGCTAGACCTAAAAAATGTCAGTGATACCGATATTAATATCCAAGATTTAAAAGTAGGCTCCAAAATTCGCTTCAAGGTCCAAAATGAACAATTGGATACTGTACCTCCTACAATTACTGCACAAGAAATTCAAATAATTGATTCAAAATAATACAGATATCATAACTCTGTTTAGATTTCACATGAATATTTCAAAAAAAGTCGTCAGCTCTTCTGTAGCAAGAGAGCACTGACGACTTTTTTCATTCCTAAAATCAGTTATAATCACTTCACCGTATTAGATGTGTACGGCGTCCATACCCCTCCATAAGCAATTGCGTTTGCGATATGTGTAAACCTTGTAAATGGAGTCCCGCTTATCTCTCCTCCTGAATGGATACCCATCAAAACACCGTTATACCAATAAGGTGCACCACTGTCTCCACCTGCTGAGTCTATGTCAGTTTGAATGTACCCCATTCCTCCATTCATAGATGTATTTAGACTAGTAACCTCTCCACACAAGAAACCTGATCTTGCCCCAGACAAACAAATGTTATCACCAACATCAAGCGAGCTTGGACTAGATTGATACGAAGTAATTCTGCTATCTGTCCACGAATACTTGTATACATAGTTTGAAATCTTTTTTCCTGCGTCCACTTTGATAACTCCGATGTCTGCTTTATCTCCTACATACTGATAATGCTTTGTACCTATTAGCTCACCGCCTTGATAGACGTTTGATCCCCAAGAGTTGAAACAATGACCAGCTGTAATAATAAAGCGATCATTTCCTTTTGTAGCTAAGGTACCTAACGTACAAAAAGGGCCTGTTCCTGCTTTGGAGTCAGCACTATTATTGACAATCAGCAAGCCTCCTGCCATAGTATCCAATTTAGAAGTCCGAGCTTCTAGTTTGTCATTGGCTTGTCCAACAACTACTCTGAAAATACTGGGTTTATACGCTTTCAAGGAATTAATAGAAGTTTGTTTTTCTAAAAGATTTTCTTCTATTAGATCAACTTTTTTCTGATCTGCTACCTTAACTATGACAGAGTTCTCTTTTACGGCAACAGTTACTTCTTCTAACGCGATACCTGCTTCCCTGCTTTCCTTGATAAGTCCTTCATATGCGCTCACCAATTCAGCTTCCGAAAAGTTCGTTTCCCGAAATTCTAAATATTCAGCTGGAACTAAGTCTTCAATAGCTTTTTTAATTCTGTTGGTCTCTTCGTTTATTACGGAGAAGCTTATGACAAACTTCAAACCGTTGGACTTTTCTTGATAAAAAGTTCCAATGTCACTATAAGATTCAGTAATTTCATTGTTGGGTCCGCTGGTTGTGGTAACCCCATTCTCCTTCATCATTTTTGAAATTTCATCACCATATTTGACCATCAATTCATCTCTTTCCTGAATATAAGCCTCCTCTTCTTCAGTAAGAGCTATACTATATTTAGGGATTGTATTCGTTGCATTAGGGGAATTAAGAGCTGCCCGGATAGTTTCCTCAGAGTAGTCAAGATTATTAGATTGCCGGTATCGCTTATGTTTATTCACAATTGCATCACTATACTCCAATTGTTCCAAAAACTCTGGATCCATGGTTTCCAAGGCACCATTACTTAAAAAATGATTCTCCTCGAATTCAGTATTTTCTGCCGCTGCTGCTCCAGAAAGTAATGAAAATGATAAGATGATGGCACTTGAAATGGTGAGTATTTTCCGTCGTTTTATGATCACCTGTTAGTTCCTCCTCTAATTATGGGTTTATAAGTAAAATTGATATAAAATCGTTATAAGAAATAACGACCGACAATATTCACCTCCAGAATAATGAATTTATTGATAAAATAATACAAATATATTATAAAGCAAGAAATTAATTTGGGCAAATTATCCAAAATAGAGAATTGGATATCATGATACTTTGGAATTGTATTAAGTAGTTTTCTAGAACCTAAAAAACTGTATCTCCTTAAATGAAAGTAAATCGTCTAGCTAATTTAGAGAAGTACTACAGGAAGTTATGTGTTTTCGTGTTATGCATCTGGATAACACTCGAGCAGAGGTAAATAGAACTTCAAAGATTGATCCTTGAAGTTCTCAAAATTTAAAATCTTGCACAATTGACATACAAAATCACTTTCAAAAGCTGTTTGGAAAAATATAGAATTAGTGAGCTCAGAACATGTAATAAAGACGCTAAAAGGAGGCACCTATAAAAGTACCTCCTGGTTTAGCAATTAGAAACCAATTGATTCATTTAAAACTTTATACACGATCACAGCTGCTTGTGCGCGTGTTGCTAGATCATTGCTCGCAAGCTTGTTATTTCCAATACCATCAATAATTTTTTGATCAATAGCAGTGGCAAGATCAACTTTAGCCCAAGAACTAACCACTTTAGAGTCATTATATTTTCCTAAAATACTGTTTGCCTGTGTGCTTGTCATGTCAGGTAGTATTTTCAATTGATTAAGTGCACGTACCGCTATGGCTGCCATCTGTTCACGAGTTATATTTTGGTTAGGTCCGAAGGAGTCAGAGGTAATACCCGTGATTAGAGCTGCATTCCATCCCTCATCCACTACAGCATAATACCAGTCATTAGTATTTACATCAGAAAAGGGCTCCTCTCCCACATTAACTGTATCCAAGTGTTCAGAAATGGCTTTAATAAGCATTGAAGTAAATTCAGCACGTGTTACATAGCGATCAGGTCTAAATGAATCATCGGGGTAACCAGAGATAACTTGCTTTTTTGACATAAAATCAAGGAGCTTAAAAGACCAATGATTCTTTATATCTGTAAAGCTTTTTTTGAAGTTCATGACAATAAAGTCGCCATCACTTACTCCTTTAGATCTTTTCACTTTTTCCTCTGTTGTACTAGGGATTAACGTAAATCCTGAATTCTCATCGAAACGATAAACGTTGGCTAGTTTAACATCAGCGTCACTGTAGATTGGAATTTCTATGTCCAGAGGATTGTATACACCTAAAGGACCACCGGTATATTCAAAACGGATAAAACCACTAGCAGGTATATATTCATCCTCATAGCTCACTCCAATATTGGCACGTGAGATGGTAATACTACCTCCGTTATTCCAATCTCTCAAAAGAGTTAAATCCACTGTAGCATAACCATTTATAGACATGAGCTTGACCTTTACTTTTCGATCTTGAAGCAGTTTAGTTAAAGTACTATCAATATTCAAATTTAATGAATCATTCAAACCTGTTTTTTTAGAATAGTCTACTACGATCTCCGAAACTTTAGAATTTGAACGGAGTATCTTCTGGATAGCTTGAGTATCCAAGTTGACCGAGTGTAAACGACCCGACCCTTGTCTGGAGAGCGTTGTGGTTGCACCAGCACCATCGGTAACAACAACATCTCCCTTGCTATCTACCGCAAGACTAGTGTTCCCTGCATATGAGGTACCAGAAGCAGCATTATTATTGACATCACCCGTAGTAGAATTCGATGTGCCTAGGCGGATAATATGAAGATTATAAGTTTTAGTAGTTATGCCGTTAGCAGCAGTAATGACAATGGGGAATACACTAGTACTTTCTTGTCTTAGGTTTAAGTTTGTTGAGGATCCAGCCGTAACGTATTTACCATCCAGATTGATCGAGCTAAAGTTATCAGATGGGTTGATGACGACATTTAAATTAGTAGCATTGGAGCTCACATAATCTACAAAAACTGAACCGTTCTCTGCAAAATCCTTACCGTTAATGAGTATACTTCTGATATTAGCGTTGTTATTGGCTTCAGGCTTGGTTAAAACGAATGTATAGGATTTAGATGCACCATTTAAGGAAGTCATTTCTACAAAGATTGTATTGATTCCCGTTTTCATCTCTACAACCAGACTTCCTGAAGAGCTAACTAAGTTACCATTAATCTTAGTTATAGCACTATTGAATGCTGTTGTTTTTACACTCACATACGATTGATTAGCCTGTACACGTCCAGTATAGTAGGACTTTTCTGTACTAAATGGATGATCAAGTGTTGCCCCCTCAACCACAATCGATTTCAAGCCGGCATCGTCCAGATTTATCGTTTTTTTAACAGAAAACACATAGGTTTTAACGTTGCTCGGCACATCAATGGATTGCACCTCAATAGTAATTAGAGTTATTTCTTGATCAAGGGTAATCGGTAATGAAGGTGTACCATTGGTAACTACAGTTCCATTAACACGAATTGTAGTATTTGAGTCCATGGCATAAGGTGTAACCGCGATACTTTTTTCCGAAGTATTGACGGATGTCGTATATGTATAGACATCAGGATTAAATTCTCTATTCATATCTACCCTTGGTGAAAAATCAACACTAAAAAGCCGACTTTCACCTATTTCTTCAGCAAATACCTGCATAGGTAAACAGAACACTAACATTGCCAGCACCATAAAAAATGAGATTACTTTCTTTCCTTTTTTCAAACTAATCCACCCTTCCTCTTAATGTATCATTGAATGAAACAAACGAACGCAAAAAGGAGCCATTGGATTGTTATCCAATGACCCCGGGTTCTTCCACGTAGGTGTCCATATTATTCAATTAAGCTAATTATATAGAATAAATGGAACTAATTCAATGATTTTTATTGTAGTATCCTTTACATAATCAGCAGGTGGTTATTTATCCATCTTCTGAACTTCTCACATGTGTTCAGTTCAACAAATGTTGCTCACTCAAATGAAGAGCAGCAATAATATCTAAAGGTTTTTCAATATCTCCGATTTTAAATCTAGTATCTCCACTTGGTAGTATCCTCTCTTGCATTGATTTAAAGGATAATCCAACGACCATAAATTCTCCTGGGTACATACCGATAAAACGACTTGGAATACGTGTTTCCATTAACATAAATTACTCCTCCATTAATCATTTTGAAAAAAAAGAAGCACCTACAAATTAGGATAATCCTAATCAGCGGTGCTTCCGGCTGTCGTATCTATTCATTTAATAAAAATTATTATAACAGAAAACACTAAAATATAGAACATATTACTAAGAACGTGACTGTTTTACTTGAGTGCTTTGAATCTATCACTGATATTAACCATCTAAAAAGTTAGGATCGTTTTTTTTCTTTTGATGAACTGGAACATGTTCCTTACAGACTGTATTGTTCCAGCGCACGATCTTTAGATAGTCTAAATCATCTTGTGAGAGCACAACGCCACATTTAAGGCAGTATTTCACTTCAATATTGCCCGTGTCTGATAGACTATGTCCTTCAGATTGATCTTCCAAGCTTCTAAGTCCGACTCCTGGATTTTCCGCCCATTTACGATAGGGTGCTAAATCTTGATGTCCTACTGCAAAATAATCTGCAGCATCTCGAAAAGCGTCACTTACCGCTGAACGAATAGATTCCCTATAGAATTGAATTTTTTTATTACTTTTATCCCGTTCTAGAACTGCAAATCCTTGTCCTTCAGAACTTGAATTCAGAATGTTCAAGACACCGCGCATTTCAATTTCATCCGTATCCTCATGGTAGATGGGTTTATCAGTAGTAATTCTCCAAGACCAATATGGTCCAGCAGCTGACCTTACCTTATATTGGATGGGATGTACAGGAATATACGCGCTGCGTGGATTTGCATTCTTGAATTCGACCGTTTTAGGAGGAAATGGTGCAGCTAATTTAAACATAATTTCAGCGTGAATTTTCTCTATTTCTTCTCTAGATAAGTTATTCAACATTGATATCAATCCCAATATAAAGATAGTAGAATCATTTATCCAAATCATATCATAATTGATGCATCAAAAAAATCATCACTATCCTTACGGGATTGGTTCTAATCACGTATGTCTACTAATTAGTAAGCAAAAAACGAGGAAATACCCTCTTTCTTTGAACAATACGTATGAAAAGTATGGATTCTACATTAATCGGTATCATGAACTCAAAAGTTTCAGCGAGAGTTTCACTAGGATTAAGATTTAACTATCACTCTGAGAAGCTGGGCATAGTTAGAGATTCATAAATCTTCTTGAGATATCCCACCAGGTACAATTTTTTAGATTAATTTCATCTATAAGCTTGGAAGTAATTTAGGAATAAGTAATACTACTCCCAATGTGAGTGGCGAAAACATTACGAGTCCAACACCCATTCTCTTTCTTCCTGGATTTTTCGCAGCCATCAAACGAACAAAAATACCGATATAAAACATCGTTCCCGTTACAGGAATGGCAATCCATTTAAGCCCATTGAAAATGATCGAGCCGAATGGCATGGTTGAATCGACAAGTTGCTTTACTGATTGTCCAGTAGAGGTTTGGTTGGGTGCGTCCCCTACGAATGTATGAACAATCGCCGGTACGTATGCAATGAGGAAAGTTCCGAAACCAAACGCAATCACAAAAAGCAGGCCTCTTCGTTTTCGAATTGGGTTTTTCCCGGCAGTCAGTAAAAGTATAAATCCAAGTCCAAATAAACAAGCAAAAACAGGAATCCCTACAATCTGAGCTAGTCGAATAACTTGGAAGACAGATTGCATTATATTCTCATGCATAATGAAATTCTCCACCTTTCAAAGGCTGTTATTCATGGGTGTTTTGAATAATCATCTCAATATCATCTACTTTCCAGCCATCTCCACGTCCTTCATCCACAAGAACTGTCCTCATGACAATTGTTTGCACACTTCCTATCTCATTGAATTCTGTAGTAAGTGAAAACTTATTTAAGACTTCAGTATGATTTTTATCAGAAGAAGGATCATGTTGTAAATAAGCTTTCATGTCACTTACCGTTGAATGAACTTCACTATCAGGAGGCAGTTCTATTCCTGAAGGAAATGTAGATCTATATCCCTTCTCAGTTGTATAAGGTCTTATAGCTTTATAACGTTGATTTGTCGTTTCAAAGTTAAAGAATCCTTCGACAAATAGCCTATTCTGTTGCATGATTGTCTGTTCTTTCATTTTTTCTTGGTTGAGACTACTGGTGTAAGCCAACGAGCCAATACCTACTCCGCCTAATAGGACAATTGCTAACCATACTGCATAAAAACTTCTTTTTGTCATGGTTTTTAAATTACTCCTTTCGGTAGTATTATTTTTCAACAAGACGACGATATCCGAAGAAAGGTATCTTTCTCCAACGGTGCATAGTATCAATACTTACGCCATACGTACTTCCTGAATTGATAAACTTGCCATCTCCAAGATACATGCCTATGTGTGAAGGACCCGCCTTATAGGTAGACCAAAACACAAAATCCCCTGGTCTGGCGTCTTCGGCTCTTATTTCAACTGTTTTATCATATTGATTTCTTGTAGAGCCCGACAAATCGACTCCGATTTGCCTAAAAGCAAATTCTATAAGACCTGAACAATCAATACCTTTTCCGAATGGATCTCTTCCACCATATAAGTATGGATGCCCGAGATATTTAGTCATAACGTCTAGTACCTCTTGTACATCAAATATCTGGCCATCATTCGGAACTTTTATGACCGTACTTGTTGCATTATAGTATCTCATCACGTTATCTACATAATTGGGATCACCATATCCCTTTGAGCCACTTATCTCTCGCATCATTAAACTGAACCCTAATGCATTTTCCTTAGAATATCCACCAGCGTTTAGTGCATATTTAACGTAACCTAAACCATAGTTATACGCTTGGAGTGCTATTTCCACATCTCCCCCAGCAGCTTTATATACTGTTGAGAAGTGATCTACCCCTACTTTGATTGATAATTCAGGATCGGTAATATAATTACGCGGTTTCCCAATTGATTCGGAAGATTGCATAACATCTAGCAATTTGCCTCCAGACTCCTGCATGATCATGGCTAGCAGCAACTGAGTATGTTCCTCTAACCCTACCATTGCTAGATACTTCCTTACTATAGGTTCATATCTCAAGACCACAGCAGGAACTGAAGCTGTGCCTGGCAACCAATTACCACTATAGTTCGCTGATGCCTTACCTCCATATAAAGCAGGATTCCAATCAGGATCAGCAACGGATATAAACTCATAGAATAATTTCATATCATCTTTATCTACCCCGAGGTTAATTAGTATTTGCTGGAACTTTTCACCATCAACCACAAAGTCCGGGACATAGCGATCATCGACAGTAGTATGATCATATTGCTGATAGGTGGTCGTAGTACAATCACCACTAGTACTTGTACCCACAAGATCCCATTGATCTGTTATTGTCGTTGTACCCCCAGGATAGTACAACTTCAGGGGCTTAATATTCATATGGCCGTAATCCAATGTAATATCTGATAGCACATCATGTGCTTTTCTGGTGCTTTCTGATCGAGTCTCTTCAGTTGTCGTATGTGTAGATGAGTTACCTTCTCCATCTGTAGTTGTAACCGTACACGCTACAATAGATTTTGTTCTTTCCTTATCATCGGAGACTGTAGTATAAGAAAATGAGGGTTGAAAGCTCTTAATCAATTCTTCGGGTTTATAATCAGATAGTTCAACTTTCTTTTCATTTACCATGATTTCATAGCGAACAAGAGATGCAGGTATGCCCCAACTCGGTTTTACAGTCTTCACAACTTGATTAAGCCAGTTTTTATCTGCTTCAATCCCCCAAAGTTCAGCAACTGTTTTATCAGCTGCAGATTTGAACTCTTTTTCATATTTTACATCCGCCGCATGTTGCTCTTCACTACGAGCATTCCCACCTAAAAACCAGTCCGCAAATGGAATGGCAGAGAGGGCAGCTAAAGTAAGAAGAATAGCTAAGATTATTACCAATCCCCAAGGGCCTATCAATGAGACAATAAGCTTCCCAATCGATAATACAAGCTGTTTCAAGAATTTCATGAGTAGTTTTTTTAGGTACTTCCCCGCTTTTCCTACCGCTTTAGAGGCTACTTTTGTACCGCCTTTTTTTAATGCTCCCCCTGCTTGTCCAGCAGCTTGACCGCCTATCTCATTCGCACTCAATTTCTCACCCCACAATCGCAAGAGGATATCTCCTACGAGACATCCTCAATACCCACCAAATTTGATTAAGATATATCACTTGTTCTATTTCCCTTGTTATATGCACCTGATTGAGCCCATGCAACTCGACTAGCACCTTGCATTAGATTCCTACCGGTTGCTCGCGTAGCTTGCGGTACCTTTCCAACCATATCAGCCACTTTGTCATCTCCACCTGCTTTGCCTGGTTGTTTATGATTGAAGTAATCTTCAGGATTAAGTCTTCGCATGTCAAACGTGTTGTCGGAGTATAGCTTTTGGCCACCACTGTCAGCAATATAAGCCTCACTGCTTCTTCCAAGATCCGCTGTTGATCCACTCATCCCAACTAATGCTCTCTCAGTTCGTGGCCTCACATTGACCGGACTAACAGTACTCGGGTGTTCAATAGATCGCATATATGAACCGTTCTCTTGACGATTCCATTGGCCGTCTTGTTTCGGATTACGCATCTGATAATCTACCATTCGTTGTTGACCCGTTTTGAGAGAAGCATCACCTGCACCATAGCCCCCAATTTTCTCCCATTTTCCAGTTGACTGGTCCTTGGCTTCATACCAGGAGCGGTCATTCGTTTGGTTCCATCGAGCTTGACTCCCACTGAAACGTGGATCTTCAGAGAGACTATTTAATGTCATCCCACGTGGACTCATCGTTCCATCAGCTCGCATTCCACTTCCAGAATCAAATGCTCTTTGACGGCTTACACCTGACAACATTTGTCCCATAGATTTACCAGCTGTTCCAAACTTATTGCCAAGCGTACCACCGATTGCTCCTCCGAGTGGGCCGGCTACCGACATTCCAATCGCAGCACCTACACCACCTGCAAGCATCCCAGTAGACTCGCCAAGATTACCCATCAACTGACGTCGCTCTGCGAGATCATTCCATTTCTCTTTCACATTTGACATTTTCCATCCAGAAGAAGTTCCGTCTGGATTTTGTCCTTGACCCGCGTTCCGAATTGTACTGTATGCGCCATGTAAACCTTTAGCTGAATTTCGAGTACCTTGCAAAACACCGGTTGCTAGCTTAGATCCCACTGCAGCACCAGCTGCCACACCAGCGCCCCCAAATGGCAAACCTACAGTACCCCCTAAAATCCCGCCAGTTATTGAGCCAGCCTTTTTGATTTTGTTAAACGCCGATCCACCCGCTGCAGCCTTACTTAAAGTAGATGCACCGACATCGTTCCCCATAGATACTTCAGATCCGCCTGGCGATTCCGTTCCCCCACCTGTTGAACCTGTGGTGTTTGTGGTACGCCCTTTTCCGGACATATTCATGACACCTTTAGATAACATCATGGCTCCGCCGATAGCCCCCAAGCCCATAGCATTCGCAGCTCGACCTACAGAAGAACTCGAGTCTCCGAGGTTAAGCCACTTACTTACCATGCCGGTTATAGGAACAAACATAATGATCATGCCAAGTTTAAATATCATTGGGCCCATCCCAGAACCTAAATTACCTGCCATTTGGACGAAAACGAATAGAATAATCGCATGAATAGCCGGTAGAAAGATATTTCCACACAATTCTTTAATATAGGTACCAAAAAATGAACGCGTTTTTGCAAATAACAAACTGTAGGCTGCAAAAGGCGACATCACACAAAGGAGAACAATGATTATTTTTCGTGCAATGTAAATAAAGTTAAGATATGCTGAAAGGCCCCACTCTGCTAAGAATACAAAGAGATCTCCCATCTTAAATGAGTATGCACCATCATTTGTAGCGGTTGCGATAATAGAAACTCCATCTAGAGGTTTTCCTAGCCCTTTAAGCGTAGAACCCACGCCTTGTACAATTCCCCAATTCAGTGCCATCAACGTATGGAATAACATCCAGAAAAGACCCATAAAAAACGCGGATGCTACATACATGTGGATATCTTTCCAGAAATCTTCTTTCGACTGAGGACTGTGTGCTTTCATTCCAAACTTTAAACTGGACATCATGATCGCTAGCATCAAAATGGTTGCATAGACTCCTGAAAACGTAGCAATTAGTGGATTGATGACATGATCCATTTCAGATTGATAAAAGATGCCATCAACAAGCTCGTCTTTTTCATTTTCACCGAATCCCCATGTCTTGTAGGGATTACCAAACACCAAGTTTTGGATGCTATTAATACCAGGTATCTTAAATAGATTGTTGGCTTGTCCGATAATAAAACCGTTCATTAGGTTCGCATCATCTTCTGCTTTGTCTAACATTTCTTGCGTTTTCTCTCCGACCAGAGCTCCACTGTTATCTCCGCCACTACCGAGTTCTTCAGGACTGAAAGAAACATCTGAACTTGTCCCATCGGTTGTACTTAAAGGTGTTGCTCCACTACTTTTGCTTGTCGATGCAGCCACGGTTTCTGACGTAGTATTCGTTGATCCGCAACCCGCAAGCAACATTACTAAACACAATAATGCCAGTAGCAGATTCGAACGGTTCATCACGCCACACCACCTGCCGGTATATGAGTTTTATCTTCAAGCCAACCTATCATGTCTTCACGAGTTGTCTTTTTCTTCATCGGAACTTCGACGTTTTGGTTCGTATTCAGGTATACCCATTCTTCAGGAGTCGGTTCAGATTGGAATGAAACGATCTGTTTACCGGCTTTCATGAGCACTTGACCAGTTGAAGATGTCCTGATGAGATTACCAACATCTTCTGAAAGCCTGAAAGTATTGAGTATCGGGGAAATATCTTGATCACTTTGTCTCAAGAAGCAAACCGTATCAAACTGAGCCACGACATCTCTGGCTGCTTCTGTTCGCTCAAACATTTCATATCGTTGAGACACTAAAGTAAGAGATACATTCCATTTCCGTCCTCTAGCAGAAAGGATTTTAAGCCATTCCATCATGGATGCATACTTGATCATCATCCATGCTTCGTCACAAATAACCCGCTTTTTCACTTTCGGATTAGAAACGATGAATCTACTCCACACCCAAGTCATAAGAACGTGTTGAGCTAAAGGTCTTTCTATACCATTACTTGAAAGTTTACTAATATCAAAAGTAACCACAGGTGCGTCATCCAGAGAGACATTATTTTCGGATATAATTCTGGTTTGGCCATCGAACATACCAAATGCTTTGTTTCTCGTGAATAGTTTTACTACGTTACACAGTTCACGGAGCTCCTCACCATAATCATTCTTAGCCTCATGTAGAAGTGCATCATACACATTAGTGATCGTCGGCATTTCAATTAACTTTTTGCGGTACGTAATAGAGCCAAAGTCATCAATATGTTCAATTTGTTCGTAAATAGAGTCTGGATCCTCCGTTATCCCTCGAGAGAGATATAATTCTTCCAAAATATCATTCAAGACCCCGATTTCGACAGCGGTTAGTCCCCTATTATCTGGCGTCAATGATTCTTTCATGACTTTGAAGAATTCAAGAGCTTCTTTGACCTTCTCATTCAAGTTAATTTTCTCATCAATAAACTCATCTTCTGTGCCTTTGTTCTTGATCTCTTTTTCAGGGAAAATATCGAGTGGATTAATTCGACTAACATCATCTTCTTTGGATGGATAGATCGGAACGACCACTCCACCAAGAGCATACGTTAATTCACGATACTCCGGCTCCACATCGATGATCACGTTTTTCATAATACCGTCCATGTAGCCCCGTGCAATAATCTGCTTTACCAACACGGATTTACCTGACCCGGACACTCCAAAAATGCCAAGGGAATAGTTATTTAATGATGCATCAAAGTTGTTATAGTAAACATAATCACGACCATAGCGACCAATAGGGAATCCACCTTGATGATTCAATTTAGATGATGCGTGAGGAAAAATGGCCGTTAGCGCAAGCTGATCCAAATTGCGATCAGATTTAGAAAGATAGTTTCTTCCCAGTGGCATACATGAAAGAAAAGCCTCTTTCTGTCGATCAAAAGCACTTATGATTTCAATAGATTCACCGGATACAGCATTGTCCACTTCCACACACTTCGCGTTAAGCTCATCCAAAGAATTTGCGTAGACACTTGCTTGAATGGATACATAATAAAGCCCATTTTGATTGCTCTTTATCTGACGTTGAAGGAATTTTGTATCATCGCGCTTCTGAACGGAATCATCAATTTTGGCTTGATCATTTCGATTTGCAGCAGAATAAATAACTGTATCTAGTTCGTCAATTTTATCTTGAAGCTTCTTGATCGCAACGTTGCGATCAATTGGTTCGATATGTACGGAACAATCCAAATCGTCCCCACTAAAGAGTGCTTCGAGCCACCCTATTCGAACCGTACGTGGGTAACCACTCGGTTTAACAAAAAAGGACCTTCCATATTTCAGATTCCCAAGTCCCGTTTTCAAAGTGAAATAATCACTCTCAAAATGAGCTCCATCATTCAACATATTGTCAACGATAGAGGGGAATGAAAGTGGTATATCATCTTTACTGCCTTTGCGCACATCATCAATTTGCAACTTCGATGAGTCCTCTTGCTTCTTTTTCAGACGCTTGAACATAGTCTCGCACTTCCTCCACTTCATATACTAGATCTTCAAATCCAGGCATGGTAGTAACGTCGACAGTAATATACGAAGATAGCTTTTCTCTTCCATGTGTAACCAAATCATCGATCGGATTCAATACCATTCGATCCCGGTTTAGTGCTCTTTTCATTACTTCCATAGCAGAGAGGGAATCTAACAATTCCGCGTGTATTTCGCATTGTCTTAACATTCCTACTACGGTTGCCGCACGTTGATATAATTCATTTCGAATCATTTCTTCGCGTTGTTCGGGTTTGAGCGCTCCCATCTTACTAGGCAATGGGACGTAGGTGATCACATAATACACTTTTCGAGATATTCGAAATTCTTTTTCGGATTTGTTCTTGATATGATTAATTACTTTTGTGTTGTAATCCATAGTTTGTGCATTACATTTTTCTAAGTTAGATTTCCAACGGTTCTCTTCTTTCCGTAGATCCTGCCTAACGGCTTGCCCTAAAATCTGAATTGGGAATCGAACAACTCTGAATAAACTGCTGTATCCCAGAATTGTGGATTGGCGAGCTTGAGCACTCAAAAGATCATAATTGACAGAATCTGTAGAGACGATCAGGCAATATTCGTTATTTCGCTTAACAAAGATGCCTTGTTTAATATCCTCAATCCCGATCAGATCCTTCATGTCCTGCCGATCTTTTTTGAGTTGCTTCTCCTCGTGTTTATTGAGGTTCTTTTTTTGATGCTCTACGGATCCAGCACTCACTTCCTCAAGATGCTGTTTTCTTTGCCATCCAATAATAGGTTCATTCTTGTCCATCCTCTTTTTTGCAATCATTAGGAATACCAGCATTAGTGCCAGGAATCCCATCATGCAAAAAATAAAAATCTGCATTTAAGGTCCTTCTTTCGTTTAGTTATGTGTGAACGTTTTTTGAGAGCGTAGAAACTTAATCCTAGAAACGACAAACTCACTCGCATATTGCTCATGTTTATCGAACTTAAAAAATGCAAAGAAAGCTGCAATGGCACCTAGGATAACAAATAAAATCAACTTTCCTATCCACTCTGCACCGCCATCCAAAAAGGGAAGCCCCCCGAAGATGAAAAAGACTCCGCAAAAAACGAGTGTAGGAAATATAATTAAAAATTGTCGAATCGACAAGACAGCCAAAATTGATTTTTCCTCTTGAGTGATATCAATCGGTACGACTATTTCATTGTTCATAATCAACCCCCTAGTGAATGAGAAACGGTCACCGTTACCTATATGATTTCAGACATATAGCGTCCTCATATCCGGTATTGTGACCATTGCTCAGTGCTTAACTTCTACTTCGCTGAATTTGATAAGCCCGCAATAACATCCGCGAAGGTTGCGGCACCGAAGAAGACAAATGCCCCCGCAGCACAGCCCAACAAAGCTTTCCAATAAGTTGCTGCCTTTTGAGGATTAAGCGAACCAAAGATAATCATTACTGCGTAGTACATGACAGCCAGTACAAAACATGTGCCCCCTACGCCTCCAAAAATTTGTACAATCAACTTGAGAGGTTTATTAACCTTATCGACATTAGCTTTTTTAGCTACGTCTCCATTGGGATCATACATTTTTCCGTCCTTTAACTCCGAGTCTATTACAGTGCCATTGGCACTCGCGCTATTATGAACTACAAGACCGAATACTGGAAATAGAGCGAACACAAGTGCTAAGGTTAATACAATTTTTTTTAACAAGATAATTCTCCTTTCGCTTATAAGCGGTGTTAACATATTTGTTTTAAAACATGTGTTACTGAGTTAAACTCAATTTGTAATCACAATCTAACGTACATTCCCCCTTTTTTGGGAACAAAAAAAAGCACCGCCAAACCTTTGGAATTTATCCAAGGTAGGCGGTGCTTCCGCTTGTCAGTATTAAGTTAGTTAAAGAATAATCTACTATGATTATCCTTACTAAGAGCTTTAATGTCAAGAGATGTTTTAATATCTAGCATGGTGTATCCCTCGTTCTACAATAAGTTCACCATCAGCATACTCCCCATTCTCCTCAACCGAATAATTAACTAGAATAGTCGCATGATCAATCGGTTCATTTTCTTTCAGTACAGAATCGAGAATCATCACCAATGTCTTAAGACCTTTTCGGCTCATTCCAATAGGAGTAGAACTTTCCGCTTTCCCCGTACACACATCCATAGTCTTAGGACTTAGGACCTTCTTCTCTAAAACATGATTAATGGCTAGGCGTCCGCTACGTACGGAGAACTTCAAAGAACCTTCTTTCTTTTTTGACATCACTAATGGGTAACACTCCACTAATATAGCAGCCTTGATCTCTTCTACTAGTATACTATTGTCAAGTGGCTTATTCATTACCTCGCTAATACCACCGGTTCTTGCAAATTGTTTTGACATCTTCAACGCCTCCACTAAATGTATATGTTATAGGTCAAAAGATTTAAAATATAAAAAAATAGTGCAAATATGAATCTATTGTAAAAATTATGTATGTAAATATTTCGATTTCACTTTTTCATATGGGTAAATATGTGAAACTTCATATGAATGAAATCATTTTACACTTCTGTTAGAAGATTGTCGATATGAATTTGCGAAATATTAGGAATTTTGACTTATAACAGTGTGTATCTCCGCTTTCTCAAACAACCAATAGTCATATGTACCTATCGGATATATGAGAAAGCGGAGAGCGTCTAAACTCCCACTGTTATTAGTCTTTTGTGAGCATTCGTTTCCAGATCAATAAATTTGTTTGCACAAAACAAGTTCGATTTAACAAATGAGCCTTCTACAAGGTAAGCACCCTCCATTTCAGGCATTCCCTGAATCTGGATTTGTTGTTCTGCATATTGTAGTATTGTGACGCCGTTTATTTGGAATAATCTCCCCATCATTACATCATAGTTCCCAGTTGCACCTAATGCAGGGGTCGTCGTAATCTTATCTACGAGCTTCGATTCATATTTACCTCTCAAAGCCCAATATTCACGCAGTCCAATAGGATAATTTGAGCGATTTGCAACCGATTCTGTATTAACAGACTCAGTACTTAACTGTTCATTTCTAGTATTAATAGAAAGAACTTTCTCTCTGTACTCCTTAGAAGTATACGTTAATTCCTCACTGATACCACTACATGATGTAGATTCGCCTTCCCGCTTTAAATCACTTTTCTCATCAATTGCTTTAAACAGTTCATCTAAAGAGTTGTTGAGAGCTTCAGGTAGCTCTGACACTTGAAAGACTTTAGTTTTCAATCAAATGATTCCCCTCATATTTTGATTAGGTTTTGTAATATATAGCATAAAAAAACACCTATAGTGGGTTATCCGAAGAATTAACTCCACCAAAGGTGTTTTGAAATAAGGAAAATAAATAATAAAAACCCTAAAAGTACATAGAAGTATCCAAAATGATACTCAAGCACCTAAAGAGTGTATTTAGACATAAATATTCCAATAAATAATTCAAATTAGAATGACCTGTTTGCCTCATGGCTCAGGTAATAGAATAATTAAACAATTGATATAGTTCTATAATACCAAATATAATTCGACTCGACAACACCATAAACAAAAGAATAGAAAAAAACAGAGCGGGTGATCCCCAGTTTCTGAACAAATGAAAATCTACTGACCCAAGAGTTTAAGCCAGAAAAGCTTAATTTGAAGTGAATGACGATTGCTACGCACTACCATATCTAGTGAGCGATTCTTGTATCATTCAAGTCGTATTTAACAACCAGATTGCAGCCTACTACTTCTGAGAATGAAACGAAAATGAGGCCTATACATCGTAGACTTTGCTAAAAGTGTATACCAAGCAAATAGACATGACTATTGGTCGTTCCCAGCGTCCAGAAATTCTAGTACGCACGATATACGTCGGGATAATTGCCTGGACCACACATCTATAGAAAGCTTCATCTCGTATCTCAAAACGGAAGGAATCTCCACATCTGCAACCGGAGATGACCGACGTGCAAATTAAATAAACTGACGCCGGTTGTGCACCGACGCCAGTCTGGTATTTTTATAATTGTCCTCCATATGGAGTATTTTCCATGTCATACCGTGGCCCTTACTAACACATATATTAATCCTAATCCTAATAATTCAGTCATCTCTAGCATTCGCTGTTGTGGGATTGGTATAGGACACTAGAGTTCAATAAGGATTGAATTTTCTTTCCCTATTTCCGTTTCTGTTCCAGTATCCGGTAATCCGAACATCTCATGATCAGCAAACTTTTCAGAAATAGGTTTTTTTGCTACAAAAGAGGTAAACTTTGTTCCTGGAGCTTTAGCAGCATAAGCCTCTGCCTTCCCTTGGAAGGTCATGATAATCTTCTTCACTTGACTCAAATCCACGCCCTCATTAAGTACAAGACCGCCTCGGTCCTCGCCAGGTACCTCTATCGACCATACTGACAATAAACCTGGCATAATTCTGCTAGTCCCGTCACCCACAGCACCACCAGACTCATTCCGAATGAGTTCCTTAGGTTCTATATCACCTGTTGCACCTCGATCCGGAGTTACTTCATATTCAAAGAATCCATGGCTCTTGTTGTGTACAAAGTCAAAACGTTGACCATACGAATCTAGAAATGTTGAATGACCTGAGTGAGTATATTCAATGTGAATGCTTCCTGCGGCATTCCGTGCACCAGGTATCTGAATGTGGCAGTCACTAACCATCATGTGAGCTTTACCTGCAATTCTCTCCCGAATGAGTTGGTTATCCAGTGTCAAGGGGAAGAATGCCGTTCCATGTGCTCGCAGCGTTTCAAATTGCTCTGGGAAAGATGCTTCGTTAAAGATAACCGTTACGTTTTTGAATGGTTGCACCGGATTTTCTGAAGCATTTAGTGCGTTTGTCAACTTAACGGTTATATCGGCATGAATACGACTAAGCTCGGCAACGTGGCTATCTTGAACAAACGGGAACAGCTCTTGGCTCAGGACCATATAGCGATATGCTTGGTATTCTTGATACAGGAAATCTGTTAATGCCAGCTTTAAGCCGTTGTACAGGTCGAAAATATACGTATGGAACAGTGGCAAGCCCGCATCCACGTCATCTCCCATTACCTGCTTGATTCGGTCTTGATCTGCACGTCGTTGTGCCATTTCAGCAAATAGTTTTGCTTCCTCCAGGTGTTTAGCTGTCACTGCTTGTTTTTTGCGCTGGTATTCTTCAACGACGTTGAGATATTGATTAAAGGCCTTACGATATTCTTCCACTTTATCTTCCGGCATCTGATCATAAACCGGTTTTAACATCTCTTCGAATTTCTCACGTGACATGGCAAGCATGGATGAAGAATATCCAAAGGAATCACGTGCTTCTTGCATTTGCCCCATCAGATTGTAAATCTCTATTCCATCCTTTATAATTGCTAACCCCGAAGAAGCAGCGGTAGTCACATTTTTAATGGATTTAGAAAGTTCCTCTTCTTTTTTCTTTTTTTCTTTTTCTACCGTTTTGGCGTTTTTGAACGTATCGTCTATCACAATGGTCTTTCCTGTATCCCAGTAGTTGCTCATTGCTGATGCTATGGCACCGCCTGTTTTGAGCGCCGTTAGGGCAGGGGTTACATTGGTAACCAGCGCTACGCCATTCACTATCAAATCAAATGTAGCCTTCAGGGTGGACAAAGCAAGTTTCTTCCGTAGCGCTTCTACAAATTCTTCAGCCACTTTCTGGAGCGACTTCTCTTTTGAAAGTATATCTTCATATAACTTGTCTGCTTCTATTTCCAAGCGTGCCCGCTCTTTAATTGAATCTTGCCTTTGACCCTCTATATCATTAATTCGATTTACTGCAACGGAAATGGCATCGGTTAATACTTTTAAGCGCCCTCTTTGATCGTTCTCAGCCAAGATGTAATCACGATATAACGTTTCAGCTTGTTGAGCTGCGTTTATCAGATTGACACCCAAGTCTTGATATTTATTTAGAGGCATCAGAGGCACCCAGTTCCATGGATGGCTAAAATAGTCTAGACCCTGTCCCAACTGTGTAATAAGGATCATCGCTTTATTTCGTAGTGCTAGCCACTGAATGGAAGCGTCCAGCATATCGCTTTGGAATTCGGAATAGGTACTTTGAGCTCGTACCTCATTAAACCAGGACTCATTCGGTATTGTCTGTTGCAGCCAGTTTAGTAAATCGGCAGCCTCTTCGAGTTTCTCCTCACTCCCAGACAGATAAGCCAATCCAGCCTTATGTAAGGTTAATGTTTGACGTTCAAGTGAGGCACTTAAGCCAGTTTCTAAATCTACAGGAGATAGCCTCTTATATATTTCCGTATCGGCGATTTTCGCTCCATAAAATTGACTATATCCAATCTGTGCAATAATGGATTGAGCAGGTTTACCATCAATTGCATGTTCTGCGCTGATCCCTACTGTGCCATTTACGCCGTCCTTTCCATTAGCGGATCTCTTCGTACTGCTGCGCTTTGTAACGCTTGATTTCTTCCCTACCGAGACTGTCTCCAGTTGAAGGCCACCTATGCCTCCCGGACATCCAGCTCCTGCTTTTCCGGGCAAGGTTGGCGCTCCAGCGATACCCACTTTCGTTTCCATCGTTACTCTCTGCTCTTCGCTTGAAACCACATATCCAATAAAAATATGTCCAGCGTCTCCACCATTCCCGGACCTTCCTGCGTTACCACCGTCTCCTCCATTACCTCCATCGCCACCCGATGTGGAATGATCATTAAACCAGAATATATGGGTCTCGCCATCTCTTCCATCATCTCCTGGCCGGCCATCCATCCCGTCTCCTCCGTCTTGCCCGCGACCTCCATTACTGCCATTTGCTGAGAGATTCAATTCTCCTTTTAGATTGAAGCGCTCTGCTGTCAGTACAAGATGCCCGCCGGCCATCCCATTGGCTCCACTGGAACCGTCATGACCCTTTCCGCCATCGTCTCCACTTTTGATCGCTTTAATGCCGGAATCGGCCTTTGGTTCTTGTACGAAGTCCTGATCCGGAGGAACGGGTAATCCAGACGTACTAATAGATATGTTTCCATGGGAAGAAATAACTCTCGCATTTATTATTAGATTACGCCCAGGCAAACGTATCGATCCATCCAGATGGACGGTATCTGCCTGAACCCAGTAGTGAGCTGTAGCATCCGAAAAGTAATCTTGCTTTAAGATTAAATCGGAAGCTGTTAGATAAATAAAATCTTCTTTTTTTCCCCGCTGAACATTGGAACACAATGACTGAGTTTTGACTTCTGCAACTCCCATTTCTGGTTCCTCCTCTTAGGTCTTGATAATTATTAATTCATCTTTATGTAATCCAAAAGTTCTATTTAATAACTTCTGAAAAGTGATAATTATCACTTTATACCTAATTATAAGTTAATTTTATCCATAAATATATATTTTTTTTTGATGATTTTCGACTTTTATTTTCATAATATGCTTTTTATATAATGTTGTTTTCTTACATCACTGAATGGTTTAATCATGACTTATTCCTTAACATGTATTATGCATATCTCTTTAATAGTTATGGTGCGATGATCACTTTACACAGCATGTTGAAATTAAAACAACACAACTACATGAAAAATTTATGTACAACGTTATTATCTCACTGCCAATTAAATGTCCATGTTGTCTTTATCTTTTTTCTATCCCACAATAAAGAGCCGTCCACAAGTAGTTAGTTCAATGTCGAAATAGAAAGAATATATTGCTGAAATAAACCTCCTCCAAAAAATAAAAAACCACGTCTTGTTGAAGTGACCCCGTAAAGTTAGACAGATTATCTCTTTAAGCAACTTGTTGGGCATGAATCCGGTACCGGACTCATGCCTTTTAGTTTTGCCTTAATGCGTTTGTTGTTGTAATAATCGATGTATTTGGATAGTTCTTGTTTAAAATATGAGATATTTTCAAATTGCTTTAAATACAAAAACTCGGATTTCATGATGCCAAAGAAGTTCTCCATAACGGCGTTATCGTAGCAGTTCCCTTTACGGGACATACTTTGCGTGATGCCACGTTTTTCAAGGGCATGACGATATGGTCTCATCTGGTAGTGCCAGCCTTGATCCGAATGAATAAGGAGTTTTCTTCTTTTGTTAAACTGCAAAATGCTTGATCTAACATCGTGGAAACAAGCGAGTAGACCGGTCTTGAACCAATCGTATATGTAATAATTTCTCCGTTATACAGATCAAGTATGGGAGATAAATATAGTTTTTCTCCGATGTCAAAGCTTTCCGTATTTCCACTTGCACGGTTCAAGACACGACTCAAATTCACACACATATATGCTATTGAGAATTCCATGACATGAATGATTCCATCGAAGCGATGGATGCCGATGTTATTTCGATCGAGACGTCCCGCAGTCACGGTGAACTCATTCACAGCTTTGAGTTGAACACGTATAAACTGGGCATTGGACTTGGCGTATATGATATCCATAGCCCACGTGTTCCAAGTGTGGATGAAATGACAAGCATGATCGAACGTGCCTTGCGTGTATTGGATCCTAAACTGTTCTGGATTAATCCGGATTGCGGTCTCAAAACTCGTGGACTCGAAGAAACCATTGCTTCCTTGCGCAACATGGTTGATGCAACCAAGATTCCCCGTGAGAAGCATGTTGCAGCAACGGTTTAAGTTGAATAGATAAAGAATTCAAGAATTCGTTTATAAAAGGCGGACATTCCTATGTTATGGAATGTCCGCCTTTTAAATGAACCAATAAAAACTGAAACTGCCTTTTTGCTCATTTTTGCATATCCGTTCCTTTGAACGAGATCATCGACAATGAATCCATCCAATCCTCGCTCAACCGCAAGTTCAACCGCTCTCAGTTCACACCAATGGCGAGCTCGATGAGCCGGTCAAGAATATTGGCATAAGTCATGCCGCTAGCTTGGAGCATGTTAGGATAGCGGGAATTCGATGTGAAACCAGGTATCGTGTTGACTTCATTGAACACAATTCTTCCGTCAGTGTCCAGGAACATATCTACTCGCGCAAACCCTCTGCATCCAAGCGTTTTATAAATAGTCAGAGCGCTCTCTTTAACCTTCATTGCAGTATCCTCATCAATACGGGCTGGCAAGTGAATCTTCGAACTCAACAAGGAGTACTTTTCCGAATAATCAAAAAATTGTCCCTGCAATTCAATTTCATCAATAACGCCGATTATGGGATCAGAATTGCCCAATACAGCACACCCCACTTCAAAACCGTTGATATTTTGCTCAATGACAACTTTACTATCGTGTAAGAAGGCTTGTTCAGTCCCAGTAATCAATTCCTGCCTATTGTTCACCTTCGATATCCCTAAAGATGATCCTGATCTAGCCGGCTTAACAAAGAGAGGGTAACCCAGTGCTTCTGCTGCTGATAACACTTTTTCCATCCGTTCAATTCGATGTATTGTAAGGGAACGCGGTATATCAATCCCTGCTGCCTGCACCAGTTTATGAGCCAGTTCCTTGTCTATACATAACGCAGAGGATAACATGCCACATCCAACAAACGGTATACCCGACAGTTCCAATAATCCTTGCAAGGTTCCATCCTCACCGTATTTGCCGTGAAGCACTGGAAACACAACATCAATCGGTGTTACATGATATTCCGTATGCACTAGCTCAATGAGTCCTCTGACTTCTCTGCTCGGTGAGAAAAAGGATGGGATACAACTCGGATGCAAATGCCATCGATCATTGCGAATATCCTCAACCGTTCCACTATATCTGAGCCAAGAACCTTGCTGCGTAATTCCAATTAACACAAGATTGTATTTTTCGGTATCCAAATTTTCAATCACTGAAGCAGCCGAACTCAAAGATACGTTATACTCACCTGAACATCCGCCAAACAATACCGCAATCGACTTCTTCTGCATCTTAAAATCCTCCTAAAATGTAATATAATCTATATAATTCCTATTGTTATAACTTAATTGTTGGAGAAAGTCGTAACAATGAATCCTTCACGATTCGTTCCTGATATCCGATAAGAATCACATTTCAAGATCGGGATATGACTAGACGCCTCTTTATCCGCTGGAACATAATATATCTGGATTGTCATGTCCTTTGCTTTAACTGTGAGCTGCTCTCCAGAGTACCGATATTGCTGTACAAAATCGATGTACTCCTCTAAACATAGATTGTTTTCTTCCATGATTTTGGAATGGGGGTATCCTACATATCTAAAATGCCATGGCTCATACGCAATACGAGTGATTGATTCTTTTTCTTGCTTATATCGAAGAATAAAACCGAATTGTATGGCATGTTGTCTGAAGGACCTGTATATGCCCGTGTCAGGAAAGGAAGGTGCAATAAAATCGATATTCGATTTCAATTTACCGACATCGATAGCCAACCCTGTTTGGTGCTCACTCTGGTCAGGCAAGGCTACGTATTTGGAAGTATATTCTGGTCCCTGTTCTATCAAACAATCCTGATAGATTTGGGATTGTTCTTCTTTGGTTCGATATGCACTGACAGCGACAATTTCATCCATCCCCCCACAAGCCTTAAGTAGAGCATGAAATTGTTTGAAGCACTGCTTCTCCAGAAGCATCTCCTTATTTAACTTCTTTATTGAAAGTAAGGAATCCAAGGACTCTAGTTGATTAGCTTGTACTTGCCTTCTGATTGGGTTTTGAAAATTTATTAACACTAAGTGCCCGTGACATAGTTCTTCGTTACTTACGCTGATTTCAATATGTTGTTGTACGACTTCCCGTGATTTCACGTTGAATTTCCCCGCCTTCTTTATAGATTCGCAATACTCTGTCCGTGATGGAACTCGTTATTTCTTGAGATACACCACCGATATGATTGGCCAGTTCCTGAACCGTAATTTTCTGTTCACCTGAATAACCAATGAAGGTCACTTTGGATCCTTCCGGAAAATACTTGGGAAGCTTAATCATCAATTGATCCATGGAGATTTTTCCTATAATTTCTGCTTGATGCCCCTCCACCAACACCTTCGTATTTTGCATTCTCTGCGACCATCCATCTGCATAACCGATAGGCACTGTTCCGATCCATTGATCGGAGTCTGTTTGATAAGCATTGTTGTAACCCACATATTCGCCCTTTTTTAATCTTTTCGTTTGCAATAATCTACTGTGCATACTGAATGCAGGCTTTACCTGGATGTTCGATACTAGTTTTTCCGGATAAAAACCATAAATTGCAGCTCCTATTCGAGCCATATCCATACACAATTCCGGAAATCGAAGTGCTGCCACACTTCCCGCACAGTGATAATGATTGACTGGAATCTGGGATATACTGCTCCATTCTTTCATTTCCAGGAAGCGTTGAATCTGAAGCTGCAGATAGCTGTTGTCTGTCTCACCCGCTGTCGCGAAATGAGTATAGAACCCGTCTACTATTACATCTGGAGCCCGGAGCCATGGAACCATTTCAAGCCATTCTTCTTCCGTACGTATACCGATTCGCCCAAGTCCAGTATCCATTTTCACATGCACAGATAGCTTATGCCGGGTATGAACAGGTTTGTATTTTCTCATCTGCTGAAACCATGAAGCTTGTGTAACGGTAATCATCAAATCATGTTCCAGAGCCAGAGGTACAAGTTCGGGACGTATCGGAGTCAAAATAAGAATCGGTTGTGCTAAGCCGGCATTTCTTAAGCGGATGGCTTCTTCAATGAAGGCACACGCTAAATAATCCGCGCCTGCCTCTACTGCTTCTTTGGCCGTCTCAATATCTCCATGGCCATATGCATTTGCTTTAACAACTGCCATTAATTTGGCCGAACGGGGTAGAAATTTGCGGATCTGTATGACATTCTCGCGAATTTTCGTTAAATCTATTTCAGCCCATGTATCTCGGTACATTCGAATAATCCCCTCAACCGAATAGATGGTATGTTTTTACTTACTATTTTTAGTAGATCCGCATATGCACTTTTCATAGTTTGGCCTCCTAAAGGTGTGAATGTGGTGCGTTGAATTGATTTAAGTGTATATTAAGGCCACTTCAGCTCCTATCGATCAAACTTACACAAAACTGACAACGATGTAAGATTACAGATTTGCACTTCTCCACATCTCATAGTTACAACAAAAAAAACCTGCACTAGGGCAGGTTTCTTTCATTATTGTAGATTTTCATTGCTCATCCAGCTATCAACATACAGTGGTTCACTGTAGTCCTCCCGGACCGTAAATTGTTTCAAATGTTTCTCTGCATCTGCACGATTCTCGAAGCCTCCCATAACGACGGTGAATTTTCCATTTTGACGATTTGCGGAATTTCTCAACGGAGACGATCTATTGCATCATCTTGAAACAACCAAAAATCGATCCCAAAGGTACCAAAAGCAAGAGGCATCTATAAGCAAATTATTATGACCAAATCCAGAATGGATGAGACAGATCCCCATTATCTCCACTTTATAAATGAAGGACAGGTGCTCGTACATTGGAACGGGGAAAAATCTTTCTGTTCCATTTCATAAGCGTACTATGTGGAGAAGCGTAACTTCTCTGAAGATATAATGAAATAAATCCCAATACTCGACCTTGAGCGCAGATCTGGGAACCACCAGGTGCGATGATGGCGCGCCTGAAGGGACTCTGTCCTATCAATGGGAAGTCGTCAGCGCTCTGGAAGGCGGCTGACTATACCTCCACCGGAGAAGTGACGCTGATCGTTCGAAATAGCACCGTTCCTTTTGAAAGTGTAGGAGCAAGTATCACCAAAATGAATCCTCTTGAAAATTTATATCAACCTCCCTTAACTTGATTGTTTGATAAAATTGTAACGAGATTAATTTTATTTTTGAAGTCCTCCGAGCCATTTAACTCCACTATTAATCTCTCTAAAAAACGGATGACATCGTCTAGTGATAGTGAACTAGATTCAATTCTACGTAAAAACATTATTGTAAGCTCTCTCACTTCTTTTAAGGCAATATCATTTCTGTTTTTTGATGCATATTTACTTAGATAATATAAATCAATGTTCACCTTAGTAATCTTTATGAAGGGAGTGTTACTGTTTGCAGCTCTTAAATCTCTCATCAAATTTAAAGCTGCACCTAATGAAACATAAATCTCTGTGAGTTTTTTTAATCTTTTCTTCTCCCATTTCTCCCTGTATATTTGGCCTACAGTGTCAAAGATAATGAAAGTCAAAAATGCTTCTTTGATTTTAGGTAAAAACTCTATGTACATGTTGTATTGATTTATTGTGTATTCCTGTCCAATCATCATACTCGCCCAACGCATAGGGTTATAGAAAATATTTGAAAAGATTCCTGACGTAAAACCATCCAGATTTGAATATACATACAATATTCCTGCTAACCAATATAACTCTAATCTAAAGCGGAACAGGATGTATACAATGATAAATATTATTACTGCTGAAAAGTACAAACTACCATTTAAAATTTCATTGCTTAAATTAGAGATCGACTTCATATATGTAATTAATTCTTCAAGAGTTAAGTTATTATCGACCAAGTAATCCATATACGCCTTATTTTCTTTAAGCTGTGAGAGAAATGAACTCTCCTCTGTTAAAAGCTCATGAAACATTGCTTGGGTGTTATCTGGTAGATCTTTTTCCATAACAATAAAAGTTTTTGTAATGGTATTCCCTATTTTTGTTTTAGCATCAATTTCAGGTGAGAAAAAGACGTCCTCACTATACTTGCTCTCAGTAGCATATCTATAATATGCACCCGGATCGACTATGTTAGTTATTCCGAAAAGTAACATGGATATAACTAAAAACAATGGAAAGTACAATAAAAACATACCTAATATAATTACAGTCTTTTTTAAATACGCATTCCCCAAACGTGACTTATTCATTGAATCCCCTCTCTTTAACTAATCAAAATACAGATCGTATTTGCTCATTGGAATCTTAATAAGCAAAAGATCAGACCCTCTTGGTCTGATCCTTCGCTTTCATGCTTCTATTGAATCAAATTCGACTTCTTAAGTAATTTTTGAAGTAACGTAGCCACTTCAGCACGTGTGATTTGGCCCTTCGGTTGAATCGTAGTCGTTGTTCTACCATTCATAATACCCGTTGCTAAACCAGCTGCTATATGACCTCTGGCATAGCTTGAAATCGATGAATCGTCTTTATATTGTCCGATCAACGTGTTTACTTGATCAGGCAATAAATCCGGATTGATACCTGTGATCTTCATCGCTTTCGCAATAATTGTCATAGCTTGTTCACGAGTGATGGTATCCATAGGAGCAAATTCAGCATCATTATAACCCTCAATTAATTGATATTCGTGAGCTGTATAGATATAATCAGCAAACCAATCGGACTTATTTACATCGATAAATGAAGTTTCGCCAGTTAACGGTACTATACCCAGCCCTCTTACAACCATAGCAGAGAACTCTGCACGTGTAATGCTCCTATTCGGTTCGAAAATATCCTCCCTAACTCCCGTAACAATCATTCGTGATCCCATGTCATTGATTGCGTCTTTTGCCCAATGGTTCGTCACATCAGTAAATTCGACTGGGTGCCAAACCAGAGTGTACAAGCTATTGGACAAGCTATTAATCACTGCGTGGTAGCGATTATCTTTCTTCTCGACATAAGTTGGTACATGATGAGTGGAACCATCCGACCCTACAACAATTCCTGTCGTAATCTGATTTGGATCGACGGTCTCCGGAAGTGGAATATACCGTTCAACGTACGTATTGAAGCGATTTATTTCCTTTCTTGAACCATTAAATTCAGCCATTAACGTAAAATGGACAGGATCCACTAAAAGTAAAGCACCTTTTGAAATTGCCGAGTCCTTAGCAATGCTTGATTCCGAAGGAAGAGCTTTTGAGATTGTTAACTCAATCGTCATGTCTGATAGTGTATCATCCGCACCAAGTTGACCCACTACCGTCTCAATTGAGATTTGGCTCGCAGGTAGTCTATACGTGGCAAGCGGGGTGACCAGTTCTAAGACGGCAGATTGCTCTATCATCTTTTTAACAACATCCCCTGTTAATATTCCCACAATGGAATCCGATGACTCATTCACAGGAATAGTCACTACAGCATTCTGACCTTCTTTCGCCAACCATTCTAGAAGTTTGCTAGGATCCGGCGTAAGAGTTGTTATGGTTCTATTATCAACGATTTTTGTATCCAACCTGCCGATCTTCTCTGACTTACCGTTTATTACAACAGGGACACCACTTGGCTCTAGCTGAGGTGGGTTTGTTGATGGTGTTCCGCCACCTTGTGAGCCTCCTCCACTGCCGCTATTGCCTGAATTTCCACCGCCACCTGAACTATTGGAAGAATTGACAGTAAGTACAAGGTTAGTTGTTGCTATTTCCCCGTCTCCATAAACAGCTGTAATCACAGAAGTATAGGTTCCGGCTGGTAAGCCTACTACCGGTCTAACGCTCCACGTGTCGATACTTTCACCCGCAGCTACATTATTGCCACTTCCTTCAACCACAAATGTATTGGGTTCACTGGAAGTCAGACTACGAATGGTGGTATCAGCCGCCCCGGCATTCGTGATGATTAATTTCTTTGCAGAAGGTTGTTCATAACCAACCGTTACAGGTGAAAATAATGGAGCCACAATACTTAAAAAAGGTATCGTCTCTGAGATATCTTCGAACTCTGCGCTAATGGTAACATTCCCGCTTGGCATGATGAAAGTTTCACCCACGATCGGATAACCCACAGAATTAAAGATATACTTCAGCGATCCTATTTTTACTCTCTTCCCGAAATCCGGTAGAATGTTCAAGCTAATTAAGTTACCGGCTGGGGAGATCGTAGGGGCAACACTAATTGTGCCGCCTACCAAATTGTTTATCGTCACAGTGAATTGTTCGATTTCAGTAACTACGTTTATTGTAGCGTTGCCCGATTTACTGCCGTTGGCCGTTGATATCGCGGTAATCGTATATGGACCAGGTGTGGTGTTTGGAGCGACACTTACCAATCCATTTTCATCCACTGTGACATTTCCGCTCGTATCACTGCTGCTCCATGTAACGGTTTGGGCTGCTCCCCCACTTACATTCACAGTAGCTGTCAGCTGCTGTGTGTCACCTTGCAGCACACTTGAATAGGTAGGACTCACTGTTACACTGTTGACTTCTGGTGCAGAAATCACTGTAATCGTTGCACTACCTGTCTTGGTGCTATCAAAAGAAGAAGTTGCTGTAATTGTATACGGACCAGGTGGGGTATTTGCTGCCACACTTACCAATCCATTCGCATCTACCGTGACATTGCCATTCGTGTCACTACTGCTCCACGTAACAGTTTGGGTCGCTCCACCGCTGACATTCACAGTGGCCGTTAGTTGCTCTGTATCTCCTTGCACCACATTAGGGTTAGACGGACTGACCGTCACACTGTTTATTGCCGGTGCCGAGGTAACTGTGATCGTTGCACTACCTGATTTAGTACCGTCAAACGTTGACGTTGCTGTAACTGTATAAGGACCAGGTGGGGTATTTGCTGCTACACTCACCAGTCCGTTCACATCTACCGTAACATTGCCGTTCGTGTCACTACTGGTCCACGTAACGGTTTGAGCCGCTCCACCTCTTACATCCACAGTGGCGGTCAGTTGCTCTGTATCACCTTGCACCACATTAGGGCTAGACGGACTGACCATCACGCTGTTTACTGCTGGTGCTGAAGTTACCGTGATCGTTGCACTACCTGATTTAGTACCGTCAAACGTTGACGTTGCTGTAATTGTATAAGGACCAGGTGGGGTATTTGCTGCTACACTCACCAGTCCGTTCGCATTTACCGTAACATTGCTGTTCAAATCACTACTGGCCCACGTAACGGTTTGAGCCGCTCCACCGCTTACATCCACAGTGGCGGTTAATTGTTCTGTATCTCCTTGCACCACACTAGGGTTAGACGGACTGACCGTCACACTGTTTACTGCCGGTGCCGAGGTAACCGTGATCGTTGCATTACCTGATTTAGTACCGTCAAACGTTGACGTTGCTGTAATTGTATAAGGACCAGGTGGGGTATTTGCTGCTACACTCACCAGTCCGTTCGCATCTACCGTAACATTGCCGTTCGTGTCACTACTGCTCCACGTAACAGTTTGCGCCGCTCCACCGCTGACGTTCACAGTGGCCGTTAGTTGCTCTGTATCTCCTTGCACCACATTAGAGCTAGTCGGACTGACCATCA
>NZ_MKZL01000018.1:0-76138 GCF_002803315.1 Paenibacillus sp. GM1FR | reverse complement strand
AGTTGGCCAAACTGGCATTTTGTGATGTTCTCGCATCCAGAAATGTGCTCATCAATCTACCTCCTAATGTTGGGATAGGATAGTATATTCGTAGCGTACTATTGTGTTTGGACTTCTAGCCAACAACTCACCAAAGCTATCATTTAATTTCACTATGGTCGGAAGAATCTATTAAACAGCGATATGATATATATGACTATATTCTAGACTCTTATATTGGAACGATATGAAAATTTTGTTATGATACATATGCTAGATTACTAGATATGGTTATAAAATATAATTCTACTATTATGTACGGAGTTGGAGGAGACATACGATGCTTATTAAACGTGTAGGAAAAATCGCCGCGGTTACTGTAATTGCTCTCTCTATTCTTGGAAGTACCCCCCATATCGGTAGAGCCTATGCTGCCCCGGCCATCTCAGTTCAATTGGATGATGTGCCCCTGAAATTTGATGCAGCTCCACGAGTTGATAAAGGTGTCACTTATGTTCCGTTTCGGACGGTCGGTGAAGCCCTAGGTATCGATATTACCTGGAACAGCAAATCACAGACTGTAAAAGCAACGAACACTGTGAAAGGACAAACTACCGAGGTACTATTACAAGTTGGCAGCACCACAGCGACCGTAAATGGAAAAAAAGTTACACTCGCAGCTGCACCCGTTCAGCGGGAGGGCCGCGTACTTATTCCACTAAGTTCGTTCAGTAACCAATTCGGTGTACAAGTAAGCTGGAATCAAGCAACCAAGACGGTCTCCCTTGTCTCCCCACAACGCGAGATGCACCTGAGAGCCTTCTATGCATTGCAATCCTTTCAAGAAAAGGACCTGATTACTTCCATGAATTCCGTAGCCTTTGGCTGGAGCCGCATTGATCGTGAAGGTCAGTTTACGCTCCAAGGAGATGAGTACCGCCTCCCTGCTGCTGCGGGTGATATTACACCGCAGTCCATCGTTGCTGATGCAGCAGATCAACAGATCCAACCACAGCTCATGGTGTATGCCTTGGATGGAAACGGAGAACTGACCAAAGTTCTGAGCGACAAGAGCCTGCGGCAGAAATCGATTGAAGGTATAACTGCTGCTGTCACAGAGCATGGTTTTGACGGAGTTGTTCTGGATTTTGAAGGACTGGGCTTTAAACTGGATGTAGTAGAACAACAGAAGCTGCTCAATGCTTACGTGAAACAATTAAAAAGTTCCTTGCCCCAGGAGACAGCTTTATCTCTGGCGGTACCACCGCTAAATAGTGCTTATAAAGGTTATGATTACAAGACACTTGCCTCTATTGCAGATGATCTTATCATTATGGCCTATCAGTATAATCCGGTTGGCACCAAATCTCAGGTACCTGAGCCAAATAGTCTTGTAGATCAGGCAATTCAATTAGCCATACAGGCTGGTGTCCCAAAGAGTAAACTTCTGCTCGGTATCAGTCTAAGCAGTGAAACGCCGTCCTCTGTTGATGATAAGCTGGGTCTAGCCAAACGTTATGACCTCAAAGGAGCCGCGTTCTGGCGTCTGGGTCTGTTCCGTTCCTACAATACAAAAATGGAAGATGCCGTGAATGCTTCTGTGATCAAAGAGTAAACATTTTGACTGGATACAGCTCACTTAACTAAAAAAAGGACCGCGCCTCTGGTACGCAGAGACTTGGTCCTTCTTGTTCCCATCATTTTATTTCATAAATTTATCTACACTTCCAAATACAAGCTTCACAATCTGGGTAGGACCAGGCAAACGGGGCTGAAAGAGAAGAATAATCCCAATTACTGCTGCCACAGCAGTAATTCCCGCGCTCACTATTCTGGCTCGTTTCTCTTTGCTGCTCTTCCACTCTACATACACTATCGCAGTCGCCAGCATCAAAATACCAAGGATTGAGCCTAGTTTCATGCATTCACCTCTCTTCTCAGGCTTGTACAGGAGCCGATTCTGTTCAACTTTCGTCCTCATTAGGTATCCCCTGTGGTCCTGTTGATTTTCCGGTACGTACTACATGTGCATCTACGTTGACTTGCACGTCCATATCAGGATAGATGGTTTCCCAGTTCTTCTCCTGCGCCTTCCATTGATTCGGGTAATATCTGCGGAATTCAACTGCGAATTTGAAGAAATCGGAGCGTAGCTCTTTCTGGGACATGTCTAAAGCATCATGAGCCAAAGATGTGAGTTTAGCCGACCATTCCTTTTCCAGTTTAGTTAATACAGCGGGATCCGTCAGATTGGCATCCGTCGTATTTAACACCACTTCTCCCCTGGTTTGGATGTCGACCTTCATACTCCACTGTTTGTTTACAATTCGCGGCTTCAAGGAGGTTTCATTTTCAATGAGTCTTATCGAAAAAGAACCCTTTAACGGCTCAAACTCAACGGGCATGATAATGCTGTTCAGTTCTTTTGCAAGTAGTAATACACCTACGCTTAGTGGTTCTTTGACCGTCTTGACATAACGATCCTTCTTATACATACTCAGACCTTTCACATATGGCGTTGTCGTCAGTTTATCCTGATCGGGCTCCGGGGGTAAGATTAACATGCGAGACAAAATGGCTGAACTGCTCGGACCTTCAATAGATTTAGCCAGTTCAAGCGCAGTAACACGTGTACCTAACTTCAAATTGGCCATCTCACGCAACGATTCAGCAGAACTTCGCTCCAGTGGATCAAGTAACGCAAGGATATCTTTCGCAGCCTTATCGCTGGAAAAGACATATGCATGCTCCCTGAACTGAGGGTAACGCAGGAAGAAATCGATATACTCGCGGATACCGCGTTTGCCGGCTTGCTCACTAATGATTATGACTTCGCAGTGGCCCCAGAACATATTCCGGGGAACTTTACGTTGTAACCGATTCAATGCCTCGGCAATTGTACGTCCTTCCGCTGTTCGAATCATTGTTACCCCGCTTGGACTGCCTCCACTCCCACTGCTATCTCCTGCACTCGCCTTTCGCGGAATGAAAATCTGTGAAGTCAATTGTACTTCACCATCTTCATAATCTATCCCTGTAGCCAGCACGATAGCCAAATCGTTAATCTCGATACGATCCCAACATCCACTTAAAAGCACACAACACAATATTGGCATTAGTAGTACTCTAAATATTCGCAAGTGCTCCTCCCCCCATCAATCAGGTGTTCGCTCGATTCTTCTTCCGAAAATGTGCCCACCCTTTCTTCAGCCATGCAACACCGTAGATCATAGCCGGAAGGATTAATAAAATGCTGATCGTATACAAGTTGGCTGAAGCACTAACCAAACTGGAAACACCAGATCCACCGGACACAACCCAGTAAGCAAATACCATGCACAGAAACGAAAGTGGACCAACCACAGGTTTGTAGTCCCGCAAACCAAACCATTCCGCGGTTGATGTAGCAAAGATATATAGAAAAACGGAAATTTTAACGAAAATACCAAAAATCCAGATGGCAATAATAAGGGATTCGATATGTTGCAGAAAGTCCGCAATGGTTATGTATCTTGCTGCGATCATGACTGGAAATACAAATGTATCCGTCAAATCACCAATTAAAAACAGGCAAAACAGATTGGTAACTGTCATCGCAGTTGTTGTAAATACAAGGGAACCCAGCATGACCCGGGTTATTCTTTTTTTTTCATTCACATAAGGTAGCAGAAAAGCCAACACGATATATTCACTAAACCATGCAGCAGGTGCAGCAGCCCCCGTAATAATGGGAATTGGACCCTTCTCCATAAAAGGAAACAGCTCGGCAGGATTCAGTTCACCAATCAGCAATATAAAGATCAAAGCCAGCAGAACGATCAACAGGGTAACAAACACCTGAGCGGTTCGTCCGACAACTTCAATCCCGAGTCTGACATTAATCGCACATACAACAACCATCGTACCCATCACAACAAACAAAGGTGTACGCGGAAGTGCATTATTAACAATGAATTCACCGTACTCCCTAATAATCAAGCCCGTCAGGTGGGGCAAAAAAGCGATATATATCAGGCCGAATAACTTGCCGGGAATCCGACCGATGATCAATACACTGGATTGAATGAGCGTTTTTCCAGGGTACAGACGATCAAGTCCAACGGAAATACCAATAGCAGCCAATCCAACGATTGAACCTATAATTGGAGTCATCCACATGTCATGTCCTGCATAATGCATTGTAATTCCAGGCACAGACAAGATAGCCGTCGCGAGAATGGCGGGAAAGACCATAAATGCCAATTGAGTCACCGATATTTTCCCTTTGTCCGTCAACATATGTAATCCCGCTCCCTTGTTTGCTCGAATGTAGATTGTTCTAGTGTGGTTTGTTCCTTGGAGATGGACGCCACCATACATCCTTAAGTTCCTTAGCCATTGTAGGTGCTACCGGTGAAAGATAAGGTGTTCCAAATGAACGAAGACTGCTTAGATGAATGACAACCAAGATGACTCCCAGCATGACACCCGTGAGTCCCAACGTTCCTGCAAGAAACATCATGGGAAAACGTAGTAGACGGGTCGCGATGCTGGCAGCATAGCGAGGGATCATGAAAGAAGCGATACCGGTAATCGCTACAATGATAATCATGGGGGCTGAGACAATTCCGGCACTCGTCGCCGCTTGCCCAATAATTAAGGCCCCCACAATACTGACCGCTGATCCGACCTGCTTGGGCAATCGGACGCCAGCCTCACGCAATGCTTCAAAGGCAATTTCCATAATGAGTGCTTCCACCAGGGCAGGAAAAGGGATCTCTTCTCTCGCCCGAGCAATACTGAGAAGTAATACGGTAGGAATCATCTCCTGATGAAACGTCGTAATCGCTACATAAGCCGATGGAAGCAGCATGGATAAAACAAAAAAAATGTATCGCAGCCAGCGTACAAAAACACTCATGAACACATTTTGATAATAATCTTCGGGGGATTGTAACATGGAAAAAATGGTCACTGGTGCGATAAGGGTAAACGGCGTTCCGTCAACGAGAATAGCAAAACGACCTTCCAGCAAGTTGGAAACAACAACATCCGGGCGCTCCGTCGCAATCATCTGTGGAAATGGTGAATATCGCTGATCAACAATGCCTTCTTCAATGTACTGACTCTCCAGTACGTCTCGGAGCTTTAAATCGGCAAGTCGTGTCTCCACTTCCTTTACAAGTTTGGGATCAATAATCCCCTCCATGTATACAAGTGAAATACTGGTGTTTGTACGATCTCCCATGTTACGTGTATGAATCTTCAATGCAGGTGTCTTGAGACGTTTGCGCAGTAAAGACATATTCATGGTCAACGACTCTGTGAACCCATCCCGTGCACCACGCACGGTCGATTCAGCTAACGGTTCTTCCGTTGAACGATTTGCAGCTAGGTATAGAGGGTATGTAGTTCCGCCTATTGAACCATCCAGCAGTAACAGAGCTTCTCCTTCAAATATGGCCTGTACTGCCTGAGTAGTCGTTTCAACTTGCTTAACAGAAGCTAGGGGAACTTGCGCAGCTTCGATCCCCATTTCCTGAAGGGGCGTTAGTACCTGGCGTTCCAGCCGCTCCGTATCGCATACACCAACACAATATACGCATAACGCTGAAGTAAGACACGCCGTTTGGAATGTATGAAATACAACGTCCGAGCAACCCGCAAAAACGGAGCGTAACATTTCTTGATCAATAGCAAGATTTCCGGTTAATGGCAGGTCCTGTTGTGTTATCGCTGATGTGTCCATGACGCCTCCCCTTTCCGTAAACGCTCCGTCCAGATATTCTCAGTTAAAGGTATCCTTTACTTATCAGATGGGATATATACGCAAAATAGTGAATGCCAAAAAAGCCGCCCTCATGAGCGACTCTGATGATATAGAACGCTATTGCATTCCTATGAATTCGTTGATCTTGCTCTTTGAAATTCCCTATTTTCTATTGATCGCTATCCTTTCACAGCACCCAAAGCAACACTCCCAATAATCTGTTTAGAAAATATAGAGAATACAATGATAATAGGCAGGATTGAGATCGCTACACCCAAATACAAGAGTCCATAATCCATCCCATAGTACCCCTGCACTAGCGCAACCAATACCGGAAGCGGATATTTATCCAGAGAGAAAAATAGCACCAGCGGTGTCAGGAAATTATTCCATGATCCGATAAACGTGAATATGCCAAGGGCGGCGATTGCCGGTCCCAGGATAGGCAGTACAATCTGATTGAACGTCCGGAACTCACCGGCACTGTCCACCCGCGCAGATTCAATAATTTCATCCGGGATACTGCTCTCCATGAACTGTTTGATAAAAAATACATTAAACGCGTTAGCCGCAGCAGGCAAAATAATTGCGGCATAACTATCCAGAAGTCCCATCATGCTGAATAGTCGATATACGCCAATTAAAGCCAGTTGACCCGGTACCATCATGGTTGCTAACAGAAACAGGAACAACCCGTTTCGTCCTTTGAATTTAAATTTGGCAAATCCATACGCAGTTAAGGCCCCAATATACAGAGATAATACGGTCGATGTTCCGGCAATAAATATGCTGTTGGCAAACCCACGCCATATGTTGATTTTGGATACCATGTTCATATAGTTATCAATCAAGAATGATCCGGGAAGAAATGTGAACGTTGAAGCAATCGTTGCATTATTATGTGTGGAATAGATGAGCATCAGATAAAATGGAATAATGCAGAGCACGGCAAGACCTGTCAGCAACAGATAGATGATGATTTTACCTGCCGTCAGGCCCCTTGTATTGGCATATTGCTGAATCGCCGCATTTGGTTGTTCAACTGATTTTGCAGTTTGCATAAGAACTCCCCTCCCTATGAACGGCTCTTCCGCTTGGTCATGATGAAGGATGCAACGGACAACAATATGATGATAATAAACAGGCAAAATGCTATGGCAGCGCCGTAACCAAATCGTGTGCTCTGAAATGCTACATTATAGAGATACATAATGCTCGTCATGGCTGCTCGGTCAGGACCGCCATTGCCGTTGGTTAGTGTAAATGGCTGATCGAAAATCTGGATGCCCCCAATAATAGATGTAATCATCTGAAACAGAATAATTGGGCGGAGCATCGGCACGATAATATGGATGAAAATATGTTTCTTTTTCGCGCCATCCATCTGTGCAGCTTCCAGCAATGAAGGATCAATGCCCTGAAGACCTGCAAGGTAGATAACCATGGAATAGCCGAAGTATTGAAAAAACAAAATGGATGATACAATCAGACGCATAAACCAGGGATCATTTTTCCAGTTAATTGGATCTTGTATTATGCCGGTCTGCACCAAAAAATGATTCAGTCCGCCAGACTGCCAGTCAAAAATCAAGCTGACAAGCAATCCAAGTGATGCGGCCGTAACGATGTTGGGAAAAAAGTATACCGCTCTGAAAAAGTCCCGTCCTTTGAGCAGCTTATCATTCAAGATAAAAGCCAACACAAGTGAGATTGTGAGCTGTGGAACTACAGATACGCCCCAGATGAATAACGTATTAAACAAGGTTTTGTAGAACAACGGATCTTGTAATACGGCAACGTAGTTACCGATCCCTACAAAATCAGGTGTCGTGATCCCATCAAAGTTGGTGAAACTGATGTAGAGGGAATATAAAATGGGATACAGCCCAAAAGTGGTGAAAATAATAAAAAACGGAGCAATGAAGTAGTAGCCGTAATGGTCCTTGCGAATCGTTTTGGCAAACATGTTCTATCCCCCCAGTTATCATCGGATGTGTATATTCAATTGCTTACTAATCCACTTCCAGTTCCGGAAATCTCAAGGTAACATCACGTTTGATTCGCTTTACGACTTCTTCCTTGGTCTGAATGTCCTTATTAAGATATAACTGGAGTACAATCTTGTAGATATCATTGTTAATCGTGGCATCATATTTGGTGCGTTCATATACAGGTACCCGTTTTGCAGCCTCCGAGAAAAACTCGAAATGCTTTTGTCCTCCCAAATAAGATGATGAGAGAGACGGGGCAAGTTCATCATTCACAACCATGTTGCTGGTGAAATAATCCTGTTCTTTCGCTAACTCGGATAGAAAATCGTGGTCAAAATTATAAAACTCAATAAACTTCCAGGCCAAATCCTTTTTCTCACTTTTACTGTACATCGCGATATAGGTTCCACCTGAACTAAAGGCTGACGGTCCCTGGGCTAAGCCCCACATGCCTTCGGTATCCGGAGCGTTTGCCTTGAACGTATATTGCAAACCCCAGGTTGCCCCGGGATAAAACATGACCTCTCCTTTTTGCATGGATGCAGCGTAACCGGCACTTCCATCTTCATACTCGGCAAGTACATTCCGCTCACGTGCTTCACGTACAAGATCGAGCACTTCCAAGTACGTTGGATCGATGACAAGTTTGCCGTCCTTCACCCAAGGTATACCATCATATGAATTCGATATAGCATTCCAATTCGCCAATGCATGTACTTTATTCCCGCTAAGTTGCTGTACCTTCTCTCCAATCTCGAAGATCTTCTCCCATGTATCGATCTGTGAACCCACCTTCTCAGGATCATCGGTGCCCAGATATTTTTTCGCCAAATCCCGACGATAGTAGATGCCCCCTGGTGTTCCCTGATAACCTATCGCTCTGACATTTCCCTCACTGTCCTGTTCATTGGCCTGAACAAAAGCATATTGTTCCTGAATAAGTTCATTGGCGTTATACGGCGAAGCTGATAGATTCTCCAGATATGGAACGTCAATCAGCTCTCGAATATTCGCATTTTCAATCATAAATACATCTGGAGCCTTCGAGGTTGTCTGTAGCGCAGATTTCAGCTTGGTGATATAGAAATTACCGGGGATGTTGACAAAGTTCACTTTGATGTCAGGATATTTCTGTTCGAATTTCTCGATGGCGTACCCTGCTTCATCCGTAAAACTCCACACAGTAATCTCCTGTTGCTTGGTTTCACTCGATGGGCTGAACTGACAACCAGCTAACAACATCGCTGCACATACAAATACAATAGTTGGCTTAAACCACTTCTTCATAGGCCCCCTCCTTCAAAAAGGAAACGCTTACAATTTATTAGAGTATATTGATTTTGGAGAGGGCTTTCTCCACAAATATTGTGCATTACCCTCCATATTTTGTGATATTCGTACGATGTTTCTTACGAAATTCGGAGGGTGTGCAGTCATTATACTTTTTGAAAAGACGATTATAGGAGTTAACATTGTTAAATCCGTGTCCGATCGCAATCTCCAGAATCGTATCCTGACGGAACAATAAGGCCCACTCGGACTTGATAATTCGAAAATGATTCAAGTATTCCATCAGTGTTACTCCCTTGATCTCTTTGAACAGCTTGCAGACATGGAACTTGCTGAATTTAATATGTTCTGCCACCTGTTCCAGCTTAATGGGCTCAGCATAGTGCTCCTCCAGGTATTCACAGACCGATTCAAGGAATTCAAATTTTTTGGAGGAAGTACATGCCCATCCTGAAGATGAAGATTCATCGGTGGTAACCGGTACTTTGGTACGTAATAAAAGTATGATGAGATCATACAACCTAGATACCATTAACCATCGGTATCCCGGCTTCTGATTTTTCTTCTCGGTATTGATGTCATCTATATATTGAGTCAAATTGCTCTGACTTCCCGTATTCGAGGGAATAACTGTTGTTTTGTTGAAAAGTTGTCCGAGATCCTGAATTTCGGCTTCGGTCGTGAAACTCCCGGTTAACAATTCGAGTCGGAACAAGATAATGGTCAAATGTTCGGTCCCTGGCAAAAAGCAGTGCACATCCCCTGGTTTGATCAGCAGCACATCCCCCTTTTCCAACTCACACACGTGGTCGTTCACGCCAATTCTGGCGCTCTTACCATTGACGAGAACCAGTTCAACCTCATCATGCCAGTGTGCAGCATAATTGAACTGATTTCCTGTATGAATTACCCGAATGGGAAAACCTTCTTGCATATGGCCTGTCTCCAAAAAAGTGGGTACGCCCATCGTATCAACCTCCATTTATTTCCAACGAAAAATACTCCTCGTCTTTATATTATGCATTATTGGCTACTCTCCTTTCTTTTTAAGTATTTAAAATTCTATAAAATGCAAAAAAACTCCTCAACTCAGGTTGAGGAGCCGAACAGAATCACGTTCCACGCATTGGATGTCCAGTGTATATAACGTCTCTACGATCTCTCCGTTCAGCAGTTGGAAGAGAACATGACCTGCAAGCTGGCCTGCATCCCTCTTCGGCTGACGAAATGTGGTTAGAGGTGGATTCATGTACTGAGATGCAGGTATATTGTCAAAGCCAATTACGGATAACTGCTCAGGTATTGAGATATCATGCTCCCTGAAGGCTTCCAAGCCGCCGATCGCCATTTCATCATTTGCAAAAAATACAGCGGATGGCAACTCTCCTTCAAGCAGTTTCTTGGCTGCATCGTACCCATCTTGCTTCATGTATTGTCCGCCAATTTTCCATTCGGGGTTCTCTTCGATACCTGCCTCCTTCAGGGCTTTCAAATAACCTTGATAACGATGGAGATTACATTCTGATTGTGACGGGCCACTAATATAAGCTATTGTCCGATGCCCTTTATCGATCAGATAACGGGTAGCCAAGTAACCGCCTTGCGTATCACTCATCAAAACCTTTACAATATGTTGAGCATCCAGATCCCGATCCATGACAACAATCGGAAACCCTGCTTCAGATGCTTCAATCAGCAACTGATCTTGAATATTCTGAGCAATAACAATAGCTCCGTCAATTCTTCGTTCACGAATGTAACGATGGGCTGTCGACTTCTCTCCACCCAACGAACTACATACGATCATATCGTATCCATGACTCATAACGACGGTTTCTATTCCATTCACCAAATCGGAAAAATACGGACTGGACATGTCATGGACAATAATACCAATGGTTTGTGTACTATTTCGTTTTAATTCCGATGCAGGACCATGCCTAACGTAATTGAGTTGACTCGCTACCTCAAGTACTCGAAGTCTTGTCGGCTCACTTACATTCCCTTTATCGTTAAGTACGCAAGATACGGTCGAACTGGCTACACCAGCCATCCTAGCTACATCTTTAATCGTTGTCATCATATATACTCCTCAAAAACAGTTTCATCTGTTTAGTTCATTATGTCAGTAACACAGCAATGCACACGGGATAGTTCACTAGCATTTTAACACGTCAGTCCAGTCATGTCTCTTAGCAAAACATCAACTACGAAAAAACATATTTAAGAAACCGAGGTGCCTTCATGAGATTTAGTGAATATGTAATAGGTCAGCGTTACGAAACCACATCCTTGGCATTATCCAAGAGTGATATTATTGAGTTTGCCACAATCTTTGATCCACAGTACATGCATTTGGATGAGGAAAAGGCCAAACAAGGCCGATTCGGCAGTTTAATTGCTTCTGGCATGCAAACGATGAATATCTCCTTTAAATTATGGATTGAGGTTGGGGTCTATGGAGAGCATGTCGTGGCGGGCACCGGAATGAATAACATTCAATTCCTGAAACCGGTCTTTCCGGATGATGAACTTCATGTCATTGCAGAAGTCATTGGACTGACTCCCAGACGAAAAGGTAATGGGATTGTTACAGTGCTGCTGAGTACTTTCAATCAGAAGAATCAAAAGGTATTTCAGGCAGAATTAAGTGCTTTAATCGATAATTAAGGACGAGAAAAAGCCAAAAAAAGCCGCCAATTGGCGGCTTTTCGTAAATATATCACATAGAAGAATTTTTAAGCGTTATACCCTTTCAATACCTGCCCCAAAATCTCTACGCCATTGACAATCTGTTCGTCTGACGGGGTTGAGAAATTAAGTCTGATGGCATTACAAGGGTCTTGCTCGTTCACCAGGAATGCATTTCCCGGTACAACCGCAACCCCTTGAGCTGCCGCTGTCTTGGCATAATCAAGCATTGGCACATGTGCTGGCAGATCACACCAGAGGAACAGTCCACCATCCGGTTGGGTATAGGTAATGGACTCACCCATATGCTCTTGCAGCTTGTCCATCATCAATGTTGCTTTTCTCCGATAGACCTCACGAATACTGTTAATGTGCCCCACGTAATCATACTCTGTCATGAACTTGTACGCCAGGATCTGTGGAAGCATGGCCGTATGTACGTCTTCTCCCTGTTTGGCAACAACCATCTTCTCCACGACTTCATGGGGCGCTTGTACAAAACCAACGCGCAGTCCCGCCGACAAAATTTTGGAGAATGATCCAACATAGATGACCAGACCCTCATCATCCATAGACTTGATGGTTGGCACATCGTCTCCATTGAATCGAAGTTCTCCGTACGGGTTATCTTCCAAAATCATCACGCCATACTTCTTAGCCAGCTCGTATATGGCTTTACGTTTCTCCAGGCTCGTTGTTACACCCGTCGGATTCTGAAAACTCGGGATCACGTAGATCAGTTTTACATTAGGCTCCGTTTGCAGCGCCTGTTCCAGCTTCTCGATATCCATACCGTCCATCTCCATCGGAACACCGGCAAGCTTTGCACCGGATGCCCGGAAGGAGTTCAGGGAACCAATAAAGCTCGGGCTCTCACAGATGATCGTGTCCCCTTCATTACAGAATACTTTACAGGCCAGTTCAATCCCCTGCTGCGCTCCAGATACAATGAACAATTGATCGGATGGTTTACCTGTATCAAAACCAGTCTTCAAATGTTGAGTCAATGCTTCCCTGAGGGGAACATATCCTTCCGTAATCCCATATTGCAGAGCTGTGACCGGGTCATGCTCCAGAATGGATTGAGTGAATGTACGAATCGCCTCAATAGGAAAGGTTTCCGGAGCAGGATTCCCCGCGGAGAATGGAATCACATTTTGTCCCGAAGAAGCCTTCAGAATCTCACGAATAATGGATGGTTGCAGTGCTGCGATACGATTGGAAAATGAATAGTTCATCTTAAATAGTGCCTCCCGACATTTCATCTGAATTAACTCTCTATCATTACATTAGATTCTATTATACGAGCATTTCCCGAATTTCCAAACTGTCTCCACAAAATTAATGTTTGTACGCCAAAAAAGAGGCCGCCGTCAGCAACCTCTTTCGCATAAGTATGGAGCAAAATTTCAGCCTATTAGCGCGCTGCGTTCATCTCGGATAACCGTGTGGCCTTCACAACATAAGCGGCTAGACCAGGGATCATCCGAGCCAGACCAGGATAGAATTTATTGGTCTTGGCAAAAGCCAGCTTTTGAATTCTTCTTGCGCGTCTGAGCAATTGGGTGAATTCACGGCTTGCTTCCAGCGTGTAATTACTCTGCCAATCGGCATGTTCAATGTCACCTTGCAGGTACTTGTCAGTCCACCTTGCACACAGGAGTGAGGAGCGAAGAGCAATGGACATTCCGTCTCCACATAAGGGTGGTATCATCAGCATGGCATCCCCAATATGCGGATATTGGAACCACGGCTCAGGAACGTTGGACAGATGCAGCGGCGCAATCGACACTTGCGTTCCATCTACAGGTTTTCCCTCGGCTAAACGGGCCGCCAAACTCACGTTTGTCAGGGATGCCGCCTGTAAAATATCGTTTACAGATTTGCCACTTCCCTGGACGGTATCCAGTGTCAACAATGCGGCGACATTTACAATGCCATCCTCAATCGGGGAAATGCCCACGTAACCACCCTCGCAAAAATATAACTCTACCCTTGCGGGAATCTCTATCCCGCTGAAGTGGGACTTAACGCCAACGTATACGGTTTGGTCCCGCAGATCAGGTGCGGAAGCCATCCCGCGCGGCTTTTTGGTCCCATGTGCCCCGATAACGGCTTTGGCTCTGTAACTGATCCGCTCATCTCCCTGTTTCACCTGAACCTCATAACTGGCATCCTCAAGCTGCTCGATACTCGTTATGGTCGCTTTGGTCACAATCTGGGTTCCGGCCTCCAGCGCCTTCTGATGCAAAATCTGGTCCAGCTCATATCGACTTATGCCATATGCGAATCCCGGCAGCGGTGCTTCAATCACTCCGCCTTTTGGCATAACGATTTTGGCATGATCCATGGTGCTGGGTTTCTTCGCTTGGTCCAGAAGGTGAATGTCCAGAACTTCTAACATCTCCTTCGTTTCGGGTGACATGAACTCACCGCAGGTTTTGTGCCGCGGGAACTCCTGGCGATCCAGCAAAAGGGTCCGATGTCCCTTTCCTGCCAGTTGCATTGCACATGTACTGCCGGCAATTCCGGCTCCGATGACAATCACATCTATCGATTTCGACACGTAAGATCACCTGCCTTTCGTGGGAATAACAACAGAGTAACGGAATAAGGGCTTCCATTCATAGGTCATCGTATCATGATTTAGTCGTTGTTTAAGTTCCTTCCAATCCCTCCCTGTAAAACCTTTGGCTACGGAAAGAGGCCCATCATGACGAATATAACGATTGCGCGAGATCATCCGTGTAGTAATCCAGACCGCCTTATAGGATACGGGGTGGCGGTGAATATCATTAATGACGACACCGTATCTGGATGCCCGCAGCATATGAGAAACCATATCGACCAGCTGATCTCCGTCAAAATGATGCACAAACTGGGAACCTGTCACAATATCTGCTGAAACATCCGGCAGTTGTGTAAGATCGGCACGCTGTACCCGAACTCGGGGTTCGTCACGAAAGAGTTGTCTCGCTTCCTCACACGCTTCTTCCGTCAGATCAACCAGCGTAATTTCCAGCTGAACACCCTGACGATCCGCCCATTGCAGTAGTTTCTGGTTCACATCCCCTGAACCTGCCCCCACATCCAGCAGAGTCAGCTTATTCGGCTTACCGACTGAATTCCATAACTTCTCTACACCAGCCAGAGTTGGGCCAGGTGCTGCAAATATTTTGTTAAGACGTCTCAGATGTCTAAGCGCTTCACGCAGCTCCTCCCCTCCCAGAGAGAAGTCATCCATCAGTTCATCTTCCTTGGCTCGAATGGACAATGTTCTAAAAAAGGACATGATCGTGCTCCTCCATCACTGAAGATAATGAGGGGACATAAGTGAATTTCATCAACTCTGCGGTGAGTCCCGGTCCAAATGCCATGGCTACACCATCTGTGGAGGATTGACCCTGTGCCTTCATGTCCTCACGCATCGCGTTCAGTACAAACAGAATGGTATTGGAAGATAAGTTACCATACGTTCTGAGGACATCCCTGCTATACTTCGTTTGCTCGTCTCGCAGCTTCATTACATTCTGCACAGAGTCCACAATCCCGCGTCCTCCCGGATGAATGGCCCATAGTTCAGGAAGCTGTTCACTTTGCAATAAGAGACGCAGTTCCTCTTCCAGATGAACACCTAACAGCTTCGGAATACGTGGGGATAGATACAGGTCATACCCCAGATTCCCCACCTCCCAGGTCATATCTTCAGTCGAATCCGGAAGAAGCACAGAATAACCCCTTCCCAGACTCAAAACATTCTTGTGCTGAGGTTCTGGTGTGCCCACTACACAGGAAGAAGCAGCGTCTCCGAAGAATGAAGCTGCAAACAGCGCTTCCCGATCTTGTACGGGCTGAAAATGAATGGTGCACAACTCTACACAGACCACAAGGACCTGTGATCCGGGAGCTCCCTGCACGACATCTCGTGCCATCTGGATGGCTTTCAACCCTGCAGCACACCCCTGAAAGATCAGCGGCAGTCGATTAACTCGGGCAGACAAACCCAAATGACGGATGAGCATAACATCAAGACCCGGCAGATATTGACCGGTGCAGCTGACCGTGATGATATGCGTGATGCTCTTTGGAGATACGCCTGAATCCTCCAGGGCTTTCTCTGCCGCCTCAATCCCGAGCGGAAGCGCCTCTCGCTTGTATGTATTCATTCGTTCTTCGGTTGTCGGGATGTCTGATCGCTCACCAGAGGGCAGATAACGGCATTCTTCCAGTGAACCCAGATAGCTCGGTTCCACGGTATATCGTGTTTCAACACCACAGGACTTGAATATTCGCTTGGCAAAACGGGCCAAATCTGGCCGATCTTGAAGAGAAGAAGCGATTAGTTCTGCAATATCTGACTGCGCTACGGGGTGAGCAGGTAGAGCCGTTCCCATGCCAAGAATCGCGATATCGGATGGACTGTTATATTGGTTCATAATAAACCTCCTGGTATTGGTCATTATTTCCTCTAATTTAACAACTCTTACCCTTAACGATATCGTTATAATCTCAATAAGGCTCCTAATCTAGTTTATTAACACATTCGCAAGCTCAGAAGCTTGGTTTCGCCAAGCCATTGAAGCAGTCACACCAATGAACGAAAAAAGCCGCCATTAGGGCGACTTCAAGGTAACCAGATTCCTACTAAGCGTCATTCTGATACACGTTATTTGGAAAATGCTTCTCTGATCTTGTCACTCATCAGGTACCAGGCATCCTCAGCCATCTGGAGATCGCCAAAATGTGTAAATCCATGAGCGGCTCCCTTATACTCCTTATGTGTCACCTTCACACCGCTTGCTTCCAGCCTTGCTGCATATGTTCTTGCTTCTTGGGCCAGTGAATCTTTCTCCGCGGTAATGATCAATGCTTCTGGAAGTCCCTCTACTGATGTTGCAAGCACAGGTGAAGCCAACGGGTCTTGCGCATCTTCTGACGTTTCAAGGTACATAGCATTGAACGTTCTGGCGATATCGGCTGGAATGGCTTCTGCAAAACTCGGTTTCTCGGCCGGATCTGTAGCCACATCCAATACGGCATAATCCATAACTTGCAGAACAATCGGCAGCTCGCTACCTCGTTGCTGATTCAGTAAACACACTGCTGCAGCAAGATTACCACCAGCACTATGCCCCCCAATAGCGAATAGAGACGGGTTAACCGATAAGGATTGCGGATTGGCGTGGACCCACTGTACAACGTCGTAACATTCATGGACCGCCGTTGGGAACTTGTGCTCTGGTGCAAGACTGTAATCGATATTAACGACCACACAATCAGATCGATCAGCGATCAAGCGACACCATGGATCATCCATCTCTGCTTGTCCCAAGATGAAACCACCCCCATGCATATTAAAGAAGACCGGCAGAGGCGCGGAATGATCCCTATCCGGTGTATACACAAGTACACGTGTATCACCTTTCGTCGTAGGAATCATGACTACTTTTACTGTGACCGCATACGTGGAACTGGGTTGAAGAGCTGCATCTGTACCGACGACATTTTGACGCATACGTTGTACCATTGCCAGTTGTTGTTGTTGATCCATAGATATCACTCCTTTAGTGGATTGCTAATACGCCTTCTTCCGTTGTCACTTTAAGTATAGATGACACTTGTCTATTCCGTCATGTGCAATTCATTTGATAAGTATTGATCAACATGCTGAAACGTCGACCAAAATTACCCTCCCTGCTCTTGATGCTTCAATGTTAGCATTCAGTACCAGGAGATTGGTTTGGGTCCGTGAATGTTTCCTGTTTTTTGTGGAACATCATCCAGACCCCCATCAAACAAAATAAAACGCTGCACCCCATGCCAAACAAGCTACTGGTTTTTAATGCAAGAGGTGAGCCTTGCATGGTAAGTAACGTCGCTTGGGTCACCACGATGGATACCATCGCATCGGTGAAGTTAATCATTTTCAATGTAGATATGATCGGGTTATGGAGATGACGGTTCGCCCAGGTACCATACACGGCAAAAACCAGCTTGGTAAAAGCAACTGTAGATACGATATACACGATGTTACCCTCATATATGAAGGCATCGCCGATTAGATACATTCGCAGGCAGACCATCGAATAGGACACGCCTAGTAAACACAGGAACAGACCTCCGCGCTTATATACCGTAAGTTCTAATCTATATCTTTCTTCGGGAGAGTCCATTCTCTTGGTAACTGTATATTTATGGAGCACTTGTCCTTTTGCCACACACAGAATCAGATAATATACAGCATTTGTAATGAACCATCCCGAAAGCAGATATATGCCCAGGATTAACTTGCCTATCCCTGTTACAGCATTGATAACAAGGGAAGCCACATTAAACAAGGCCGTTCGATCTTGTTTATTTCCAAGGTAATGGAACCAAATGGACCTCAAATATGTCTTCATTTTCATAGGATATTCATTCTGTTAGAGAAGCAGAACATTAGCCTTTTCACCTACCTCTTAAATGTCAATAACATGATGAATGAGATGTAGAGAAAGTGGTATATGTTCTCCTCATTCGGCCAAAGATTCCCGAACGCTTTTTGGAAGGGATTTGACAACCATATCATACGAGTGATCGATCATGACATAGACATCTTCATCGGACAATGAACCATCCAGTGTAATGGTATTCCAGTGTTTTTTGTTCATATGATATCCCGGTTGAACTGCTTCATGCTGCTCTCTCAGGTTCTCTGCAATAATGGGATCACATTTTAAGTTTAAACGACAGTTCTTTTCTTTGTTTTCAAAAATAAGCGCGAACATCTTACCCGCAACTTTAATCGCGACTGGATCAGGTCCAAATGGATAATCCTTGGTCGCACCTTTCTTCTTCAAACTGTATTCAATCATCGCATCCTTCAAGTCAGTACCTCCCTTTCACCAGTGGACGATATAATGATACCGAATGTAAGTTCGTATGTAAATAAGCTCGTTGCACATAAAAGCACATAATAAAACCTCCTCCAAATGAATGGAGAAGGTTTTATCTGGATTTATTTAGATCTTAATTGGCTCTATCATTCCTAGTTTTGCTGCTGCGGCTGAATGAGCCATGGTTAGATTTACTGCTACTGCTGTTTGATCTACTGCTATTGGGTCTACCGTCGTTTGAACGACTACTGTTTGATTTACCACTCTTGGCAAACCATTCGGATTTGGGCTTGCGTGCCGGGTTAGCTTTGGACTTCGCCGGTTTGCCTGCAGCCGATTTGTTGAACGAAGGTTTACTGCCTGATGCTTTGCTGGTTTTATCAAACACAGGTACACCTGTCATTGGATACGGATGACCTTTCACTTCAGGAATCGTCTTTTTGATTACTTTCTCGATATCCTTCAGGAATGGAAGTTCATCCTTCTCGCAGAACGATATGGCCATCCCGCTTTTGCCAGCTCGCCCTGTACGTCCAATACGGTGAACATACGTTTCCGGAATGTTAGGCAGGTTAAAGTTAATGACATGTGAAAGTTCCTCTACGTCAATTCCTCTTGCCGCGATGTCCGTCGCAACTAATACACGTGTTGCACCACTCTTGAAGTTGTTCAGTGCCCGTTGTCTCTCGTTCTGAGACTTGTTGCCATGAATAGCCTGTGCCGTAACATTCGCTTTGGCCAAATCACGTGTAACCCGGTCAGCGCCGCGCTTCGTGCGTGTGAACACCAATGCCGTGACGATGGATTTATCCTCCAAAATTTGGTTCAACATATGTTGCTTCTTGCCGTTCTCCAACAAATAAATAGACTGCTCAATGCGGTCTACCGTTGAAGAAACCGGTGTGATTTCTACTTTGACTGGATCAACCAGCAGGGTTTTAACCATTTTGGTGATTTCAGGAGGCATCGTAGCTGAGAAGAACAGCGTCTGCTTTTTGTTAGGCATTTTGGCAATGATTCTTTTCACATCATGAATGAAGCCCATGTCCAACATCCGGTCTGCTTCATCCAGAACGAGAATCTCAACCATCTTCAGATCAATACGTTTCTGGTTAATCAGATCGTTCAATCTGCCAGGCGTTGCGATAATAATATCTGCACCTTGATTCAACGCACGCTCTTGTACTTTTTGCGAAACGCCGCCAACGATTGCCGTACAACGAATGTCCGTATACCGGCTATATACCTTGATGTTATCCGCGATCTGAATAGCCAGTTCTCGTGTTGGTGTCAAAATTAATGAGCGAATATGTCGTGCGGACTTCGATCCTTGCCCTTTGGATCTTTCGCTTAATAATTGAATGATCGGCACTGAAAATGCTGCCGTCTTGCCTGTTCCTGTCTGTGCACATCCCAGCAGATCTCTGCCAGCTAATACAGCTGGTATGGCCTGTTCCTGTATAGGGGTAGGATTAGTATAGTTTGCTTTGCTTAACCCTTCCATAATAGAGGGGATAATATTCAAGTCCTTAAATGTCATGTTGTCTCCTTCATTTACGCACATCTATCAATAAGACGCATCTTTTATTTCACACGTAACGTATAAGGATACCATTAAAAACGCAATTTGTACATTATCTTTTTAAAATCACTTTGTTTAACTGACCAATTTAAGACCAACTGCCGATCCGAGCACCATAGCGATAAACAGAATTCGTAGGGCATTTCGAGGTTCTCCATAAAACACCATGCCCAGAATGGCACCACCGGAGGCTCCGATTCCCGTCCATACGGCATATGCTGTCCCCATCGGAAGAGTTTCCATTGCAATGGACAGGAACATGAAGCTTAAACCAAACCCGACTACCAATAGAACCAGTGAAATGAGATTACGGTCTTTGTGCAACTTGTTTATCATCAGCACTCCGATCATCTCAAATATACCTGCCAAGATAAGAAATACCCAGTTCATTATAGCTGCACCTCCTTATTCTTCTCTTTACTCAGCATTTTAAGACCAATTACGCCGAGTAAAAGTACACCAATCAGCACCATTTTTCCGCTTTGAACAGTCGCATTAAACAGAACAATCTCTGCAAGTACCGTACCAGCGGTACCCAGGCCAACGAATACGGCATATACGGTTCCCACAGGCAGTGTCCGCGAAGCTGCAATCATCAAGGAGAAACTAATGATAATTGCAACCAACGTAAACCCCCATTCCAGCAGACCACTGGCATGTTTCAATCCAATGACCCAACCTACTTCAAACAAAGCAGCAATCACAACCGACATCCATGTTTTATTCATTCTTGTAACACTCCTTCTCTACTACATTTTTTGTACAACCCGTAAGGTGCATTAGCGTAAAAACAAAAAAAGCCCGGGAAACAAACTGCATGTAGCAGTTCATCTCCCAGGCTTTTATCCCTCCGTGGCACAACCAACAGGTTGCGGGTTTTCTCTCGGACCAGACCGACACATCCATCGCGGAACCCTAGAAAACCTGTTTTTATTCTAATGTGTCTCCAATTATACACACTTCCACTATCTTGGCAACCCCGTAAATTTGATCACGCCATTTATTTGATAATCAAACCCATTAATCCTACAAATGTGGCGGCTTGATGTGGTGAAATCACACAACCGTTGAGATCTTCCATGGTCAACACCAAGGAGTCAAATTCGCAATCGCTAAGATCCAAATCCTTCATTTTGGTCCCCGTTAAGGAAGCTTGGTCGATGTTACATTGACTGAACTCCATTTTTTGCAGTGCCAGATAGGCAAAGTCCGCACCAATCAATGTACATTCCGAGAAGGAGACCTGTTTCAGATGGGCAAAACGGAAATTGCTGTAGTCGCCTAGACCATGAAGGAAACTGACATTTTGCAATCGGCTATTGGAAAAATCAGTTCCGACAAACTTGCAGTTATGCCATTCGATCCGGTGCATGAAGGCACCAGAGAGATTGACATTGGAGAAGTCGCAGTGTTCGAACCTGACATCGGTGAATTCAAATTGTTCCAAGGTAGACTCCGAGATGGTCACATGTCTAAATACAACATTTTCAAAGGAAACCTTACTCGCTTCCTGTTGATCCAATGTAATGTTCTCGATCAGTTTGTGTTTGTACTCCACTTTGGATTCCAGGAATGCAATCGTTTCCGGTTCGAGCAACTGCTCCTGAATCTTGGGTTTGTCCATTTTCATCCTGTATTCCCCTATTCCTTAATAGCTACAACTCGCAGTCGGCTTCTGTCCAGATACCACTGTCCATCCCGCATCAGTTGTGGCTGTACTTTTTTCTCAACTGCTTCCATAATAACATCCTGTTCCGCAGCTGTGATACCACTGAATAAATACTCCGCGAAGCTGGTCAACCACTTTCTGGCACCTGGCTTGAACGGGGTCAATTGATCAACATGCTGAGCCAGACTAACTCGAAATCCGTGTTGCTCCAGAAGATTAGCATATTCGCCAATGGTCGGGTGATACCACGGATTCCGTCCTTCCCATTTGTATCCACGGGCATCCAGTTCTTCCTGTACCGCTGTAATTAATATAGCCGTGTTACCATTTGCAGCAAACTCAGCCACGAATCGCCCGCCCCTCTTGAGCGCTAACTGTATTGATTGTACTACAGCTGGAGCATCCTTTATCCAATGCAGAACGGCATGAGAGAAGACCGCATCATACGGTTCTTCTGTCCGATAATGACAAGCATTTGCTACTTGAATATTCATATCAGGGTATTTCTGTTTAGCTTGCCTAATCGTCTCTTCTGAAAAATCTATACCTGTTGGCAGCGCTCCTGCGGCTGCAATTTTGGCTGTCATCTCCCCATTGCCACAACCCACATCAAGAATACGTTCACCTTGGGATGGCTGGAGCAATGATAAGATAGGTGTGCCCTGTAACGTAGCAAAAGGAGCGGAATGACCACTCGATGATTCGTTCGCTTGACCGGATGAATGTCTGTTATTCATAGATTATAATCTCCTTCTCAATTAAGGATCTAATGTATCCATAATAACTTCAATATAAGAGAACTGTCAATTTCACTCATCAGATCACTATAAAAAAAGCCGCCGAATGGCGACTTTAACATTAAGAATTCGAATCAACTGAGATTTTGTTAGCCCACATATTCCATATTTCACACTCTCCTTGAATTTGTTCTGTGAATAGATGTTGTCTCGACCTCTTCGGTAACTAGCTCTAACCAGCATGTGAAGTATATCTCTCGATGTACGGAATTTTCTTCGAACTTGATCTGTGATTCGAGCCTGTCAATCAAAATTTGCCTCACATGGTTTGATAACCACTTCATCACCTTGTTCACCCAACTTTTCAAATAAACTTTAATCGCTTGGCTCTGTTAACATACTCTTAGTATGCCGAGTCATGGGCTGCAAGCGGTATATCAATCGTCTTAATTGATTGCCTGATCCTCTCAGGCCCTCTTTTGGTTCTGTACGGTAAGCTTTATAATGTAAGTAGGTTAAATCCATGAGGAGGATACATATGACCGAAGAAATATTTCAACCAAAACAGGAATTGAGTGACCTGATCAAACGCCATTCCAATCATAACGGTGCAATGGAAACGGCGATTCCTTCCCTGTTTGTCTATCACCATTCCAAGATTAGTGAACCCGCGTACAGAGTATATAAACCTTCATTTTGTGTAATTGTTCAAGGGTTGAAAGAAGTATTGCTCGCACAGGAGCGTTATGAATACGGACCTTCCAATTACCTGATTGCTTCCATGAATCTTCCGGTCATCGGGCAGATTATCAAGGCATCCGCAGATGCACCCTACTTAAGTCTTAAGCTCGAATTCACACCGAACCAAATTCTCGAAGTACTTAACGAATGCAATATCAAGGTAACATTCAACGAAAACGCCAGACGAGCCATGTTTGTAGGTCAGATGGAATCGTCCATTCAGGATGCTGTACTCCGACTTGTTCGATTGCTGGATACGCCGGGAGAGCTTCCGTTTCTGGCTCCGTTGTACATTAAAGAGATCCTGTTCCGTCTCCTTCAAGGGCCTTACGGAGGAGAACTGGCGCAGATTGCGGTTGAAGGTAGCAGCACTTATCGGATCAGAGAAGCGATTGAGTACATCGTTCATCATTGGGAACAGCCATTTCGCATTGAAGATCTGGCTGAGACCGCGAGTATGAGCGTCTCTTCATTCCATCGTCACTTCAAAGAGATCACAGCTATGAGCCCATTACAATTCCAGAAACAATTAAGATTACAGGAAGCCCGGCGACTTCTGATGGCCGAATCTGCTGACGCGGCAGATGTAGCGTTTCGGGTTGGTTACGAGAGTGCTTCTCAATTTAGCCGCGAATATGCACGCATGTTCGGTGCGCCGCCAAGAGCCGATATCCGACGGCTGAAAGAGAAATATGACATGGCCTTGAGTGAGTAACCGAGTATTCACTCTCTATCTCACAACTATCACACAAAAGGCATACCAAAAAAGGACAACCACAATGAGTTGTCCTTTGTTCAGTATCAGAATTCTGCGTAATATCTTTTGGAATTTTCAAAATACTCGTATTTATGAAAGGAAATCGGAGCTGTTCTCCTTAATTTTTGAACAAGATTAGACCAATGCTTCGACCCGTTCTGGCACGTGGATCTCTCCGTGCAATAATTGAATGATGTCACGAGTCAGTGCATCCACATTCTCCTGACGAGTTGCCCAGCTGGTGCAGAACCGCACCGCACTGTGTGTACCGTCAACCTTTTCCCAGAAGGTGAACGTATAACCGTTGCGTAATTTCTCAAGCAAACGATCAGGCAGAATCGGAAACTGCTGGTTGGTTGGTGAATTGTACAGGAAGCGTACCCCCTGCTGTCCGAGTGAGTCATGAATTCTCAAGGCCATATCTACGGCATGGCGAGAAATATCGAGGTACAGACCGTCTTCGAACAACGTTTCGAATTGGATACCTAGCAATCTGCCTTTGGCAAGCAGGCCACCTTTTTGTTTGATCATATAACGAAAATCAGGTTTCAGTGCATCATTCAGGATAACAACCGCTTCTCCCATCAATGCGCCAATCTTGGTTCCCCCGATGTAAAACACATCACACAAGCGTGCAAGGTCAGCAAGTGTCATATCGCAATCGCGTGAAGCGAGTGCATATCCAAGACGTGCTCCATCCACGAAAAAAGGAAGACCACATGCTCTGCTCACTGTATGCAATGCTTGCAGTTCTGCCTTGCTGTACATCGTTCCGTTCTCGGTTGGCTGAGATATGTAGACCATTCCTGGTTGAACACAGTGTTCCGGTGACGACTCATTCATGTGCGCATCGTAGACGGCTCTAACCTGCTCAGGCGTGATCTTTCCGTCCTCGCTTGGAACTGTGAGTACCTTATGTCCCGTAGCTTCAATAGCTCCGGTTTCATGAACCGCAATGTGTCCCGAGGACGCAGCAATCACACCTTGATATGGACGCAAAATAGAGGCAATCACCGTTGTATTTGTCTGTGTACCACCAACCAGGAAATGAACATCAGCTTGCTCATTGTCACAAGCCTGGCGAATAAGCATTCTCGCCCGTTCGCAGTGTCCATCCGTGCCATACCCGCTCGTCTGTTCCATATTGGTTTCCATCAGTCTTTGTAAAATGCGTTCATGCGCACCTTCGTTATAATCACATTCAAATCGTATCATCGTGTTGTCTCTCCTGCCTTCTTGTTCAATTTCTCTTGTATGTTCATCATGGAGGTGTATACCTCTTGAATCTCTTCTTCATTCAATTCTTGCATCAGCTTCAGGATCTGTTGATCGGATCGGTCATTCAATTGGGCATACAGTTCCTCACCCTTGGCTGTCAGACGAATCAGACTGACCCGGCTGTCGGCCGCAGAATCCACTTTCACCAGCAGTCCTTCCTTGGACAGCTTGTTCACAATTCGGCTCATGTAACTGCGATCAATGGTCAGTGTATCTACCAGATTATTCGCAATGCTCTCTCCCCGAATTCCAATCTCAATAATGACTCGTACTTCTGCAAACGAATACCCTGTTCCGAGAATATGCTTATCGAGTACACCGAGTATGTTGGTATAAAAACGGTTAAAACGTCGCATGTCAGCCAGTATATCTGGATCTATGTACTGAGAGTCGATGTCAAACCCTCCTTTTTAGTGGACATTGTCAACATTATAATAATCACGTTAGTGGACGTTGTCAACATTATATTTTACATAGCATTTGATAACTTCATTTTTAATATCCAATCAATAAAGAAAGCCGCGCATATGCGCGGCAAGGTTTACTTGTTTTAGTACTTTATCCAGATACTTAGTCAGCTGCTTAAGTTTCTATATAAATTGACTAAACATTTACACAAAACGGAGAGGACAGAAAGAACCTGAAGAAGCGGAGCGTTCGCCTTTATCCCCGGATTTCCCCTTTAGATAAGAGGAATAAAAAAATCTGGGGATAACAGCGATCGGAAGGTTGTTCTGTCATCGGAGTGGCTAGTGTAAATTCAATTTACATGGATTAAGAGTGACTATATTGCACCTGATGAAGACGGCTGTATATCCCTCCAGCGGCGACCAATTCCTCATGGTTGCCCTGCTCAGCGATACCATCTGTGTTTACTACGATGATTCGATCTGCATTCTTGATAGTTGTCAGTCTGTGTGCAATCACAAGTGTAGTTCTGCCCACCGACAATTCAGCGAGTGATTGCTGGATCAGTGCTTCCGTTTCCGTATCCAGCGCTGAGGTTGCCTCATCCAGAATAAGAATGGGTGGATTTTTCAAGAACATACGAGCAATAGATAACCGTTGCTTCTGTCCTCCGGACAGCTTGACTCCACGCTCGCCAATGACAGTATCCATACCATCCGGCAACGTAAGAATCAATTCCTCCAATGAGGCACGACGGGCGGCATCCCAGATTTGTTCATCCGTTGCACTCAGATCACCATAAGCAATATTCTCCTTAATGGTACCCGAGAACAAAAATACATCCTGCTGAACGATTCCGATATGTTTGCGCAAGGATTGAAGCTTAACGTCGCGAATGTCCACACCATCTACAGTGATACGTCCCTCTTCTACCTCATAGAATCGGGGCAACAGGCTACAGATCGTCGTTTTACCTGCACCCGAAGGTCCAACAAAAGCAACCGTTTCGCCTGGTCGAACAGACAGACTGATATCACTTAGAATTCGCCGACTGGATTCATATCCGAACGAGACGTTCTCGAAGCGAATATCACCTTTCACACTTTCGAATTCAACGGCGTTTTTGCTATCCGCAATCTCAGGTTCTGTATCAATGATCTCCAGATAACGCTTGAAACCAGCAATGCCCTTTGGATAACTTTCTATGACGGCATTGATTTTCTCAATCGGGCGGAAGAAGATATTAGACAGAAGCAGGAAGGCCATAAAGTCACCCATATTGATTCTGCCATCGATATAAAACCAAGCCCCGCTGATCATGACAAACACCGTAACCAGTCGCATCATCATATAACTGACCGAGATACTTTTCGCCATCGTTTTATAGGCAAGCAGTTTGGTTTTACGGAAATTCTGATTGTCCACTGCAAAAAGTTCTTTCTCATGTTCTTCGTTGGCGAACGATTGCACAACACGCATACCGCCGACGTTGTCTTCAATACGCGCATTGAAATTGCCGACATCTCCGAAAAGTCGCCGATACGTCTTTGTCATCCGACCACCAAATACGATAATCACCCAAGCCATTATTGGGATAATGATAAAGGTAAGCAGCGCAAGCTCCAGATTAATGTTAGCCATCAGCCAGAACGATCCGATTAATGTCATTACTGCGATGAATACATCTTCAGGCCCATGGTGAGCAACCTCGCCGATATCATTCAGATCATTCGTAAGATGACCAATTAAGTGGCCTGTTTTACGATTATCAAAGAACCGGAAGGACAGCTTCTGCAAGTGAGCGAACATCTTCTCACGCATGTTGGTCTCAATGTTAATGCCCAGCATATGTCCCCAATATGTAACTACATAGTTCAATACGGTATTAAGTGCATAGATGGATAACAGCACAACACAGGCAAGCATAATGAGAGGCCAATCCTGACCTGGCAACAATTCATTAATGAATTTGCTGACGGCAAGGGGGAAAGCCAACTCCAGAAGACCTGCGAGTACAGCGCATCCAAAATCAATCAAAAACAGTTTTTTATAGGGACGATAATACGAAAAAAAACGACGAATCATACTTATTCACTCTCACTCTCCAGATCCTTATTGGGGTTTACATCTTCATTTTGCAGCTCGAAAAGATGGACATACTCATCGATGACCTGATCAATGGCTTTCAACTCCCCACTGATTATCGGGCGAATATGTTCATACTCCTCCTGACCAAGTTGTCTGGCGAGCGTTGTTCTTCGATTCTGCATTTGTTCCAGAAATACAAGAATCCGGCCGCGACGGAATGTCTGCGCACCACGGCCCCGTTTTCCCTCATGTTCACCATGACCTCTTCCACGTCTGGAACGTTCACCACGTTGCTCATTGTCACTCATATCGCGTCTCGGACGCTCACCTTGACGTACACTTCCATCCATCTCTTCGATAGGACGATCTCTCATTTGTGCCACCCCCATTAAGTGTATACATATGTATACAACATATTCATGTATACGATTGTATACGCGACAAAAGGAAGTGTCAACCTAAATTTTCCAATAGATAACGAAGTATGTATATTCACCCTCTCCTTAACAGAAAAAAGCCGCGATTTCGCGACTTTTTTTTGTTGGCGACACTATTTTATCTCACTCATAAACTTTCTATATTCTTGAACCATTTCTTTGGATCGGGTGTGATGCAAATAATGTTCTCCCTCAAATGTCATCACTTTTCCATGCACAGAATCTTTGACTTGCTCTTCATGCAAGGGTATCCAGCCTTCTGTTTCCGTATCATTCGCTTGTAAGAAGAAAATCACAGGAAGATCTTTGGGGAAGGACAGGTTCTCAGCTGCTTTGAAATTAGGACCAAAGTTTTCACCTTCATTCAGGTTGTTCGGATTAAACGTATTTTTGAGTGAAAGTATTCTAATTTGTTCTCTGGTCTCATCATCAACATCGGGTGCAATCAGTTGATCAGGGGCCAGTCTCATTAACAATCGGTAGAATCCTGATTTTTTAAGCAGTTTGTACGTTTCGGTTGGAAATGGATCATCATTACCTCCCTGCGTTGGGACACTGCTCTCAATTCCGACAAATGAACTTACTTCGTTTGGATATTTGTTCACATAATCCAGGCCGTATATCCCTGAAATGGAGTGAGCCATGAGCGTGTAATTATGAATACCAAGTTGCTGTAACGCTTCATGAATTTCACTAACCATATTTTCAGTGGTACGCTCTTTTTCAGTAATGCCACTTAATCCATAACCAAAAGGCTCAATGACAACAACTTTGTAAAATGGAGATAACTCATCGATGAGCGGTTTGAAATCAAGGGCTGGGGCAGGTGTTCCGTATCCAGGAAGCAATACCACCGTTTCTTTGCCTTTTCCTTGAATCAACACATTCATGTTTTTCCCGTCAACTGCTACAAACTGACCATAGGGTTTTATTTTCCCTTCTTCCGATTTGTTGCTAAATACATTAACAATAAAAACAGTGGCAATAAATAATGCAAAAGCGATAACGATGGCTCCGAATATTTTGAGCAAAATGATTAATATTTTTTTCATCATGATGGTTCTCTCCTGTTGAGTTCGTTTGGTGTTCAGCCGTTTGGAAATCCATTCATTTTATTTTTTTAATGAAATTTCGAATTTGGAACCAACCTCACCTGCAAATACAATACGGCCGTTTTCTGGTAAAACAACATTATTCTTACCGCTGACCACGCTGTGATTAATACAAATTCCGGTCTGGTCATAGACAGCAAAGGCTCCCTTTGCAGGCAACTTCACTGTCATGACTTTTCCTTTCGCAGTAGCTGGTACCGAAAACCATTTGGCATATCCATCTGCTTGAATGGTTTTTGCGGATTGTTTACCCGAATAGATTGGTTTCACCATTTCCTCACTAGCGTATACATAACCTGAAAATGTAAGATACTCTCCTCCGTTCTTTTTGGAGAAATGAATGTCCATCGTATCACGTCCGGCAGTACCCGGAATCTGCAATTGATTGGCTGCTTCGTTGGCTCCCATAATCTTATTATTGGACATATACCCTGGATTCTCTTTATTCATATGAATTGGCAGGATCGATGAAGCATTGAGATAAACCATGGATGTGTATTTCTCATTCACCAGATAATATTTTTTACCATCACGCTTTGCCCATGCGGCGTTAATCTCCTTGGATAATTTATTGGCTCCAAGCTTCTCCCCATTATATTCTGAGAAAGCCAGCTGTCCGAGTCCTGGAACGGATATATAAGATCGTGACCACAAGTAGGTTTTCCCATTTTTCTCCACAACGAATTTCAACTTGTCTGTACCTTCGTTATTAACAAAAGTACCATCTGCTGTATAGGTGTATTCTTGAGCCGGATTACTCGGAGCTGTAAGTGAAGATACAGTCATTTGTCCAGCCTTATTTATTTTGATCTTCATAACCGAATTATTGCCGCCATATATACCTGCATATTTGGATATTCCTTTAGGCATATTTGCCTTCACAGGTACGCCAAATGATTTTTCCGGCTTCCGTTCTTTAATAACGCCCTTTTCCTCAAGTGCGCTGAGTAATAATTCATTGGCAATAAAATGATTGGTTAAGCTTGACCCGCCTGAAGAGATAACGGCTGCAGCCATATTGTATTCCGGAAGTACCACTAATGAGGACTGATAAGATAAAGTATCTCCACCTTTCATAACGGCCTTAATGCCGTATTCGTTGAATGGGAACAAGTTCACACTATCCCACCCCAACCCGTAAGACATCAGCGTATCGCTATCCTCTGGCCACATACCTCTTCTATACTCTTCTTGCGCCATAGCTTTTACAGACTTACTGGAAAGAATACCATCAACTTCTCCCGTGAAGATTCTTGAAAATTTGACCAGATCTTCAGCGGTGGAATACAGACCTCCAGTACCGATGATATTATAATTCTCTTTGGGAAGTGGTCCCTCATAAAAAGGGGAATAGATTGCCGCCATGTCTGACGGATTAAGCACATCCTGTGGTGATTTGGTATGTTTCATATCCAAAGGCTCCGTGAAATACTTGTGTATAAATGCGGTATAACCGATGCCGCTCACTCTTTCGACCAGAATCTCGGCTAACGTAAAGCCATCGTTGCTGTAGACTGAGTATTCGCCGGGATCTGCTTTCAGGTTTTGATTCGCCAATTGCACCAGAAACGTATCATGTGTATACGTGTCATTATCTCCGTACAATGTGGCATTGCTGGTTGAGGTGCCCAGAAGACCGGAGGAATGATTCAGCAACATACGGGGTGTGATCTGTTTGTATCGGGTATCTTTCATTTTAAAGTCAGGCATATAGTTCACAACAGGCGCATCCAAATCAATCTTGCCTTCGTCAACCAGCTTCATTACAGCGGCTGTAAGCATCATTTTACTGGTTGAACCAATGCCATAGACGGTGTTCGAAGTAAGAGGTACCTTGTCGTTTATATCGTTCTTGCCCGTTTGACCGGACACCACAATCTCTCCACCATCGATGAGCGCATATTGCAGACTCGTCGTACCATATGTCTCGGTCAGCAATTTGGCTTTTTCGATCACGGCTTTCTTTGTTGTCTCATACGTAAGGTTGCTGTTGTTCATGGGAGCCGGTGCGGCCATTGCAGACATTGGGGCAAGTATCGTCAGCATGAGAGTCACAGCAGCTATAGTATTTCTCTTTTTTGCTGCCCTCACACTTATCTTCAGTTTTGTTACCTCTCTTGGTTTCATTCTTGCATCTACTCCTGTCTTCATCATTGTGTTAAGCCACCTTAACGTGGGCGCTAAAGACAATATAACAAACCAAGATGTCCCCCTAATGACTGCAGCATGAACGGAGGATGAACAGGCAAAAAAAGTTTGCATCATCATACGCAAGGAGGTTTATACAGGGCGTCATAGCTTTGAGAAGGCATGAAATCCAATCACTCTGTGGGTGTTGTGATTGGCAAGATGACTATGAAGGTCGTTCCTCGTCCATATTCGCTCTCCACCCGGATGTCCCCTTGATGAAGCGAGACGATCTGCTTTACAATAGCTAGTCCCATACCGCTTCCTTCATATTTCTGACTGTGGGAACGATCAGCTTTAAAGAAGCGGTCAAATATACGCTTTTGGTCTTCCGGGAGAATACCAATACCCGAATCCGATATGCGGATCGTCACGTTCTTGATATTCTGTTTGATCGTGACGTTAATTCGGGCACCATCTTCGGAAAATTTGATGGTATTGCCGAAGATATTGATCCACACCTGATTTAACTGGTCATGATCGGCCGTGATTTTGGTGGGCTGCAAATCAAGATCAAACTGAATGTTACGGGCCGACCATTGGGGTTGAATAGCGACGATTACTTGTCTGATCTGTTCATCCAGACTGAGCGTGGCGAGCCGCATTTGCAATGATTGAGATTCAAGCAAACTCAGCTTTAGCAGACTATCACTTATTTTGGACATTCGTGCAGTTTCAGTGATGATAATATCGAGATAATCGCTTCTTTCGTCATCCGGGAGGTCTACCTGCTTGAGCGCTATAGCAAAACCGGAAATGGAAGTGAGCGGAGACTGAACTTCATGGGACACGTTTGCTACGAATTCCCTGCGCATCTGCTCAAGCTGCTTTAGATCGTGCATCATTTCTTCGAAACTACGAGCCAGAGTACCTATCTCACCCTTTTGTTTAATATTAAGCTTGACATTGAAATCTCCGGCAGCTATAAGCCGGGTCGCTTCTGTCAGCTTTTTGATCGGTCTCACCAGAAACATAGCCGCAATTAGTATCAATAGGCTTCCTGCTATTAACGAACAAATCATAAAAGTTAAAACAAACTTGAGGAGAAATGAGGTGGAAGAGGAAGTGAGGGGCTCTACAAACATTGCTTTGCTTCCCATTTCAGTTTTTATCGGCAATCCCAAGAAGATCGTATCGATTCCATTGACTTGGACCCTTTCCCCATCCAGCACTTTCTTCACTTGTTCTGTCGTCACTAGGAAAGGATGTTGTCCTTTAAGTTCTCCATAGGATTGGAATTGATCCGTTGCTTTATAGATTCGAATGTGATAGGAATTGAGTTGTTTCATTTCACTTATAAACATTTCTGCTTCATGTAACGGCAATGTCTCGTAGATGCGGACGATATCCTGGCCAAAGTCAAGCAAGGAGCCTTGTAAGTTTTCGTTTAATTTATCTTGAAATATCCAGGTTGTAGCAAGAAAAGAAAGGATTATGCCCCCGATCACGGAGACCAGAAAGGTCAGGACTACGCGTGTATACAAGGAACCGATCACTCTTGCACCTCAAGCCGGTAGCCAAGCCCGCGCACCGTTTCGATGCGAAAATCGGAGATAGCTGCGAAACGTTCGCGTAGACGTTTAATATGCACGTCTATCGTTCGATCATCGCCAGTATAATTAATTCCCCAAACTTGATCGATTAATTGCTCCCGCGTATAGACTTGTCCCGGTAATCCAGCAAGTTTATACAATAATTCGAACTCTTTAAGCGGCAAGGTGAACGACTCTGTACCCCTCAGGACCTTATAAGTCTGCCGGTTCAGAATAACGTTTCCTAATTGGATGGTCTGCGTTAATCCTATACGGTATCGTTTCAACAGTGCCTTGACGCGAGCCATCAACTCAAGCGGATCGAATGGCTTCGTCATATAGTCATCTGTCCCGAGCTGAAATGCTTGTACTTTCTCCCAGGTCTCGTTTCTTGCCGTCAACATTAGTAACGGAAGATCCGGATTGGCTCTTCGAAGTTCCTCGCATAATGCCCAACCGTCCATGACTGGCATCATAATATCAAGAATAACCAAATCGACTGGCGTGGAGGTATAGATAGCCAGGGCTTCCTTTCCGTCTACGGCGTTGATGGTTGTAAATCCGTCGTTGCGCAAAAATAAACAGACGAGTTTGCGAATGTTCGCATCGTCGTCAGCAACCAATATCGTAGGCAACGTTTCCACTCTCCTAAAAAAGAATAATTCTTCAGTTGAGCAATAGCGAAGAATTCTAACTGAAGTGACAAACTAATTATAGTTAAATTGAACAAAAGCAGCCGATTACTTTGATCGGCTGCTTTCTTAGTTTCTTTCATAAAACTAACTACGGCACAACATCTATTTTAATGAAATTTCAAATGTGGAATCCACGTCACCTGCAAATACAATGCGGCCGTTCTCTGGTAAAACAACCTCGTTCACACCGCTGACTACGGTGTGATTAATACAAATCCCCTTCTGATCATATACGGCAAAGGCGCCAGTTGCAGGCATTTTAACCGTCATGACTTTTCCTTTCACCGTTGCTGGTATCGAAAACCATCTGGCATATCCGTCTGCTTGAATCGTTGCTAGAGATTGTTTACCCGAATAGAGTGGTTGTACCATTTCCTCACTGGCGTATATGCTACCAACGGCTGTAATGTACTCTACTCCGTTCTTTTTAGCAAAATAAATCTCCTTTGTATCACGTCCAGCCAGGCCAGGGATTTGCAGCTCCGTGACTGCTTCGTTTGCTCCAATAATCTTAGTATTGGATACATATCCCGGGGTCTCTTTGTCCAAATGAATCGGGAGAATTGGTGCCGAATTGAGATAAACCGTTGATGTATATTTCTCATTCAGCAGGTAATATTTTTTACCTTCACGCTGCTCCCATGAGGCCGTAATATCCTGGGATAACTCATTGGCTTCCAGCTTCTCCATTTTATATTCGGAGAAAGCCAATTGTCCAAGTCCTGGCAAGGATATATAAGATCGATACCACAGATAAGTCCTTCCATTCTTCTCCTTAACAAATTTCAACTTTTCCGTGCCTTCATCGTTAACAAAAGTACCATCCGCTGTATAGGTGTATTTTTGAGCCGGATCACTTGGAGCTGCGGGTGTGGATACAGTCATTTGTCCAGCAGTATTCATTTCGATCTTCTTAACTGAATTATTGCCGCCATATATACCTGCATTCGTGGCTATTTCTTTAGGTATATCTGCCTTCACTGGAACACCAAACGATTTTTCCGGCTTCCGTTCTGTAATAATGCCCTTTTCCTCAAGTGCGCTGAGTAATAATTCACTCGCAATGAACTGATCTTTGGCACTTGTCCCACCTGATGAGGTAACGGCTGCAGCCAGATTATATTCCGGCAGTACGACTAATGATGAGTGATACGATATGGTATCTCCACCTTTTGTTACTGCCTTGATACCGTATTCACTGAATGGGTACAGATTTACACTATCCCACCCTAAACCGTAAGATATAGACGTATCGCCACCCTCTGGCCACATGCCTTTTTTGTACTCTTCTTGCGCCATGGCTTCTACAGACTTATCGGTAAGAATGCCTTGGACCTCTCCCGTGAAGATTTGTGAAAACTTCGCAAGATCTTCAGCGGTGGAATAAATGCCTCCAGTAGCGATAACATTATAATTCTCTTGTGGAAGCTGACCCTCATACATAGGAGAATAGATTCCCGCCATTGCTGCCGTGTCAACCACATCCTGTGGTGTTTTGGTATGTTTCATGTCCAAAGGTTCCGTAAAATATTGGTGTATAAAAGCTGTAAAACTCATGCCGCTAACACGTTCAACCATAATCTCGGATAACGTAAACCCATCGTTACTATACACCGAGAACTCGCCGGGATCTGCCTTCAGGTTTTGACTTGCCAATTGGTCCAGAAACGTATCATGTGAGTACGTATCATTATCCCCGTACAATGTGGCATTACTGCCCGTGCCTCCCAGCAGACCGGAAGAATGATTCAACAGCATGCGTGGTGTGATTTGTTTGTAGCGATGATCTTTCATCTGAAAATCAGGTATATAGTTCACAACAGGCAGATCCAAATCCACCTTGCCTTCGTCAACTAACTTCATAACAGAAGCGGTGAGGAACATTTTACTCGTTGATCCTATGCCATAGATCGTATCCGGCGTAAGAGGCACCTTGTTGTTTTTATCGTTTTTGCCCGTCTGACCGGACACCACAATCTCGCCACCATCGATAAGGGCATATTGCAGGCTTGTGATTCCATGCTTCTCAGTGAGTAACTTGGCTTTCTCCATCACCGTTTTCTTGGTTGGTTCATACGTATGATCACTGCTAGGCGCAGCCATTGCAGACATTGGAGCTAACATGGTTAATGCCAGCGTTAACACGGCGATTGAAGTGCGTTTTCCCTTTTGTCGTCCCATTCACATCATCTCCTGAATTTTAAGTGTTTTGGTTATTTGATTTCTTCTGGGTCTACAAATTTCACCTCCGGATACAAGTCGTTTGGTCCCTGAATCAGATCTCCACCCGTTCCTTTCAGTTGCTTGTTAAAGAAATCGAGTACATATTGATTTACGATGTTTGATCCTCTTTTACCATTGATATCTCCTGTGATACCGGACAGTTTAACCAGCTCTGAATAGAACTGAAGGTCCGTGAAATTGAAGTGCTGGGTTCCTTCTACATAGATCACTTTTCCCCCATGATTCATAACATTTTTCATAATGTGCAGCTCATCTGAAAGAGATTTAGTTACTTCATCATCCGAATTTCTATCCATTTCAAAGTTGGCAAACCAGTCTTCAAAACTTCCCGATCGGATGAACATAAACGGCTTGTTTATATCATCTCTATTTTCCACTTCATATAGTGACCCATCCATATTAACCCCGGCCTTGATTCTCTGATCTAAATACGTTGCATTAAACGCGGTTGCACCCCCAAAAGAATGCCCCATCGCGCCGATGTGATCTAGATCGATTTTCCCTTTAAACTGACTTTCGATTGCACCTGAATTCAGCTTTTCGATTTGATCGATTACAAACTCCACATCTTTCGTCCATATACTCCCTGTTTTTGTACGTTCATCTAGTGTAGTCGTGCTTTTTTTATAATCCGTTACACTGCCATCTGGAAAAAGAGTAGCAAAGGTGCTATACGTATGATCGATGGTGACCACGATATACCCATGACTGGCCAGATTCTCGGCCTGTGATACATGTAGAACTCTACTGGTTCCCATACCATGAGATAGTAGTACCACGGGATAAGGACTTGTAGAAGGTAATATTTCTACATTTTCATAAGAGTTGGTTTGACTATACTTCAAGTAGTCGAGCAAAAATTCGGGCAGTTTTAAAGAATTAGAGAAGCTCTGAATATACTTTTTGAACATTTCTTTATCTTTTGGAAACAGCGTGTCACGCTTGTTATTATTGCTGTTTTCAGTTGGGTACCAAACTTGAACCATTAGTTCTCTCTTATCGCTTTGATCTTCAGTGAAGATTTCGTCTCTGTTCTGGTCTGTTAAATGAAATGTTTGAGTACCCACCTTCTCTGGACCATCAAGCTTCGGCAGATTAAAAACAGGTAAGTATACAGACAAGACGGTAGAACCAACAAGCAAAATAACGATTAAGGAAGATAAACTATATTTCAAGAACTTTCCTATTTTAAGATTCGCCATCTTATCGGAATGTCTGAATAAAACGATGATTATGAATAGAGCCGTCATGATATATACCAAAAGCAACTGCCATCTGTATCCCTCAACAAACAATTGCACTAATAATATAACGCTACTTCCTATACCCAAACCCAAACCTATTTTCTTTGCACTTCTTTTAATAAATAGTAGGTCTATGAGTAACGCGAAACAGGATAGAACTAACAGTATCTCAAATAATCTCAATTGAATTCCTCTCTCTCATCACGGACTTTTACAGAATTATTATTTCGCTTCGTTCATGAATGCTCTAACATCTTTTGCTATTTCTTTGAATAACGTATGGTGCAAGTAATGTTCGCCATCCATGGTGATTACTTTCCCATGTACTGAATCTTTGATCTGCCCTTCATGCAGCGGTATCCATCCTTCTACACCTTCATTATTCGCTTGTACAAAGAGAAGAAGTGGCAGGTCTTTAGGAAAGGTTAAACCTTGGGCTCCTTTAAAATTGGAAGCAATATGGTCCATCTCATTCAAAGTCGTGGAACTGTTCGAGTTTTTATTCGACAGCATGTTCATCTGCTCTACGGTATGTTCATCAAATGCGAGTCCAGCATAGGGGTCACTACTAAATTTGACCACCAATCTTTGGAGACCTGATTTTTTAAGAAATGCGAACGTTTTAGTAGGTAATTTGGCATCCATACCCGGTTGTGTTGAAACACTGCTATCAACTCCGACAAATGCCGTGACCTCATCCGGATATTTGTTCACATAATCAATGCCATAAATGCCTGCAATGGAGTGACCCATGAGCATGTACTGATGAATATCGAGTTGCTGCAGAGCTTCATGAACTTCACTTACGATATTCTCTGTGGTTCGTTCTTTTTCAGTAGCATCACTTAATCCATAACCGAATGGCTCAACCGCCACAACTTTGTAATATGGTGATAGTTCGTCAATGAGCAACTTAAAATCAAGCGCTGGTGCAGCTGTTCCAAAACCAGGCAGAAGTACAATCGTTTCCTTGCCTTCGCCTTGAATGAGCACATTCATATTTTTCCCGTCTACAGATACATGCTGACCATAGGAATCGATTTTCTTGGCCTCTGAATTACTACTGATCACATTGGTGATATAAACAATACCTAGAAATAGAATAATGGCGATTACGATTGCTCCTACTATTTTCAGTATCATGTTTCTCACTTTTTTGGCCTTTGATCTATTCTTTGTTTTCTTTTCCGCAGGCTGCGTCGTCAGTGTTATCTTCTCCTGTCTTGAACTGATAGTTCGATTGTCTTTTTTGCTGCTAATGAAATCTTATCCAATGAAAATGTACTCCCCGTGACGTCAATATGAACTGAATATGAACAAGCCAATTCATTTATATTTACTGCTGCGTCATAAATCCCCTGAATTTTTCAGCAATTTCTTTGGCATGGGAACGATACAAATAATGATTTGATTCCAGCAACACCACTTCACCACGCACAGAGTTCTCTATTAACTTCTCGTGTTCCGGAACCCAATTGTCTGCTGCCGGATGATTCTTTTGAACAAAGAAAAGAACCGGAAGATTAACAGGGAAAGTTAGTTGTTCAGATGCTTTAAAGTTGGAATACATACTTTCTGCCTCATTTAATTGCGTGGTATTATACATATTTTTGCGTATCAGAATGTTCAATTGTTCTTTCGTTTGCTCATCATAAGGCAGTCCATCATAAGGGTCAGCACTCAATTTCAGTTGCACTCGGGCGAAACCCAAGTTGCGGAACCATTTAATCGGTTGTGTATCTGATGATTCAATCTTCTGTTCACTTATCGCGGGAACACTGCTATCCAGCCCAACATATGCACTTACTTCATCTGCATATTTGTTCACGTAATCCAGGCTATAGATCCCCGAAATGGAATGACCCATGAGAATATAACGATCAATATGTAGACGCTGTAACGCTTCATGAATTTCACTGACGATATTTGCTGTGCTGCGTTCCTTTTTGGTCTGATCACTCAATCCGTAACCAAAGGGCTCAACAACGACAACTTTATAATATGGTGATAACTCGGAGATAAGAGGTTTAAAATCAAGCGCTGGTGCAGCTGTTCCAAAACCAGGCAGAAGCACAATCGTTTCCTCGCCTTCGCCTTGTATGAACACATTCATATTTTTTCCGTCTACGGATACATGTTGACCATACGGCTCCATTCTTTTTTGCTCCGAATAACTGCTGATTTTATTGACGGTATATACGATAGCTACAAAAAGTAAGATTGCTATAATGATTGCGCAAAGTACTTTAAACAAAATGTTTAACACTTTCTTGGTTTTGCTTTTACTCTGGACTTCTCTGTCTGCTTGTAGTTTCACATTCATCTGCTCCTATCCTCATCTGTATATTGGCCTGGCAGGCTGCTTAAGAAATCCTAATCAAGAAAGATGTACTCCCCATGACCGGAATATGAACGGAGTATGAACAAGCAAAAAAAATGTCCTATGTAACATACAAGGAAGCTTGCATGTTACATAGGACATGAACATTCGGTTTAGATAATCCGATGGATATTCTATTCATTGACCCTATCCTGTGAGCCTAACTATCCGTTGGTGGATGGATGGGCAACGTGACAATAAAGGTCGTGCCTTGACCAGGTTCGCTTTCCACTCGGATGTCACCCTGATGAAGGGACACGATCTGTTTAACGATAGCAAGTCCCATACCACTCCCATCGTATTTACGACTGTGGGAACGATCTGCCTTGAAAAAACGGTCGAATATACGCTTCTGATCTTCCAGGGGAATTCCAATGCCCGTGTCGGATATTCGAACAGTCACATTTTTGAAGTCCTCTTCGATACTGACTTTAATCATACCGCCATCCTCGGAAAACTTGATGCTATTTCCGATGATGTTTGTCCATACCTGATTTAACTGATCGTGATCAGCCGTTACCTTCACGTTCTCCAAATCAAGCTCGAAATGAATGTTGCGCCCAGACCATTGCGGCTGAAGCGCCACGATGACCCGCCTGATCTGTTCATCAAGGCTTAAGGTGGTGAGCCGTAGTTGCTGTGACTGCGATTCAAGCATACTCAGCTTCAGCAGGCTATCACTCATTTTGGACATTCTTTTTGCTTCTGAGATGATAATATCCAGGTAACGGTTTCGTTCTTGTTCTGAGAGATTTACTTGCTTCAGTGCCGAAGCGTAACCGGATATCGAGGTGAGCGGAGACTGAACCTCATGCGAAACATTGGTAACGAATTCCCTGCGCATCTGCTCCAACTGCTGAAGATCATGCATCATTTCTTCAAAGCTGCGGGCCAATGTACCAATCTCCGTCGTTTGTTTAATGTTCAGCTTGACGTTGAAGTCTCCAGCTGCAATCCGTTTGGTCGCTTTGGTCAATTTTTTGATCGGTCTAACCAGATATACAGAAGCAACCACAATCAACAAACTTCCTACAATCAAGGAACAGCTTGCAAAAATCAAGCCAAACTGGACCACAAAAGAGGCTGAGGGCGGTGAGAGTGTTTCTAGAAACATCGCTCTTATACCCGTTTCCGTCTTGATCGGTAGCCCCAAAAGAACGGTAGCGATACCTTTAGGTGTGTCCTGCACAACCCCTCCGTTTAAAACCTTCTTGAGTTGATCCGTCGATACGGGGGATGATTTATGTTCGTTGAGCTTCCCATAAGACTTGAAATTGCCCGTTGCATCATAAATTCGAATATGATACGAATCAAGTTGTTTCATTCTACTAACGAATGATTCTGCTTCATCAGCAGGCAGCGTCTTATAAATCTGCACAACGTCCTGGCCAAAATTGCGTATGTTAATTTGAGCATTTTCATTCAATTGATCTTCGAACATCCAGGTTGACATAAAAAATGAAATAATCGTGCCTGTGATGACTGACACCAGAAAGGTCAGAACAACACGAATATATAAGGATCTGATCATTCATAGACCTCAAGTCTGTACCCTAGCCCACGCACCGTTTCAATCCGAAAATCAGGTGTTGTCGCGAATCGTTCGCGCAGGCGTTTAATATGTACGTCTATTGTTCGATCATCTCCCGCGTAATCAATACCCCATATCTGATCGATTAATTGCTCACGTGTATAGACTTGTCCTGGTGTTCCAGCAAGCTTATACAGCAATTCGAACTCCTTAAGTGGTAACGTAAGCGACTCTGTACCTCTCATCACCTTATACGTCTGACGGTCCAGAATGACGTTGCCAAACTGGATTGTGTGTGTGGAGCCGATTTTGTATCGTTTCAGTAATGCTCGGACACGAGCGGTCAGCTCTAATGGATCAAACGGTTTGGTCAAATAATCATCCGTACCCAGTTCGAATCCTTTCACCTTCTCCCAAGTCTCTCCTCTCGCCGTCAGCATGAGTAACGGGAGGTCGGGATTGGCTCTTCGGAGTTCTTTACACAGTGCCCAACCATCCATGACAGGCATCATAATATCAAGGACGACCAGATCTACTGGAGTTTCGCCATATATAGTGAGAGCTTCCTTACCGTCCGCAGCTTCCACTGTTGTGAATCCATCGTTTTTGAGAAATAGACAGACGAGTTCACGAATGTTCGCATCGTCGTCTGCAACGAGTATAGTAGCCATATGTTTTTTCTGTCCTCTCCGTTACGTTTAAATATATAGTCCAACTTGTATAGTAAATATTAAAACATCTTGCTTATAGTATATCCACAGCAAACATCGTATGTTCTTTCAACGTTCCCTGGATTGGCACAGGCTGTGACCCATTCTCCTTGAATCCTGCTTTTTGAAGGACACGGATGGAACCTGTATTATCGGGCACAGCGCCAGCTTCGATTCGAGTAATTTCAGTTTCGTGTTTGGCAAATTCCATTACACATTGCAGGGCTTCGCTCATATATCCTTTTCCTTGATGCAGAGTATCCGTCACATAACCAAGGATCCATTTTGGGGTAGAATCCAGTATGATCTCGAACAAAGAAATTTCACCGACGAGTTCATCCGTTGTATGTAGAAAAATACCAAAAGAATAGCGATTTCCTTCTTCTCTCTTCTTGTTCCAGCTCTCAATGAGTGACCTTTGCCCTTCCAAGCTGTAGAAAGACTCGTCCCGATCACTTGCTGATATGTTCTCGATTTCCGCACGATTGCGAACCTGTAGATCCAGAAGCAATGAGGCATCATCCACATTCCAAAATCTCACATAGATACGCTCTGCACTATATTTCATCACATTATTCCTCCTCTATTAACGTTAGATGCAACTGTAGCATGATTATATCAGGTCATTATAAGAGTACGAGCGAATCAACGAGAATTGTTTCGCCAGGAAATGAGGTGAATATGGCATATCATTACGCAACCAGGCAACGATGGTTCCAATCAGAGCCGAAGAACCGTACCATATTGCGATTTCTTTGTGAATGCCGGATTCTTCGAGTTCATCTTCCATCTCTACCCGATCAATCTTGGCTTTGACCAGCGTACTCAACAATTTGAGCAGTCGTTCGGTAAAAATCGGTGTGCGCTTTGTAGCAAGAACCACCTGATAGAACGAGGCGTTCTCTGCAAAATGCTCCAGTAACTTGACTAGAACAGGCCAAGCCTCTTCCGTTCTTTGTTTCTCAAAATGAGGGGCATATTCATCCACGATCCGTTCAATATTCTCAATCATCTCATCCGCCATCTTCTCCATCATATCCGTAATATCACGATAGTGCAGGTAGAAGGTTACCCGATTGATCGTCGCTCGTTCGGCAATTTTGTTGACTGACAACTTCTCAATATCCATTTCCTGCAGCAATTCAACAAATGCACCTCGAATTAACTGACGTGTTCGCAATATTCTTGGGTCCACGGCTGATTTCTTCTCGTCTTTCACGTGTATCCCTCCCATCAAATTTTAAACATTACAATTTTAAACAAACAGTCGTTTATTTTTGATTTACACAACAAATTCATTTTATTTGTAAAATAAACGACGAAAACACGTCATAACGTAAATTGTAATCTGTCCGAATATGTATATAATTCAATAAATACAATGTAAACTATACAACACGTTGTAAATTTAGTCACGTGTGGATTGAAAGGATGAAAAGGATTGAGTCAGGCTAGAGTACAAGAAGAATTATCCGTAAAGAAAGGCCCCATCCTGTTTATCATGATTTTGGGAGCCTTCCTTGCAACGTTGAATCAAACGATCATGAGTGTCGCTACACCGGAACTGATGGGTGATTTTAACATCTCCGCCGCAACAGCACAATGGTTAACGACAGGTTACATGCTGGTGAACGGGGTGCTTATCCCAATCACGGCCTACTTTATGCAACGCTTTTCAACCAAGCAATTATTCCAAGCTTCCATGTTTATTTTCCTGATTGGTACCATCGTATCCGCTCTTGCAGATAACTTTGGCACATTACTGACAGGACGTATGATTCAAGCAGCGGGTGCCGGTATTATCATGCCGCTCTTGATGCACGTTATTTTGACCTTGTTTGCTCCTGAAAAACGAGGATCTGCAATGGGTATGGTTGGTTTTGCCATCATTTTTGCCCCTGCAATCGGGCCTACCCTTGCCGGTTATATCCTCGAGAACTACTCTTGGCAAACGATGTTCTATGGCATGATTCCATTAACTCTTATTGTCATTGCTTTTGCGTTTGTATACCTGAAGAATGTATCCGAACGGGTCAACACAAAGTTCGACACAATCAGTGTGGTGCTCTCCACGATCGGATTTGGCGCATTGCTCTATGGTTTCAGCAGAGCAGGAAGTCTGGGATGGTCAAGTGCAGAAGTTCTTATCTGCATTGCGGCTGGAATCGTTTCGCTTGCCCTGTTTACATGGCGTCAGCTCGTGTCTGAAACTCCGCTGCTTGATCTGCGGGCATTCAAATACAACATGTTCTCCTTGACCACGGTCATTAGTATCGCGATTACAATGATCATGTATGCTGACATGATGTTGCTTCCCTTGTATCTCCAGAACGCACGTGGTTACACTGCACTGGAGTCCGGATTATTACTCCTTCCGGGTGCGCTTGTCATGGGCTTCCTAATGCCAGTAGCCGGAAAATTGTTTGACCGATTTGGAGCGAAATGGCTCGCTGTTATCGGGATGGTGATCACCATCGTGACGACAATTGGTTTCATCGACTTAACGGATTCAACCAGTTATGGTTACCTGGTATTAATGTCTACCGGCCGCCGAATTGGTATGGCTCTGCTCATGATGCCGATTCAGACTGCGGGACTTAACCAACTGCCACCAAGACTTGGTGCACACGGTACAGCTATCTCCAACACCGTCAGACAAGTGGCTGGTGCTGTAGGTACTTCATTGCTCGTAAGTGTCATGACCTCCCGTACAACGGCACACGTACAGGATATGATGGCGACTGGTGCAGCCAATGGTCTCAGTCAACAACAGCTTGCTACAGAATCCATGATCCAGGGTATCAATGATGCTTATGTTGTTATCATCGGTATCGCTGTTGTGGGATTGGTCCTTTCCTTCTTTATCAAACGCACCAAACAAGCCAAAGAGGAAGAAATCAAACAGGTGGTAAGACAAAAAGTTTCTATGAATTCAAATTAAGGTGTCCAGCCTCATACTTGCTTGCATAACAAAGCGGCAGATCAAGACGTTTACGTCTGATCTGCCGCTTTTTAGGTTGTGTCCCGTATGATTCCTTCTCACTCCGCAACGATCTTCACTGGCAGATGGGTCAATGACTGTCCCGGAGCTGAAGTGGCCAGATTATTCTCCAGATCAAAGGACTCCACCGGTTCAATCCGAGCAATCTTCTCCACAAATGCTGTCAAGGCAATGCTTAGTTCCATTCTTGCCAGCGGGGCCCCTAGACAAAAGTGTGGGCCATTACCAAAGGTAAGATGTCTTTTGTTATTCCGACGATGAATATTCAGCTCAAAGGGGTCTTCAAACATCTGCTCATCCATATTGGCTGCACTCATCCAGGAGATGACAACATCTCCTTTTTTCAAATCCACTCCGAGCAGTTGATTATCCTGCTTTACCGTCCGATGCCGCTTGGCATTATGGAACCTATAACGAAGCATTTCTTCCACTGCGAGCGGAACCCATTCGGGGTTCTGCCTGAGTTGGCCATACAAGCTCGGGTCATCGTAGAGGAAGGAATAGAACGTATTTGAAACCATATGACTCGTTGTCTCTATACCGGCTCCAAGCAGAAGCATGGTCGTGCGAACAACCTCATCCTCCGTGAACTTCTCACCTTCAACATCAACATTTAACAGATCCGTAATGATATCCTCACCAGGATGAGTCCGTTTATGAACCACAATAGGATACAGGAATTGATAATACTCTTGCGCGGCAGTTTGTTTTTTCAGTTCACTCTCTTCAGCCGTCTTTGGATTGATGGGTTGAAACAAAATATCTACCCAGTTCTTGAAGCGATGGCTGTCTGTAAGAGGGATGCCGAGCAGATCGGCCATAACCATCGAAGGTAGTGGAGCGGCCAACGCTTGAACAATATCAATCGTCGTATTTGGCTCAATATCGGCTACCAGCTGCTCTGCAATGTTGCGAATTCGTGGCTCCCAGTTTTTCAGACTACGAGGTGTAAAAGCAGCCGATAACAACGAACGACTTTTTTGATGACGGGGAGGATCGATACTTGATATGTTTAATTTGTCTGGAGGTGTGCCTTCATTGTTCTTTGCTCCAACGGCAATCGTTGTCCGGGTTCCTTCGGCTGAAAAATACTCATGATTACTGAGGACCTGCTTCACATCATCGTATCTGAACACATTCCAGGTGTCTGTATCTTCGTGATAGTACACAGGATGCTCGGACAGCATTTTTCGAAACCAGTGAAGTGGGAAAAACTCTTCAGATCTCGACTGAAACCCCGTGATGTCCTCAACACGTATCACTTCTTTATACATTTGGAATCCACCTCTCAGCATAGTTTCGTGATTGGTTACATGGGTACCTGAATTGACAGTTCAGCACCTGATTCCATTTTATACCATACGTTCATTTATTGATATAAACAATTTGAACTAAATCAGAAAAACCCCTTAATATAAGGGGTTTTCGTTTTATACGTATCGTATATTATTTCTGTTGATGTCTCAAAGAGATAAGCCATAGAGCCGATCAATCGCCTAGTTTCGCTAATGCTTCCTGTAGTTGCTCCAGTTGTTCAGACAGGGTTTCAATCAAGTTCTTCGTTTGGCTTGCCTTCTCCATTAAGATTTGCTCTTCAGAACTGTCTTCGGATACATTCCTGATTGGTGATGACTTCAATTCCGACAATTCGCTTTTGTATGTTTCTTGTTTCTCCAAAGCTATGCGCAGTTTTTCTTTCGTCGTACCAATCTGATGCTCCAGATATACGATGTCGGACGAGTTCGCTCCATCGGATACACGTTGTGAATAAGTCATGACTCACCTCTTTCAATTTCATCCATTGCTTTGCCAACAGTGTAGGGCTCAATATCGATATCCAGTTCCATGCCTAGAGCTAGTTTCGCCAGTTGACTCCCGATAAAAGGACCCATGGTCAGTCCAGAGGCTCCAAGTCCATTCGCGGTAATCAGACCTTGCCAGCCTGGAACAGCCCCCATTACTGGCAGAAAGCCAGGTGTGAACGGACGGAACCCAACTCTTACCTCCTGGAATGTGCTATTGGCTAGCCCCGGCGCCAGTTCCAGACCTTTATTCAAAACTTCCTGCATGCCCCCTGCAGTTACTCTTGTATCATAACCCTCCACATCATTTTCATGAGTGGCACCAATCACAATCTTCTGTTGATCAAAGGCCAGCAGATATTGATCAGAAGGAGGCATGATCACAGGCCAGCGGCCTGTATCCTCCCCATCCGTGACATGTAGATGCATAATTTGTGCCTTTTGATAATGCACTTTAAAGTGTATGCCGAGTGGCTTCAGCAGTTCGTTGGCCCAAGCACCTGCACAGACAATAACTTCATCTGCCAGGAAACTCTGATCATTAACACTCACACCAGTGACCCGATCCGCTTCGAATTGAAGCGTGGCGTCTCCATGGATCACTTCCGCTCCATTTCGCTGTGCAGACCGGATCAAGGCATCGCGCAGCGCTCTTCCATCTATACGTGCAGCACCGCTGATATGTACCGATTGATAACGTTCATCCAGCAATGGAAAACGTTCACGGGTTTCTTTGTCATCAAGAGGTGTAATGTCGCCAATCTCCGGCGCAGCTGCTTTGCGAAGATGGGCCCGCTCTTCCATCTTATTGATTTTGTCCACATCCGTATGAATACTAAGCGCGCCCACTTGAGCATAACCGGTTTCCGTTTCTCCTTCGGCTTTAAGCTCCGCTATGATGCCCGGATAGAACCGCGCACCAGCCTTGGCGAGCTGATACCAGTCCTGATTGCGACGCTGTGACAGCCATGGACAGATGATACCGGCAGCTGCATCCGTTGCCTGTCCTATATCTTTTCGATCTACGATGATGACCTCTGCGCCATGTTTGGCTAATTGATAGGCTGTTGATGCCCCCAGAATACCCGATCCGACTACGATGACTTTCTTCATGTTTGCATCCCTTCCCTTAATCACTCATTCGTTATAGCGTATACCGTTTCGCATTCTGTTGGCAAGGCGGGCGTACTTTTAGATCCATAAATAGAGGCTGATCAGACTACAGTTCATACTCATTCATCCAATTAATAATCGTTGAAGCATTTATATGAAAACGTTTTATATATTGCCCGTCATTCAATTAAAATTATTCCATTTATGTAATATAATTCTTTCTAGGTTTCTTTTAACGCTGTAACCACGCCACTTACGCACATGATCCTTTAACGAAAAGAGGAATAACACGACGATGCCGAAACCTAGTATGGGGAATCCGCTGGATACCGATATGCCGCTCATGATTACAGGGCAAAACCAGTTGACCGTTGATGAATTGATGAATTGGAGCGACCATTCACGGGATTACAGCATTGTACAGTGCATCGGAGGAACAGGGCGAATCGCAGCAAAAAATCATGAATTTTCGATCAAAAAAGGGACCGCTCTCATTTTGTTCCCGGAGGTAACCTACCGTTACCACAATCTGAGTGATTCATTACGATTTGATTGTCTGTCTTTCAATGGCTATTTGTTGCCACGGTTCTTGCATACCTTGCAGATCGGGGAGCTGCGCGCCTTCAAGCCGGATGGAATGCTTCATATCCTGTTGCGTGAAATTACGTTGGCGCTGCAGTCCCGGCACAAGGATCAGATCTGGCACGTATCCGCATTACTGTACATGCTTTTGGTCAGATTAACCATTGAAGGTGAACGCTATAGTGCTTACGAACGTTCTGATGCCCGATTAAGATTGGATGAACTCATTACTTTTATCAAACAAAATTATCATCAGGATATTTCTCTCCCCTTGTTGGCTGAGCAGATGGACGTTACCGAGCAGCACCTCAATCGGATATTCAAAAAAGAATTTCAAATGACTCCATTGGAATATCTGATGCGATATCGGTTGTTGAAAGCCAAGGAAATGCTCATCGAAAATAACGCTACGACCGCTCATGAAATAGCCAAAGCCGTTGGTTTCAACAGTGCCAGTTACTTTGGATCAGTGTTCAAAAAATACGAAGGGATCTCCCCTATCGAGCTACGCAAGCAGTATCTGGATTAGAGCGCCTCCACATCAATCTCGGCCAGCGAGGATAACCGCAGTTCATGCATGGCGAATTCCAGACCACGCGTTACCTCGTTAGGTACGATGATACACCGAATACCTGCTGCATTGGCTGCCTTCAAGCCATTAGGTGAGTCTTCGAACACAATCGCTTCGGAAGCCTCGATCCCAAGACTCTGGAGAGCAAGAAGGTACAGTTCAGGGTCCGGTTTCACTCGCTTCACATCCTCGGATGTATGAACGACTGTGAAATAATCAAAAATGCCTAATTTCTGCAAGTAACCATGCACCCAGTCCCGTGTGGAGCTGGAAGCAACCGCAAGCTGAATCCCCTTTTCCCTCGCAGACTGAAGCAATTCATACACCCCTGGAAGAATGGCGGCCTGTCCTAAATAGACTTCGTATTTCTGTTCAGAGAGCAGTTTGATATGATCATGATCTATCTTTTTTTGGAGCGCTTGCTCCAGATACAGAAATGGATGAAATTCCTCAAAGGATGTCCCCACATTTTTCGACCAAAGCTCCAGACCAAGTTCCACTCCGTGCTCTTCATAAATATCGCGAAACGCATAATACCAAGGTGTCTCTGTATCAACAATGAGTCCATCAAAATCAAATATAAATGCTTTTACCATGAACCTGTTCTCCCTCCAGTGATCGGCCAGGGGAGCGGATTAGAAACGTGCGGTCAAGTCCGGATGAGTAACGTTCACCGATAAAAAGTGACACGTACAGCCCGTTCCAGTCGGCGACTGAACAACTAATCCAGCTCGAAGTTCCCCTTGTATCGGCATGCCGAAATAACGAATTAGTTTCCACTCATCCCCATCGGGTGAATAAAAGAATGATATGCAGCCCTCTACTTTGCGTATACGCAGATAGGGATTAGGTACGGAGACTTCCACCGAATTACAATCATCCGATGAACCATCACGTGTCACCACCGACACGATGGTAGGCACTTTGCCATCATACTCAAAACAAATTTTGCACCAGTTAAGATCATCCGCCATCACCATCAGGCATCCGGAATCATATTGATTTTTCATATCAACGGTTAATTGGGTTGTGATTTCGAAATCGCCAGGCACAGGCATGGACAAGAAAGGAGCAGTTGCACGAATATGCTTGCCCGCAGGGTCCTGGAAAAAGTCGGTGTCCGCCTTCGCTTCCACCAGCACACCTCCCTGATCCGTGTAGGACCAGCTTTCGGGCTCGTTCATCCAACTCCATTGCTTCCGTGCTTCTGTTGTCATTACGTTAGTCATTTTTAGCAGCCTCCCAAGTTAAAATATGTTCTAGAGGTAGTTCAAAAAGTCCGCTTTTGATTACGAAGGATGCCTAGTGGCATCATCAGCATCGAATATGGCATTCAGCCGAAATGTCCGTTGCTCACGTAGCTCTATCTACGCTCCGCTACTCCATTTCTAGCTTCATCCCATCTTCTCGGTACTGAAAACCGCTCTTTTTGAACATGCATTTACTAGTTTTTTTCTGTACTACATATTCGCTCCAGATACAGTAAACCCCTTTTTCTACATATTTTTGTAAGGTTCCAGCACTTGGGAGTGCTTTTGCGGATCTGGCAGGAAGAACATGATGACCATTAGTACAACATATAGACCAAGAATGACGCTGAATAACAGTGTTGGATTGTGATGGTAGAGCAGGCCCGTCAGGTAACCGGATGGAATGGCTGTAAGCGTCATGACGGTCTGCACGGCCGAGAACATATCGGCTTTCTCATGCGTACCCAATCGGTTCATCAACAGGGAATCCCGGTACGTCTGCAAAATGAAGTTCCCCGCAGCGAGCACGATTAGCGTGAGAAACAACATGCCTATATTCCCCACAGGGATCAACAGAAACAGAATGGCTCCGGCCGTGCTAAGCACGATGGAAAAACCAACATACTTTTCTTCCGAACGCCGTTTCAGTCGCGGAATGATGACCAGATAGAGCAGCATGACGGTCACCGCGGTCACGACCGGAATAAAAGAAATGACACGGTCATCAAACTTCAACTGTTCCTTGAAGAATATGACCTGGAAGAAATTCAGCTGTAAAATCAGATTGGATAACACCGTGATCAGAATAATCGGAAAAAGTCTCCGTTTGTAGAACGATTTTCCAAACAGGCGCAGACTGGAACCCAAGCTCTGAAGCACGCGGGTTTTACTATGCAATCCCATAAGTTCCTTGCCGACCTCGGTCTCATCCGTGTATCGGTTACGAATGAAAAACATGGCGGTCATGAGGATGCCTCCGACAAAGTAAATGCTGGCGAGTGTAGGCACAATACCATAATCAGCAATGACCACCCCAGCAATTGGCGTGAGTACCCCAGCCCCTGTAATAATCATGTTGAGAATGGCAAATACCTTGGATCGTTTGTGTTCCTCCACATCCTCTATGATCAGACAGTTAAAGGCGACCGTTACAAACTTGGATGTTGCATTCAGTAAATAAGCGATCAGGAACAGCCAGAAGTTCTGGGAGAAGGCCCAGATGAACATGGGAACACTCCAGGCAAGCAGATCAAAGATCAGTGTTGTTCGTTTTCGTCCCAGCTTATTCGTAATGGAACCCGCAAACAATTGAAAGATAAAGGCAAAATAAAGATTCACCGAATTGATTAAACCGATTTCTATGTCCGAAAGTCCGGCTTCCTTCATATATAAAGGAGCGTAAAAGAGAACGATCGTGCCTGGAATGGCCCATACCGGTTCGAGTAAAATGGAGTAGCGTGGATTCTTCGGCAAATCTTGAAGCAATTTCAATCGATATCCCTTCCTTCTGCGGTTTTCACCGCTGCGAATTCCAACTTCTCGCAGCGGCAAACCCGCCAATGTCTACATGCTTATCGTACCTCTTATAGGATAAGAGCTGTTTTGACCGAATTCATCGGCAACTTCTCTCCAGTATGCATGTCATAACCAATCGTTCCATTAAAGGCCTGTTCATAATCACTCAGCAATTCCTTGGCTGTCACCATCTGTTCCAGTTCCGGGATGCTTTGGGCAAATTTCAGTGCCGTACTGATCATCGAGTGATTAGCAACTGCACCGATGATACTAATGCCATCATTAATGACGGCTGTTGATTTGAACGTCACCTCATAACTGTCGTCATATCCCATAGGAATAATTTTTCCGCCTTTGGCAATCAGCTCAAATCCTACATGAAGCTGGTTACCAACCGCGTCCACTACAATATCAAACTTTTTGTTATTATTGATCTCGTATACTTTATCCAGTGTCAGATCCTGAGGATAGAACACATGATCCGCGATCCCTGAAGCAAACTCTTTGCGGTATGGATCAACTTCCGTGCCTACGGTAAGCCTTGCCAATCGTTTGCTAACAAGCTGACACAGGGAACCGATTGCTCCAGAACCAAGGACCAGTACAGAGTCACTTGGCTTAGTTCCTGCTTTCATGAACGTCTGAAGTACACATCCCAGTGGTTCGATCATCATGGCCGTTTCCCAACTCATGGAATCCGGAATGGCATAGATATACTTTTCGTCCCCAACAAAATATTCAGCAAAGGTTCCGTGCGTCGTCATCCCTACTTGATAGTCATCAAAATTCTCGCAGTAGATGAACAGACCCTCACGGCAGTATGAGCAGGTACCGCAAGATTGCGTGGGATCAACCAATACCCGATCACCGATCTTGAAACCACGAACGTCGTCGCCCACCTCAACCACTGTGCCTACACCTTCATGACCAATGATCGTTCCTTTATTTGCTGGCACTTTGCCTTTGACAATATTCAGATCTGTCCCGCAGATGCCGGAACCATAGATTTTAATTTTTACCTGGTTTGGCTTTTGAATGGTTGGCTCCTCAATCTCCTGGTATGTCACCTGTTTGAGATCCTGATATACGAGTGCTTTCATTGAATAATTCCTCCTAGTCGATTGTCGATTATGATCTATGGATTAAGCTTCAAACGTTTTCGAAAGTTGCATCGCATGAAGATGTTCCTGCTTCTGAATCTCTTTCCAGTCTGACAGGATCTGTAACAGCGCTTCCTCGACCCACAGCAATTCTTCCCGTGTATGGGCATCAGAGAAAATAAAGTAACCCTTGGTGAAAATGCCGAAGTGAGCCATTCTCTTCACCATGAACTCGCGGAAAGGGTCTGTCTGGAAGTTATCTTCAGCCAGGGATTGAATGCAGAAGCTTGCATACGTCCCTCTCACTTCCAATTGATCCGTCAATCCGAGTAATACAAGTTCAGATTCCAGACGATCCATGATCCGGGTTGCCGGATCACGCCAAGTCGGCCATACTTTCGCATTTTTCATTAATCGTTCACAGGCAATGGCTGCTGCGAGCGCTGTCGTTTCACTGGAATGGGCATTACTGAATCTGACCTGTCCTGACAAAGACATCAAGTGCTCAGGCCCCATAACCGCTGCGAGCGGTAAACCGTTGGCCATACCTTTAGAGATACAGAGCAGATCAGGCCAGATGTCATATTCTCCTGCTGTAGCCTGCTTGCCCATTCGAATACCGGAAGTTACCTCATCGAATATGATAATGATGTCCAGAGACCGACATAGGTTTACGGCTTGCTCCAGCGCGTCCTTTTTCCACTCGTTGGGGCATAGAACAATACATGCGATATCCTCGGGAGACGCGGTAATCTGAGCCTCAATTCGCTCCGTAGTAGGCTTGTTAACCCAGATCGTTGAACGCTCGATATCCACGGGTATGCCACGTTCTTTTGTCTGGCCACCATAATAACCGTAGGCAGACCAGTCGTGCCACCCATGATAAGCTGTCGCAATAACCTTGCTTTTGCCACTAGCGGCACGGGCCAGACGCACGGCCCCACTCACTGCATCGGCACCACTCTTGGTGAAGCGCAGCGATGGATAACGCCCCTCGAACCGCTCCAGAATCAACTCGGCACATTCAAGCTCGATGTCGGCAGGTAAAGAAAAGCTTGTCCCTTTTTTCAACTGGTGAATGACGGTTAATTGGACTTCATGTCTGGCATGGCCCCATGGCGCCGTACCCATGGCCATTTCGCAATCCAGCCATTCATTCCCGTCGATATCTGTAAATCGGGAGTTATAAGCCTCTGCACAACATACGGGTGTATGGCCCGGAAATAAACGTTCAGGTGCTTTGGCTAAAGTGCTGCATCCGCTCGGAATTACCTTCTCGACTTGTTCCAACCACTCCAGATTACGGGTAAACCGTACGGCACGATCGAGCGTGCTCTCTTTTTCTTTCACCTTAAGTACCTCCCTGTTTATTTTCGTTGTGAGTGTATTACCGAACTTTGGTTCCAGGCCAGCATCCATCGTATATGCGATCCATCGTGATCACATTGCCATACAGATCAATGATCAGATCCTTGGCTCGATGAGCATGTCTCATCTCAATCCAGTAGCGGTTCTCCAGCAAACGGGCGAAATTGTCCACCAAAAACAGTAACCGGTTCTCACTATGAATCAGTTCCTTGCCCAGTACCTGTGGCAGCCAGATGGCCCCATTGGAATTAAAGCGGTTTGAATAGTCCCGTACTTCGGCTACATTTGCAAATTCGGCTTCCTCCAGCTTGGTCCAGAATGTATCGGCATCACTTCGAACCTCGGCAAGGTCAATCCCGACAATCGGCAGATGCTGGTATTCCTCTTGGCTTTCCAGCTGTGCTTTCAGATGACTGAAAACGAATGGCCATACATCAGCCTCGATTTGACCGCCCCACTTTTTCCAGAAGCGTGCCAGATTGTTCTTGCGGTTGAAGTTGCGGTGAATCCCGCTGCTGCGTTCCCAGTGATACGCTTGAATATTCGGGTTAATGACCGTATCGTATCCGGCAGCTCGTGCCCGCATCTGATAATCAAAGTCCTCGTATCCGTTAAAGAACTTCTCATCGAGGTTGCCGATGGTCTCATACACCTCCCGCTTCATGCCAAACATGGCAAAGACCACCAGTTGAACAGAGAAGGTTTCTTTTGGGATATCATCAGGAGATGCGTTCAGGAACAGGTGTCGGCCGATGGTGTCCGCAAAAGCAATGCCGCAATGCTGCACGCCTCCTGTTTGTGGATACAACAGAACCCCTCCAATCATGCCAATCGTAATATCGCTATCCAGTGTCTCTTTCATCATCGGTTGCCAGTTCGGTTGAAGAATGGTGTCAGAATCCAGGAAGAAAATGTACTCTCCCTTGGCAAGACTCAGTGCGCTATTAATCGACACGGCGCAACCGAGTGGAAAATCATGCTGAAGAATCTCGATGGTCACACCTTCTCTTACTTCTTGCTTCAGTTTATCCAGATGTTGAAAGACTGCTGAGCCGGAACCATCGTTGATGAAAATAATCTGAGTGGATGGGCTAACCGTCCGGAGTAGCGAATCTGTGAACAGGTTCAAAATGTTATAGTCCTGGTTGACTGGCACAATAATGGTGTAAAGCATGGAATCCCTCCTGATTTGGGTTGATGGAATGAGTACATAAGCTGATTTTGAACTGCACAATTGAAGGTATTTCTGCCCGGCCCCCTCGTTTGAATATTTTGTCTTTATTTGGTAATGATTTGAATCTACTAGAAATTTATATCATTTTTTGTAAACTGAAAATCTTAAATTCTGAACTCTGTTAATATTTGAATATGTGAGAAAATCAAGTTTTTGCAGCTTGCGCACTGAGAAACGCTGTTGTGAACGCAAAAAAACACCCTCAAAGAGTCTGTGTATCTAACGATACATTCGACTTTTTTTGGGGTGTTCGCTTGATGGAAATCTATTGATTCTCGCTGAATTAACCTTTAGCTATCGTTGCTTAAATCCATGATAAAACGTATCTACCACAAGCGCAGGGGCTGCTTTTCTCGCGATATGACCACTTACAACCTGCTGCCACGTCAGGAACATGATGGAATACAACACATCGACAATCCAGGTTTTATCGAGATCGGAGCGGAAATAACCTTTCTGTTGTAACAGACCGACCGCGTGTAATACAGGTTCTCTCAGTTTCAGATCTGCTCCCTCAATCTCGGGATTATAGTTAATGGTGGTGTCATGAGCCAGAAAATAAATTTTGTCGCCTAATGGAATCAGCGCCTCGATCAGCTCAGGTATGTACTTTTCACAGTGCTCCTCATCCAGTTGGATTTCTTTCATGGTCTCACTGACCACCTCGATTGCGCGTAATCCGAGATATACCATGAGCTGTTCACGGCTTTCCACATATCGATGTAACGTAGCGATCCCGATTTTTGCAGATTCTGCAATCTCATTCATAGAAGCATTCGGTTTTTCAATCAGCAATTTGGTGGCCTCGTCCAAAATGGAATGAAGCCTGGTTTGTTTGATTGTTGTCATTTCCTTTTTCATTGGTATTACACCTCTTGGCGAATTAGTCTACAATTGATCTAGTCATCCATCAAATGATTGGATGAGATTATAAAATTATAGCATACTTCCTCACGAGTAATACTAAAAGCCGCCATTTGGCGGCTCTTAGCATGGTTATCTTTCACGTTACTTACAGTTCGATGATTCTCGTTGCAATATTTGTACAAAATTCACGATCATGCTCTACAAAAAGCAGGGTTGGCGAGTATTCCAAGAGTAAGTCTTCGATCTGCATACGTGAAATGACATCTACAAAGTTGAGTGGTTCATCCCAAATATGCAGATGAGCTTTCTCACTAAGACTTTTGGCAATGAGCACTTTCTTTTTTTGACCTGCGCTAAACGTTGAGATATTTTTCTCCAATTGCAGTCTGGAAAAATCCAACTTTCGAAGTATCGATTTAAACAGGCTTTCATCAATCCCCTGTGTGGCCGCATACTCAGATAAATGTCCTCCGAGATCGGACGTGTCCTGCGACACATACGAGATTTTAAGCTGATGATCCTTTCTGAAAAGACCTGTATAAGGGATATCTTCACCACAGATCAGTTTAAGAATGCTTGATTTGCCAGATCCATTTTTACCGTACAGGTTAATACGATCCCCTTGTTCAACCGTGATACTGACATCCTTACACACCGTATTGGAGCCATATGATATCGACACATGTTCCAATTCAACAAGTTCCTGCTTGTGAAAATCCAGCTGATGAATCTGTAAACGTTCTGCACTCTCGATATTTTTGAGAAGTTTGGATTTCTCTTGAATCGCAGATTGCTGCCTTTGTTCGATATTTTTGGAACGTTTCATCATTTTGGCAGCCTTGTGCCCAATATATCCTTTATCCACCTTGGAGCCGGAATTTCTCGTACCATTTTTGGTCTTTTCAACTTCATGCGACCATCCACCGGTCCGTTTGGCTGAATCGGATAAACGCTTGATATCCTTTATTAATTTCTCATTACTCGCAAGTTCAAACTGATCTTGCCTTCTTTTATTTTCCCACCAAGCGGAGAAATTGCCTTTCTGAATCTCGATGTTACTTTTATTGATGGAAAGGATATGGTCCACGCTGTGATCCAGAAAGGATCGATCGTGAGATACCAAAATAAATCCACTCTTGCTACCAAGATAATTACTGACGATTTGTCTTGCATGGAGATCAAGATGATTGGTAGGTTCATCTATGAGCAGAAACCGATTATCCTTCAGGAACAAAGCAGCCAGCATCACCTTTGTTTGTTCTCCGTTGGATAACGTATCAAAAGGCCGATACAACACATCTTCTGACACTTTTAACAGGTTAAGCTCGCGCACAACTTGCCAGTGTAGATATTCAGGATGAATCTCGCCGATGACATCAACGGTCATGGCTCCCTTATTTTCTACCTGGAAAGGAAAGTATTCAAAGCTAACATTCGCAGAGATATGTCCGCTGTATTCATATTTGCCAAGCAAAAGATTGAGGAATGTCGTTTTGCCTCTGCCGTTCCTTCCGGTAAAACCCAATTTCCAATCGGAGTCCAACTGAAAACTAACATTTTCAAATATATTATCGTAACTGCCTTCATAAGCAAAGGTCAGGTTGGTAACGTTGATTAAAGACATGCATATCATCCTTTTTATGTGAAATATAAAAGTAAACTGACGGGATTTCACCATAGAACATGGCATGGATTCCCTCACTTTAATATTTGAACATAATCAGAATTTAGATTCGCTTATACAATAAAGAAACCTGGCGATAAACCACTCAGCGCCAAGTAGATCTATGCATAGGAGGACAAAGTGTCGGATTCTGATTAGTCATATTGTGAACCATGCCACTGTTCATGTTTGTTGACAGGTCCACATAAACATCCACAACCTCTAATTCAGTCATGACTCTATCCCCCCTTTGAAAGTTCAAAATTTAATACAGAAAACTTAACATGGAATACGATATGGGTCAAGACAGTGTAGCCTCGATCTCATCTTCCATCCCCGTACCGTTAAACCATTGTGTTTTCTGGCTTACACACCTCTATGTAAATTTTGATGATGTACTCATCGGGATTACTTTCTGCAAAATAAGTGAGCAGGTCCAGTGCATACACATGTCCACAGACTTGCAGTCCCTCTTTTTCTATCTCCTCTTTCATGAGGGAATACGTCTCCGGCATGCTTTCGTATGAACCTCGATGATTCATGACGGCATACATCCCTTTTGGCTTAATCCATATCGTTTCCCCTGGAATGGGAGCTTTTATTTTGTTGCCAAAGTAATCCGGATAGTATTCTCCTGCCTCATAGTGCTCCTGAGTTAAGATCGTCCATACCGGAAACTCATAGTCGATCATCTGTTCATCACAATGGGTCCTGTATTCAATGAATTTACGGAAGAATTCCTTATCCCCATCCCCTTGCTCCAGTTGAACAGTAATAAAATACTCCAGCTCACATTGTTCGATATGCAGCCCTTCAGGAGAAGCATCCGTGGCTTGTTTCGTCATTTCTATTGCACCACTTAGCAGCTTTTGCATACGTTTGATTCGTTGCTGCTCCAACTCAAGTGCCTTTAATTTCTGTTCAAACAGCTCAATTAACAATGGTGTATTCTGATTTTGAATAAACGACTTAATCTCTTGGAGTGAGCTTCCTGCCTTCTTCAGCACATGTATGACATCCAGCACATACGTTTGTTGCATACCATAATAGCGGTAGCCCTTGGCATTGGTATATTCAGGCTTTAACAGCCCAATCTCGTCATAATGAAACAAGGTATGTTTGGTCACTCCGCAGATCTTGGCAAATTCACTGGTGGTAAAGTGTTGTGCGTGATGTCCAGCCATCTATGGGCCCTCCATGTACATATGTAGTCTAAGTTTTATCAATATACATGCATTATAGTGTGTAAAGAAAAGTTTGACTATAGGGTTACCCGATAGTTTAGTCTAAAATTGTAAGTTATTCATATCGTCGGAGGGAAACATGTCAAAATTCAAACGTTGGATGATTCTTGTTATTGTCTCAAGTGCACTATTACTCATTGTGATGGATATGACCATCCTGTACACAGCCCTACCCAGCTTGACCCATGATCTCGGTGCATCTGCTTCGGAGAAATTATGGATTCTGAACGGTTACTCCCTTGTCATGGCGGGTCTTCTTCCTGCAATGGGAACACTCGGGGACCGTCTTGGTCATAAAAAAATATTTACCCTGGGCTTGGTCGTCTTTTCTGCTGCTTCTCTTGCTGCTGCCTTTTCTCCAGTACCGGCTATGCTGGTCATGAGCAGAATTCTTCTCGCCGTAGGTGCCTCCATGATGATGCCAGCAACATTGTCGATTATCAGAGTTACGTTTACGAATGAGCGAGAACTCGCACTGGCAATCGGCATCTGGGGTTCCATTGCATCAGGTGGTGCTGGATTGGGACCGATTGTTGGTGGACTGCTTCTTCAACATTTCTGGTGGGGTTCTGTGTTTCTGATTAACCTGCCCATAGCCATTATCGCGTTTGTATTCGCCTTGAAAATGATCCCTAAACATCAAGGGGATACCTCGAAAAAGTGGGACTTCACCAGTTCCATTCAGATCATGATTGCCATGGTCGGAATTATCTATTCTATTAAGGAATTCACAAGACGCGAAGGATCTCTCACACTCGCTATCATTGCTGCTGTGATCGGTGTTCTGTCCCTGATCATCTTTATTCGCCGTCAGAATAACAGTCCCAATCCGCTGCTGGATCTGTCCTTATTCAAAATCCCAAGATTCAGCACCGGCTTTATTACCGCACTGGTTGGCTTGTTTGCACAAATGGGTGTGCAATATATGGTCACTCAGCGGCTTCAGCTGGTGGAAGGCATGTCACCGCTTCAGGCTGGACTATTCACCGTATCCATACCTGTTGCAGCACTCATTGCCGGACCTGTTACGGGGGCCATTATGCACCGTGTGGATGTTGTATATATCAAAAGCTTCACTCTCTTCATCGCTGCCCTTGGCATGGGGACGTATCTGATGTGTTTCAATGCTGGGTTCACTGGGCAGATTATCGGCTTGGCACTGCTTGGTGCAGGTCTTGGATCAGGGATGACCGCTGCATCACATTCCATTATGAGTTATGCCCCACCACACAAAGCGGGCATGGCCGCTTCCATTGAGGAAGTGGGTTATGAGCTGGGCGGAGCATCCGGTATTGCGATCATCGGCAGCATGTCGACCCTTTTCTACACACTCGCTATGAAGATTCCTGCGGGGATTAGTGTGCCAGCCAATGCGAAAGACAGTCTGGATGAAGCGCTTATCGCTGCCGAAAGCTTGCCCGCTGCGTCTGCTGAATCGCTCAAAAATGCCGCCTTTGCTGCATTTGACCAATCCTTCTTTGTTGTCATTGCAGGTGTGACCGTATTTCTGTTCATTGCTGCTCTGATTATGAGTTGGGTTGCTGTGCGCTTGAAACGAGCCCAAAAGCACAGCGTTAAAACGTAATGAAATTCACTTCATGAAACAAAGCGAGGTATATACGAAATATGTCAAAAGAAGAGGATTAACTCAATTAAATTAACGTCAAAAGCCATTACCTGAGTTGTTTCAGGTAATGGTTTTTGATATGCCTGATAACCGAAGCTTACCACCATGCGGCACCTCACGGAAGGTAGGCATCCTCTACCTCAACTTTTCGTTCATTCCCCATCGCAATGTATCTTACGTTAATGACATTTCCTTTCTGAAAATGGGGAATATGTGTGATTGGAATATAAGTCTCTACAATTGTTGGGAAGGTGCGGCCGTCAACTTGGGTTACAGTCAGATCCAATCGCACGCCAGGCCTTCCATCCATACTGGATGATGTCTGTACAATATCATGAATTATTGCTTCTGTTGGAATTCCGTCCATCAGAATGCTCTTGCGAAGGTGATATTTCTCTTTATTGTTACGTAACAGTTTAAATGCCATAATCGTAGTGATCGTGCCTGTTATAAGCCCAAAGACAATAATAGCAACAATAATAATTAATGTGACGGTCATGATAACCTCCTTTTAGTTGAAACTTATGTTAACTACTTCTTGTTTAGATCTCTTTTTCCTGCCTATTCTCTTTGAATCGGAAAACCTCAAAGTCAAAAAAGCCGCCTTAAGGGCGGCTTCATGCTGTGTATGTTCAACTCAACTTAGTCTACTTTCGCACCATACGAGCGTACAAACAGAACGGCTTGTTCGCGATCCAAACGTACACCTTTGATATCCAGTGATTTCAGATCGATGCCTTCCAGGTTAGCCCCTCTAAGATCGGCTCCTTGCAACTTGGCTCTGCTTAATACAACTCGGGTAAGATCACTGTCTCTCAAATCCGCTTTAGTGAAATCCGTGTCCGTAAAGTCAGCCTCGAAGAAACGAATTCCTCGCAGATCCTGTTTCCCCAAACGTGTATGTCTCAGATTTGTGTAGGACCAATCGCCGTGACTTAGTGTGATGCCATCCATTTGCGCACCTGAAAAGTCTGAGCCTGTCATCTTGCAGGAGCTGAATTTGGAAGCAAAGAGATTTGCACCACCGAAGGTGCAATTTTCAAAAGCCGATTCCGTATGAATCGAACCATTCATGGAAGCCCCTTTGAAGTCACACTCGATAAAACGACAGTTACTCGTTTCGATTTCTTCCATAGTAGCGTTCATAAATGTACACTGCTTGAAAACACAACTTATGAGTTCTCCATAGCGCAGGTCACGTCCCTCAAAATGTACTGCTTCATATTCCTGATCCTTATATTGATACACTGGTTACACCCCACACTGTATATTTCTCCGTCTTTTTTCATTAAAAGAACTTTTTATACTATACCACACCCCTGTCAAGTACCTGCTTAAACACCCACAAAAGTCAAGTTACTTTTTTTATGAGAAAAATCTGAAGAACTAAAAAAGGGACGCATAAAGCGCCCCTCCAGCTCACACTTTTAACTGTTCCAATGTGGGCTTATATATGTGAACCTTCCAGTTGCTTATTCTAATCTTCTTAGAAAGCACTACACCAGTATTTTGGACATTCGGTACAAGGATAGCGAAGGTTTATTGATTTCCCCTACTCTCTGGTATCCCAAACGCTCGTAGAGTTTAATTGCTAGTAGATTTTCCTTTTTAACCGTAAGTGAAGATTTGGACAGACCTTGTGTTATAGCTTGCTCCTCAGCAAAATGAATGAGCTGTGTCCCTACACCAAGACACCTGCTTTCAGGCAAGGTAGCCAATGTTCCGATATGGTACTCGTCGTTCTCCGCTTCTTTCAATGTCACCATGGAGTAGAACTCTTTCCAGTGTTGGAGATTATACTTAATCAGGCTCCATTTACGAAGTTCAAACAGTTTGGAGAACGTTGGTAAAGCAAGTTTGTTCATTATAGTGGTCGGATAACACATGATCATGCCCAGCGTTTGGTTACCCATTTTAGCTTCATAAGCATATTGGTGACTGAATCGGTTCTGATTCGAACGCCATAACTTGTTAAATGTTTTCTCTATAATGCCTTTATCCTTGGTACCTGCAAGCGAATAGGCCATATATTCAAGTGCCATCTGATTTAGTTGCCCGCCGACTAATGATTGTGGACTGGCTTTTGTTATGGAAATCTTATTCATCGCTGTCACTCCTCTAGGTAGCTGAAATTGGATTAAAGCTTGGCAGCAGGTTGGTTGAATGATAACCCCTCAACGATCACATTCACCGTATCAATGGTTAATCCGGTCAGCTGTTCCACATGCAATCTCACATTGTTTTGCAAATCCCTGCAGACTTCATGCACTTTCGTTCCATAACTAACGACAACCTTTAAGTTTATCTCCAGTCTTGATTCTACCTTGCGGATATGTATGCCATTTTGCAGACTTTTCCCGCTCCACTTTTTGGTGACCCCTTCTATAAGTCCTGTCGACATGGAGGAAATTTCACTGGTGGTATTCGTAATCTTGCCGACAATTTTGGAGATAACATCATCCGATATTTGAATTTTTCCCAAAACAGTTTGAATGGACATCCTAGGTCCCCCTCTTTATATCCGCATTTTTGATAGGTAATAATATCATTTAATATAAATATAAATTATTCAGAGTCCGATTTCAACTTTTGAATTCAGCCGTCTTCATTTCTACCTGTACATAGCAAAAAAAACCGCGATCATCGCGGTTTCTTCTAGTCATACTATGGGAATTTCAATTGAATACAGACAGGAAAATGGGAAGATGACTCGTCCTCTGTTCTGCCTTCTTCTGCTGCCTCTGTTTCTTCTGCTTGCACGATCCACTGCCTGCCAATTAACGATTGTAGCAGTTCAATCTCTTCTACGGTCAGTTGAATATGCTTCAGAGACAACTCATCTTGAACGTAATCCCGATCCACCTTACGGTCAAACCGGAAATCGAGCAATCGTTTCAACCCGTTAATATGCAAAAACTTGAACTCATAACCTTGACGTATCGCCTTTTCCCAATCGTCTCCGATATCAGCTGCTGTCTGTAGTCTTTCATCAAAATCCATCGCGGATTCCTTAACCAGAGGCAACAAACGGGAATAGTCTCGACGTTGTAAACATTCAATAATCACTTCTTTTGATTCCCCACTTGTCAGAACATTCTCTACAAGAAGCCCTACAGGAATGGACAGCTGAGTTCGACTCATTGCTCGCCCTCCTCATTCCCGAGGTACTGATTGAACCAGGCATTCACCTGTTCGAAGCTATCGATACGTAATGAAGGTTTACCGCTTTTCAGCAAACTGTGGTTGGAGCCCGGATAACGAATCAGTTTGGTCTTTTTGCCGTATCGTTTTAGCGTAGTATATAATTCCTCCGCTTGCGCAATCGGTGTCCGATAGTCCTGCTCTCCGTGCATGATTAGAAGTGGCGTCTCAATGTGATGTGCATGGGCAAGAGGTGAACGGGACCACAGGAATTCAGCGTTTTCCGCCGGATTACCACCGATGACTCCCTCAACATAGGAAATTCCGATATCACTCGTTCCATACATGGACAACCAGTTGGAGATGCATCGCTGGGTTACAGCCGCCTTGAAACGGTGGGTATGCGCTACAATCCAGTTGGTCATCACTCCGCCATAACTGCCACCCGCTACACCCAGACGTGATGCATCAAGGAAATCATATGTAGCCAGGGCATAATCAACAGCTTCCATCAGATCCCGGTAATCCCCTCCGGCAAAGTCACCACGGCAAGCTCTGGCAAACTCCTGACCGTATCCCATACTTCCGCGTGGATTGATCCACAGCACAGCATAACCTTGCGCAACGAGTGTCTGCATCTCATGACTATATGTTCCCGTATACATTGCGTGAGGTCCACCATGAATCTGCAAAATCAGTGGCAGTTTCCCATTGGTGTCACGTATTGCCGGTGTGGCTAACCAACCTTGAAGCGGCCATCCATCGGAGGACTTAAACTCTACACGGGCTGGCACATTTACAGCCAATTCAGCCATGAATTCATCATTACGCCGGGTGAGTCTGAACATTTCACCACTGTCGATATCCACGCGATATAACTCTCCAGGGCGTTCATCCGTTAACGCAGCGATAATCAGCGAGGTACCATCTGGCGTTAAGGTATACTGATACACATCCTTTTCACCAGCGCCCGTCACAGCTTGATAATTCCCATCTTCTTGAATGCGATACACGTCCACATTCCCGTTATGTGTTCCGAGTACATATACACCACGTTCTGGATGATGGGCATCCGAGATAGGAGAAGGTGACGCACCTGCCGACTTCATATCTCCAAGCGCCGCGTTACCAATCTGCATATCTAATTGAGGTGCGATTGGCCTGGGTATACCTCGATGAACGGGAACAGCGTATAAGCTGTTGTGGCTCCCGCTTCCATACTCACGATCACTGGCGATCAGGATCAGCCGCTGCCCGTCGGACGAATAGGAGAATTGGCTTATCGCCAGACTGGAATCCGTCACTTTGAACAGATCACTTTCTCCCAATCGAATGCTGTATACATCGGTAAAGTAAAGCAGATCCGCATCAAGTTCCTCGTCCTCTACTTGTTTCGAAATGAAAGAAAGCTGCTTGCTATCTGGCGACCATGCTGGAGCACTGATATTCCATAGCCCGGAAGTCACCTGCGTGATCTCCCCGCTTTTGATCTCATATACAAACAACTGGCTGTATTGACCATCCCACCAGCCAGCCCCTTCCGCCTTCGGCGTTGTACGCTCGAAGACTTTACCTCGCAGCTCAGGTACAGACTCCTGTTGGACGTCTGCTTTCTTCTGTTGGTCCTCCGGTTGTACTTTGCTGGTAAACGCAATGTACTGCCCGTTCGGTGACCAGATATAACTTGAAATTTTACGTGCGGGAGATATCAGCATGACAGGCTCTTTTTGATCTGAATGGAGCGTCCATAGTCCTTTGCCACCATCCACTGAGCGAATGAATGTGAGCTGTGTGCCATCCGGCGACCAAGCAGGTGAGGAATCCTTTGTTCCATCCGAAAGTGCAATATCTTCATCACCATCGAGCGAAATCCCTCGAATTTGCGTGTTATATTCGTTTTTATCCTGATCTATGGTCTGTTCCACATAAGCCACTTGTCCGTTAGGACTGATCACCGGCTGACTTATCCAACGATAATGACGCAGATCCTCCGGCATAATTGGTCTTTGATTCATAATGATGGCTCCCTTCTCCGTTTATTTATGGGTTGTCTCCGTACGTGGATCAAGCACATCACGCAGCCAATCTCCAAGGAAAATAACACCGAGTACGGTAAATGTGATCGCTAGTCCCGGGAATGTAGCGACCCACCAGCTTGTAGCAACGTATTGTCTGCCATCACTGAGCATCCCTCCCCAGGATACATCAGGTGGTTTGATACCTAGACCCAGGAAACTGAGTGAAGCTTCCATAATAATCGTTGTGCCGACATTCATACCGCAGATGACGATAAAGGATGAAAGGATATTCGGCAGAATGTGTTTCAGAATCAATCTTCCATTCTTCGCGCCAATCGATCTGGCCGCATGAACAAAATCACGCTCTTTGATACTAAGAACCTCACTTCTTACCACACGGGTGAATGGAACCCAGTTCGTCACCCCGATGACAAAGATCAACGTTGTAATACCCGGGCCAACAATTGCCATCACAACAAGCATGAACAGAATGGTTGGAATCGCCATGAATGCATCACCTACACGCATGATGACAGCATCCAGCCATTTCCCGTAGAATCCGGATACCAGCCCCAGAATCGCGCCAATAATTCCTGACACAATCACGGCACCCATCCCCACGATTAAGGAAACTCGGGCACCATATACAATTCGACTCCACATGTCTCTGCCGAGATTATCGGTACCCAGCCAGTATTCGGCCGTTCCGCCCTCAAGCCACGCTGGTGGTTTAAGTCGGTTGAGCGGATTAACCGCCGCCGGATCATGACTCGTCAATAGAGGTGCACCTATGGCAATTAACACAACCAACAATACAAGCACAGCACCAAACATTCCGGTCTTGCTGATGATCAGTTGTTGCCAGATATAACGAAATCCCGTTGGTGCACGCCCATTGTCTTGTTCCTGTTCTGTACCCGGAATTGGCATTTCATTGCTGCCTGTCATATGATTGCACCTCCTTCTAGTCGTATTTGATGCGCGGATCGAGTAGCCTGTAAGCTACATCCGTCAAGATGTTGATTACTACAACGATAAAGGCAATGACAAACACCGCTGCCTGTACAATCGCCATATCATGTGTGTTGACTGCAACGACCAGCAACTGACCCAGTCCAGGCCAGGAGAATACCGTTTCCGTAATCAAAGTGCCCCCGATCAGACTTGTAAACTGCAAACTCATAATTGTCACGACCGGAATCAATCCGTTCCGAAATGCATGTTTTACAATGACAACCATCCGGCCAAGCCCCTTGCTGCGAGCTGTTCGAATATAGTCCTGGTTGAGAATCTCCAGCATGCTGGAGCGAATCAGTCGGGTCATCTGCGCAGCCAGTCCAACGCCAAGTGTAAATGCCGGCAAGATCAGATGTGACAATCCTCCGCGACCAGATACCGGCAATACGCCCAGCATGACGGAGAACAAGAGGATAAGCATAATCCCCATCCAGAAGTTTGGCATCGCCTTACCAATGACGGATATTCCTGAAATAATGAGATCGGTAAACGTATTGCGTTTGACAGCTGAAATGACGCCAAGTGGCACAGCCATAAGTACAGCAAAAATCATGGCGGCTACAGCCAGTTCAAAGCTGGCTGGCAATCTCTCCAGCACAAGCTCTAACGCAGGCTGATTGTAGCGAAAAGACTGACCAAAGTCTCCCTGTATCGCACTGCCCAGAAACTTCACGTATTGCGTATATAAAGGCTGATCCAAACCAAGTGCCTGCGTCAAGACAGCACGATCTTCAGCGGTAGCCGTTTCAGGCAACATTAGCGCAACCGGATCACCAGTGACTCGAACCAAAATGAATACAATTAATGAAACAATGAACAGCACCGGAATGATCTGCAGTAATGACTTAAGTACGTATTTGCCCATTCCTTGTTCACCTCCCTTTTAAAAAAGAACGGCAGGAACATGGTTATCCAGTCCCTGCCGTTCACGGCCTATCTTTTCAATGACCGGTTGTTATACCCGATGTTACTGTGCAACAGGTGTAATCTCGTCAGCATAGAACATCTCGTCACTGCGTGGCGCGAAGTTCACTTTAGCATTTGTTCCGTAGACACCTTCCATTTGGTACAGATATACGGCTGGGCGTTCTTCAGAGAAGATCTGTTGTACTTGCTGATACTCTTTCTCACGAGACGCAGGGTCCATGTTCACCAATGCCGATTGAAGCAGTTTCTCTACTTCAGGATTGTTGTAATCCGACTCGCCTTTTGCTTCTTCCAACATATAACGATTGTAGTTATTCGAAGCATCGAACAAGGAGTTACCAATACCAATCATGAAGATTTCTTTGAATGATTTGGAGCTGTAACGTTCACTGAACGCACTTGCTTCCAGGACATCCAGGTTGATTTTGAATCCGGCTTGTTCCAGCATCGCTGCAACAACTTCAGCCTGTTCTTTGTACTGTGCGGAAACGGAGATGGTCATCTCGGCTTCACCTTCCGCATAGCCAGCTTCTTGCAGCAACTGTTTGGCTTTTTCTTGATCATAAAGTGACGTTTTGTACAATGAAGGATCAGCACCGAAGTTGCCTGGTGTTACGGATGTGCGGGTTACGATACCTGCTCCGCCGGCAATGCTGTCCACGATTCCTTGTTTGTCGATAGCCAGGTCAATGGCTTCACGTACTTTCGGATCAGCCGTGATGCTGCCTTCTGTCTGACGGAAGATCAGTTGAAGTACACGCTGGATTGGCGCTTTGACAATCTTTTTGTCTGCTTCGCCTTCGATCCGGGCAATGTCAGTGGACGGAATGGAAGACGCCACATCTACACCACCAGCAAGCAATTCGGATACACGTGTGGAGGCTTCAGGAATAACGCGGAATACCACTTCATTCCATTTTGGTTCACCGTCAAAGTAGTTCTCGTTTTTCACCAGTTCCACACGATCATCTTTGGTCCATTTACTGAACTTATAAGGGCCTGTGCCTACCGGTTGTTTCAGGAAAGCATCGAATCCTTTATCTGCAATATATTTTGCTGGCAGAATGCCTGCTCCCATTTTGGACAGACGATTCAGGAGCAACGGATCTGGACCATCCGTGATGATGTCTACGGTATAGTCATCCACCACTTTAACTTCTACGATATTTTTGAAATAACTGTTTTGTTTCAGTGTCTCGTCCTTGGCTACGCGCTCCAGCGTGTATTTTACATCTGCTGAAGTGAATGGATCGCCATTGTGGAAGGTAACACCTTCACGCAGCTTAAATCTCCACGTTGTATCATCGACTTGATCCCATGATGTCGCAAGTCCCGCAACTTTTTTCTGTTCACTGTCATTTTTGATCAGATAATCAAAAACGTTGACCAGAACCGCCTCACTGGAAGTGTTGTTGTTGTTGTGCGGATCGAAACTCTCAATATCTGTTGCTGCAGCAACGGTCAGTGTTGTACTTGCGCTTCCACTGCCCGTTCCTTCTGTTGCGGAACCATCATTTGTGCTTGTCGATTTTCCTCCGCAAGCGCTGAGTACCATTACGACTGCCAGTAACGTGATCCACAAGCCTGTCCATTGTCTTTTTTTCATTGTGATTGCTCCCCCTCAGAAGTTGTATTCCTTGCCAAAAATTCAAGTGCTACTGCAGACAACATGCCCACACCATAAGGCATTGCTGTCTCATCAAGATCAAACATGGGATGGTGGAGTGGATAACGAGTACGTTCCTCATCATTCCCAGATCCTAGTCTGAAAAACACACCCGGAACCTGCTCACAATAAAAAGCGAAATCCTCGCCCCCTGTGGAGGGTTTGATATAATTCCATCCCTTCTCCGCATTAACCTGATTACAGGTCTCTGTTAGCAGGTCAACCATACCGAGATCATTCACGACAACAGGGTATCCATCGCCGTAAACAACTTCGCATCCTGCTCCGAAAGAATCACAGACCCCTTTAACAACCTGTTCGATCAAAGCTGGCATCCGCTCACGAATGGCAGGTGAGAGTGTACGAACCGTACCGATCATCTCCACTTCCGGGGCGATGGCTGTTCCCATATAACCTCCGGTGATTTTGCCAATGGTGACTACAGCGGGTTCAAGCGGATCGACCATCCGACTGACGATATTTTGCAATGCGGTGATAACCTGAGCAGATACCGCAATTGCATCAATGCCCTCATGCGGACGAGCTGCGTGCCCACCCTTGCCGAAGACCTTGATAATCAAGGGATCAGCAGATGCAAATGCAACGCCCTGACTTACGCCCAAGGTTCCCGTGTTCTGTCCAGGGGTCATGTGTAATCCAGCAATGGCATCAACCTTTGGATTCTCCAGAACACCGTCCTGGATCATGGCTCTTGCCCCAGCAAGTCCTTCTTCCGCTGGCTGGAAAATGAATTTGATGTTGCCTGATTTCGGTCTTCCAAGGCCAGTAAGTAGCTGGGCTGCACCCATCAGGATGGAGGTATGAGCGTCGTGTCCACACAGATGCGCTTTGCCTTCAACTTGCGAGCGGTATTCCACCGCTTTTTGATCCTGGATTGGCAGGGCATCCATGTCCGCGCGCAAGGCAAAGGTTGGTCCATCTGTCTCTCCGCGAAGCAGGCCTGTAACCCCGGTCTGTCCGACATTGCGTTTAACTTCCAACCCCAGGCTTTCCAGATGCTCAGCTACGATAGCGGATGTGCGATGCTCCTCATAGCCGATTTCCGGATGCTGATGTAAATCTCTGCGCCAAGCACTTAACTGGGCTTGTAGTGGCTGAGCCAGCTGTATTAGTTCTGAACGATTCATTTGCTGTCATTCCCTTCATTTTTGTCCGATTCAGAAACCAAACGGGCATAGATTGCATCCGCTGAGAATTCGATATGCCTTTTCATCGTCTCCTTAGACTTGATGCTATCATGGGCTTTCAATGCTTCAAGAATCTCCATATGTACACCGTGGTTGACGGTACGTATCCGGTCATCATAAGGCATCAGGTCGAGAGCCGGATTAATTTTCGTCCGAATCTGTCTGACGGCTCTCTCACAGTATGGATTCCCCGAAGCCTTGGCGATGGTCAGATGAAATTTCACATCCAGCGCCCTGAACCATTCCCTTGTGCAGTCTGGCTCTATACTTTGCTCCATGTAACCCTCAAGCAGCTCCAGTTCGCCTGCGGTGATCCGCTCAGCAGCGAGAAAAGCTCCCTCCGGCTCGATGATGGTTCGATATTCGAACACCTTCAGCATCTGTGACCAATCCCGTTTAATTTCTTCTCTGGTCCGTTTATGCGAATTGGCTGTCAGAGGCAGTACAAATGTTCCGCCTTTGGCACCCACCCTTTTCTCAATCAAGCCTTTCTCTTCCAGTGAAGAGAGTGCCTCGCGAACGGTAATCCGGCTTACGTTAAAAATCTCTGCCAGATCTCGCTCGGCTGGAAGCTGTTCTTCACTCATTAATTCTTTCAAAATAATGGCTTCTTCCAGTTGTTCCCTAATGAATTCACTAACCTTTTTGGTAGATACTTTCTCAAAACGAAATGAAAACGTACTGGACATCTAAACACTCCGATCTGTATATGGTCTAGACCTTATACCATTAATATAATTCCGACTAAACTTATATGCAATACTTTTTTTCAAGTAAATTCATATTTTTTTTGTAACCACCTCCAAATTGAAGCATTTTGGCACAAAAAAGACGCATCTACACGCAGCAGATGCATCTTCGCTTTCGTTATTTGACGACATCCATGGGCACTACGATTACAGACTATAACTTTTTATTAGCATAGGGTCTGAAATCCTCCGTAACCGCAAGTTTTTTGCTTCCCCTCAGGTAAAAGCTGTCATCCGCTCTCCAGGTATGACTCTTTTTGTTCTGTCTGCGGTGATAGACATAATTGTAAGGAGAGGTCGCGTACGCTTTGAATCCTCTTTTCCTGCATTGTCTCAGGAAGGTCACATCTTCCCCTATTGAACGGTCCGTGAAGCGGACTTTTTTCAAGATCTCTCTTTTGAATAAAATAGTGCCCCCTTGAACAAATTCAACCGGTTTATTTTTTTCAGCAGGAGATCTGACCAACAATGTCTTGGATGCGCCCAAATAGACCAGGCACGAATGTTTACCCACAATATCACTTTTGGTCCGTCTAAGTTCTCTCACCTGCTCTGTTAAATAATACGGCGAATAGTAGTCATCATCATCAAATTTGGCAATTAACGAAAAGCGTGCCCTTGTCATGCCAGCGTTCAGGCTTTGTCCTAGGGAAATACTCTCCGGAACTTGATATACATGAACATTGGCAAGATTCCGAACCCGGCTTTGGTATAATGCCAGATTCATACTGTCATGATTCAGGACAATGATCAGCTCTTTGCTTTTATAACGCTGCCGATTGTAATTTTGCAGGATGTTATCAAAAAATTGCGGCCGATTGGTACATACAACAATGGAAACACCATGACCCGTTTTGTGTTTAGTCAAGACATACCCTCTTTTCAGCTCATTTTTCTCTCATCATATGTGCCGAAATAGAGTCTGGTATGGACCAATAGCTAGGGCGTGTCTCAAAACTCGCTGAAGTGCATCTTTTACCGCCTTTTCGCCCCCTGCTGCGTCACTTTCCCTTGACGTGCCCCGGCACGCCTGCGGAAAACTTCCTGGCTTGGAACGAAAATTCGGCAAAATCTGCTTCCTTCGGAGTTTTCAGATACGCCCTAGCATCCAAAACACCAAAAACCCTCTGCCCCAAATAACAGGACAAAGGGTTTTGTAATCTATTGTTTTAAGCCTTTTCTATGCTTCGCTACCATTATTCAAGTACACTGCCTTGCCTGTGCGAGCTGATTCATAGAGTGCTTCCAGGATTTGAGATACAACGAGTGCTTGTTTCGGTGTAACTACTGGCTCCTGATCGTTCTCAATCGCTTCAATCCACTTTCTCATCTCAACATCCGGTGCGCTCTCGCTCTTACCATCGTAGAAAGCTACCCCGCCTGCACTCAGTTCAATCTCATTAGTGTATAAACGGCTAAATTTCTCACCATTGATGCGCAGTCCGTTCTTCATATCCGCACCCGCTTCGCTACCGCTTAAGCTACATTTCGCCTCATCCACATCCAGTGAGTTCAGTGCCCAACTGGATTCCAGCATGATCGTTGCCCCATTCTCCATCACAATCATGCCAAAGGCCGAGTCTTCTACGGAGAATTGTTTTGGGTCCCACGGGCCCCAGGCATTGGCTGCATCTTCACGTTGCGAAAGCTCATGATAAGTCGTACCCAGCACAACTTTTGGTTGATAGTTATCCATCATCCAGAGCGTCAGATCAAGTGCGTGCGTACCAATGTCAATCAATGGACCGCCACCTTGCTTCTCCTCATCCAGGAAAACACCCCATGTTGGTACTGCTCTACGTCTAATTGCATGTGCTTTGGCAAAATAAATATTACCCAGGTCACCCGCTTCGCACACCTTCTTCAAATACTGACTGTCTTCTCTGAAACGGTTGTTGTATCCGATGGTCAGTTTCTTGCCGGTACGTTCTGCCGCTTCCAGCATGAGCTGTGCTTCAGCAGATGTCTTCGCCATTGGCTTTTCACACATCACGTGTTTGCCTGCCTCCAGAGCAGCAATTGAAATCTCGGCATGAGAAATATTCGGTGTAAGCACATGCACAATATCCAAAGACTCATCCTTGAGCAATTCCTGATAATCCGTGTAGACTTTGGCTTCAGTAGCGCCATATTTCTGTTTGGCTTCATCCGCACGTTCCTGAACGATATCACAGAAAGCCACCAGTTCAACATTATCCAGTTTACTCAGACTCGGCAGATGTTTACCATTCGCGATTCCACCACAGCCAATAATTCCGATACGATATACTTTACTCATATATATATTCACCCTCACTTAAGTATTGGTTGTTTCATTTTACGAAAAGCCGACGGGGTCATCCCCAGACGTTTGCGAAATACAGCATGCAAATAGTTGGCATTATTGAATCCTGAAGCAAGTGCGATCTGTTCAATGGATACGTTACTTTCCTCCAGATTGCGGCACACGGCGCGCAGACGAATATCCTCCAGTACACGGCTGAACGGCATCTCCGGCTGTACTTGGTAGAAGATTCGCTGCAATTGTCTGCTGCTAATATGAAGTTTCTCAGCTACATGCTCCAGCGTGACCACCGAAGGGTGATTCGCCTCCATATACTGTAGTGCATACTCATAGCGATATACCGACATATCCCGTACAGGGGCTTCCGGTCGATTCCCCCCGGTGTCGTATGCTCGCACGGTTTTGAGTAATATGCTGATAACCAGTTGCTTGATCGACGTATAATAACCTAACAATTTTAGATCACATGCCTCGTAGGCTTCCAAAAAACAATGCATTGCACGATGATAATCATTCACCGGAGTAAGCGGAAGCGTTCTCAGCTTTTCAATCGTTTCCTCGGATTCTGCTGCTTCCCAGGGATCGACATGTTCCCTTGGCTTGTGAACGATATCTACATGAAGACATAGTTCATCCATGTCCTCTTTGGCATCAGCCTCCTGATAATGAACGACACCCGGTCCAGTCAAATACAGCATACCTTCCGAGAGTGCATGTGTCTGATCATCCAGAATAACTTTACCTTTACCTCTCGGGATAAAATGAAACTCAAACTCCGCATGATTATGGAAATCCACAACTCGGCCCGCTGGAAAAGAAGTCAGATGAAATCGCATCACGCGAATCTCATAATGTCCCCAAACCATTAGAATATCCAGTCTCTCCAAGAGATCCTGCCGTTCAAGCATTTTCTCATAAGGATACAGGCTCAAGATTGCACACCTCCTTAATAAAAACTAACCCTTCAACTCTTTCAGAGTAATTCTGCGCCCTTCTTTGGCAGAGAGATTCGCTGCTTCCATCAAACGGGTCAGTTCCATAGCGATCTGCACGTTTTCAGTTGCATCCGTATCATTCTGTATATGTGCAACCCATTGATTGAATGCGCTTTCTCTTTGGTCTGCCAAAGGAAGTTCAGTCCACTCTTGATACTGTCCCTGTACTGCTTTCGTGCGAATCAATAACTTTTCATCAGGTGTTCCATACAGAAGTGTACCTTCCGTACCATGAACCTCAATCGTAAATGGAGAATGGCTGTTCACAAAACCGGCTTCAACAACGCCGACTGCTCCAGAATCTGTAAACAAGGTTGCGACTGCATTATCTTCCACTTCTTTGCCTGTAATATATCCAAAGTTCGCATTAACCCCTGTTACTTCCTGACCCAGAAACAATTTGGCGAGATACATTGGATGACAACCCAGATCAATGAGTGCACCGCCCTGACAATCCTTCAGATCATAGAAGTGTTCAGGTAACCAGTTTGAAATTGCTCCATCATGTGATAAACGCGCTCTAACATAAGTCACTTTACCAAGTAATCCCTGGTTAAGGACATCCTGAATCGTTAACGTATACCCTGCATTCAGTCGAGGTAAGGATACTGTCATCTTGACGTTGTTTGCCTTTACCTCATTAAGGATTCTATTGGATTCCGCCTGTGTCGAGGCAATAACTTTCTCCGTGAAAATGTGTTTACCTGCTTTTGCAGCAGCGGTGATCACATCTTCATGGATGCGAGTTGGCGCATCTACAATAACGGCATCGATGTCATCCTTGGCCAGCATATCTTCGAGTGAAGCATAGAATGGTACGTTTAAGCGTTCAGCCACTTCCTGCCCCCGCTTGGCATCGTCATCCCACACAGCGGCGATGACTGTATCCTCATGTTCCTGTGCCTGCTTGATGTAATCCCATGCGTGAACATGCCACAAGCTAATTTTTCCAATTCGAATGGTCACTGTTGTCTTACCTCCATGCTATATAATATTCTGACATTTATCTATAAGTTATCACAGACTTAATCTATTTTTAATAGAAACTCGCGACAATAAATGTATAAAATCACGACATGAATGTTATTAAGCATTTATACACTTGCCCAAATCCCTGATATATTTTACATAACGGAGCACACAACAAAAACCTCCTGCCCACTGGTCATACCCCTGTCAAGTAGACAGATGAAAAAAGCTATGCTGCCAGCGCGCATCGATATTCAATCGGTGCGCGCTGTTTGAGTTTGGCTTGAAAGCGTCGGTAGTTGTAATTGTACACGTAATCT
>NZ_MKZL01000017.1:0-81463 GCF_002803315.1 Paenibacillus sp. GM1FR | reverse complement strand
AGAAACATCGTGATATCGTTGGGGCGATGAATATTCGCTACGCAACTGTGATTGGCGGTAACAGTCAATCAGCCTAAGGTGCTATATGCACTGTCTTAGGAGGGGTAATGGCATACCCTAATCTTAGTATCTGTCCAAAGCAGAAATGAAATGAGGACGTTAAGCTTAGCTAAGAATCCCAATCACTTTAGTGATCTTGCCGCTTTAGGGGTGGGAGTGTCAAAAAGACTATGTTGATAAGGACAATATATTAATTGACGGTGATAACGAACAGAGATTCTCCATGTATGTGCCTTTTAGAATACAAGATAGCAATAGCCAAGTCCTTATTATAATGAGGAATCCTAGTAAGGCTAATGAATTAAATTCTGACATGACAATCAATAATGTATTGGGCTTTTGTCACGGAAAATACTCAGGGGTTTTTGTTGCAAACTTATTTCCCTTTTACGCTAAAGACCCCCGGCAGTTGAATCAACACATTGGGACATCCGATTATGAAAAGCTCATGGATAAAAACAAGCAAACAATTGATGAACTACTAGAGAGGAATCCTAGCATTAAACATGTCATAATAGCTTGGGGTGCTAATAAATCAAAACTACAAGGTCATTACGAAGATACAATCGCTGGGTTCTTAAGATCGTTAATAAACATGAAAAAACTATTTTTGCAATGAGGTTTACTTCTAGCAACCAGCCTTGGCATCCAAGAAATTGGGGTGGAGAGGATAGTGGTTATCAACTTGAACTATATGAGTGGATGACTGATGTACTATGAAGATGGTTATGGATGTAGAGTAAATCATTTTTGTTTATAATGTTCTGACACCAATCTTGATAAACTGAGGACAATCAGTAAAAACATAGATAAGTTTAATTGTTTCGTTGTTCCCTATCACAGGTATGAATCTATAATTATTTAGAAAGGAGACTACTTTGACGAAACTTCTACTTAGAAATCGGGAGATAAAAAGTGTTTTCCAGTTGCTCGGGCATCACGAGAACGATATCACATACAGTGTTGCTTGGGGATTAGCACAATGCCCCTCTTTTTTGAGACTATTGCTACAGAAGATTATTAACTGGTCAGGTGACCTCACAGAAGTGGAAATTACTATGCAAGGATATGAGAAAAACCAGGGATACACCGATATTGAGATTAAGCTACAAGGACATTTTCATCTTATAATTGAAGCTAAGCGTGGGTGGAACTTACCAGACATAGCTCAGTTACAGAAGTATGTGAATCGGGAATCCTTCAAAAATAGCCCATGTATGCTAAAAAAGATAGTTGTATTGAGCGAATGCAGTAAAACGTATCTTGAATCACAACTTCCTAGTGTAATAGATAAAATATCATTAGATGCTCTGTCATGGAAGAACATTCACGAACTATCTGAAACTGCTCAAAAAACGGGTACCCATGCAGAGAAAAGATTACTTAGAGAACTTAATCAATACTTGGGGAGTTTGATGACCATGCAAAAACGCGACTCCAATTTGGTATACGTAGTTTCAATCGGTGCAGGAAGTCCTGAGGGTTGGAGTATCACCTGGAGAGAAATTGTAACGTCTAAGAAGCGATATTTTCATCCATATGGAGGGAAAAGTTGGCCAAAAGAGCCTCCGAATTACATTGCTTTTCGTTATGACGGGAAGTTACAGTCTATACATCATGTAGAAGGTTATGAGATCGTCACCAATATGAAGACTGTATTTGGTGAACAATCAAAAGATGAGATTACTGAACCTTATATCGTCTACAAACTGGGAGTCCCATTTTCACCAAGGGAAGAAGTTAAGTCGGGTAACATTTTCAGAGGTGCAAGAGTATGGTGTATGTTGGACACTCTGTTTACATCCTCAACGATTTCTGATGCAAGAGATCTTACGGAGAAGAGACTGACCTTGTAAAGTTCTATCCTGGGATATACAGTACTTTTGAAAGATGTGGGCTTGATCCATTTTCCAACCAGTTAGCTATGATCACTTTGATATGGAGGGATAGTATGCAGAAAGATAATAAAATGCTTTTACATAAAGCTTATGAAAAACTGAAAAACGAATTATCTTACCCTGAAAACCAACATATTGAGCAATCTGCATTACAATTATTAGAAGAGTTACATCAAGAAATTTTAAATTGGAATAATAATGAGTCAGTTTCGAAATTCGAAAAGTATTGGACAGCCTCGGAAGCCAATGACGTTTCAAAAGAGGGTAATGCTAAGAGTACACGTTTTGAATTCAATAATCTATTCCTTAAAGATCATGATGTGCAGAATAAGATTCAAAGCTTGCTTTTATTACGGTTGCAAGAGCCGCTTGACTATCGTCTTATAAGCAAAATTGCAGATGTTAAGTTGATTGATCAGCTAAACAGAATCTCATTTGAAAATGGTAGACCTCTTCTCTACGTACACCGTTTAGAGATTATGATTTTTCCGCAGCTGTTTACCACTATAGCTGATCGAAATAAGTTGGATAAAACAGCAAAACTACTCGGTATCAATAGTGATAAAGTAGCTTTTGAGCGTGTACAGTATCAAGTCCGTGAAAAGGTAAACGACTTCATTTACAGTGAAGGATTAAGCCGAGAAAGCGAATTTGTTAAAAGTGCAATTGCATGGTGGTTACTTGAAGCTGCAAAAGAATTAAAACTGTAATACGTATGGTTTTTTTATGGTATTAGACTGTTGTTAATTGAAATGAAGCAGGTCGGCAGCAAGGAAGTTATGAACAAGACAATCAGTGAACTCCTGAGTGCCCTCCAAAACGAATAGTTATGGAGAGCTTTTTGGGAGCGAGCACGGACTTGTCTCCAGATGATGTAATTCCGTGATGAGTGTCCGTGTCTGTACGTGATCCACTTACATACTAGTAGTCGCTTGTTAAAACATGATTCGAGCGAGAGTAATGTTGTTTGTTCCAAAATAACATAGTTAATTGAAGTCATTGAAATGGAACTCGTCAAAAACGTCCGAAAGATTCAAAATAAGCGAGGGTACCACATTTACTATACCCATCATGCAAAGTAGACCTTTTACTATCCTATAGAGGTTTACTTTGCATAATGTTAATTGTCAGTTGAGGATACAGTGTACATTTTATTACTGAATAGGGAGGGGCTCATCTATTTTCAATGCTTTAACGGCATTTATCGCTGCTAATGCAACCACTCTTCCATTACCATATTGTATATCCCATCCTGCAGAACTAGGAGGATTTGTTCTTATGGTGCTGAATAACAGCTTTCTTATTTCATCAATTGAAAGCTTAATCCCGCGCTTAGCTGCTTCAGCCAACATTAGGGCAATAACTCCAGTAATTACAGGAGCCGCCATGCTTGTACCTGAAGAAACCTTAGCTTCGGATTTCATACGGGAATGGGCAGCTGCGACGGATTGGCCAGGTGCACTGATTTCGGGCTTATGACGCCCATCACGAGTTGGACCTGCTGCTGAGAAGTTGGAAATAGCAAGCGAATTGTTTTTGGCGCTGTAAGATCCTACAGCAATACTTTTTTGCCCGCAGCAAATAGAATTTAATGTATAGCAATTATCAACAGAGGTTTGGAAATGGGACTGATTAAACAACTGCTGTTTTGCTCTATTATTATCATCCCTTTCAATCCAAGCATGAAACGTCCCATCCACTACTTTCAATCCATGAATTCGTACGGTCCAGTTTCCAAATGAACTTGGTGCACCAAAAATCATCGCCTGATGGTCACCGTTATTTCCCTCAATATGGGTTGCAAAGAAGCCAGGGAGATCCGCTTTTTGTCCTAAGCATATGTTAAAGAGGCTTTGGTTATCTCCATTCAACAATTCAACGCGAAACTCTTCTTTTCCAGAATACCAAAGCTCCAGTTCATTAGCGGTTGTATCGCCTTCAAGGATTGCCCATTGCAGATCTGTAAAACCACCTTCTTTAACAGTACCGGACGCATGAACATTATTTTCAAATTCATTACCTGCGGCCAAAACCACCACACGATTAGATTTACAAGTCCATCAATCCCTTGTTCGAATAAGGAAGTCCCGTCATAGGGACCACCATTAGTTCCAAGGCTAATATTTACTACACACGGGGAATTTCTCGCCATATCAAAGATATACTTCACAGCATTCAGAAGCTTCAAAGAGTCTCCTAAATAACCCATCTCTTCGTTTTTGATATCACGATAATCAGGCTCTACAAATATGAGATCCGCCTTTGGAGAAACTCCCGGGCTCATGTCTGCAAGTCCATTTCCCGCAGCAATATCCATAACGTGCGTGACGTGCGAACCATACCCTGGATCATATCCAAGTGAGCGACACGGATCAGGATTCTGAAGGGCAGCATTAATCTGTTTAGCTGTATATACTACTTCTACCGTGTGCTCATCGTTAAAATTTACTTTTTGAGTCATTAAGGAAAGCAATCTTGTTGTACCATCGCTATTTCTAAAGTTGGAATGAACAAAATCACATTCTTGATCAATAATACCAATGATAACTCCATTTCCTTCGTTTGTTTCAGGTGAATGGATGGGAGGGATACCTATTTCCTGAAGAGTATCACGCAGCATCAATTTAAGCGGTTGTGTACTGCTCAAGGTGACGATTACCGGTGACTTCTGAATCTGTTCCAACTCTAATAACGATACTTTTGCAGTGACAATATCCCCTTTTTTATCTGGGGCAGCGGTTATTCTCTTTCCGTCATGTACGCCCGGAAGATCCAGAAACATCTGAACGTCTTTAACCTTAGCTATCACAAGATCAGTTTGTCTGTCACTTCTGCTATTTCAAAAGTTTCGGTCCCTGACACTTGTGAACGAGCAAGCGATTTTTGCAAACGTGGATCTAAATGCGATGAACTGTTTTTCTCACTCACTTTATTTGTAGTTTCCTCATCGTTAATGGTTTTTGTGCGCATTGGCATCATCTAACTTGTCCTGAGCTTTCCGCACTATATTATTTGCCTCTGCTTTCGCCTTTTTCACTTCGCTTGTATAGTTTTCATTGGCTTGATTCAAAATTGTATTCTTTTCGTTTGTTGCATTTCCTAATATTGTATCGGCTTGGGTCTTTTTATCCGAATACTGGGTTCTAGCCGTACTTATTTTTTCCTCAGCTTCTATTAAAGCAGGAGCTATCTGCTCCTTAAATGCAGCCTCTGCTGCCTGGAAGTCTTTTTGTGCAGGTAACAAGTAGGCATATGCCTCTTTGTTAGCCAAGCTAATATCGGTGGCTACTTTTTGGGAAGCCAATTGGCGTTCAAGCTGGGCTGCCTGAAGGATCCCTGCTGCCTCATCCGCTTTGGTACGGATGTATATACTTTTTACAGCGAGTTCACTATCTTCAAATGAAATAGCCTGTTCGATACTTTTCCCGTCCAGAGTAGACCTGTACAGAAGATGATTTTGTTCAAGCCAATATAACCGGTTTAAATGGGAATCTAATTCCAATCCGGTTATGTTAGATAAAGATTCATAAACCACCTGGGGACTCGTACCATCCAGATTCATGGATTCAATTTTTTTGTAACTGTTCCAATACAATTTTCCGGCGGCTAAGTCAATTTGCACTTTCGATGAAATAACACTTTCCTTTGCAGCAATGGGAAGGGGAAAACTAATTAACTTCTTAATTTCTTTACTGCCTTTTTCTAATTTCCAGATTCCATAAACTTTCTCGGAGGATGTCTCTCTTTCTAATGCAGTCCAAAATAAGTCCCCTGTACCAGAGATAGTCGCATGAACAGCCTCGGTTAGAGGATCAAATTTTGCTTTTGCAAGTTCTTGAAGTTCATCTCCTCGAGTATTCATGGATTGAATACTTCCGGTAGGTGAAATCCAAATGATCTTTCCGTCATCCGGACTAATATCTAATGCCCCTGTTATCATTACATCAATTGGTACGTTATACTGCATTTTTTTTATTTCCTCAGTATTGTTACCATGTAATGAAGTCACAATGAGTGTAACTTCCACTAGTTTATTGGAAGGTGTTTCTCCGTTCATAATAGGTTGCGAAGTTGTCTCGATGATAAAATATAACTTATTGTTCAGCGGATCTACCGTCATGGCATAAGCAGAGGTAGGAGTATCAAATTGATTAAGCTCTTTTCCCAGTGCATCACAAATCCGTATACCGCGGTTATCTGCCAGAAATACAGTATCGAGACTCCTGTTTAATAATCTTGTTGCCTGTTCCTTAGCCTTTAAAATGGCTGCTTTCGAGATTGTATCTGCCTCATTAATCAGTTTCTCTGATTTTTTTGCTGCCGCTTCAATTTGACGCGCCGCTTCTGCGCTTACCTTGTTTAAAATTGCTGCTGAAGACAGCTTATCCAGTGTTGCCATGAAACCCCTCCTAGGTTTTGTGATTTACCAACCTTTTCGTTTAAATGTTTTTTTGATTTCACTTCCTGGGCTGAATTTTTTTGCTTTTTCAGCTACGTCTTTTGCCCAAGAATCTATATCTTTCCAGACTTCCGCTGCTTTACTTTCCAGTTTTTGTGCATATTCCTTAGCATCATTTAAGATCTCATCAACCTTTTGTAGCACCTCGTCTTTAAGTCGGTTAAACTCTGCATTAGCATCGACCAAAAGTTGGTTCGCCTGCTCTTCAGCATGTTTAACTGCTTCTTCTCCGTCGCGGATTAATCGATCGGCCTCCTCTTGCGCATGTCTAGCTAATTTCTCAATTTCCTCTTGAGCCTTTCCTGGGAATGCATCAACTTGTTTTCGGAGTTCTTCCGCTTTATTCCTGGCGTCTTGCGCAATATTTTCAACCTCATTAAGGCCATCTGCTATAATTTGACCGGCTTCCTGACGAATCTCAGCGGCTTTGGCTATGGCACTATCCACTCCTGCACCAATGGCTTGGCCGATCTGTTCCGCATCATCAATAATTTTGGTAGCCTCAGTAGATGCCTTATCTATAAGAGCCTTCGCGTTCTCGCCAGCTTTATTGATGGCTTGTTGCGCAGCCTCTTTAGCTTTTTCAAGGACTTCATTAGCAGAGGGAAAGGAGAATAAGTCTTTTGCAGCTTCTGCTATCTTGTCCGCTATATAGCCGGGTAAATCGGTGAGTGCACGGGTGTCCGCTTTTAACGAAAAGCTAGGTATGGCAATACTTGCTCCTTCAAACATGAATTCCCCTTGTAAGCTAAGTGTCCATTCCGTGGGGCTGCCGCTGATTGTAGCACTCGTATTAAACTCAATGTCCAATCCGAAACTTCCAAGATCTATTCCTTGCATTTTTATTGGACCAACCTTAACATCCAAATCAAGCTTAAACTTGGCTTCTGCACTGAAAGCCTGATCGTTAAGCTGACAACTCCATTTGGTATTTACTAATCCGCCAATATCGGTTTCCAATTCGAAACGGAAGCCTTGATCACTAATTTCAATCTCGATTTCCTGATCCATCAAATGAAAAAAAGAAACCTTTGCACTTGCATATAAATAAGGGGAAGTCGCCGTACTAAATTGAAGTACAGCACCACCAGGAGGGATATACGTAATTAATCGAGATTCATACTGCTCTTCTGGTTCTTTCTTGAGAGTAATCCAGTCTCCGTTCACTAAATACTCTTTTAAGCGAATTCCTTCACCATTACCACCTATGGTAAGCAAATTACCCAACCGAAAAGGAGCTGCCTGGGCACTTCCTTGAATTCCTCCGTTAGAAATCATCAAGGATGCATGCGTTTTGAACCCGAATAAATCAATAAACCCATTAAATCCCGTTCCTATATTAATTAGAGTACCGTCTGGTAACTCCTTGGAAATGTCTGACCAGTACATAAAAACCTGTTTTGCTGCGAGTTTGTTCAGAAAAGAAGGAGCATTAAGTTGTTTGCCTGTCACAGCTTTATAGAAAAGTTCCAGGTCCAGCTGCTCTAAGTATCCATAAAAAAGCTTGGGGGTGATCAGCGAACCCTGAAAAGCTACAGTTATTCCAAACTGATTGATGTCAGGAGGCTGATCTAGTACATGAAAGGTTCCATCTAAACCAAGCAAAAGTGAAGGAGGAGTGAATGTCCAACCCATGTTGACGGCAACCTCATCCAGCTGAATTCCTGATAATCCAAGGGGGGAGGGAAATAATTTTGTTTGCCCATTTTCATCCACATTGTTTACTGTAACGGAACACTGAGCATGGGTTTCTCCAATTTCAATTGTAGCAGTACAAGACAATGACTCAGCACCAAGTGGCACATTGATCAAGCCTTCCAACTGAACTTGCATGGGATTTAGATTTAATAAAATCTCCGGTTGCTTCAAAACAATGGAGGCTCCACCAGCCTCAATAGTCATGGGTTCAAGAAAACGAGCAGTAAAGCGCTGTCCAGTTAATGGGGGGCTAAGCGGAGTCTGGAGTAGCAAATGATCTTCTTTCGTTATTGAATGAATCATTTTAAGCAAAGGATTATTCGTTTGAGACAGCAACAAATCAGCACAAAAAACAATCCCTCGATCGATTTTCATGGTGGTTGATCCCAAGAACCCGAAAGACGGTTTAGTATCATCCGGCAAATTCGGTAATTCGGGAATCATAAAAATATCCTCTTCCAGTGTGGAATAGATACAGCAGGCCTCGCCGATTCCAATCTCAGAAAGAAGATTTCCAGTCATTTTGTTAAGTGAATTACCCATTTTACCGGGGGGAATCAGGATGCCAAATACAAAGTTCCAAGTTTCATTCGCATTGGAGGCTGCAAAAAAAGCATCACCTAGGCTAGTCGAACGAGCAGATAATAAAAAATGACCTTGATCTAATTGCAGTTCAAACGCTACTGATTTAAAACGCAGGTCTAAACCCATAGCTTCAACAGGAATGTTGTGCGGTATACCGAGGGCATCCGCAATATTTTGAAACGTCAATTGTTCACCTTGTTTCTCTTTCCATTTGCCCGACAATCGTTGAGGGTTAGCCAAATCATATTTTATCTCCAACTGGGCCGTGCCAAAATGAACATTACCTTCAAGAAGTCCTTCCCATATTTTGTTCAGGGTATCGGAGGAGGTCTTTGTATTCAAGGAAAGGTTCAACGCAATGTCATGATCCTGTTTGCCCAAAGTTAAAACAGAAAGCGATTCTGCTGATATTTGGAGATCGGAATGTTCTTCAAAAGCCAAGTTGTGTGATCCTAACAGGCGAATATTTTGCACATCAATTTCAGGAATCTCTCCAGCGGCTTGACTAGATAAATTAACATTGCTCAGAAATCTGCTTACAAGTTCAGGAAGTGTTGAACTGTTTGGTAGATCATCAGCATCTTCTTTGGTAAAGAAGATGGGAGGATCTTGAAAACCGGATTCATTTCGAGTCTGTTCAGGCATCATTATCATCTCCTTAACTTAATTCGAATGGTATCGTTCCACAAATGGATTTATTTATGCCAATTCTCAAATATGAATTTTTATGAGAATTATGGGGAAATTTATTGGATAGATAAATGCAAAAGGAGGATGAGAGAATGTCCAAGGGGCATGCAAATATAGCTGCAATTGGTACTGCAGCTTTAAATAAAGTATGGAAAACCGACTACAAATCAATTCTACGAAGAGACGATAACCATGCGGAAGTAGCTATATTAAAAAATAACCTGAAGGAGTACAGAGCTCATTCAAGTGAGGACTGGACCAACATTCAAGAAATCCTTGATGTGTTATCAGAGATCTTCGATGAACACACCGAACAGAATTTAATTCAATTTCAAAAGCTAGAGGATCTCAATGCGGATGGGATTTACGGTCAAAGCTCTAGAAATCGAATGGCCGCTAAAATAGGTGTTTCACCAAAGGGGTTCGTTCGTTTAGACTCGCCGGCCGGGGGTGCCTTTATTAATTTTAATGATACAAAGGATGGAATGGCTAAAGATAAAGATTTTTTGCTGGATCATTCGTGGTTAACAAAAGAAGCACTTAATACGGTCAGTCAGTTAGCTGATTCTTTCCGCAAAGCAACTTCTTCATCCAAAATTCTTGAAATAAATGATTGTTCTTTAATAGACGGAGAAGACACTCCTGAACATGAAAGTCATCAAACGGGGACAATAATGGATATAAGGAATTCGGGGATGACGGCAGAGGAAGAAAAAAAGTTTCTCGAGATATGCACTGATAACGCTCAAGTAAAAAAAGTATTATTTCATAAAAAATACGATATCGCATCGGATAAAATTAAACTGGAACCCAAACATCATGACCACTTTCATATAGAAATAGGATAGTTCATATGTGAAATGCAAATGAGGCTAGTAAGAAATACCTCCATAACAACTTAATAGTTTACTACTTTAGAAGGTATAAAGAACAATTTCTTTACACCAGCATTTTTACAATTTGCGATTCCTATGATTGAGCACTTATCATTTTATGAATTGGTATCTTTCTTCCATCAGTGGCTTCAACATTCCGCGTGAAAGAAGGAAAGGGAGAGAAGTCCAGTCCATTTTTGAAAAAGTAGGAATTGATATTCATTGAGAGTGATTAGTACGGAATCGTTGGTGGTATTCCAAATTTGCTCTTAAACTGATGAAAACAATAACCCGCAGCATGTCGAAGAATGTCACGTGGTTGCAAAGTTAGGTTTGAAGCATAGAAAAAATTAAACGATCAAGGTATTTTCGGTACCCGATCGTTTTTTTTGCTATGGCAGATTGTCAAAACCAAGTGCGACAGATGCATAGCAAGCGAACTCCTTCCCGCGGTCAACAGTGGCTGTAAGGAAGGCAACTGTATGGTATTGTGAAATCACCAAACCGAGCACAATCTTCATAGACAATGCTGTACGATCCGGCATGAGAATAGCAGTATACGAGCGTGTTTTCGTTTAATTATCGTAGCTACGCATCCTTTATTTTTCCCGCGCCTCGATACAATGGTATCCAACTCCTAGAGCCATAGGTTATAAAGTTATTTCTATCAATAATGGATCAACACCTTTGGATGAACATTATGAAAACCTAGGCGCTGAAATGTGAGCTGATACAAAGGGACAACTGGAACGAAACATGAGCAATTATATGAACAACGATTCTGCAGTCTTACAATTATCCGATGATGACGTACTTACTTCCCAATTGACCGTAAGAAAATGGTCGATGACCAGTAAGGGCAAGATACTACTGTAAGTAAGAAGGACATGAAAAAACGAGGGCTCAAGTCATCGAATATAGCTGACGCGTTTGTTCTCACCTTTGGTGAATATTTGCGAGGGCACCTCAGTCTATAATCTTACAATAATACGGCGGCCTATCAATAAAATGATAACAAGTAACTTAAATAAGAGGGTGATTGTAAATTACTCATACCATCGGTCAAACAGATCTGGATGTAAACAAGACGACAAACGCTACGATTCCTATAGAGAAACAGCGCTGGGTGTACAACAGATATGACTTCTATACGCGCAGCTTGAACGGGTACAAAGGCTCATTAGGACCCGGCAGCCCGGCAAGTATTTGAATACTTCAAGGTTACTTGCGTAAAGAAACGTTACTATTCTTTTGGAGAAGCTTTAGTGACAGTACAATTAAGCGTATAAAAATCGATGAGGGTATAGAGAGTATGGCCAACTCATTAAAGTTAATTCTTTGAACAAGATAATGCAAAATTCTAACTAAAAAATATGGGAAGTTAAGATCCAATTGGACCTTAACTTCCCATATAAGAATGTCAAATAGGACTTTGACCTCTAATTTTTAAATCCCACCCATAGTTGAAGACTTTATTATTATTTGACTGATTTAGAAAACCCGCTTGAACTTTTATGCCGACTTCCGATGCCAATCCTCCATCTTGAACATCGATCCAACTTGAAGGAGCAGTTGCTAAGAAAGTTTTTCCAAAATCTATAGCACCACCATTTTGAGAACAATTAGAGATTTGTTTCTTTGCTTTTGTGTCGATTCCAGGACCAATTTGGGTTAACTGGCATGAATTCGTACCTGAGGGTATAGCATTATTTATGTTCCAATTGGTACCTTTATCATACCGATAGTATGCTTTATCCAAACCGTTGTATATGAAACGATTTTTAGTCTGTGAATGGTAGTACAATGTAATTGTTAATTTGACTGTATTGTCGCTATTTTTGTTCCCGCCTGTCCAATGAAAGGGGTCGGCTTCTACTACCATATCGGTCTTAAATTGAGTTAATACTTCACCTGTTTCGATATTTTGTAAATCTCTGTAGATATATGTTTCGTTTGTTAGAATATCATAATCTACTTCTTCTGTAGAGTTGATAGATTGGGATGTACTAAAATTATTAGTATTAATTTCATTTTCAGGGTTGAAGCTACGTCCTTCTACTTGCATATCAACTTTATTACTTTCGTCAGTGGTATCATATTCCTTAATTACTTTGAAGCCTTCTGGAACGGTTGAATCATTTGGAAATACTTCTTCGTTTGGTGAAGCGGCTGCAGCAGATACGGAGCAAAATAACATCATTGTTGCTAATAACGAACTAAATATCTTCTTTCTGTTTTTCATCTTGTTCCTCCTAAATTTTGGATTTGTTGTTCCGATTCTTAATTAACCGAGGTATCATATATTGAATCAAAATACACATTTTAGGTTATTATTAGATAGGAGGGATGTAATGTGAGAAGAAAATTATCATTAGTTATTTGTTTAACTTTTCTTTTGATTGTATTAGGAGCATGTGGAAATGGTGATATTAAGCATGTTAAAAGTGAGCATTGGGATGTCGCATTCCAGAGATCAACAGGGTCATTTGGCATCACATATATTGGGGATGAGACGCAAATTAATGATCTGGTATATGGTGTAACTGGTACGAATATCGACCAAGAAGGTAAGGCTTATGCGACACAGGAAACACCATTTAAGATTTCTGGATTGGTGACCGATTCTGAGAAAACCAAAGATCCAATCATATTTAAAATTGATTGGAATAATAAAAGTGAGAGTGTAACTTTTGAATAAACTTAAAATTCAAACGAGCCTTAAAGAATTTAGGGCTCGTTTGAATTTTTTAAATATTAGATCCGCTATAAAATTTTGAACCACACTTGACCTCATCTTGAGACCATGTTGAACCCCTCATGACCATTTTTCCGTGATACATTAGGAGCATAAAAAAGGCGTGAAGGATACACACAGTTGCACATACAGCATATTACCAGGCGTTCTTCTTCTCACCTTTTCTATCATTGCAGGAAATTAGTCCCAAGTGTCGAAATATGTTTTAGTACAATTCACATGCTTGGGGGAAAAGTTATGGCAAGAAGGAAAAGTAAGGCGAAACAGGAAGAAGAACTGTTCCAAGGATTAGCCGGCATGGCAATGCTGGGAAGTATTGTAGGGACATATTCTTTAACAAAATCTTGGCAAGCGTCACTTGTCGTTGGATTTTTTGGAGTTGTTGGGATTATTGTTTTAATGGTTATCATTCAACAAAAGCGTGCTGAACGACTGAAGAGGTCAGGGATTGCCGAGATCGATAAAATGGATGGGGTACAGTTTGAACACTATCTTGGACATCTGTTTCGTTCACAAGGGTATAGGGCAGAAGTGACAAAAGCTGCAGGTGATTATGGCGCCGATCTGGTTATCTCCAAAGATGGAAAACGAATCGTTGTACAAGCTAAACGTTATAAAAAAAATGTTGGCTTAAAAGCTGTCCAAGAGGTTCAGGGAGCTAAGGCACACTACAGAGCAAATGGAGCATGGGTTGTTACAAATAGCAACTATACTGAACAGGCATATCAGCTTGCTAAATCAAACGGGGTTAGGCTGATTGCTCGGGATGAACTTGTGGAGATGTTGCTCGCAATGAAAGAAAAGTTGTCGGCTTCAAAGAAAGCGGGAAATGTAAAAACGAGTGCATAAGAGAATTAGCTAGGAATGAGAGTGAATTATTTCCGTCTATGTTTTGAGGATTTACGCGAACAATATACATATCACATTAAAGTCGTTCCTTCATTGGACCGGCTTTTTTTTATAGGAGGAATTGAAAAGATCAGCACCAGAAGACGAAAATGGAAACGTACACTACCCAACAAACACCCTAATAAATGCAAAGGTTGTGTATGAGGTATATAGGATGGAGTGAAGCAGTTCTGTCCTAAACCTCCTGATTGTTGTGTCAGGAGGGAAAACTTTTGTGAATGTCGAATTTTGATATTGAAGGAGAGTGCTTATATGGAAAAAGGAGCAGATGTTTCTTTCATATTCAGATGCATGTGATGCATACAGTGCCTTGGATAGACATGAAAGCGATTCTAAGTACAGTGTAGCTTTAGGTTATTTGGTCACAGTAGTTTGATAAAGGCGTGGGAATCTACTAATGCATTCATTCAAAAATGGACGAATATTTTGGCACAGAGTGTTTAGCACCTATGTCTCAACAGAGTCAGATGGAACTAATAAAACTCCATCTTAGTATACAGATAGATCACCGAGAGATATAGAGAAGTATATGACTGCTTACGCAGATTATATATTCAGCTTAAGCATGTGATCGCTTATAAGGATAACTATACATCTACGCTAAGCATGACCGTGTACTTTTTTCGTGTGCTCTCATATGACAGAATATGAGCGATTCTGACCTGTTTATACGAGAACATCCGGGGTTTGCGAGGGGCGGTCCATTGAAGAGCGTAGAACAGCTTCTGAGTGAGCTTAAGTATGAATATGATGGTCACCCAAACGTTAAAACCTACTCAACACAAATATGATACTTTTGGTATACTTTTATTTGAGTGTTCACTTTGAGTTACTGGAGTCGTTGTAATTGTCTAAAAAGACCACATTAAAAATAGTAGCATTTGTTTGGATGTCATTTGGAGTTTTTTATCCAATAGGAATTGCACCGAAGGAAATATTCTTTTTTACATTCTTCCCAGGATCAGTAATGTTGCTGATTATCAGTTACATTGAATATAAGAGTTCGAAATAATAGTTAACGCCTTAGCGGGCGTTTTTTTGTTGCTCTCTTTCTTATTACTTATTGACCATCGTCATTTATTGTCTGATACTGGAAGATGTTCTTTCAGATTAGGTTAGGGGTGTGAAGATATTTATTATTGATCGTGGTACTGATCATTTCCATATGGTGGCTTCGTGGTACTTCATTCCGCAATGGTATGACAAGCACCCTTAGAAGCTGGGGCATTTGGCGATATGTTTGGAGCTGTCAACGCACCGTTTTCTGGTCTTTCATTCGCTGGGCTTATTTATATAATATCAGTCCAAAGACAAGAACTTGCACTGCAACGTGCAGATATCGAGATGCAGAGTGAAGAATTGAAGTTACAGCGAGAAGAAACGGCTCGATTGCTGATCAATTAGAAGGTCAAAAGTACCTATTAAATTTTGAGACTGCATTGAGAATAGCAGAAGAATTAATAAAAAAGGAAAACAAACGTTTTGACGAATTAGCATTTTTAACATATGACGGTTGGGAATATGGGTTAAACACGGTTAGATATATAATTCATAATAAGAACAAAATTCCGACAGATGATAAGACAATCCAAAACTAATTAAATATTACTTTCTATATTAACTTTGATATACATGTATGAGCTCAACTACCTCCAGAAAAAGGTGTTGTATGATCTGTTGGAAATGGAACTTAAGGACGAGGGATTTTTATTACTGTTCTTTTTAATTGGGCATGACGAAGGTTTGGTATACATGTTAAGAATTAGCTTATTATACAATCGTTATGAGATGATCTATAAATAGTTGAAAAACCAGTAACTACTTCATACGTGAAGTAGTTTTTCTTATTAAAGGTATTGAAAATGAAGATATTTGGAATTTAGTAATGAACTTATTACATGAAGTGTCAGATGGGTTGAAAGACTTTAAATTACGGCGTATAGCGTATATATCGAAGAAGGGGAGATTGTAGACAAGCGAGGTACAATAATTGATATGTATAGCTAGTTCTTTATTGCTAAAAAAGTTAGTACGTGAGCCAACTAAAAGCAAAACTCTACAAAGCGGTACTAAAAAATGAATTATAAAATTTGACGACGGAAGAGAATAAACTATTAGAAGTCGAGTTATATATGAAAGAAACGCAGCCCTACGAACAGCTACCTATATCCGAAAGAAAAATTGATCATCGGTAGCTGTCATAGAGAAATTAGTGCGACTAATGCGCGTCTCTCAGCCTCAGGGCCTCTGCTACAGCTCCATGAGCATTCACTCTGCCATGGCCAAACCAGGGACTCCAAGTTCCATCTGAATCACCTGCATTCTGAAAGTCACCTTTATCAAAAGGGCTGACGGGAGAAACGTCCCATGAAGTATCTGGATCGTAACTTGCAGGAGGTGTTGTTGGATAACCTTCAAAGTTTAGATCCTTTGATGCAGTTTGCTTTAAAATCTTGATAACATTCAGTGCTGAGAGACTTGGATTAGCCGAGACTATTAGAGCGGCAATACCTGCAACAAGTGGTGTGGCGCTTGATGTTCCCCCAAAAGTGTTGGTAATTAACGAGGCTTGTCCTGTAGATGTTGTAATCCCTAAACCTTTAACAGGGAGACGGTGGTATTCATGACTGTTACTACTAGGTGCACATAATGTAATACCAGTTCCGTAATTTGAATAGTGACTACGTTGAGCATTACTTGAGATTGCTGCAATATGCATAACACCAGGAATATCCACCAGATCGTTTTGAAATTTATTACTTGTTTTAACGCCTGTCCACACAGGAGATCCATCCCTCAAAAAATCAAAACCGCTCGTATATGGTACATCAAAGGATGTTGTAAGTTGAATTGGGCAATTTTCGTTTCCTGCAGCCCACAAAAATACAATACCACTTCCCCTCCGCCCACCAGTTACAGCAAGCTCGCTTATTCTCTTTATCACAATAGGATGCCAAAGCGTCATGGGCGAAGATCCCCAAGAGTTCGAGAGTATGTCGACCTTGTCAGCAATATAATTAAGCATGTTAAGCATCCTGGAGTCCCCAATGAATAATGAAGAGCCTTCAGATTCCCACTTAATCGGCAAAAGTCTGCAACCTGGAGCAGCTCCTACTGTTAGCTTTGCATTCACATCGGCAGCGATAACTCCTGCACAAGAAGTACCATGGTTAGCCATTGGCTCGTACATACCAGATATATCTGAGCCAATATCTACATCGGAAATCAAGTTTATATCTTCTCTTACAAAATATCCCCATCCCGCAAATTTATTTGATGAGTTAAAGTCAACATGGTCCATTTTGCATCCATCATCAGCTACACCCACAACAACATCAACACTACCAAAATTCCCTAATAGTTCCCATGCTTCTTCACATCTGACAGAAGAACGCGGATCATAATCAGCATTCTGGTGTCGGTTATGCAAATGCCATTGACGGATATATGAAGGATCTGTTGGTGGGGTTAATTCGTATTTCTTAAATCGATAGTTAAGATCATGTTCTGCAGACTTCACAAGTGGATCCTGCTCGGTCAACATGACTATTAGCTTTATCGGATTAATTCCAGTATGTTCTGTGAGTTTGAAGAAATAATCATAATCACTTAATTTTGTAGCATCATTAGGCCGTAACGCCCAGCGAAAGCACCAACTTCTTCATGAGAGATTGCATTATGAAAAGTCACAAAGATGCGATCTGTGATCAGAAATTCATTGTTCGTCTCTGCAACAACATAAGCATGATGTGTGGGAGCAATTTGTCTAGATTCAGTCATTAAGTGTTCAAGGTCCATTGTACGTGTTGTGATCTTGGAGGATGAAGCGGATACTTTCTTAGCATCAGTTATTCCCAATTTTTGCTCAAGTTCATCTGGCAGTGCCCGTACAATAAACTGGTCAGGTTTCTTATGAAGCTTGAGTTTTTTTCCAGAGCGGTACGTATATACTTTTTCTGAGTTTGTCATAATATTTTTTACCCTCCTATGTTTAATTTTTACATTTTTTCTATGTGTACAAATTTAATATTACTGTAATTATAAATTTTTATTCAATTTCGCATTTTATAATTAATTAAACAAAATATGTAAATAAACTGCAGTATCATTCCTAACCTTCTGTAATTTAATCTTGTTCTGAAGTTCGCGGTAAGTGAATATCAGAGGATGTTCTTCATAGAATGAATGAAGAATTCTTAGTGTTCAAAATCGAACTTAATAAGTAAAGCCCACTAGTCTTTTGGGCAGTGGGCTTTACTTATTAAGTATATTATTCCATGTGATAAAATTTAGCGATACCTGTAGCCTTACCTCCTGTGAAAATAAGACTTATTGCATTTAAATGTTGGGTTGTTGAAAAATAACCGTGACACTCATATCCTAATATTTTTCCATTGCCAAGAGCGAAAACTGAATTACCGTTCCCTGCTATTTTATTTGCACACGGATTTACTGCGAAAGTATACTCAGCAGTAAAGTTTGCATCTAAACTCCATCCGGTTCTCCCTGTATGAAATCCAGTTGTCTCCCATTCTCCTCCCCCGGAATCACCATTCATATTGATGAAAGATCTGTAAGAATTCTCATTATTGTCATTATTCAATCTTATTAGTAATCTACTGTCTCCTCCTGGAGAAACTAATTCACCAGTAACTAATACTTTAATAAATCCGCTACTAATTCCTGGCGAAAAGACTAATCCGGAGTTCTCAAATGATAATCCAGCGAGTAGTGATGGCATTTTCTAAACCTCCTTATTTTGTGATCTTATTATTTGTATATTCAAAATTAATATTCATTAATTCCAAATCATGATGGAAAATGAACATTATTTATTACAGGCTTCAATTTGTTGAGTTTAAAGGATTGTCTTTATGGAGGCTTTGGAGGAATGCCGTCTTTTACAATTTGGTTTTGCAAAATGTCAATGATTTCTTCGAACAGGATACATGTTAAGCAGTTAAATGGTGTATTTACAAATGAACTAGTGAAATCAGTGAATGCCTAATATATTGACCTTAAGGATTTCCCCTCAAGGTCTTTCTTTTGTTATATGTCATCGTTTCTGAATGTTGAGTATGACTTTATCTCGGATGAATATAAATATTTAACTCTTGCAAAAAAAGAACGTGTGTTCGGTTTATAATACATACAAACATACGTTCTTAAATGTACAGGAGTGATTTCAGTGTTGGCTAAGCAGCGAACTATTATACTCATCGATATGCAGTCGTTTTATGCTTCAGTCGAAAAGGCGAAAATGCCTCAATACAAAAATAGACCTCTCGCCGTCGCTGGCGATCCAGCAAGGCGTTCTGGAATTATCCTTGCCGCTTGTCCACTAGCCAAAGCTAAGCTAAAGGTGTATCTACCGCGGAATCACTTTGGCAGTCTCTTCAGAAGTGCCCTGAACTGATCATTGTGAAACCACACATGCAAGAGTACATCGAAGTATCCACTCAAATCATGTCCATTATTGAGGAGTTCACCGATCTGGTCGAACCGTACAGTATTGACGAATTAATTCGCTGATTTTACAGGGTCTATGCATCTATTTGGTAATGATCCAATCGATTTAGCCAAGCAAATTCAAGACAAAATCTATAATGAAACAGGCGTTTACGCGAGAGCTGGCATTGGTGAAAACAAAATCATCAGTAAATTGTGCTGCGATATGATTGCAAAAAAAGCTGATGGTGGCATTTTCCACCTAAAGAAAGAGGAATTACACCTCCACATTGGAGATAAGCCCATCCGCGATATGTGGGGGATTGGATCAAGAATGGAAAAACATCTGTGGAAGATGGGCATCCGAACCATCAGAGACCTGGCGAATACGCCTCTTTCCAAATTAAGAAGTAAGTGGGGTGTTAATGGAGAAGTCATCTGGCGAGTTGCAAATGGACTCGACAATTCGCCGGTAACCGTCAACACGCACAGTACACAAAAGGATATCGGAAACGGAATGACCCTGTCTAGAGATTTCACAGAGGCTTGGGAGATCGAAGTGGTTATTCTCGATATCTGCACAGAAGTATGCAGAAGAGCCCGCCAAAAGGGACTGATGGGTAGTGTCGTATCCGTAAGTGTGTCTGGAGCGAATTTTGACCACCCCACTGGTTTTCACAGGCAGGTTAAACTGTCTGATCCTACAAACATAACCGTTGATGTATGCAAGATAGCCAAACGCATATTTCATCAACACTGGGATGGGCAACCTGTGCGCCGTGTAGGCGTATCCCTGTCTCAATTATCCAACGCGGATACATATCAACTATCATTTTTTGATGATAAAGAGCAGAAACGAGCCATTAATCAGGTGATGGACGACATTAAGGATCGATTTGGCGACATTGCCATTCTACGAGCGAGCTCCATTACGGCTGCGGGTCAAGCGATCGATCGAGCATCTAAAATCGGGGGGCATTACAAATGAGCAAAAAACTGTAGGCCAATGGATTATGGGAATCGAGCCGAATGATGCTTCCACAACATAAAGAACGAATTATACAGCATCGAACTCAAATTCATTATCAAACGAAACCACTGATCCATGAAGATGAGTGGGAGATTATTACTCAGAATATAGATGTGTCGCTCAATTATACATTGCAAGCCACCATTGAAGTGTTTCATGAGTGGGGCAATCGGTATATACATGGGATTGTCACTTCAGTCAGTACCTTTGGAAAGAAAATCAAAATTGAAATGGAGAATGGATTTGAATGGGTCGATTTTGATCAATTGGTCGCTGTAAAACTTGAAGAAGGAGGCGTGTAAGGTGCGACAGACTTCTGAGGAACTTTCACTCGTGAAGAGGCTGGTAGAACTTCCTTATCTTTTAGGAGCGCTGGAGGTAGATAAGCAAAAAATATACGCTTCAAACTTTAAGATGAAATCTGTGTATGTTGAATACTTGGACGGCACCCAAAAGAAAATTGCTTTAGAGATGTACAAATCGAAACAAATTTTAAAGGAACATCATATAAAAATCATAGATGAAAAGAGGTCTGAGCTGAGTTTAACGGTAGATTATTCGGTAAGAGGTTACCTTCATAAAATGACACTATTGTGGAGCAAAGTGAAAGTGGATGTAACCTTAATGCTTACTGAACATATGAACGTTGATATTACTGATTTGCCCAAATAAACATAGAGTTAGTACAGAATACGGTATATAACTTCATAGGGTGGAAATAATGCAGTTATAACCATTGTTTTCTTCTCCCATATGGGTAAACCGACCTTTGTAGTTGAAAGGTCGGTATTTTTTGTCTCTACGTTAATACAAAACTTAGAAGAAAAGAAGAGTATAGAATCATTTCGAATTATAAGGAACTGTTTGCTTAGGTGTGTGCACAACTGGCCTCATTTTACAAAACAAAAATTAGGTTATGGATCTCATACCATCACAACTCACTAGCAGCCTTCTTAACCTAGTAATGCCATTATTTTTTGTTTTAGATACTAAATTTAATGTTTAAAGAGCATCTCATGGCCACTTTAACTACCCATCCAAATTTTCTGGCAGTATCTCATTAGAGCTGACAGAAAACTTCCTATGTGTTAAGCCAACTACTCTGTTAGTTGAACAAAAGCAGCCGATCATAATTAACGCTGCTTCTTTATACTATTGGACTATCGTTTCCAGTAGGGGTTTAACAACCATAACAATAGACTTATTGAGCTGTACCAATCTTTTATCTAGAGTGTCTAAAAGTTGATTGAAATTTCCTAAATCTTTGATAACAATATTATTGCCACGTGGCATGGATATCCTACTGTTGCCAATTAGTACTATCCAGTGATAAATCGTCCATCATTATTTCAGAATCTCAAAGACAAGGCCAGAACTCAAAACTGGCAAACTCACTACACGATGTCTTGTGGTCGAGCTTCTTAATTAGACTGACGCTTAGAGCAACGTGATATGGTAGCAAGTCTTCCTGATTGACCGCTTGTTTCTATCGAGTCATATCTGCTTGGCGTGTGGGTATAAGAGTGGAAAGGAAGCCGTATCAATCCGCGAACGGAATTGCCCAAGTAGCGGCATTCATCATGATCGTGACACCAATGCGAGCTAGAATATTCAATCGGAAGGTCTGGACAGCTTCAAGCCGCATAAATGATCGTCTAAACGACTTTAAAACTTCAGGAATTGCGGAGATCGCTTGGGGGAATAGGCCAAACTGCTGTTTGATGACAAAATCCACTTTGAGCATTCCACCTATAAAGATGGAGGCAGGGTAGGTAATATACTTTGTACCAAGAAAATATATTAGATAATTTTCCAAAGTCATTATTATAGCTAATTTTTTACTTTATTGGTACTTTGACCAGCTCTTCACCTCGTTAATTGATTTCTAACGTTTACATCAATGTAATGTGCTAATATGGAAAGATACTGAAACTTCATATAAATTGATTCAGAATTCCCTAGATAAATTGCACGTTATAAGTAGGATGCCACATTTATGCTAAATATTGATTTATCTTCAATCCTAATAACAGAAAGAATTTTAACAGATTTTTTTGGGCCGAAAGTCCACAAAAAGCGAAACCGAGAGGACTAATATCAGCTTGGAAGTGCTAAGAGATAAAAGCGTTAGCTAAAACGAAAGAATGGAACAGAACTTTGTAAATACCTACAGGCTTGACAGGCTGTCTCTTTTTGATTGAGTTTTAGATACGGTTATCTTTCATTTAGCTACTGGAAACGATCAATGAGTATTCTGCAGTGCAACATTTATGTATTTTTTTTCAATAAAGTATCCATAATTATCTCCATACGTTCATCACGTATTGAATCATCGTCCTTTTTTTAACTTAGGAGAAGGATATGTACGGCAACGTTACATTGAGTTATATTTTTATTTGTCAGCGCAAAATTTAGCCTTAATATTTTAGACGGAATCTATAATAATTATCCAAATACGTAATGATGGAGAATAACTAAAAAAAGTGGTGATTAAATGACTGAAAAGTATAATTGGAACAGATGTTGGTACTCTCCGAAACAATTACCCCCGATAGATGCACATGGCTATTTAGATGACGGGAACTCATTAGAAAAAAAAGCCTTTTCAATAAAAGAATTATCACATAAGGGATGTCTGATTTTGTTGGGTGAGCCGGGAAGTGGCAAGTCGAACACCTTAGTAGAAGCGTACATAACTGATTGTAATAACCAAGTGGTAGATTCAGAAGACGTGCAGCTTCTTGATCTGAGAAATATTTCATCTCGAGAGTCGCTTGAAAAAGAACTTTTTAAACAATCATATTTTCAATCATGGTTAGAAGGTTCTCATACACTAACTCTCTATGTAGACAGTTTTGATGAGTCATTAATGCAATTTGAAGCTTTGGTTGATTTTTGGATCGAGAATTTTAAAAAATATCAAAGATACATACATCGTTTGAAACTTAGGATTGCTTGTAGATCAGGCATATGGATCGATGATCTTTGTAACGAACTAATAGAACTATGGACTAAGGAAGAATTCGACATTTATAATTTGGCACCTTTGAAAAAACAAGATGTAATACAAGCATTAAAACACAATAGTATAAAACCAGAGATATTTTTAGAAGAGGCAAGTAACAAAGGAATTATATCTTTCCTAGTAAAGCCAGTAACGCTCAATTTTATCTTAGATGGTTACTATAACTCAGACGAGAAACTACCAGAATCGCAAATTGAAATCTACGAAAAAGGTTGTCGATTGTATTGTAGCGAGGTTAATCAAAAAAGAGGAAGGAAACGAAGTATTGCTGACAAGGCAAATGAAGAGCAAAAGTATGAAATTGCTTCACAGATTGCGGTATTAATGCTCCTGACTAATCGTAGTGTTATAAATATTGGTCAAACGTTCTCCAGAAATCAAACTAATGAGCTGGGCTTACATGAAATTAGATCCGCCTTTCCATCGATAGAAAAAGAGAAATTGATAGAAACATTACGAACAGGTTTGTTTACAACTTTGGCTGGCGATCGTTTTCGTTGGTCTCATTTGACCTTTGCTGAATATCTAACATCAGCTTACCTAAGTAAAAATGTAAATGTACAACAGATGTCCAATATGTTGTTTCACCCTGAGGTGAGGGAAAAAGTGATCCCTCAACTTCATGCAATCGCTGGTTGGCTAGCAGGGATGAACGAAAAAATATTTGACCTCATTTTAACCCATGATTATCAGGTGCTACTTCTATGTGATTTTAGTCAACTATCCTTTGACCAAAGATTTCGATTTGTAAATGTTTTTCTTATGAAGGAGAATTCACGTACTACTTTCCTAAAATATAATAATTTTAATAAGTATTCTGACTTTAATCATCCTGCAATTGAGGACCAAATCCGAAGATTCTTAATCGAGAAATTGAACCAGGAAAAAGCGATGCAAACTGCTATATCAATTGCAGTTAAATGTGATTTGAAAGGGTTACAAGATGATTACTTGAAGATTATTGAGGAAAATTGGAACGATACTCAGTCCTACGCACTAATTGCCTTTTTGAAAAATGCGAGTTCGACAGAGTTAAGTGAATTGAAACAGATATTAAAAAAGGGTTCTTTATATAACGAAAACTTATATCTTGATGTTTTAAATGATTTGAATAAACATAAAATAGTTAATGTAAGTGAATGGCTTAGTGTTGTATTTCGTTTGAATTTTGTGGACGGAATAGAAATTGAAAATCTTAATAATATGCTGAACGACTGGGCTAACCACTTAAATTCCACTCAACTTGCGGAAGCATTTCAATGGATTGAGAAACAGTATATGAAATCGAATGTAAGAACGAGAAATAACGGCCTCAATTTAATATCAGACTTATTTCTTATTCATATTTCCGCCAGGCTTAAAGATTCGAATAAGCTGAAAATATTCTGGCTTCAACTACTCAATACACGTACTCTGTACACTGGCAAGTGTATAACATTCAAAGAATTTAAATTGCCCTTAAAAGATCAACTTGATAATTCTAATCGTAGGTTCATAATGGAACAGATAATAAAAGATAAGTTTATCTTAAATGTCCACGAGCTTGAGGAGTTAGCTTTTTTAATTAAATCATGTGATGCCTCATGGCTTCACGAATGTACAACAAGCAGCCAAAAAGCTAAGGAGACTACTCGTTTAAGATGGCTAATAGGTACAATTGGAAAGAAGCATAAAGTAAAAGCAAGAAATTTACCTCGATATTCGTACGACAGTGTAGAGAGACTCAAACCATTTATTGTTGCTATGAATACGGAGGACAAATCATTTGTAGACAGCTGGATTCGCTTTACAAATCTTAAAGTAGTCAAATCAATAGATAACATGATTGTTCCTAGAAAGATACATCAAATTTATGCATCCTTATGCAAAGATTTAGAAATTAAAAACACCTTGCTTAATGCTGCGTTTAGTTACTTAAAACTTTTTCTACCATCCTTGGATCAATGGATTGACTTTTCAGAGTCCAACAAAATCTCAGCAGGGCGAGTAGCTATGCTCCTATTATTTGAGCATCTTCCGGATAAGTTAAAAGAGTTACCTTACAAGGTTTGGGAAGCTTGGTTGCCGGGGATCATAGAACCTAAGAAACTGCATATTAGTGATAATGGCCAAATGAGTATTGAAAGAAATTTTCAACAGTTTGCTTTAAAACTCTATCCAATCTTAATTGTTAATGTATTTTTAAAGATGGTGGACAGAATGAAATCTATACAAAACGTTGTCACTAATTTTTGTTACGTTATATGGAATGATCAGATAGGCGAAGGGATGTTGTCTCGCATCCGTTTAGAATCTTTTGAACTTAATAAAATGGAGTCATTATTATGCATTTTACTCGAAAAAGATTATAAAGAGGCAATTTTTTATGCCCATTCACTTTTAAAGTTACCCTTGCCAGCTGAAGGAAAGAAAAGAGAAAGATGTATTGTTGTAGCAAGACGCTTAATGACACATGCATCTGATGGAGGCTGGAACACAGTATGGGATTGTATAAAGAATAATATCGAGTTTGGAAATGAAGTGTTACAATCATTTGCTTCGACTAGCCGAGAAAACTTATATCTTGGAGCTTTTCTTCGTAAAAAGTGCTTAACTCCAGAACATTTGGGTGAATTCTATATTTGGATTGAGCTCAATCTTCGAATTCCTGAGGGATGGAACTATAATGCATACGAGACACAGGAATGGAAGCAATTTATTTTAGACTTATTAAGAGACATGAAAACTGAAGGGGCTTATGCCATAATAAAAAAGCTAGCTGATTTGCGACCTGAATGTGAAGATGCTATCCAAATGTGGAGTTATGTTCAAAATGATTATCTTCTCATGACTTGGAACCCCCCTCAAGCAGATGCGGTCAGTACATTGCTTCGAAACAACAATGCAAAATTAGTTTCTAGTGTACAAATGTTAATGGATGCTGTAATAGATTCTCTAAACAATTTGGATATTAAACTTCAGGGGGTAACTCCAACTGCTCGATTCCTATGGGACAAATATAAAGATGGAACTTTTCATCCAAAAGATGAAAATGATCTTTCAAACTATGTTAAGAGCCACTTGGAAGATGACTTAAAAAACAGAGGAGTCATTTCTAACCGTGAAGTCGAGATTCGTCGTATTTATGGAGGTAGAAAGGGTGAGCGCCCAGATATTCTCGTACAAGCGATATCTAGAGAGCAGGATTCCGTAATTAACAATACGATTACTATCATAATAGAAGTTAAGGGATGTTGGCACAAAGAAATTGATTCAGCTATGGAAAATCAGCTTTTGGATCGGTACTTGAAAGATAATGAAGTAAAAGGGGGGTTGTATTTAGTCGGATGGTTCTTTTGTTCTCAATGGGAAATCTCTAAAGAAAGTTTACAAGAGGCGAAAAAGAAATTTCATGAACAAGCTGAGCAGTTAACTACATCCTTGAATGGAGAGAAATTGATTCGATCTTACGTCTTAAATGCAGCACTACGTTGACAGAACACCCAGGTTTTCTGTACACATAGATAATAATTGTTGAGGGACAAGAAAATAGTCCCATTGAAGTCGCTATGTTGGTGCTATCCCCTTTTAGTAGACATGAGAAAAAAGACATCTGTTAAGATGAACTTAATCATGCAAACGAAGGGGATTTTTTCATGGCTAAAAAAGGACAAACATCCAGGTGGTACACCTTGGAATTGAAAGTGGAGGCAGCGCGGCTGGTCAACGAAGAACATATGAGTATACGTGAAGTAGCAACTCGTTTAGATATTCAAAATAAATCTCAGGTGCAAGTATGGGCAGCAAAAGGGGAGGCTCTAGAACCAAATTTTCCAGTGTGGAAGTAGTAGTGGCATAATTGCGAGCAGAAATTGAATACTTAAAAAAGCAGTATCCAAATCTACACAAGGAATGACGTGTAAAGCTATTCGATTTCAAATCATAGAGGAATTACGAGCGCGTCATAGCTTGGTTTGGATCTTAAAGCTAGCTGCGGTTTCACAATCGGGATACTACAAGAGGAAAAAAAGTAGATCAGCAACACAAGAACATCGAAACAAGGAACATGAATTAAAATCACATCTACTTGACATTCAACGCGTACATCCCTACTTTGGTTATCTTCGAATGACGGTCGCTTTGCGGAAAGAGGGACTTAGAGTTAACACCACAAGGTGTACCGATTAATGAAACAACTCGGGGTCTGTTCTGTGATCCGAAAGAAACGTCGGTTCTTTGGGAAGCAAGCTTCTGTGGTGAATTCCAATTGGTTTGAGTGCAAGTTTCAGGTAGATCGCCACGAACCAAGATTGTTTTTGGAGTAAATCAACGTAATCGTGGTTATTGAAATGCGATGCTGCTCCCTGTCTTAAGAAAACGTAATGAGGCGATTACCATGGGCTAATCCAATTCCAGGAAAATTTGAGTCAGCGACGATGCTTATCATTAGTTTAATTTTTTCGTTTCTACTCATCGTGTTGATCGAGGGCTACAGTGGGCCGAAACAAAAGAACGCCCCTTCCCCCAAATCCTAGCAAAGGTAGAGGTAGAATCACAATTTATGCTCTTTGAACTGATATGTTTGTAATGAACGTAGGTAGCTTGTTTACAATCATTTGCTTATCGATTTCTAGTCTAAACGGTGGAACCGATTTGTACATTCCTGGGGCATATTTAAAATTGATCTTCCAATCTGACTCATAGTGAAAAATGTTCAATCTGCCTATGGTGAATCCTTGAACATAAAAAAAGTACGAAGAATAGATGGATTCAGTTCGTAATATTATGTTTTCAGTGTCTGCACTACATTCACAGATGATAATTAAACAATCGCATGCATATCTTGAGTTAATTAATAGTGAAGGGCAGTCTGATAAAGCCTTTCACCAAAGTATTTTCTGTATTTTAAAGAAAAGCTTTAATAGATTCTAAGGAAATGATTATTTTAAGCAGGGCAGGTAATTAAACTATCCCCTTTTGTTATATAATGGAATCATAGAATGTAGAAAATTAAAGAAAGGGGTTTAATATTGAAGAAGTTTGCTGAATTTTATAAATGTGCATTGCAAGTTAATCCATATAGTTATGTAACATACAGGGGTGGAGAACATGCGATGAGTGAGGATGAATATAATTCTTTGATACTAAATAACTGTTTATCTGAAGGGATCAAAGTTGTAGGTCTTGCTGACCACGGAAACAGTGATAAATCAGAAAGGCTAAGAAAGTTATTAAGACAAAACGATATCATAGTTTTTCCTGGCTTTGAAATTGCAACGGCTGAAAAAATTCATATAGTTTGTCTTTTTTCAGAAGAAACCACCCCTGAACAATTAAATAGGTATTTAGGTAGATTAGGCTTAACTGATGTAAACAATGGGGTTATGCCAAGCCATATTTCATGCTTGGAAATTGCAAAAGTTGTTGAGGAAGAGTTAAATGGTTTTTGGTATGCGGCCCATATTACAAGTGATAACGGAATAATTAAAATTGGTCAAATGAATCACATTTGGAAGGATGTTAGACTTAAAGCGGCACAAATTCCTTATGGTCTGGAAGATATAGACCCTAAATACCTTAATATTATTAAGAATAAAGAACCGATGTACAAAAAGACCACTCCTTATGCATTCATTAATGCAAAGGATATTTGTAAGCCTGAAGATTTATTAGAAAAGAACGCTTATTGTTTAGTTAAAATGTCAGATTTAACTTTTTCCTGCTTTATTGAAGCTTTTCAAGACCCTAACGGAAGAGTAAAACTTTCATATGAACAAAATGAACGCTTTCACAGTAGCATAGATAAATTAGAAGTTTATGGGGGTTACCTCGATGGACTTTCAATAGAACTTTCTAGAAACCTAAACACTACTATTGGCGGAAGAGGAACAGGCAAATCTACATTATTAGAATTAATAAGGTACACTCTTGATTGTGAACCAAAAAGCTCTGAGTCAAAAAAATACTTCAGGGAATTAATAAAAGCAAATTTAGGCTTAGATAACGGGAGAGTGGAACTACATATAACCTCCAACCAACGATATGGTCAAAGATATAAAATTATAAAAAGGTATGAAAATCCAATAGTGATAGAAAATGCTGACGGTTCTATTTCAAACTTAACTGTTTCAGATATTTTGCCAAATGTTGAAATATACGGACAAAATGAAATCATTGAATTAGTCTCGAATGATGAAGCAAAATTAAATATTTTAAGTAGATTTCTTCCAAATCAAACAGAAAATTTTTCTGAAAGAGAAGGAATTCTAAAAGAATTGAAACAAAATGCAAATTTGTTAATAGATAGAACGAAAAAAAAGAATGAAATTTCTGAAAGGGTAGCTTTATTGCCAAAACTCGAGGAAAAGGCAAATTTCTTCAAAGAAAATGGAATTGCAGATAAACTTAGCACCATAGAGCATTTATCTGCAGAGGAAGAATATATAAAACAGACTCTTGAAACAATTACGAAACACTCTATACAATTTTTTGAGGTTGATACCCCATTCACTAACCAGTTCACTCAAGAAACTCCAAATTCAAATAAGTTCAAAAAAATAACAGAAATAGTACAACACTTTAATTTGGAACTAATAAAACTAAAAGATATGTATGAAAAACTTGTTAAAGATACTGCTAGAAGTGTAGAAGAAATTCACAAAGAATGGCAGGGAATAAAAAGAGACTCTGAAAGTGCAATAAGAGAATCTATTAGGTCCATAGATGGACTTAACGGAAAAACGGGACCAGAAATAGCAACAGAATATAGAGAAACAGTATCACAAATTGCTCGAATAAACCCAAGCAAAAATGAATCTACAAGAATTTTAGGAGATTTACAAGATATAACTCAAGAAAGAAAAAATTTGTTGGAAAAATTAAATAAAAATCAAGATGAATCTTATGATGCATTGAGAAAAGCAATTAAAAAGATAAATAGAGGCAAGTTAAAAGGGAAAGTACAGGTTGAGGCCTATGCAGGGAAAAATCGAGAAGCATTAATTGAACATTTGTCTAAAATTGAGGGTTTAGGTCCAAAAAGTTTGAGTTGGTTAAGAGAAAAAGATGAATTCTTGCTTCCGTCATTCATTAGACATATAAATGAAGGAAGCACTACGCTTATGGAGGAATACGGTTTAACAAAAGCTAAGGCAGATATACTAACTCAATTACCACTGGAAAAGAAATTAGAACTGGAATTAATACCATTGTTGGATATGATTGAAGTTAAATTAAATACTGCAGCGGAAGGTGATGAAGTAGAAAACTTTAAATCTCTTAATAAACTATCAAAAGGACAACAGTGTACTGCAATTTTAAATATACTTATGTTAGATAATAGTGATCCTTTGATTATAGACCAGCCAGAGGATAATCTAGATAACGCTTATATTGCGAATAATTTTGTAGATGGATTAAGAGATTATAAGCTAAATAGGCAATTTATCTTTGCTACACATAATGCAAACATTCCAGTATTCGGAGACTCTGAGTTGATAGTAGTAATGCAAGAAATCGACGGTCAAGGTTTAATTGCAGAAAATTGTATTGGCTCTGTAGATAACCATAATGTTAAAGCGGCAGTTATTAATACGTTAGAAGGCGGAAATATTGCATTTCAGATGAGAAAAGCCAAATACAATTTATAAACAATAGTAACTACAATCTCATTGGATTCAATTTGCTCTCCTAAGTAAATAAACTATTCAGAAAAAATGGAGGATTAAATGGAATCAATAGAAATTATACCCCATAAAAAAAATAGGATAAAGAAAAAATATAAAAAAAAGAAGTTATATTTTATTCATGATATAACACGTATCCATGATGAAGATGGAACACCGCTACAAAAAGTAGTAGTGGTTCTCTTTAGAGTGTTTGATCAAAAAGAATATTCAGTAGAGGAACCTCCACCCGAGATTCTAGATTTGACTATTGATGATACGGAAATAACCGATAATTACGAGGGTCAATTTGTATACGTTGTTCAGAAAGAAAATAGTATTTTTCAATTCACTGCAGCAGGGAATGATTATAGGGCACGTCAACAAACTATTACTAATAATCGATTAAGATCGAGACTATATAGTAGGAATAGTGAAAGTGAGCAAACAAATTATACCTTGAAAGAGTCTCAGAAAATATATTCTTATCATGTAAATGTGGGTCATGGTAACTGTAGTTTAATCGCTTTCAATCAGAAACAAGTTGTTAATATTTGGTGTATTGATTGCTCAGATTGGGATTACAGGAGTAAAGTGAATTATTTTAACAATATAAAATCATGCTTAGAGCAAATAAAGTTAGATTTCAATATATCAGAGATTAATATCAATAAATTTTTCTTAACACATTCTCACTTTGATCATTTTAGTGGACTTGAAAGACTAATAAAGTTATATGCAGCAACAAATGCAGAAATTTGGTTCAATCCTTATTATTCTTTCAGTTCGCCTAAATATAATCAGTTATTAAATACAGTTTATGATAGGGTTAAAAATAATACTTTAAAAGTTGTTATTTCCCATCCTTCAAACACAACTAATAATATAGGTATTTTAAATAATAATCTTTATATTGTGAGAACAAAAACAACTTCATTAGGTAGTGGTACATTTACAATACAAGGAAATGTTAATGATTCTTCAATAGTTTATAAATTTAGTTTTGGGAAAAAGTCTATTATATTTCCAGGGGATATAGAAGAGAAGGGATGGAATCAAATAAATAGTTGTGTGCCTTACTTATCAAATACAACATATTACTGTATCTCTCATCATGGGAGTATGAATGGGCACGTTCGATCTAATTGCCCCGCTTCTAATCTTATAAACGATGTGACTTTGTGTAATTTTAGAACGAGGATATTGATATTATTAGGAAGAGACGGAGCATACCCCGGTATTATCAACACGAAAGTGATTAATGATTTAGGCTCTTCTCGGATCTATAGAACAGATCAAGATCAAACTAAGACGAAAAATCCAATCTTTTTCCGCATAAATTGGTTTAATGACTCAGTGCAATATTTTTGGTGATATAAATAGAAATTACACTGACGGTAGTTTGTTAAAGAATTAACTGATCTATCAGTTCTTTACTACCTCCTAAAGAGTTCACTCATGCTCATCTGCTTCATAGAATAATAATGACCATATAGGTAAATTTACAGTAAACCGTATCAAAAACTAAAAACGAAATGTACTCAATAATCTAGGTAGCCCGTAACGAAGATGTTCGTGGGGCTACCTTTTTTTCGTGGTTTCAAGGTTAATAGATGCCTTCGTCAGGGACTATAAAAGCGTTTACCTAAACGTGAAGTAAAGCATTCGTTTCCAGTAACGGAAATGCACATGCAAACCCTCAGTTGTGGATCTTAAGCATAGGCTTCCCGAGGCGTTTACTTTCGGGCCGAGCTTGTCAGAAAACTGCTCCGTTATCGGCTTCGGGTTAAATGGAAAGATTTTATTATAATTGTAATAATAATTTTAAGCTCCAAAGTTCTTCAATGAATCGGTACGAAGATTAAATTGCCATACGACTTGTATCTGTGGGATGGAAATTTGCTTCCCAATCGGAATATAAGTGGTATGAATTGAGGTGTTTTTTATCTCTTTCGCTACTTATGTCAGGCGATCGTCAAGCCAGGCGCAATTCAGGCGTACTCAACTGCGACAGTCTGCCTTAATTCCATAGATTGAAGCTCAGCTGTTCTTCTATCAAGCCGTAGCGTGTCCCCGTATTACGTGCCTGCTTTTACTCAATGATGCAATAAGGAACTGGTTTCTTGTCCATTGATGTCCAATAACTTGAAATCCATGACCTCTCTGAGTTGGGGGGCTTCCGCTGTAGACCAAGTTGAGGATTTGCTTACCTACCCCATCTCAATGATTTTGACTTTCGGAGCAAGCTCCTAAGCCGTATGTATAAGTGGTTATGCTGACCCACAGGGTTTCTTGGCTTCGTAAGGCTTTATACTGCCATAGAGGAGACTGAGTCGAGTTCTGACAAGGCCTCACCTAACTCGGTCGAGATCCGTCGTATATCCGAAAAAGAGGTATCATAACCTTTCGTTCTGTCTAATTGAGATAGGGCAGGGAGGGAGGTTCTCCCGAACTCTCTCAAGCGCTGAAGCTGCTCTAATTTATCCGGCTTGAGCGAAATTCCTTATCACTCTTTTAATATTGCAAAAAAATTAGTGTTTTCCGTAGTGGCTTGGAGCCCCTTGCCGATTGGGAAGGGTTGGTTTTTTATATTTGAAAATATTATATTCTGCTTTAATAAGCTAATTGAGCTATTGCATAGGGAAAAAGAGAATTTCTCAAAGTTTTCCAATTATTTCTTAAAGATTGCATATGATGCTCATCGTAATTTTCCAAAGAAGTAAAATCAATTTTCCCATAAACAGAATTGTACAGTGAGTTTGCTTTAAGGACTGAGTTTTTAATAAGATTTGAAATCTCTGTCTCATCAATAATATCAGTAGCTTTGTAGGTGAGATTAACTTTTGCACAATCTAATCCAATGAAACTTCTGATTAGCTCAGGTAAGTATGTGGAGTCTGTATTTTTGTGCTCATTATGTAATACTAAAAATAATATATGGATTGAAATCATGAAAATATAGTATAAATTTGCAGGATTCTTTATGTGTTTTGTATAAAGTTTATCATTTTGAATAAATTCAATTGTTTCATTTATTAATTGAGAAATTGCAAAAGCATCAGCATCCATCTCTAAGGTTTGAATGTCTAGAATCCTTTCCTCTCGAGCTCTTCTAATTATGCTAAGCGTTTCATTATTATAATAATTTTTCATATATAAAACATGACCGTCAAGATGGTGTGCTAATTCATGAAGAATAACAAATTTTATAGCAAACATCGCCATTACTTCAGCAATGATCTTTCTTTCTTTGTTGATAGGTAAAAGAAAGGTATACTCATAATCAGGGGAAGCATCATTAAATGTATATATATTATTGATTTGAAGACTACCGTCAGGAGTCCCACTCAATGTATCAATAATATGGTCAATTGAAAGTATACTGTAAAATGATTTATAGAGTCTCAAGAGCACCCCTTCATTTATTCTAATTTTTGCTTTCTCATCATATAACTCGACATTACCATTTATTGAAAAATTTTGTTCGTATTTAAACTCTAGAGGAAAACAATGTTTCACATCCTGAGTATGAGTATTCCAGAAACTTTCTGCATATTTCTTATAGTAATTAAATGCTATAAAATGGTTTCCTGAATTTTCAGCAAGATTGAACAGAGCAAAATCAGTAGAACCACTCAAAGTTTCAAAGAAAATATTATCCTTCATCTGTGAAACTCCCTATAGTCTTATCGAAATCTTGAAATATTCCCTTTATTATTGATTTTCCCCTTTGATTTTCGTACTTGTTTTTATCGTTAAACATTAGTTTATCAGACTCAAGATCTAAATCTGGAATGAGGATTTTTAACTTATATAACATTACAGAATTGTCTGTAACACCCAGTAGGTCTAAAGTCGTGTTTTCATTTTCAGAATTTATCGTGTACTCCACATCGTCAAATATAATTGATTGAACTATATTAAAATTACCATGATTTTCAGAATAAACTTTCTTGAGATTAAAAAGGTCCATCAAAAATCTGTTAAGTTCCTTTAATTTGAAATTTTCAGGCACATTAATTTCATAAACTTTGTCATGTTCGTAACTATATAAGAGGATTTTCACAAGCTTAGATTCAAATTTGTCTTTCAAAGAAGAATATGAGTTGCTAAATAAAAAATTAGAATGACTAACTATTTGTCTTTTTGACAAGGGTAACAGAGTTCTAAAATTTCTCTCTACCTGTTTAGAAAACTGTTCGCATAAATGGATCCAATAGTCTTTACCTCGCATTTTTATATCGATATCGGGGTAATTTTCTTTCAGTTTTGTAGTAAAATCACCTGTCATATTTTCATTACAACAGACAATATATTGATCCCAAGGTAAGAACTGCTTAATTGTTAGCGCAGAATCTATAGAATCTTTAATTTTCTTTTTATTGAATCTGTGGCTTCTATCATAAATACTTTTGCATTGAAATGCTAACTTCTTATTAGGGAAATACAAGTCAACCCCACTTTCTGGTGGATTGCGCTTCTCTATATCGTTGGTTTTCAATTCAAGTTTAAGCAACTTTAAACAGAAAGATTCCCATGTAGCTGAGAAATCAGTTTCTTCCGGAACCACTAAAAAAGGCGGATAAAGTATGTATCTCATCAAACAAACACCTCAAATTTCTTAGTTATATGACCTTTGTTATTTATTATAACTTTATTATTGTTATTTGAAAAATGAGAGTAGCTTGTATTAACTAGTCTTGAGTATTTTATATTCCGAACAGAAATAATTTATTAGGGATATGAATGATTTATAAAATTCAAATAGAAAATTAATAATGTATTGATCTGTTTATTATTAAAGAATTTATTTTTATGAAATTCCGAATGAAAATGTATCTCTTAAGCTGTGGTGAAAATTGAAAGTCGCTCACCTTATGTAGAATTCAGTCGAAATGAGGAAGGAGTTCGAATGGAAGTGTGGAATATTCACTATTATAGAATCAATGAATAGCTACGGAGAAAAGAGTGATTAGGTGGCAAAGAAAAATAATCCGCTTTATGAGAAAAGCTCAAAGCAGCTTACCGATGTACTAAAGGATTTATTTGGGGACAGTGATCCGCTTCTTATGATGAATAGATAATACAGACCGCTCCCGTTGAAGAAAAAGGACGATATTGAGTATGAAGTCAGGTACCACACGACTGATCTCGAAAAGGATGGACATAAGATCATTCATGTAGCCCAGAACCGATTTGGGGAAAGTGTCATGATTTACCGCTTAATGTATGGTGACGGGATGGATGATATAAACATTCATCTTAGGGTGAAGGTCATTTCCAAAGATGGGGTAAAAGTGCCTGATTCGAATGTCCACGTACATGTTGAAAACAAACATATGAATATTGCAGATATAAAGATTGAAGGAGAGCGGGTCAATCGTGATTGAAGGGCTCATGAAAATAGTCCATGAGATGCAAATCAAAGTTATTACCGGGTGGATTTCCTCAGTAGACTGGGATCATATTGACAGGTCGGAACATTTCCACAGAAAATATGGTTTTGACTGTCAACTTGATCATGAGAATAAGCGAGGTACCATTGTTTGGGTTAGCCGAGAACTCGGATCTACTCAATATTAATAATGATGTTTTATCAGCCTGGTGACACACTCTACGAATTAAGGAGTTGAGAAGAACTGCTAGTAATTGAAGTTTTGCTCTATAATCTGTTGTTGATAGTTCTCCTGATAGTTCTCATTCTAGCTTTGATTTTATTCTTCATGATTAAACATGAAGGTAACATCGAAGATACACGTAATTTTATTAAAGAGTTGTATGATAGAATATTGACTTGGGATGAACGTTGGATTTCAGAAGGACTGGAGAAATGGGAAGAAGGAATACGACGAGACGAAGGAAATCAAAAATTATTGTTCAGAGACTTTTTTAAGAGTTGTGGTATTAGCTTTATCTTATCTAATAAATTTTCCGCTTATTGGGGAGATCTGCAAAGTGTTAATCTTGAAGGTGTTAAAGTAGAAACGGATAACTATTCTTTTTGTGTACATAAGTTAATTCACAAAGATGGGATACTAACATTAATGTGTAAAATAGAGGGCGGCCTTAATCAAAAAACTCCAAGAATTAATAAAACAGGTGGATTCATCAATATTTACGACCGCAAACTAAACGTTAAAATATCACCTGTTGAAGATGGAGTTAACACACATATTATTTCTGTAAATCAACCACTAGGAAATAACGAGATTTCCTATGGAACTGAGATATCAATAGTATGCGTACTGAATAAAAACGATATAAAAGATAATATAATTGAGATACCGCCCTTTAAGATTCCTGAAGTAACTGTTCCGACACAGGTGAGCGATGTTTTTGCAAAAAGTAACTATTTATTGTTCTGTGCCTTTGGTGGATTTAATTTTATAGCACTTATAGCTGTCTTTATGTTATCCCTTCTGCTAATTATATCATGGAAGGTGATACCTTTTGTGATAATAATAAGCGTTATGGTTATATTGCTTTCTGTAAAGTTAAACTTGAAGTTATTTGGAATTATCTACAATTCACTTAGATCATAATGGAAACGGATATTCATTGAGCAATAACGTGGAAGAAGCCGTGTTTTAGCCAATATATACAATGAATTTTGGTTGAATCATCGATGCAGAGTGCTCATCTTAACCAACTCTCGGATTAAGCTAAAATTTGACTAGCGCACTGTTGTAGACATTATTAGATTTCGTTAACTGATCAGCATAGTCACTTTCAGAATGTATTAGATATTCAGGTAAGGTGCAAAGTCGAGCTATAGTATTATCAAGAAGACTGTCGGACAATTCCAATCATTACTTAGGATTTTTAATCAAAACTCTGGTTACAACAGGTGGGATTGAATCTTTGACTCCAACGACATATGAATCCCAGAAGTGGTAAGGAATGATGATCTTGAATTTGACATCGTATCGAGTAAAAGCCATTGTCGAGGTATGGGAAAAGGGTGGTAAGATAATTCCGCTCTTAGGAAGGGAAATTTGTCACTTCCTTGAAACGAACTGCATGTCTTTCATAATTCTCTTTGGGTTTTCAACTAAATATGGCTTGTCGTTACCGCCAACGTTATTAAACGATAAGAGTCGGCTGCAAGCTTTTGAATTTCTTAATGATGCCATGGGAATTATGCAAAGAGATAAGACTTAAGATGCTTTACGTCAATGTCTTTCAACCATTGAATCCTAAATAGATTTTGGTAAAGAGCGTGGCAGACCATATAGTGATAAAGTATGGGAAGAACTACTTCAAGATATAACACTTCGGAAGAAAGCTGGTATTGTAGGATTAATGGCAGGTGAAACGCCATATCCAATAAGGTTGGACATCATAGAAATTCAAAACAGAAAGAAAACGGAAATCTCGCAACCATGTTTCTGAAATGGGTGGAACTTTATTTTAAAATTTGATTTCGAAAAAAGTTGAAGCTAATTTCAAGCTGCTGTGGAAACGGCAGCTTTTTTATTTATAGCGGGCGTATATTGAGACTCGATCCTTAATGGGATAAGATAAGAGAGATGTAGGTTCCTTACTGAAAGAGATGTACGGCAGAAATGGATGATTTAGAATTCTACGAGCAGTGTATTCAGCGATATGCAGAGAGCCAAAGATTGGATCTAGCCGGAACGGCAGCTTTTTTTACAAGACAAGTTGCAAAACGAACCGGATGTTTTAAACAAGTTGATTTCGGTAAGAAAGCAGATGCTAACCCCGGAAGACCATAATTTGGTTCATATAGTTGGTAATAATTTTCCTACTCTAATTGGTGATGAGCATTCCGCAGTCACAAGTATATTAGTAGAGATCTTTAAGGCTAGTCGGATTTATCATCAAGTTAAATCTTTTGAGGGGTATAATCCCTCACAGCCAATTTTTCAGGCGCATCCAGAGCTTTATGATAAGCTCAGAAAAAAGTCAAACGGAAATCCTGTTCTTGAGTTAATTCGATTAGATGCAGTTGGTTATAAACCGATTCCCAATTTACCTAGACACAAAACTTGTAAGTACAAAGACTCATTTCTTCAGATTGACAGATACCTCAATTCAATGATTCCTTCTTATTTTATCCAAAAGTATGGCACCGAAAAATTATACATTCGAGTCGATCCATACACTGTCTCTAAAAAGGCACCGCCACTATCTTTAGAAGAAGAGTTTATTCAACGCCCTAATCCGTATTGGATAGAAAGATTAATAATTCATCCTGATCAGCATGAAGGTAGTGAGTTGTTTTTGCCTCAATATACTGTTGATGATATACAAGGAAATGAATGGAAACGAAAGCAGTGTTGGGAATATCAAATTAGTGGCATTCGTAAATTACAAATTGTAGCCACTATGAAGAATGAAGGTAACAGGAAACATTTTAGTATATCACTAGAGGAGCTTTCCGAGGAATCAATTGATGACGGGATGCTAATCGGAAGAATGATTCACTTGGATGCAATGGATTCTTATGACACAGAAATTCGATCAGGTGAGACTTAATCATTTGGATCTTGCGATTAACATTTATACAGAGGACAGTATCAAAGAGCGAATGAATTCTACCTTGACCAAAGGTAAGCGTATTACGGACGCGATTTATCGCACTCATCTAATTCGTGCTGATGATATTATGTTCTCCGACCTGCTCGTGATAGCTCAAATCTTTTTCCAATCAAAGACAATGATTAAAGAATGGATTGATAGTCAGTTTCAGTTCCGCTCTGTCGGAGCTGAAACCGATAACAAAGAAGCTTAGAAAAGGATTAATAGCTTAAAGAATCTGTTACCCGAGATTAAGGAATATGTCGCTGAGAGGCTCTTGTTGAGTAAGAAATGAAGTTTTAGATTTAACAGAAGCGGCTCTCCTTATGGGCAGCCGATCGTTTAGCAATTTTACTCGCTTAACAATTGAAGGTGGCTTACATCCTAAACATGCTTTATATAATAAAAGTAGATGAAGCACAAGGCCCACCAAGGCTATTTCGTCGAGCAAGAAACATTATGCATTACAAATCACCAACATAGGAACAAGCCCACTAGAAGAATAAAAACGTTTATGCTCGTTAGAATTATCACTTAAGTTTTGCTCTCAGGATACTATACAGCTTAGTTTGAGAAAGTTCTCCGATATGGAACCAAGGATTGTATGATCCGGGTTGGAAAATCGGCCGCTTATTCCTTAACGATTCTGGTCTTATCGATCATTGCCCAAGGCTTATGGTGCGGATGGGTAGGAACTGTAGTATCCGTGGGAATCGGCTTTACTGTGATAGTCTTCAAATTTGGACAATCGCGTTATAATCAGGGTCTAGTAGAACGGCTACGGCTATATACCATTCAGAAGTACGAGCCACTTCTGTAGAGCAATTGTATCTATTTAGTCATGCACCCTTTCAAAGGTGAGTAGGCCAACCAATTATTGGAGGTAATTATGGAAAAATCGCCGCCGGAGGTCGACTTAGACATTTGTAACACGGAGAAATTGATTTCTAAAATCAAAGGATTTCTATGGAATATTCGTAATTGGGAGTTAGGGCAAATAGATTCATTAGTTAAAACAGATCGAAGCTCATCCATAAAAAACATTTCTAAATACAGAGTAGTTCAAAGATTATTTCCGTGTCCAGTTGTTCTTATCGAATTACAGAATGATATTTGTGCATTGGGTTTCAGAATTGGTCAAGGGAGCTATAGCTTTGAGAAACAGCTTCCTAACGAATTTATTCTTGACCAGCTTCATGGTGCAGGTGAGACATGGGATGAGATGTTTGATAAAGGTAATTCAATTGTATGGATAACTGTAAGTAAGACAGAGATTTTCAACTTAAGATATGCCTATTCGAAGTTAGAACAAGCAGTCAAATCCTATGTTATTGATGAGGTTAAGATGCTTCATCAAATTCGTGATGAGGCCTTAAATGACATTGGATTCCACTCTATCCAGTTAACTAGGGCAACTGGAGAACCCGATATACGAATACAAGCTACCGCTCGATTTTTTAACGGTGTGTCAAAGACGCTAACTTCTGAAGATTTGGTTCTGGACATGATGAACTATTCAAAGTTGTCGAATGTAATTCCTTCTAATATTGATGATGTGATGCAGAGAGCAAGACTCTTATACGTTCATGGTTATAGCGAATGGGAGTTTCTTACTATGGCAGTACATTATGCGGTATTGTCGCTTGAAGCTTCATTGAGGTTACTATATGATACGTGGCTCGGCTCAAAACTTGTAATAATAGAAGCCAAAATCAACGGAGCTCCTGTTAGTGCTAAATTGGAACCATCAAGAGATACTATATTGAAATGGTCAAATCAGCAAAAGGCTCTTAATGTTACGGTTAAAGGAATGATACTTCCTCGCTCTAAGTCTAATCTAACTAATCATGCTGTTCATATTGGAGCTTTGACACAGTGGGAGAGGGAGAGAATAGATTATTTTTTGCAATTGCGTGATGCCCTATCTCATCCGACAGAAACCTTTATTGAATGGATTAATTGGAGTAGAAATCACATTAATGAGATCTGTCTTCTTATAAATTTTATGTGGAGTCGATTTCTTGTTGGGATGCCGAATAACTTTTCAATTGTGTAAAAAAGTTATCTACATGGTAAAAAAGGTTTTTGTAATGGAATTTATTTAATCGAGGAGAAACAATGAACATAGACTTTGATATACTAAAAATGCTCTATCCAGTGGGAATTCTGTAACGGCAGCGGAGATAATCAATGAAATATAACTTCAACATAGTAGTAATGTAATGAAACCAATACTTCTAGCTGATTGTCTACCCAAGCCACTCCAAAGAGATTTTGCTAATGTTGATACAGGAAATGGAAAAACCTCAATTGAGTCCACTCTTGAGGCAGGAATCGAAATGGTTAACACACTCATTACCTATTTATTCTATAAAGGAAAAAGATCCTGGAATGAGATTTAGAACTTGTTATTGATGTATCTCCATACGATATCCCACAAATAGAAAAAATGAGTCTACTCGCGTTACATCGAGGAATGATGAACTACTTGTGGGAGTTAGTGAAATACAGAGATTGGAGATGCTCTATGAAGCATAGCATTGAAGATGAAGAGTATATGTATTACGAGCCAATGGACGATGAATATTTGAAACTTGAATTAACTGCGATGCTTCGATACAGCTATAAGGATCAACTGGATTTTTTTAAGAGCGACAGTCGCAATAAGAGTTTGATACATAAACTTATCCCTTTGGAAAGTGATCTTGCGAAATCCATTGATCTCAGTAATCCCCGGTCCTTATTTTGCTTGGACATTAAAAAGGTAATGGATTTGGTTGAAGTTTATCAGAATATAAACAGTAGCGCTGTTAAATCCTTTGAATTTATAGATTAAGACTTTTGGGTTAAAAAACTATTGGCATTAATAAGAATATAAGTTTTGATAATTATTTTTTGCTTTTTTCCTATCTTCAAGCACTCGGGTCCGTATATAGCGAAAAAACTCACGAGAAATTTTATGATTTTAATCGGGAGAGTTACAGATATCTTGTCCCTAGAATAGAAAAAGAATTATTTGTTTCAAATTTCACTTAAATGTATGGGATAAAGCTTGCAATCGTAAGTGAGCTAATCAATATGCTGATATTTCAGCCTAAGGAGAATAAAGATAATTATTCGGATTTATTTTCACAACCGTTAGTTTACATGGGGAAAAAGGAAATTATCTTTGTACCGGCTTTAGTTAAACAGTTGAACTTACCTCGAATGATTAAACAGCAATTCGGTATTTGGAAAATAGATGATGCTTATAAAGGGAAAGCATATTAATAGAGCACTCTCAATTAATTCAAGCCTTCACGTAAACGTTGGAGGGTTAAAGCTAGAGGATGCTTTTGATGGAAAGTCTGCTGAATTTGATTTCATTGCGACTTTTGGAGACCATATCCTACTGATTGAGATGAAATGTCTTCGCAGGACTTATTCTCCTGAAGAAATTTTTCAAACTGAGCAAGAAGTTAATTATGGTGTGGAGCAAGTAAAAAGACGAGCATTAGTTTTGCAAGAGAATTGGAATAAAATTAGACAAGTAGCTACGATTGATTTACCAATTTATCCACCTGAGCCAATGAAAATGATTAAGGTAGTATGTTTGAATATCTTCAATTTTACAGCTAAAGAGAGGGAAGATGTTATTATTACAGATGTCTCCTCACTTACTAAATATTTTGTGAACCCTACTGTGGAACAATTTGAGATTGGTGATACAAGAAAAAAACAGGTGAGTATTCCCTTTGGAAAAAGGAATACCCTACTCCTTCAGAATTCAAAGAATTCCTTCAAAAACCCCATACAATTGCAGATATATACGATAGTTTAGAACCCGATGTGAGATCATTATTGTTAATCGATAATACTAATCATCCAATAGGTTTCTTAGATTTTTCTCTCACCAGTAACCAATTGATCTTTCAAACAAAAAAGCAAAGCCTATACGAGAAAGCTCAATTAGTGGAGAGAATGATAATCCTTTAAGAATACAGCCAAATAGAGGCAGGGGTAAATAGACGCTTTCTTGAATAATTGTTGTTAGTGAAGACATTCTTCAAATGTCAACACCAACTAATGAATTTATTGAAAATATAAGGTCTGAATTTTTTAAAAGGAAGTGGAAGGGGGGAGAGATGTGGCAATTGCTGAATCCGGAGGACCAACAACTCAGGCAGGAATTTCATATCAAAACGCCATCGCAGCGTTATACTTAGGTAGAATGCTTGATTCAAGATCTTTTTCTGAATCTGAGAAAGTGGCTAAAGTTAGAGTAGAGGCTCCTGAGAGTGTTGATGATATCGTAATTACATTTTCAAATGAAGTAAAGTGGTACATCCAAGCCAAAGAATCTATCTCTAAAGGTAATGGTGCAGAAAGTACATGGGGGAAATTGTGGAAGGATTTTGAGATACAGTTTACCCATCCTTCATTCAAAAAGGGGAAAGACAGATTACAATTAATCTGTGGCACATACAAGGATGAAATATATGATGCTCAGGACTTAGTAGAACGAGCTTCAAGTTGCGAAAGTTACGAGGAATGGCAAGGAAGGCTTACGACAAATCAGCTCGTATTCTTTGAACATCTCAGCAAATTCTTATCTTTAGAATTAAAAGAGAATAATGATTTAATATTACAATTTTTTATGAGCATAGATGTAAAAATAGAGCCTAGGCAGACAGTTGAGAAAGATAAGATGAGATACTGGATACCAGAATCTAATTTGTCACCTACTGTTTTGTTTTCAATCCTTCGGGATAAAGTAGGGGGTGATGCTCGGATTAGAGGATCACATACGCTTAAAAGTCTCCAGGAGTGGCTGCAAGACAATCAGATTGTAATATCTGAATCAGTATCACTCTCAGAATTGCGTTCTGCTGTCTATTCCTGTAGTTCTATTATAAGGCATCAGAAGAACACAATAGGGAATACGGGGAAAAAGCTTTTGCGTGATAACTACAAAGATATCTCTAAGTGGCTTTTGGAAACTTCAGACAAGGAGCCTGTAGGAATACTTTTGGATCAAGCAGGTACAGGAAAAACGATTGTTATTCAAGAGGTTCTCGAGGAATTAGAGAGCCGGCAAGTCGATGTTCTGGCGATCAAAGCAGATCAGCAACTATTAGATGCCCAGAGCCTGAAGGATGTACAAAGCAAATTGGATCTTCCTGTGCGAGTGGAAAGACTCGCAGATACGTTAGCTAAACAGGGGCGATTTGTTGTATTAATTGATCAAATTGACGCTCTTTCCCTATCAATGGCCCACGATCAAGGTTCATTAAAATTGGCATTAGATTTGATTTCTAGACTGCGTTCCATCCCAGGCGTGCGTATCATTATCAGTTGTCGTAAATTTGATTTTGATAGTGATCCTCGTCTTAAAAATCTTGAGAATTGTAAAGTTTTTTCTCTTGAAGAGTTTTCTAATGAAGAAGTCGGGAATTTTCTATGCGATGTAGGTGTGGATTACAAACAGTTATTACCCACAACAAAGAATTTGTTGAGAATCCCATTACATCTAAACCTCTTCCTAATGGCTTATGAATCAGATGGAAGTAAAGAATTATTGCAAGAATGTAGTCTTTCAAGTCTCCAAGAACTTTACCAGCTTGTATGGGACTGGGTGATTATGAAGCATCACACCGATGCGCCAGCCGCTTGGGAACGCGAACATGCTCTTTTCCTAATTGCAGAGTACATGGACAATACGCAAAGAATTACGGTACCAAAGTTTCTTTTTAGTAAGAAGGAAGCAAGCGCTTTAGAACGTGCCTTCCACTGGTTATTGAGTGAGGGCATTATATTAGCTGAAGGCAAAGAATTGAGTTTTTTTCATCAAACTTTTTTTGATTATTGCTATGCTAGAAAATTTGTACAACAGGGAAATTCTCTTGTTGAGATCATAGTTGCTTCCCCGCAAGGTTTATTTCAGCGACCACAATTGGTGCAAGTTATGTCATATCTACGAGGTCAGAATGATAAACGTTCCTATTTTAAGCAGCTTAATGCTCTCTTAGAATCTAACGATTTGCGATACCATCTAAAAAATCATCTTTATCGTTGGTTTACTGCTCTCGCTTCCCCTACAGAACAAGAATGGAGACTAATGAAGCGGCTGTCGGCAGACTTAAATGTGCGCTCTCAACTCTTACGATTCTCATATTTTAATCCTGGATGGTTTGAATATTGGAAAACTCAAGTAATCCCTGAAATACTGGATGTGCAAGATGAGGGGTTTTTAGATGAAATCTTTGGCTATTTAACTTCAATGATTGATTTGCGACAGGGTGAAATTATTGAGTTAGTTCGCCCTTATTATAAAAAAAGTCAACGTTTAGAACAGCTTGTTGGAAGCCTAGTTTTGCAGATTCGCTCGTGGAAATGCGAGGAAGCTGTAAAGTTGTTTGAAGTTTTAATGAGTAAAAGTGAACTCGATAGTGTTTCATACTTTGGTTGGGAAGAACTTGCGCAGTACGATTCGGAGGCTGTTTGCCGTATTTTAAGGAATTTTATGGAACAAGCTATAAATAACTACAGAAGAAAAAAAGAAGAGCAAATTAAAAACGAAACAAAATCCGATTCATTTAGTTTTATATCTTTTAGTGAAGAGATAAACAAATTGGATTCAACATTAATGGATGAAGCTCTTCAAATTATTGTGAACAAATCAGCGTCGTACTTCTTGGAATTGTTTATTCCTTTGTTGATAGAAGCGGTGAAGATTGAAAGCTACGAGATTCTAGAAACTGAAGAGAGTTTTATTCCCGATTCACTATTTCGTAATTGGTACGACACAAACTTTGTTAAGTTTGATGTTGTGCTGAATAGAGCGTTGGTAAAAGCTTTTATTCTCTTATCGCAAGAACACCCGCGAATATTTGTGGAGAAGATTAACTATTTGTCTAGTAATCATTATGATTCTATACAGTTTTTGATAGCACATATACTACGGCAAGTACCAGAACAACACTCCATAACAGCTCTTAATTTCGTCTTAGCTGATCCACGTAGATTAACACTTGGTAATGAAGATTTTGAAAGCAGATATCTGATTCAATCAATAATACCTTATCTTAAGGAATCAGAACATCGAGAATTGGAAAATTTGATAATATCCCGTTTACCCTTAAATAAAATGTGGAAACTAGATAGATATATGTATTATGACCTTAGTCAGTATAGAATTCTAAGTTCGATATCTAGTGAAAACCTCAGTTCGCATGGAAAACAACGATTAATGGAGTTAGAGAGGAAATTTCCAGAGTACCAAGCATCTGATAACCCCCGCCGGATTAGAGGCAGAGCAGTAGGTGCACCAATTGATGCTGAGTCAGTGAGAAAAATGACAAATCAGCAATGGAAAAAGGCGATGACTAAATACCAAAGAGGAGTCAGACATTCTGATTGGTCAAAGGGAGGGGCTGAATCTCTGGCTCGACTGCTGCAGGAGCAAGTGAGGAAAGAACCTGAACGATTTATAAACTTTTTCTCAGTAAATAAAGATGACTTTGACCACAACTATGTGCAGGCAGTGTTAAATGGACTATCTGAATCTACCATTTCAGGAAGTGAATTCTTTGCTGCTATCAGTCTTTTTGTAGGGTATGATGATCGAAATATACGGAGAACTATAGCATGGTCTGTTGAAAAACGAGCAGATGAAGAAGTACCGGAGCGGATTATAGGCCTCTTAATTAGTTATTTTTACGATATATCCTTAATAGAAGCATCTTATACTGAAGACCCGGTATCAGGTTATCATGACTCAGTTCGTGGAGCTGCCATGAATGCGTTGATGAAGATATATCGTATGAAGGAAAAGGATAAGTGGAAAATCCTTGATTATGCTGTCGGTTGCGAGGATATTTCTTTAAGGGCTGGTGCAATTTATGAATTGATATATATGATTCAAATAGATCGTGAACGTTCATTAGATTTATTTGAGAAAGCAATTGAAGGGAATCCTCAGTTATACCGTATAACTTATACAAATGATTTTTGTTATTGTGCAATGGGTCAGCCATTTGAACGTCTCATTTCTAAGTTAGACGCATTTATCACTGATGAGAAGGATGAGATTCAACAAAGCGGTGCTGAACTTGTTACTTTATCTTTAATTTCTGAGAATCTCTTTGAGAGTCAATATGTTAAAGAGCAAGTTATGACCTTACTAACAAAAACGATAAATGGTAATCCTTATCATCGTCGAGGTGTTGCGCGAATACTTTCATATAATTTTCCGGATAATGTCTCCACTATTCTTGTAGATGGATTACTCCAGCTAATGAACGATGAGGACGAAGAAGTTCAGCGTCAGATTAGTTTTTTATTGCTCGATATTAAGAAAAACTGCAAAGAACTAAGACAAGAAATTCGGACGATACTTATGGCATTTGCAGGCTCAAGATCAATGACATACGGAGGGAAATTAGGTGCAATCTTATGGCAACATGCTACCGATTATCCAGAGTGGACCCTTATTGCTATCAGTGAGATTATGGGTAATGAGCATCTTCGTAATAGAGATAATTGGTACCTTGATTCAAGAAAATTAATACTTGCCGTAATAAACATCTACACAGATCCCTTATCAGATGAGGTCCTACAGAACCGAGCAATGGATATATTCGATATCTTAATGAATTCTTTTTCCATGCATGCCCAGGGTATCCTTGCAGAGTGGGATCGTCGTTAGGGAGGATAATGTGAATAACCTGACAAATGATTGAAACTACGTTTTCTCACCACTTCAAGGTGTACAGAGTATAGCGGAACGATACAAGCTGGGAAAAGTTCCGGATGGAGCGAGACAACATCATTCCACTTTTTGACTAAGCCGGTACGACCAGCATCATTAGAGGTGAAGTTGGTCGGTGAAACAGATATGACGCTGGGCTAGGAAGAAAATAAAAAGCAGTGCGGTACTGGATCCGGATGAACAGGACAATAGAGCGGATGTATCAGGATCTGAATTTGGCATTCCGGACGTACAATCTGGAACAGAATACCAATTTAAAGTGGCTAACGAAAATTTCTGAATCGGAGATCTTTCATCAAACTACTCGAATGAACCAAAACGCCAGTAGGTTGCTGTCACGGGACAAGAATATTGTGTCATTTATTATTTAAATATTACCAGTAGTAGCGTGCCTGGAGCAAATAGAAGTGGCAACTTAAGGCGGCCTGGTATGGGCGAGATCTTCAGATCGCCGATACCTTAGAGCCGATCATTCAGCGATGCCAAGTGTGCGAGACGCTCCATCCCGAGGTAGAAATTCGTTATGCTGTTAGTACTGGATAAGGTTGTTTCATTATTTAGTAATCCAAACCATAGTACCGGATGGAATAATGGGGAAAGTAATTTACACGAAGAGAAAGAAGGATTAAAAAGAGAGGCTTATGATACCGCTGAGGAAAAACGGAAACAGGCTAATCATTCAAAAGGAATGTTTGTAAAACAAGCTAATTATAATGCTAGGTACTCGCAATCAGAATGGAATCGAGCAGTTCGAGATGAAAGGGAATATCAGAGGGCCAAACGTAATGCAGATTCGTTATAGTTTGAATTGAACAAGTTGATAGACACTTATCACTATAAACTCATTATAAATTCTCAAAGCAGTGGCTTACTTTACAAAAGCGGAAAGATACCAAATGTAAATAATACAATTCCTACTTATTTTAATACATTCTACAATCGAAATTACAATTCAGAGGATGGTGTTGGTAATGGCCAAAAATACGATGTTAGTGTTAAATAGAACCGCTCGTAATATACCTAATTATGCAAATCAGATTGTATCAGATTATGAAAAGGCAAGCGAGGAATGGACTAGAATTTTATCCGATCCAAAAAGTAAAACAGTAGATGGCTTAGCTCAATTGATCAATAAACACACTGACACTTTCCTAGAACTAAACACAACCGGTACTTGGGAAGATGCCATGGTATGGAGTGCATTTATGTATTATAATGATGCACAAACAGGCTTGCAATTCGAAAGTGGAATGCATGCACAATTAATAATTGATGCATTTCATAAAAGTGACTGTTCTTCATATATTAAACGAACAGTCGATTATGCGTATTTTGTCCTTCGCGACAAGAAAATTGAGAAGTAATTGGAAATTTTACATCCACGTGGGTAGAGCAAAAGGGGTATTGAAGATAATCCCCGAATCCATCAACAAAGAGGAATAGCTTTAGTTGGGAAAGACAACACAAATATCCGTAAGACGTATTTCAAACCTATATAGGGTCAAACACGTACATCCTGCCAGAACAGCACTTATTAAGCTATGAGGTAATATATAATTTTGCGAGGTACAATATGAAAAAAACAACATTTTGCAATATTTTCAAATACGTTTGAGGAATATGAGGCATTTATTAATGCAGGTGTATTTTATTGGCCAAATGAACTTTCTAAATTAACACCTTACCAAAAAAAGCTTAAATCATATTGAACTTAAAGAAAAGGTAGGAGATAGAATAGCCATTGTAGTAGGGGCTAACATGAAGAATATCAAAGATGAATACTTAAAAGAAAAATTAACAATACTCCAATGATCACACATATTGCTGAAGTAGCTGAAGTGTACGAGAGACCTGTATTAGGTTTTTGATATACTCACGGGAGAAATCCGAGTCCTTCGTTTATGCTTCCATTTGAATTTTTACTTGAATAAAAAGCTTACAAAGGTATTTAGGCAAGAGTTTTAATACAAATGAGTTAAGGGAAATCGATACTGCAATTGAATTTGGTGAATGTATTTCTGAGTTGTTAAATAATAATGAGATTAGATTTACCCGATGTTATTTCAAAGATAAAGGCATTTATATTCAAGCAGAAAATGAAAATGATATTTTTGATTGGCTCCAGGGTGTCCTGTATAAAAAAAGCAGATAAAAGCATTAGTGATACATTAACATATAGGGAGCTGCCTGATAGAGATTCATTGGAGAAAAATTATTGATGCATGTAAAACTAAAGGGTTAGATGGGAAAACATATTTTTAAGTCTTCGGACGTGGCGTAGTAGCAGGTTTATGAAATTAAATATTCTGGAAGAAAAGTTTCAAGACATCGAAGGCAAGTTGCAAGAAGGCATCTCAACTAGATTAGTATCCAGTCATGAAGATTCTGACGAACTACCAATTAAAATTAAAAAGCATTTAGAAACACAAGCAACTGAATTTTCATATGAAGATGAGGTGGAACTTATGGGATTTTCACAGAATACAATTTCATGGCCCTCCTGGCACAGGCAAGACTTAGTGATATTAGTTATCCAATGAATACATACAGATATTCAAGTGGATCCCGTAATTTACACTCTCTCGCTGGTTGCAACTGTTGTGAGTGATCCTACGCTGGAATTTGCTCTTGGTTATGTACTCTAGCAAATGATCTTTTATAAATGAATAGTTGTTTGCAAAAACTCAATTCATTTCATGTTGTACATACTCCGTGATTATCTAATTTATCGATTTGTTTTTCCGATATATTAAGTAAGAAAGGGGGGTAGTCATCCATGTTATAGTCCAAGGAGGGAGGAGGATTATGAAAATCTAAGAGGTTAGTGATTACATAGATTTAATATGCAAATAGAAAAAGGAGTTCAAAGATGAAAAAGTCAGTAACCATTCTACACTTAGTGATGTTTGTATTATTAGTAGGTTGCAACTCTCAGAAAGTAGCCCCTAATGAAGTGAGTTCAACTAATAAAGTGGAAGAAGAAATAAAGGAAAAGATTCAGGTGGATTTAGCTATCGTTGAAGAGTACGACCAGATGAAGGAACTTAAGTTTTATGGTTCTACTAATTTACCTTCAGATATGAAGTTGGTATTAGATATTTCAAACAAAAAAGGATTTACGTCTCAAAGTACGGTTATCGTTCAAAATGGAATGTTTAGCAGTGAATGGTTTGAAGAAAAACCTGGAGATTATGAAATATTAGTCACATCACCTACACCAAAAGAGCAATCTCAGGTAGTTAAAGAAACTATTGGTGAAGAAGGTGAGCTTCTATTCGGTGAACATGTTTCATCTTATTCCAATGAAAACAATATAAAAGCGTTAATACCTGTATCATATCATGAAAAAGAGGAACAGCCTTTCAAGTATGATCCAAGTACTGCTGAAAACACACAAGATAGTACAGCTAGATCAGTAGATGAGGATGCAGTTTACCAGTATATCATGCAAGAATTTGATGTTATAACTAATTATGGTGAAAATTACTTCCCTGAAGTCCATGATCCGATCGTAATCGAAAAAGCAAGTAAGCATTTTGAGATGACTGTAAGTGAAGTTGATAAAATATTTATGGATAAAGCAATGTAATTACCCTAATGGGTTGTAATCTTCATACAGGCACTGGTTCCATTAGAAGCAGCTAATAGCTGTTTTTATTAAGTTTTGAGACAAAAACTTTGCCTTCGATTGCTAAATTGTGGTCTAAGGGGAGTAGAATTTATCCCCAAAATACGTCTCATTTACTTTACTATCACACTTTACTATCACTATTCAATTAACTTAACTACTATAAGGACGTAAACACAATGGGGATTTGTGTAAAATGACGTGTTATAATTATTCTGGTGTGTTGGAGCTTATTACTCAGTTGTCTAGTCATATGATTGCTGGCGTTGTTGATTAGTCTTGTGTCAAATTCACAGAATTGGATCGGTTATTTGTTTGGGGATGCTACTCTTGTTACTATTTTATGCTAATTAATGAAATGAATAAAGGCAGAGACAACATAAGTTAGATTCATAAATTTCGGGAGGCAACATGGACTGGAGAATGTATGAAACAGAAATTTATAAAAAGTTAAAGTCGGATTTTCCAAAGGTGCATATTGAATTTGATGTAAAAATATTAGGTCATCAAAGTAAAGTGGAAAGACAAGTTGATGTATTGGCATTGGGAAAATTTCTTGGTCAAGAGATAACTGTAGCAGTGGAATGCAAATATTATGCTAAAAATATTGATGTCAAGATTGTAGATGGTTTTATCGGATTTCTAGAAGACATCAAGGCTGATTTGGGTATAATTATAACGAACAAAGGGTTTTCCTCCGCTGCAAAAAACAGAGCTGAGGCCAAAAAAATTCGTTTGGAGATCCTTACTTTTAAAGAGTTCGAAGAATATAATTTGGCTTCTGCTATGTATGAAGAAATTTATGAAGAAGAAGCTGGGCTGGAGCCACTGCCTGATGATCAAGAAATTTTAGAACGGATAAATGAAAATGAAGATATTTTAGAAATGTTCGAACTGGCTAGAGATTATAAAGGTTCAATTACGGCATATGCGGATGAAATTCAAGAGCTTTATGATAGTATAAAAGTTGAGATTAAAGCTTCACAAGATATTGAGTATGTGAGAACGACACTGTATGACGTGTTATATGAATTTAATAAGTATGAGGTTATAAGCAGCAATAGATACCACTATTATCAAGCGATACTCGAGTACTTAAATTCTAATCAATTATTAGGATTCTTAAATGATATTGATATGGAGCTCGAAAGCTTCAGATCTAATGTTTATTCGATAGAGAATAAATGTTCAATATCCGACGAATTCTTTTTTGATTGCAGCCCTATAATATTAGAAAATTTTGATGGTGACCAAGCCATTATACAAACCAATGGAAACGTTTTCCCGGATAGAGGCGGTGCTGATAGTATTTTATTAAAGTTAATCACTAACGGGTGTGTAGATGCATCTGGAATTATTGAAGTAAGTTATGGTGATTATGAAATATCCGATGGAGGTTATGCTATGCCTACTTTTTCTGATGGTTTTTATTTGAATATAGAAGAAATAAAGTGTGAGTTAGAGATTTATATTAATAATTCACTTAATTCTTACGTTGAGCTAAGAAATGAGTTATATAGGCTATCACCAACACGGTAAAAATTTCGCATTAACCGCTTGCTAGGTGTTGAGAAGTATTTACCAGGGGGATGGGAACAAGAAGCTAGTGGTATAGGGGTGAATAATAATGACTGTTGCAGAACTGATAGAAATCCATAAGGCAATAGAGAATCCGGAGAAAGCAACAATTTTAATAAAGGATACCGCTGCTGGATTAAGGGAGAGTGAATATATTGATGACATGTTTGAGAATGTCAATATGTGATAAAAACAAAAAAACTAAACCGTTTAAAAAATCTGATAAGTATAACTTAGTTGCTCTAGAACGATTGATGAAGTGAGGTATGGCCTCGGTGAGTATTACATTGCTCCTAATCAACTACATAAATATGATATTTCTTCCAATGAAGGAGCTGATATGGACAGCTCCTTTAGTGTTTTTTCGCCGACAAGCTCGCAATATATGAACTGCCATCAGATTTATAATTGTACCCTTCATATACTAATATTCAAAGGAATGATACCTTGAAGAATAGAAAGTACCAAAAACAGAGAAAAAAATATGTAAACCAACTTATAGATATTATCGAAAATAGTACAGAGTATCAAGATTACATTGATTTGGATGAACGTTACAGGAGATTTGTTGAGGCAAAGGCTTTATTAAAAGTATGGGGTTTTTCTATCTTGGATACCTATGATAACAAAGCAATGAATCGACTCATTAAAAGAGTTTCTAAACTAAACATGGAAAAGTATCAAGTTACATTAAACTACAGACCAAAAAAGATTAGAGATCTAAATTATTTTACTCTGCAATATGTAGGCTCGAGTCAAACTTCACTAGCAAAAATAGAGTTTTTAGATGACAGATTTATAAGAGAGATAACCGTATCATTTTCACAAGTAAACAATAATCAAGCAGTGGTTGAGTTTAAAATTTCCTTCAATAAGATTATGGATGATAAAATGTTCTTTGATTTTATAAAGGATAATAAAGAGCTTGTTTATAACAAAAAATTCATGGAATACTACAATCTTGAAAATTTGATAAAAACAAGGGGTTACAGTGAAATTTATAGGATGTTTAATGAATTAGTTGGCTCAATGGTACAATCTAAATTAATGGAGATAGCAGAACTTAGTTATGGTTTATTATACAAATTACCATCACTAAAAGTGATAAATTATCCTAAAAACGTTTTTGATCAAGAAGCATTTAAGGATATCTTTTTGAGTACAACATATGAGATACGCAATGGTGAGCAATACCTGATTACTGATATGACAAGATCTGAGGGGTTAGAAATGGAGCTTTATTTTAGTGGGAGAACTTACTCTCCTCTAACCTTTACAAATATTTTGAGTATTTACAGAATGGATTTTTATTATTTTCTATTTGATAGGATAGAAGAATCCGAATTAAATCAAAAAATGAATAAGTACTTTAATCAAGCCAAAGACAATATCACTTCAAAAGATTATAAATGGCTTGTAAATAAAATTCGTGCGATTAACGACAACAAATTGCATATCAGCTCTCGGAAAAATGACAGAAGTGAGATTAGAGAGTGGAAAGCATTTTATGGGGGGGAAGAGATTGAACTTTATTTTGCAAACAATAAATATATTGAGAAATATAAAACAATTTATAGTGAATGTTTAGAACATATAAAAGTACTTTACTCAGTAGGTAAAGAGAGCCTAATAATCAATATTGCAATATTGACTTTAGTTGCTACACTTTTAGGTATAGGTGTAACAGTTCTGATGGCATTTCTTTGAATGGGGACGGGATAAGTTTTAATCTTGTCCTTTTTTTCTGCCCAGAGGAACTCATTATCTAGTTGGTGAAAGTCCAGACAAAGGAGTCGCCACGCCACCTTTGTAGCTAGGATGCCTGCTCATGACGGAATCTGTGTGATTCGGATTCGGTAAATATAATCTCCTATCGTTTCACCGGTAACAGTCTTATACACTTTTGATAAATAGACAGGGAAACACCTTTAGACAATTATACATGGGACTTTCGAAGCAATTAATTGATGGGAGTATCAAGTTGAAAATTTTAATGCCTATAACTCAAGTTAGACGCAGTAATTCAGTTATGCAAGCTTTTTTATCAGCGAGTGTATCCCAAACATAAGTGTTTCTAAATGGCAGGAATATAATTCATTATTGTATATTGTTTCTCAGGAAAAAAGAACCAATTGGGGAGTGGTGTCGCATGACAAAAACATTGTGTCGTCTCCGATTAAGGTGTACTATTCCTTATTCCTCGAAGAAGATAGAATCCCTATGTTATACTATAGATTTTAATCCTAGCAAGAATATATGCTAAAAATCCCTTTATATAACGTGACAAATGACCTATACTTTTTTTAGGAATAGTTCTCAATACACACAGGAGGGTAAGTGCTAGCTATGAAATCACCTTTTATATCGCGTATAATAATTAAAAATTTTAGGAATTTTAAGGAACTTGATATTTCATTGAGTCATAAACAAGTTCTCATTGGTGAAAACAATGTTGGGAAGACAAATCTCATTCGTGCAATACAGCTTATTTTAGACCCCAGATTAAATGATGAAGATCGGCAACTGGAAGAATCTGATTTCTACAATGGACTAGAGGATCCAATTGGAAATAACTCGGAAATTGAAATAATTATTGAAGTCCAAGGCTATGAACATAATAAAACTCTCCTTGCAGTTTTGTCAGATGCAACTATCTCAAAAGTACCTCCAACCTTGAGATTTACATATCGTTATTACCCAGTAGAAAGACAGGATGGTTCGAAGGATTATACTTATGTTATTTATCAAGGTAAAGATGAGACATGTCACTTTACTCATCGCCAACGGAAGTATTTTAATATTAGAGTTATTAATGCCCTACGAGACGTTGAAAGCGAAATTAAAAACTCGAAAAAATCTCCACTTGTAGAATTACTTAAAGAATATGAATTCAATAAAAATGAATTAGACACGATTGCTGATGATTTAAAAGTACAAAGTAATAAGCTACTTGACATGGATGAAATTCAAGACTTAATTGTTAAGATGAACTCACGATTCAGTAAAGTAATCGGGGTTCAGCCCGATTCCGAACTTCACCTTGAAACAATGGATTTCAATTCCAATCGTCTTCTTACAGCTCTTAAATTGATGATGGGGAAGAATAAAAGACCTACGAGTGAGACTAGTATGGGATTAACAAACATCCTTTATATCTCACTGATTCTCCTTTTACTTGAAGATAAAACAGTTCCAAGTTTCCTGAGCTTCAGTCAGTATCATTCATTAAAAGATCTCGACGATTCGTTAATTCTTGAAGAGTGCTACGAACAAACGGACAATGGAAACTTTAAATTGAAGGATGGAATTCCAGAGGAAGATTTAATTGTACTGTATAAATTTATGGATAGTCCAAATCGAGAATCGAAAGGCTTCACTCTACTTGCGTTGGAGGAGCCCGAAGCCCATCTACATCCAACACTTCAACGTGTTATTTATAAAGATGTCATGTATGGTGATGCATCTATACTCATGACAACACATTCGCCACATATTACATCAGTAGCCCCCCTTGATTCTATTGTACATTTGCGATGGTCATCAGACGGAACAAATGTAAATACAGCTTCAGAAATTGGACTGACACCTAGAGAACAGCAAGATCTTGAACGGTATTTAGATGTAAAAAGAGGAGAACTATATTTTGGAAAAGGTGTTATTTTAGTAGAAGGGATTGCTGAAGAATATTTAGTGCCAAAATTTGCAGAATTACTAGGTAAACCATTGGATTTAAAAGGAATTTTGGTTTGTAATATTAACTCTACAAACTTCAGTCCATTTATAAAATACTTAGATAAGCTTGGAATTCCGTATGTATGTATAACAGATGGCGACTATTATATTGAGGTTCCTGATCCAAAGAAATCTGATGGATCTAGAATTAGGAAGTACGGTACGATTAGAAATGATGATGATGACGATCATAAAATTTTCGGATATCTAGGTAATGAAATTGTAGGGAAAATGCTACTGGGTTTAGAAAAAATCTCTCCTGACGATATTGTGGAAGGTGATTGGGGAGAACAGGATACTTTATTTTCTAAACATGGGTTTTTTATAAGTTCTTATACGTTAGAAACTGAAATTATGCAAAGAAGTGCTTCTAATCCAATTTCTAAAAAAAGAATATGTTCTACATTTGATGAATTAACTAGTGGTGGGGATACGCAAAAGAAAAACTTTAAAAATGAATTGGAAACAGGGAAATATGATGCTTGCTTGCGAAAAATTGAAAATAGCGATAATGGAATCGGCAAGGGACGTTTCGCACAACGTTTTTCAACTAGATGCTTAAAGCAGCACATTCCTCAATATATAGAATCCGCTATTAATAAAATCTTCGAAAAAGTGGATGAGTGAATATGAAAAACTATCATCGAAAACTAGCTGAAATTAAGAAAGATCCTTATCAATATAGTGCTTTTCAATCCCAAAACAGTACAGTTGTTATTGCAGGACCAGGGAGTGGGAAAACCACTGTACTAACTTTAAAGATTATAAATCTACTACAAGAATCAATTTTTGAACCTAGGGGACTTGCTTGCGTAACATATAGTAAGGCTGCTGCGAAAGAGTTTAAGGATCGTCTTCTTTCCTATGGATATAAGTCTCGAAGTAATGTATTTCTGGGTACTGTTCATTCCTTTTGTATTTCAGAGGTTATCCAACCGTTTGCCCATCTTTGTAATTATCCTATTCCTGTACCACTTAAAATAATATCCCAAAGAGATAAAACTAGATTATTTCGTGAGGTCTGTAATTTTTTGACCATTTCTTCTGATGAATTATCAATTGAAGAGATGGATAGGGAGAGAAGTTTGGATATTACAGGAATAAGTAGGGTTCATATCCCTAGCTATGATCTAGCTCTTAAAGCTGCCGTAGAATACGAAGCGCAGCTACACGCTCAAGGTAAGACTGATTATCATGATATTGTTAAATATGCTACGCTAATAATTCAGAATGAAAAATATGTTAGAGATTGTTTAGAATCTAAGTTCCCATGGATTCTAATTGATGAGTATCAAGACATGGGAAAAGCATTACATGAAACTATTCTCTCTATCCTCAATACGACGAAAATCAAAATTTTTGCTGTAGGTGACCCAAATCAATCAATTTATGGTTTTAACGGAGCCATACCGCATTACCTTTTAGAACTTTATGATTTACCAGAAATGAAATCAGTTAAGTTATTAACCAATTTTCGGAGCAATCAAGGGATAATTGATGCGTATCAACTGGCTTTACCACGCACTAGCATTGAAAATTATAGGGCCGGCAGTAGATTCGATGAAGAAGCAGAATTCAATTTTGTTGTTTGTTCAGAAGGTATTAAGGATCAGTTTGAAAAAGTCATCAATTCTATTATTCCGCATTGTATTCAAAAGGATATTCCATTAAGTGAAGTTTGTGTCCTGGTTGGAAGTAATGATCACGCCCGACGATTGGGCAATTTATTTCAAAATTCTAACATTCCTTATTACATTAATAAACGTAAGGATTTTGAAATTACTGATATTATAAAATGGTTAATTGAATGCGCATCTTGGAGCATTGAATTCGGGAATGAATCATTTTCTAAATTGTACGAGTTTTGGTCGTATATATACATGCAACACAAAGGATATTCTATTATTGACAGTTTAGCTGACAAAAAAAAATTCTATGATACCCTTGTTCAAAGTGCGAAGCTTTCAACCAGACTCTCAAATTGGCTACGCTGGATTGATGAACAGTTATCACTTACTGTACTGCTTTCAGGTTCAGATGTATACCCCGATGAGGTAGATAACCTTGATGTGTTAATAGACTTAGCTACCAACGGAGAATTTAAAGATTTTTCTGTGGCTGGGTTTGTACAAATTTTGAAACCTCAAAACCAGGTAACCATTTCAACTAGACATAGTTCAAAGGGACTCGAGTTTGAAGTTGTTATACTTTTAGGACTTGAAGAGGAGAGTTTTCCTTCCTATAGAAGTATTCAAAGTTCTGACCCTAACAAGATGGAAGAAGAGTTCAGAGTTTTCTTTGTATGTATTAGTAGAGCCAAAAGGGCATGCTTCCTAGTTCGTTCGTTAACCCAGCGCAATCAATGGGGAAGAGTTTTTCCTAAGGAACCCTCAAGATTTTGGACAATGCTTCATGATGTATATGGCACTTGACCTAAATGGTGTACAGAATCTTCAGCATACAAAATGTACTAAGTTCAACATTTATCAGATTGTAGTTGCTAGAATGTAAAAGCAGTGATCTGACAGTTCCTTTTGAAATCCAGCTACTTTCTGCTGTTCTGATAAACTGATAACGAAAGTGAGGCTTTCTAAATTGAACCTCACTTTCGTTATTAACGTTATTTGACTGCGTTCAAAAATATATAAATAGAATCTGCGCTCATTTATGTGGGGTTATCATTGAAAATATTGATCTGAGATGTAATAATTTGTTCGGGCTTTGTTGCACCTGGAGGCTGAAATAGCGTTTCTGAAAATGTACTAAATGAGCTTGGATTATAATTCAAATAATTGAAAGTCTTTAAAATAAATTGGTGTTCGATCTTGTAGGTACTGGTTATAGTAAGAAACGGACAGCCTGTCGTACGAGTTTTAATAGAGTTTTGATTACTACAAAGATCATGCGTCAAATCATGCCTTAATTTATTCCAAAATGGCTAAATTTTATCGGATTTATAGACTCTCTATCTGCATTGTAATCTGTATGGTATTGTTGAGTCTTCTGATGAGTCTAATTATTTTGAATACACTATTCTTTGTGTTTTTTATTATGTTTACGATGAGCTTAATGTTCGGTTTATATAAACTAACCAAGATTTTTGATGTCAAGGCTATGGGAGTACTAAAACATCATTATTCTATTACTTCTAGTCCCAATACCTGAAGACATCATGCTTCTGATGTAAGGATTCACTTTGTAATTGAATACTTAATAGAAAATGACCTATACTCACGTTGGAAAATTGAGAGATTAATATCGGACTTTGAGAAAGAGAACGAAAGAAATAAGATATCTCCATTAGTGGCACCTAGCATAGTGCTTGCTATCTCAGTTCCAAATCTCACTCAATTCCTTTTACATGTGTACACATTCTTCAATAAAAATCAAAAATCCCTCAGTACATACAAAATCAAAGTAATACAGAGATCATTGTAAATGGTGTTGTTTTTTCAGTGGTGTTTATTATATCTTTGTTGGTAGTGTAGGGAATGTCGATGTTCAACAGAATCAAAGAAGAAATTCAAGAAGCTTTTCTAGATAAAGAAGGACCTAAAAGAAGTGGATTGATATCCACATTAGAAATGTGTATTATATCAAATCCATGAAGGATGATGTCTAATTACATTCTAAATACATAAACAGAAGTAAGATAGTCTTATGAGAAGGTAGCCAAAAAAAATTCCATAAGTGTCGGGTGACAAGAACATGTTTCCATAGAAAGTCGTTATTTTAGAGGCTTTTTTTATTTTTCGGTTATTACAATTCAGAAGTTAACTTTATCTGGATTGATAATTAAGCTTTATTTAGGATGTTCCTTGAGTTGATGCTGTTAGACAAAGCAAAAGTAATTGGCCAAAGGGCGTTTCTCTAATCATAATCATTTACCTCTAAAACCTCTAAAAATAGAGATAAGCACTTTATTTATTCTGCTCAAACGAAAATCTGCTGTCTTTGATACGCTGAGAATAGTGCAGATTGTAAACATTATAAAGCGGAATACCGATATATACATGTAACTGATTACCGAATTTGTCATGAAGTCTAAATGAACACATTAACCTTAGTAACATTAACTTATCCGTTGATAGAGAAGCGACATTTTCTCAAAACTTCAAAGCTGAAGATGTACCTTCTGGAACTAAGTACTATATTGTAAATTAAAGTTAATATTTTTATAGCAATGAATCTACCATGCGTGTCTAAGGATGCTGATGGATTTAGTCAATAGAATAACAATCAGATTCGATACCGACTATCGCAAATGAGAATATACGTGACAAGTTAGTCAATAGGATTTACCTTTGAAAGGAGCAGATGTAAAGATGGGGGCGGCTTGGATACACCGTGGGGTAATTGTTAGACAAACTTCTGAAGTGATTGGTTATAAAGCGGGCCTTGCGCTGACGAAGAAGGAATTCGATAGCATTATCTCAAAACAGTATTATGAAATATGGCAAGGACCAGATGAAGAGCTTCTACGAATTCGTTCCGAGGAATATGATGATCTGATTGCTCATTTGCTATACGAAGTGGGAAATATAGCAAGTCCAGACCCACTACCACATGTCACTCTTACGAAAAAGTACATGAATACACCGCTCTTTTCACTCTATTATGAAGTTGCAAACAGCTGGAACTTGTTCCTAATGACTTGGATGGAGCAAAATAGTAATAACAAAGATATTGACCCGTCGTCTTTTGTGGAGAGCATAATTGCAAATCATGGGAAACCAGGTTTTGAAATGGCAATGGAAGTTATGAGAACTACTGTTGCACAACAACATATTAGCCCGTTTTCAAGCGTTCGAAGATTAAATTGGAAGGATACTGCCGAGCTAACTAGTTTATTCAAAAGTAGTTCATTAGAGACGCAGTACGGCACATTCTTTGATCAGCGATATATTGACTTCCTTGGTCAACACTTCGAGCAGATCAGCGACATTCATTGGCGAAAATTCGAAGCCCTGACTTGCGAGTTTTTTGAACGTCACGGATATTATGTTGAGATTGGTCCAGGATCAAATGATGGTGGTATCGATGCCCGTGCATGGCAGATAGATCCTATTACTGACGGTCCACCAGCAATCCTGATTCAATGTAAGCGGCGTAAAGATAAGGTTGAATCGGGGGTCATCAAAGCATTGTACGCTGACGTTCTACATGAAAATGCAGGGCGGGGCTTGATTGTTACCACTAGCGGCCTTTCTCCGAGTGCTGATGAAGTAAGACTTGCAAGAGGATATCCGATTGATCAAGCGGATAGATCAACGCTTAAAAAGTGGATTGAAGTTATGCGTACACCAGGGACCGGCATCTTTATGTGATTTGAAGTTGAAACCTTTCAATACTTTATTACCAAGGCGGCCAACTTTGGAAAACAAATTTAGCTTACCAAAATAGCGCCTATAGGTTAAAAAAGTATCCAATAGATGATGTCATACACATCCGATCATAAGGCGAGATGGACCTAAGAAAATAAAAAAATAAAGGAGGGAAATGGTTTGAGTACATTTGGAGCTAGCGATAGAGTAACTTTCATGAGATGCTTTGCGCTTACGGACTGGTATGAAGAGGATTCAAACAAACCTAAACAGAAAGACATTGAAGAAGCAGAAGAGGCTATGAATTTTATCGGTCATATACTTGGAAAAAGTTATCAGCTTCATGAGGAATTAGACATAGCAAGACATGGAGGAGATACACCTAAGAAACCTGAAGCAAGATTCAAGTTCGATAACAGTAAGAAGAAAAAGAAAGCTGTCATGGAAATTAAACAATTCCCTTTCGAATCAAATAAGGATGAAGCTTCCTTATTATTTACACGTCCTAAGCTGTTTAAGTGGTTTCTAGATTTCCATCACACACATGCTGATGAAGATCATCGTATCATCTTCCATCTAAAGTTAAAACAAATCTCCTTCGATCCAACCAAAGCACTTCGCGATCTAGAGTTGGCTAATCCATTCGAGGGTATCTTTACTGAATACCTAGAACTTAAGGCTGTTAAATGGCATCGTTCTGAAGAGTATCACTTAACTGCAGACAGGGTGTTATATTTCGATGATCTAAAAGACCAATTTATTATTTTAGAGGAATCGAATAAGCCTGTTGATATTAATGCAGCAATCAAAGATAGCTTTGATTATGAGAAGTATGCCGACCTGCTCTACGATACGTGGATCGAAAAAAAATGGGACAAGAAATTTAATCAATATAAAAAGGATTCGAAATTCCTTTATTTAAAGATTATGATGAGCCCAATGAGCGAAGTGTCCTTCTATCATGAAGCGTTTTTGCTCAAGAAGTTTATTAAAGTACTTTTGAGCAAATACGGAAATTCCATAAGTATAAGCCAACTAGAGGGAATTTTGTTCTACGCTGCAGGGACTTACCAGTTCCTCGAATTTACAAAGAAAGGACCAATTTTGCACACTTAAGTTGGTCGTTCCATCCTAAATTCTATGAAGACCACTTGTCTATCAAGAGGTCTTTTTCATCCGCTCCCCTTTATAACTCCCTCGTTTAAAATTTAAATTATTTAAAAAGTCAACAAACATCGACTTATCTCTTGAACCTTCCAAGTGAGGTACCCTATCTAGGTTTTTCACTTATATTAAAAAGGCTCCAAGAAGTGTAACAATGAATTGGATATATCTAGAACCTGTCATACGTTGCAAAATACGTTTTCAGTGTTTAGTAAGGATGTTAAACTGAGATCATCGGTAGTAAAGGAATTTTTTTCGCCTACACAACTAGATATCAACCAATTATGCTACAAAGGGGATTAAAGGCTTGGAATTCTGTCCTCACGAATGTTCGACTAAAAGAAGACAACTCTCTAGTTGGAATGATCAACAACGAAATCGTTACTTCAAATATATAGGTTTGGATGTTATTGGGTTCGTGGAGGACCGTGAATTAAGTATTATATGAAAGGGGTAATGGCCCTATCTAGCGTATCCACTTTGGGGCTCGCTTATATTTATTTCTAGAAGAGCGGTTTTGATGATAGGTTACGTTATTAGGTTTTAGGTTACGATTGAAGGAGCATAATGGTAATCTTGTCGATTCAATTCTTGTCGATTCAATTGGTTCAAAAGTGAACTGGTGATACCATTCCATTCAAAAGAATTTTAATGAAAATCGTATTTTGTTTATAATGACATTAAAAGAACTCGGACCTAGAGGGCGGACTAGGAAATACTATCTTACTGAAATGAGAAGATTTCTTTATTTCAATAACAATAATATAAAGGCGGATATGATGACATTAATTTCTTAATTAGAAGCTTTGAGCAATTAACAGATTTAAGCAATGGTGTGTTAGCCATTCCTCCAAAAAAATAAGGAAGAGTTAGAAGTACAAAAAGAGGCTATGAAAGAGTATCTAAAGAAACGTAAAGGTTAAATCCCTAGAAAGCTGCCGTATTGTCGGTAGACAAGAACATTGTTCCATTCAAAGTCGCTATTATAGCGGCTTTTTTGTTTTAAGGAACCAAGTTCTTGTCCCAAGCTGAGGACAAGAACATTGTTTCATTGCAGATTAGATTGTTATCTAAATATTATCATGACATAAATAATGTGGTGGGATAAGGCTCAAATCGTTCTCTGAAGGCAAAATCTCCGTTCCACTGCTGAATAAGAATGGGAACTCCAAACTGTCGAGTGGGATACTGTAATCTGTTTCGTTAGCTAACAGGCAGGGTAGCTTACCTAAATGTAAGTGAAGAGGGAACAGACTTGTTCTCTTTAATGATTAAATAAATGTCAAAACAAAAAGCTCATTTACTTAAAACTTGAATATGCAGCATATGAAGTATGATTTTCACATTTTATTACATTTAAACAAGAGATATAATCAGGCTGACAACCCAACTCACAGTATTGAGCCGAATCTGCTAAAAAAAACTATTCAGATTACCTGTTCTACAAATACTAGAAGTATTTTGTTAACCGTATTCTGAATTAATTATTGTATAATTACTTCAAGAGATCTGAAAAATTTCAACACAGAAAGAAGGTTTTTTGATGAAGTATAAAACAGTAGTGTCAACCATAGGACGTGGTAATAAGTTGAGTCGTTGTACGGACAGCAAAGGTAATAAATTAAGCCAAGCAAAGATTATTGATAGTTGGAGATTGTCTTATCAGGAGAGAGTTTCGCGAAGCGAGGGTGAGATTGGCTTACGTTCACCCCAATTTGGGGCTCTATCGGCAATTCGTGCACATTGGGTAACATCAAATTCTCCAGCTACAATAGTGTTGCCTACGGGTACAGGAAAGTCCGAAACAATGTATGCAACTATTATTTCTGAAAGAATTGCTTCAACATTAATCATAGTGCCTTCTAATCTCTTAAGAGAACAAATTTATGAAGGAGCACGTCATTTTGGAATACTTCCCAAATTAGATATGATCTCTCATGAGTCTATTTATCCAACTACTTTCCTTTATAAATCGAAAGTTGAAGCTACAGATGAAAAAGCTCTGATTGCTGCACTTCAGGAATCGAACATAGTTATTTCTACACCAGGTATGATAAAAAAAATGCCTTCATCTGTTTGGGAGAAATTTATTCAAAAACTAGAAGTGGTAATCTTTGATGAAGCACACCATCTTGCATCACCGGATTGGGGAGCGGTGAAAGAAAAGGTTTTAGGAAAGAAAATCCTACAATTTACTGCAACCCCTTTTAGGAATGATGGAAAAAAAGTGGATGGTAAGATAATATTCAATTACGGTCTGGCAATGGCGCAAAAAGCTGGATATTTCAAGCCAATCGAGTTTTATCCAGTTCAAGAATTTGACGAACAAAAGTCTGATGAAGAGATCGCGAAAATCGCAATCCAACAATTAAAAGAAGATTTGGACAAAGGATTGGAGCATGTTCTTCTAGCACGAGCGAAGAGTCGTAAACGTGCCGATGAGTTATATGAAAAAGTATACTCTCAGTATACAGATTACAAGCCAGTTATAATTCACACTGGTATTGCTTCTACCCAGAGAAATAAATATTTACAAGAAGTTAAAGATGGTAATGCAAAGATTGTCGTATGTGTAGACATGTTTGGTGAAGGTATCGATATTCCAACATTAAAAATTGCAGCAATCCATGATAAATATAAGTCCCTTCCAATTACCCTTCAATTTATTGGACGATTTGCTCGAACAAGTGGGAATAATTTAGGAAATGCAAAGCTCATAACAAATGTGGCAATGGATGATTTAAAGGACTCGATAGAAGAGTTATATCGTCAAGATTCTGATTGGAATTCGCTCCTCAATATACATTCACATCAAGCTATTGATAAAGAAATTGAACTTAGTGAGTTTATTGGAAAGTTTGAAAAAGGGCATGTTACGAATATAGATATTTCACAACTCAAGATGAAAATAAGTACCCGAATGTTTCGGTGTCCTACGGAAAGTACTTTTGTAGACGCTTGGAAACTGGTCTTGGATCCAGATAGAACTACATCAATGATAAATGAAGAGGATTCTGTTTACATTTTGATTGAGGAAATTGAAACAAAAGTAGTTTGGTCTGATCAAAAGGATATAATGCAATATGATTATGATTTTTTTGTTTTGTTTTTGGACAAAGAGAATGGAATAATACATATAAACGAAACTGATACAGGAAAGGGGAATCGACTCATTGAAAGTATGTTTCCACAAGCCACAGCAATTAAGGGGGATTCAGTATATCGGAGCTTGAATGAGATAAATAGGTTAATGATTGGCACTTTAGGATTGAAACAACAACCAAGTGGAAGGATTAGTTTTAGAATGTTTGCGGGAACCGATATTAAGTCTGGGATTAGTGAAGCAATCGTGTCAAATTCCACTAAATCTAATTTATTCGGTTATGGTTATCAAGGTGGGGAACGTATAAGTATCGGTTGTTCGTATAGAGGGAAGGTTTGGATGCGCTGGGTGGAACGTATAAACTTTTGGACAGAGTGGTGTCAGGATATAGGAAAAAAAGTGTTGGATGATACCATTGATACAAATAGCATTCTAGATAATTCACTCACTTTAGAAGTCATAAAGGAATTCCCAGAAGGTGTTCCTTATAAAATACTACTACCGGAAACGATTGAAACGTCTAATAGTTACACGAAACAGTTGTATATTACTAAAGAAGAAAAGGCATACCCTTTCTATCAATCGGAATTAAGCAACCCCAGTTTGGTTGATGGAAATCTTCGATTTGAATTCTTGATAAATGAAAGAAAATTTATATTTGAACAAATTATTAATGACTCCTCTTATAGTTTTAAGCAAATTGAAGGTGAAAAGCTTATAGTAAAATTAGGTAAGAAATCAGTTCAAATGATCGATTTCTTATATGAGTATTCCCCAGAAATATCTTTTATTCAGCATGATGGAACTGTAGTTGTAGTTCAGGAGAATCTAAAAACAGTGATCAAACCCAAAAGTGGTATTAAGTTATCTTCAGATGTTCTTATTGCTGTTGACTGGCCTGCTCTTGGAGTCAATATTAAATCGGAATCACAAGGGAGAGGAAGAAAGATTGATTCCATACAATACGCTACGATACATAATATTGTCGATCAAAGTTCAGACATAATTTTTGACGATGATGGATCAGGGGAAATTGCTGATATTGTTTCTGTTAAAATTGATATGCAGCATAAGAAAATTAGATTTCATCTTTATCATTGTAAGTATTCACACGGAGAGCATCCCGGTTCTCGTGTTTCAGATCTATATGAAGTTTGCGGCCAAGCTGAAAAATCAATTATGTGGACTGATAATGTATTAGAAATAATACATAGAATGATTGAAAGGGAAAATTCGAGACAGAAAAGCTATGGTGAAACACGGTTCGAAAAAGGGAACTTACCAACTTTAAATATGTTGAAAAAGATGGTGAGAGTTGGTTATGAAACAGAATTTGAAATTTCTATTGTCCAACCAGGGGTATCAATATTAGATATCACAAACTCTATGAAACAAATTATTTTAGCAACAGATACTTATTTAAAAGATACGTTTGGTTTACGTTTGACATGCTTTTTTAGTAATTAGTTGGATATTTTGGGTTTACAACGACATAAAAAAGAGCGTGCAACTGTAAAGAGTTGTACGCTTAGTTTATATTTTATGGGATTAGAACCGTGATGGCTGGGCGGCAATAAAACATTTACACAAAATCAGGATTTTGTACATATGTCTAAACTTTGTAGTTACCGTTTTTCTCTTTATGATATCACTTTTCATTACTAACGTGGAACAATCTACGTGACAGAGCCTCGAACTTTTTCGAGGCTTTTTACTACTGGAGGAACTATCTCCATTTTATTACTTATCTGTTGCTCAGATGTCCTTACTAAGATGTCATCGGCAACATTTATGATCAAACTTTATGGTGTTTTATGAGTCGTTCCACTTCTGCTTTTGTCAGACCGGTAGAAGAAGCAATGATATCAACATCTACTCCTGATTTAATCAATTTCTTGGCAACATCAGTAGCTTTGTTACGCTCTCCTTCTTCCTTTGCCCCTTCAATCATAGAAGCTTCATCATGCAAATACTTTTGTCTGTCCTCGTATAATCGGCGGGATTCGGCATCCTGACTAAGAAATTCCAACGTATCCATTGCTTTTTTTAATACAGGTTCGTTCATCGTCAGCACCTCCCAATTGGATTTATCGACACCTTTTAAGAATAATAGCCAGTTAACCAAACCACCATTTTCTACTGGAGTCGCATGATCGCCAAGCTTGGGCAATTCCAGAAAATGCAGTTCTATGTCATCTATGAGCGAGATCCCACTCCGGTCTTCACGCAGATGGAATACGTTATGATATTGATCATTGGGCAAAAAAGAATAGTTCAGGATGTTAATCGTCACGCATTTTTTCAGCATCTTATAAGAATGCCCCTCTTGAAGCTGTCCGCTGTATAGCTTGCTCCAGTAAAACATCGTTCGTTTCTCAGTATCATATTTATTGAATAACTGCATTTCAACGTTGATGAGCTCGCCCTCCGCTGTTCTTCCGTGTATATCAAGGATGGATTGCTTGTCACGAGGAGTGTCCTTCTCGGTATATGGATTCAACAAGATGATTTCTGTCAAAGGCGGCCTACCTGCCTCTACAAAAGTCTTGTTCAAGAAGGCAAGCAGAACATCCCGATTTTCTTCACTGCCAAATATACGTTTGAATAAAAAATCATTTCGGGGGTCAAGCAGTTCATTCATCTGCAATCATCTCCATTCATTCATAGTATATCACGCTTAAAGGTTCTTAGACACACACCAGACAGACCACCCTTTACGTCTTTTTCTCCATTCTTTCTCCTCTTTGGGTGTTGCCTCTCCGCCATGAGCAGAATTAACAATTATTCTGACCCGGGGGAGTCTTTTTATCGAACAAACGCTAATATTGACATTATCGAACGTATTTTCCGGAAGCCATTCATATATCTTTGCAGCGCCCGCAGGATCGGAACTTCTGGAGGATGCACTCCAGCCGAACACCGTGGAATTGTCTCGTGTCACAGCCCGCCATTCTTTTCCTTCTCGCAAGTTCTGTGCACTTTCAATCTGGGCGTTTGCCCTCAATACTGGGGCGGTAGTATCGGATCATAAAGGAGCCATCGGGAGAAAGTTCTCTTTGTATATGACGATGAGTGGCTTCAGCTCACGGTGCTTCAGGTATTGATGAGAAAAGTTTATTCAAGCTCTGTTCTTGGCGATAGTATTCCATTGGGCATTAGTTTTGGGATTCTCTATCTCTTTGGAATTGTCTTTTAAGAAAACCCCTGATCAATTACTTGTTCTTGGCTCGGAACTCAGCTTGGAACAAAAATTTGGTTCTTAAAACAAAAAAGCCGCTAAGTAGCGACTTTGATATTAATTACCTTAACCTTTATTATTCAATAATGACTTTTTCAGCTATAGCTTGTGGAGGTGATGACTGGGCTATAAGATTTTTTATCCATACTTCAGCTTTTTTATTTTTTATTGAACTAGCAAATTTAGACTCGGCTGCCCCACCGATAACTATTTCACTATCCTCATCTTTACTTATCCAAATTTGTTTCGTTGCAGGATCATCTGGGTTATCTTGTTCAATCAATATTTGATTATCTTGTTCATTAACTTCTATAATTGTACCGCTGATGTCCGCATCTGATTGAGTTAGTTCATTTTGAGAACTACAGCCGACGGCTAGTAGCAACAAAACGAGTGTGAGTCCACTCACTAGTTTAGCCATGATCATCACCTTCCACTTGCAATATAAAAACATCAATAGGAGGAATCGGTGTAAACTCCCGAGAGACCTAGCGAACTAATTGTATAACTATATTTTGAAAAAGCTTGCCATGTATCTACTCCACCTTGTCTAACTATACCAGTGTGGGTACCTTCAATTCTTGCATAGTTTCGTACACCATTATTGACGACATTGTATACTAATCCTCCACTATCTCCTAGCTGTGTACCACTAAGTCCAGTAATGATCATATCAGTCGGTCCACCATTAATATCATAACTAGTGTCAACAATCTCAGCTAGAGGATAACTACTTCCATTCAAATTGTACCCGTGTACTCTTACCTTATCTCCAACCTGACGATATAGGCCAGAGTAATCCGTTGTCCCTATCGTTAAAGAATTACCATTTAAATTATGGCTCGGATTTACAGATGAGTTGTATACTATATAACCTGCATCGAACTTAGACGTATCCGAAAATACAGCATTGTTCATTGTACCAATCGGGCTAGAACCGTCAGATAAGTCATACCAAGTTCCATTCTCACAATGCCCCGCAGTAACACCGACGTTGTTACCATTGGCACGACCGTTGAAACCTAAACTACATGCCGGGGAAGTAATAGCAGTTCCTCGTTCAATTTTTTCTCCGGGAAACAAGTTATACGCTTGTGTTTGAAGGCTCAACTCGCCTATTACCCATCTCACCATATCTTCATCGATATAGTTTAGTATCTCTTCCTTAGCATTATCGTACTGCTCTTGTGAGATGTACACATTAACTTTGTTCAACTTAGGATTTATACCAACCGCTTCTAACCCTAACTCTTTCATTTTTCCAGATAATGATTCTTTTGCTTTAGTCAGTTCTTCTAAAGAATATTTTACAATTAAATATTCAATATTTTGAGGAAAAACACTCGTGCTCATTACTGAACTTTTTAATTCGTTTGGTAACTCAGTAACAAGAATGACATTCTTACCGTTTTCATCGGTGTATGCACCAGTATAAATATCGCTATAGTTGCTCATTAACTCTAGCTGTACGTTACCTCGATCAATCAATATATTTGTGTTAAGTAGACTGGCTTCAGGATATTGTTCCGTGACTGCCTCTGCCTCAGTTTCTAATGACTTCGTGAAACTAGTAGCGGTAGGTATCTCCCATTTATGACCTGGATCATTGCTTTGCACTCTAATGTTATCGTTTGATATGGACTCCGCCGCTTGACCTGTACTAATAAAAATACTTAACGAAATCATTAGCAAGGTTACTATCAGTGATAAAATGCGCTTGTTCATAAACTATCTCCTCTCATAAGGTATATAAAATAAAACGCAATTTTCAGTAAAATGTTGCATTTATTTTTATATTTTTACTCAAATTGGTTCATCTAATCGAGAATGGGAACATGTTCTTGTTCATTTCGGCAATCGGTACAAGTTCTTGTCCTTGGCTCGGGACAAGAACTTGTACCGATAAAATAAAAAAGCCGCTAAAATAGCGACTTTAATGGGAATATGTTCTTGTCCCTCGACACTTTAGTAGTGAGTCTAGGCATTGGCTGATAATTCATATAAATTCATCCGTTTTATTCCAGATTCAATCACCCTGTTTTCTATGTATGTGCAAAGTAGCTAGATTGTATGCCGCGACCACCAATTTATTTTTATGATTCAAAATACGCTTCCTATATGCTATAATCAAATGGCATGATTTGCCTTGAGTGCGGTTAGCTTATCTCCGAAAGGAGGTGAGCGCTATGAACTTCTCCTTCTCAGACGTGATAATGTTCGCAACATTTCTAATTGCGGTACTAACGTATGTAGATAAGAAGAAGAAATAACCCACTCTGAGGTTCGCGCCAAAAGTGTGGGTTATTTCCGTCTTTGTCATCATTAATGGAGATGGGATTCCCTACTCAACAATAATTGTGCAGGGAGACGGTATAGCGCACCGTCTTCTTTATGTAGTATATAATACCACAGTTGTTTTTATACATCAATAATGATCTTGTTGACTATAGTCGATTCTAATCTCTTGGTTCGACTGTTTTTAATGTATTACCCAGTTCAATCAATCTGTCCACAACAGTTCTTCTTATCTTGGGTAAGTCACTAATATGTCTCCAATAAAAACTCTTGCCGTTTGCAGTTGTATATGAAATATACATCCTTTGAGAATCAGTTAAGATAGACCCTTTTCATGCTATTGTACCACTCCAATCGTATGGAGTTAAAGTAGCTTATTTGCTAACTTTTTCCGTTTCTAATCATCGTTCGAAATCTTGCCCTTTCGTTTTCTGTTTTTGTATATCTTCGCGAGTAATCTCGTCCGCACGAGTGTGATCTTGTTCTTTCTCCGATCCTTTTAAAAAGGCACCTTTAACCCACTGGGGAATATCTTGAGATAAAGTTTGAACCTTTTCTCTTTCAACCTCCATTACTAATCTAAATTTTGAGGTATTATCAAAAATAAAAGAGCGATCGATCGGTCATATCGTCTTCGGATATCATCTTCTGGATTATGATGTCCACCATTCCTTACTCGCATTTCTACTCGCTCGATGTGATACTCCACGTTTTTAAGACCTAAGTAATACAGGTTTATTTCAAACCCTGCCTTTTTGGCTTGTTCTATTTTCCGCATTGCATTTTTACCGACAAGCGTTGTTTCAAGGGAAAAGCTTTTTCCGTTCTGTATACATTCACTGAATGTTTGATAGCTTCTCTTCCAGCTGATGGAGAAACCGATTCCGGAAGACAAGGATTGATAGTTTTTGCAATGGCATCCGGATCAATAACCTCTCCTAACTGATCGTTAAAGTTCTAGTTAGTGTGCCTTTCCCTGCTCCATTCGTTCCAGCAAAAACAGTCATGACGGGTTTGCTCACGGGTATTCAATTTCCTTTTTGTTACCATTTTCTTCATATATGATCACTGTTTTTCTGCCATCCGGATATTCCTTGATCATTTTTTCATTTTCTTCATATACAATGGGCACACCATTGCTTTTGGCCTCTTGTCTGGCCGAGAATGTTGCTTTTACTAAAATTTCATTCAATTCAGAAATTGACATACGTTTCATGTGAAGATATCCTCCTTAAACAATTGTACGTATGTACGTAAAAGTTTCACACTATATGGACGGATCATTTTTCAAGTTTAGCTAAGCCTTTTTCCATTCTCAAGAAATCTTTCTCACTAATTTGTCCAGACAGTTTTTGTTCATTCAGCTTATTGGCTCTGACTTGGAGCTCCTATCCCTCGATATGTGAACTACACTCTACCTAAGAGGTGGGGTGCTTCTTGGTCAATAGTGCAACTGCCTCAGCTTACAGGGGAGTTCCTCCCCCAATGTATGCCATTTAGTTGGCGAGTTGCAGTAGATTGAGGGCCGCATTTCGATCACGATCATGTACGGTCTGGAGGGATGGGCACATCCATTCGCACAAAGCCAGATTTTTTACCTCCACATTTTTGTAACCACAACATGAACATAGCTGACAAACTATAACGAATCTGCATCACGTTTTGCCCTTTGATATTCTCTTTCATCTCGAACTGCTCGATTCCATTCTGATTGCGAATACCTAACGTTATAATTAGCTTGTTTTACAAACATTTTTTTTGAAAAATCGGCCTGTTCCCGTTTTTCCTCAGCGTTATCATATGCCTTACTTTTTAATCGTTCTCTCTCTTCGTGTAAATTACTTTCCCCATTACTCCATCCGGTACCATGGTTTGGATTACTAAATAATGAGACAACCTTATCCAGTACTAACAGCAGAACGAATACAATAGTACCACCGACCAAAAGTAAAAAATCAATGACTTTGAGCCGCATCATTCCTCCCTTCAAGGAAGATACGCTTCCTTTTTTTAATAACTTCAACATTCTAGCTTTATCTCTCTGGCTTAGAATCTCTCTATCGTATTTTCCTGCCTCTATCTCTTCAATCAATCTTCCGTTTGTATTTGTTATACGAACCATAACTTTGTTGATCAACTTTGCAGATATCACAGTAAAGACAATTGGAATAATGAATGAAATAGCTAGATGTATGAAGCCATCCCATACATCAGATACTAGCATTTGAGATGCATACGTATTGGTTAAATTAAGTAGAAGAAACAGAATAATAAATCCGCAAACAGTTCCATACATACTATGCCATTTGAATTTTTTTTCATCATCAAAGGGATTGGACTGCCTTTTAATCTTATTCGTAAAGAGCTTTACAACTAAAATACTTATAAATCCAGCGGGGATTGCAAATATCACACCATAGATACCAAGTGAGAAATGGTTTGTATAAGAAGAGTATAACCCCCCCTCAAAAATCACCTCTTGAGTCATTATTCGATTGACCAATTTATTGATTGCAATGGTCAAAATAATCGTTAGGATAATTATGGAAAATGTCTTTCCTTTCAATGTTTCTTTCATCGTCCATTTGTTCATCTCTTTCATTCCTTTACTCATCATTTAGGTTTCTACTCAGCAACCAAGTTAAATATAGATTCTACAAACGATTTCTTTGTTAAAGAGACCTCCTATTCAAATGCTCTAGTACGTACGTTTCTGTTCCTGAAACCATCAGCCTTACATCCTATCTAACTAATACGGTTAAAACTAGTTTCTTAACTACCTCAAGTTCGTATGTACTTATTTTCGGTGTTTTACTATGTATAGGTATTTTAGGACCTAAATACTAACAAAACAGATTATAATAAGAATATTACCGCTATATACTCATTTAATATAGGTATATCCTCTCGGTTCACCATGGGAATCCCCTTTAATGATTACTACTGCAGGAAAACCGCCTTCTAAACAAACATGTTCCCGCTCAATTAGATGACAGAGAATTGTTAGGTATATATCTAATCGGAAATAGGAACATGTTCTTGTCCTCAGCAGTTATTTTCAGTCCGATGTTTCGCCTTTTTAATACCTAGCAACCGTGTTTTACCTCTCATCTTGTCAGTTGTCACATAATATTGTGAACATTTTCATGTATTATGGTACTTAATAAAGCTTTAAGTGCATGTGATCAATGTTTAGATGTACATCTAATCGGTAATCGGACTATGTTCTTGTCCATTCCGGCAATCGGTACAAGTTCTTGTACTTGGCTCGGGACAAGAACTTGTACCGACAAAATAACAAAGCCGCTAATTTACCGACTTCAAAGAAACTATGTTCTAGTCCTCCGACATACACTTTGAAAGCTACTTCACAATCTGAAGTTCTCTCCACTCTTCGGAAGCTAGTTTGTTAGATTTAGTAAAAAGTTTTAATCCCACGCCAGTTAGAACATATCTAATTGGATAATAGGTGCGGTTCTTCCAAAAGATTTATTTTTTGGGATTCAGATTAAACGACTTCTCTTGTTAAGTAAGGGTAATCTTACCGTTTTTATTGCTAATGGTTCCACCTAAGAGAGCCATTAATTCCGAAACAGGTGTGTACATAGTTAGATCAGTTTGACTGAACGTTCCCTGACCACTATACTTCAGGTATTTCCCCTCGAAACTCACCGGAATAGGATCATTTATACTCAAGTAATCATTTAGTGAAAAGCTATAATAAGGTTCAGTAAAATCGTCAACAACATTACCATATCTTCGAGGTGTCATTAGATCGCTCCCGATGACACGGTAGGCACCTTGGTTTAAAAGACCAGATTGAAAGATATGATCCGTGCCCCCCATCCAACTGACTCCGTAATCAATGGCAGAAGATGATCCAGTCGTATTAATCGTTATGGTTCGTACCCGTTTCCCTGTCTGAGTTTCAAAAACCCGGTATTCTGCTGTTCCTTGACCGATCGATTGTTTTCAATGAAGTTCACCTGGAGTACGACATACTTACCATTTGGACTTGATTGAGCGAACTTTCTCTTGTCAACATAATCATCTGCGGCGTTTTCTCTAGTTGTATGGAGTTTTATTATTTTTCAATTAACCTTGATCTCGTAAGGATATTCTCCCGGGTAAGAAACATATTCATTTTTTGAATCATATTACGTACCTGCTTCCACATATAATGCTCCAATAGACAACTCTGGATCAAAGTAATTGTGGTACAAGTAGTTAGTTACAAAAATATTTGAGTGTTCCATGGGTCTTTCTTTTGCTTTGTGTATCAGTTTATTGGTAGCTAAAGAATAAACTAGGTATTCTCTTCTTCCCTTCTCTACGACGTACATCCCTGTATCTGGGTAAACTTCGTCAATCGCTCCATCGTTGATATTTCGATCTGCGAGGGTAGTAACAACTTTCTTACAGCTATCATACTTTAGAAGTTTTTCTGTAGCTCCGCCCTTTTATATCGCATAAGTGATTAAAGGGTTTTTCGTGTTCATCCCGCTAATGGACTTGAAATAGTACTCAGAAGAGGTGTCTATGAAGTCCAGTACAGTATCCTCATTCTTAAATAAACCTGTAGTGTAATCGACTGTCGTTTTCCTCACTATAGGTTTTCCTGTTCCATTTATCCTATAATTGTGAGGTATCCACTGTAGGTTAGTTTTATCTTTTGTCTCAGCATTCGAATCAACGGCACTACCGTAAACAACACTGTCCCAAGGGGTCATTACTCCTGTGAGAAAAGTAACAATAATACCATTAATAAAGTTAGATAAGCTTAGTGTTCATAGGACCTCCAAAGTTAAAAATAGTAATTTGCTATATACCTATAGATTAAGATTGATTTGAAATACTCTATTCCAAACCTATAATAATTTGTATACCTTCCATTTCCCGTACTAAATTAAATTGGCTGATGAACGAAGCAACATCTTCACCACTTACTATGGATTTACCATTACTTCCCCCCGGTCCGCCCTGCTTTTGTTTAAGTCTGTAGCAGTTCTTCATTCGACTTATCTTAGTGGGAGACTAAAAGAAGAACTCGTATTTTGGTCTATGGTGAAGGTTTTCCAGGTTCCTGTGGAAGATCCATCTGAAGTTTTAGCTAACGCAAACCGCATCCAGAACTTTCGTGGCACTTCCTTTTTGAAAAAACCAGAATCCACGTACTCTTCAACCGGCAGATTATTGATGCCATAAGCTTCTACTGTTCCACTATCAAAGTTGTTTACCGTTGTAAAAACGTCGGCTATAGCTTGGTAGAAAGCTAGATTTCTTAAATTATCACCCTTCGGAGTTACCGTTACTTCGATAAAAACCTCATATAATTCCTGTTTAATAGGATATCTGTAATTCTTGTCAATGAACATCTTCCCATAAAGATTTAGAACGCTTTTCTTAGAATTTGCATGGGTAACAATCATCCTATGCGGCATAATGGTACCCAAATTATTGCGTAATTTGGCCGATTTACCAACGATGCGATCAAAGCTTGCAATTGTACCGTCTTCTGATTTCAGATAAACATACGGCGTAGCAGAAGTTAGGTTTGTACCAGTCAATCCCACTTCGCGCATCTCATTCAGATCTCTATACGAAGTTGCCTCATTCTCCTGTATCTGCTCGTAACGTGATAAAATAACCGCTGCCTCTGCACGTGTGGTCGTTTTGCCTGGACCAAAGGTGCCATCTGGATAGCCACTCATTAATCCGGTTCCCAGAACTACTGATACGAAGGGATATGCTGATTTCTTCAATCCGCCCTTGTAGTATTCTGCTACAGGAACCAGCGTGTTTTCTGTATCTTTCAGCGCTTGCTTGTACTCTTCATCTTTAGCAGCGAGGCCTGAACTGAGCCACTTCGCCATCTCTTCCCGTGTTAATGCGGTGCTAGGTTTAAACCCATTCGGGTAATCTGAAGAGTTCAAGAACCCCAGGGATACTGCACGATTCACTTCTTCCTCACTCCAGTGGCCGGTCAAATCCTTAAACACATTTGCCTGATCCGTTTTCGCCGTTCTTTTGGCCACTCGGGACAGCAATGTTGCAAATTCTGCGCGCGTAACCGTCGCACCCGGTTTAAATGTCCCATTGCTATATCCTTTGAAATAACCTTTATCTACTGCGGCATCAATGGATGCTTTCGCCCAATGATTCGCAGGTACATCTTTAAATGAGGTAACTGCAGCCTGACTTGTGCTTTCGGTGAATGGGTATATACCTATTATCAATACAGCACTTAATAAGAGTTGAGTTACTTTTTTCAATGTTTCCACGCTCCATAGATAAAAATTAGACTGGTTTTTCCTGAGATAAGCTATGTATTCTTTCGGGTTAACCTTTAATTGAATCCAACCATTTGTACTTTAGATCCCGTTCCATACTTGTGAAGGATCTTTACTGGCTTTATTAAAGCCTTCATTCTGTAGGACATTTTTGCTCCTAAGGTTTCCGAAACGAAGCGAATTGCAACTATCACAATACCTTGACGATCCTGGAACGGCTTTGCATCCGGGAAATTCATCATCTTCGTATTCAGTAAAACTTCTACAGTTGCTTTTCCTCTTGTTTCTACGGCTGATTCTGTACCCACCATGCTAGTAGTCACTATTCCTGCTAATGCTATAAAAGAAAATTTCTACTTTTCTTTTTAAAACTCTACTTTAGTATGTACTTGCTTCTCACATGGATTTTACCTTGTTCTTATGTTTTCTACTGTTTAAAGGACTTACAGATCCTAAACACCTATCAAACTTCCCAGTTATGAGAAAATATTGCCACTATGCGTTTATTTTATATAGGTATATTATCCCATACGCCCCAAAAAGAAAAGCTTGTTCCGAATATTAATTTGAACTTATTAATATACTTCATAATAATGTTCACTATAAAAACTCAGTAAAGAACGAATTCTTGAAATAAAAAAGAGCCGCTATTTTAGCGACTTAAAAAAAAGGGCTTATCTTTTCAATTGAATGATCTCCTGTTCAGTGAGCCCAGTTGCCTTAGCGATCGTTGATATATCCAAATTCAAATCCAACATATTTTTGGCCACTTCTGTGATACCCGATTTGATACCCGCTTTTCGAGCTCCTTCTAGCATCGACGCTTCATCATGCAAATATTTCTGACGCGCTTCGGAATCCTGGCTCAAAAATTGCAAGGTATCCATAGCCTTCTCTAATCCTGGTTCATTCATCTTCAGCACCTCCCAATGTGTAGCATCCACACCCTTCAGAAACAACAACCAGTTCTCAAGACCACCTTGTGATAGAATAACGTTAGGTAATTCCAGAAAATGAATCTCGATATCATCAATTAGGGTTAAAGCTGTCCGGTCTTCTCGAAGATGAAAAGTACTATGGTAATTATCATTGGCTAAAAAAGCATAGTTCAGGATATTAATTGTGACGCATTTTTCAATTCCTGATACTTCTCTCCCTCATGAAATTGACTGGAATATCGTTTACTCCAGTAAAACAACGTTCTTTTCTCAATGTCGTACTTATTAAATAGCTGCATTTCAATATCAATCAGTTTTTTACTCTGAGGTTTTAGCATAAACATCAAAGATCGATTACTTATCGAGCGGATCATCTTTGTCCGTGTATGGATTCATGAGGATGATCTCTGTAAGTGGTGGATCTCACGCTTCAGTAAGGACTCGATTAAGAAATGCCAGTAATACATCTTTATTATTCTCACTGCCAAAGATAAGTTCGAAGACAAAATCTACTCTGGGATCAAGCAATTCCATAACAGCAACTCCGTTCTATATCCACTTCCATTATACCAAAAATCTGAGCGTTCAAAACAAGTTTCATACAGGCATCAACCTATTTAAGCCTGTCCAGCATAAGGGTTCTATTCGCCAATGGCGTTCAAGGGAACAATAGAATCCTTGGCTTATCTGTTGTGGCTTTGCTTTAATTCAGTGCACTGATTACTGCCCGACTTTCTTCCCCGCTTGTTTATTCCAGACGACAGGTTCCACATACCCAATCTGTTCAATACCAGGCGAAGCTTCTCATACTCAAGATCGCCTGGCTGAAGGTCTACCCGGGATAGGCTGTTACATTAATCTGCGCATTGGCACGATTCTGATGTTCATCCTCGTTTCCTTTTTTTTGTGAGTAAAAGAAAAAGCTACTCTTTGTGCGACTCATTTTAAACCTTGCTGTAATGAAGCAAATAATTGGGCTGCTTGTTGGGTCGAATGTGCATCTTCTTCCATCTTCTACTCGCTAAATTGCTCCAATAAAATAAAGCCGATCCATTGAAGGATCGACTTTGGCTGTAGCATAAGGGCTATCTCTTAATGGTACAACAGCAACAATAAAAGTTTGGATACTCTCTAAACATAAAGCAACTGATGGTTGACTCCAAACGGAGTGCGACGGTGATGTCAAAAGATCAGCCAGGGCATTTCGGTATTTCAATCCACGCACTCCATACGGAGTGCGACTCAAAAGTTGATAGGGGGATAAACGAATGTCGCGTATTTCAATCCACGCACTCCGTACGGAGTGCGACGGTATAAATTAAGGGGGCAGCCTTCATGCAACAGCATTTCAATCCACGCACTCCATACAGAGTGCGACATGCTGAACTCGATGACATGAGCGTAGCGTACTTATTTCAATCCACGCACTCCATACAGAGTGCGACCCAGGGAATCCACGATCTGATCAACAAAGGCCAGTATTTCAATCCACGCACTCCATACAGAGTGCGACGGAATCACGCCCTCGATGTTGTACTTGTCCATGCTATTTCAATCCACGCACTCCATACAGAGTGCGACGAAACCCAAGAAGAGAAAACGTTGGACCAGACCTTATTTCAATCCACGCACTCCATACAGAGTGCGACTTTTTCTGGGGATCTGTCTAGGTTATCTCGGCGTATTTCAATCCACGCACTCCATACAGAGTGCGACTACATAAAATGTCACATATCATAATGAGCAATAGATTTCAATCCACGCACTCCATACAGAGTGCGACCAAAAACTGATCCATAGAAAGGGGG
>NZ_MKZL01000016.1:0-90796 GCF_002803315.1 Paenibacillus sp. GM1FR | reverse complement strand
TGAATTTGACCGTTTGTTTCTTGAATTCTTCGTTATATCGTTGCCGCTGTTCTCCCATGTGGACACCTCCGTTAGTCTTATTATCCTTCCGTCCGTTAACGGGTGTCCACTTTTTATTCTAGCTCCACTATATAAGGTTATTTCTTGTTCACTAGGTATTTTATGCATCATAGCGTTCGACCCTCTATTAATAGCTTCCCAATTTAATTTATAAGGATCGTCCCTTAATGAGAAAAAGAAATCGCTATGTTTCGGCAAGCTATCAAGTTTTGTAGAGATTGTATGATTAACTATTTGGAAGGAGGCATATTTTTTTAAAGTTTCGATTTCTATTCACGTCCTTTTCAATAGTATTAGAGAATTTCCAATAACGTTCCTGTATTCATGAACCCCGAAGGGGTTGGCTGCTGAAATGCCTCCTGGAAATGCATCCAGCAGACCAAGGCTCCATCGGAGCCGCTGCTTGAATATTATGTTATACGAAGTTATACGAAGTTCTCAAAATACTCGTCTTCAATACGAATATCATCAGTTAAGCTATTAATACGGCGATGCTTATCCACTGTATTAATATACTTTTCAAGATTTATTTTTATATTTATGTTAAAAATTTCATTTAATTTGCCATCAAATTTCTCTACAATCACAACATCTATGGTTTCACTTTCATATTCTTTGTCAACATTATGGTTGGCTAAATAAAGTTCAATTTCATAAAAACCATCTTCAATTTTAGGAACTATTTTGTAATTCTTGTAACAAAAATACTTACTATCATTGATGCTTTTAATCAGTTCATTTCTTATATCAGAATAGTATAGCTGACTTTTGAATATTCTAATTCCCTTTTGCATATTCAAGAAACTATATGGCAAATTGTACTTGTTTATATACTTATAATAATAACCTTCGGATTTAATAAAATTTTTAATCATGTATGAAAAAGCATTTTCAGTAAAATCAATACCAGTAATACTTCTTATTTCGTTATATAATATCACAGGGTATTCTTTAATTAGCGAAACAATTTCGTTACGTCTTCCTTTATTATTATGTTTTGATGTACCACCAAATTTTGAGGGATTCGCAAAAGAACAGTTATCATATGCTGCTTGGCTGTACTCTGCTAACCCTTTGACGTCATACTTGCAGTGTTTTGCATGCATAGGCATTTTATTTTTATTTTCGTCTAATGTTTTATCAACATATAGATTTACTACTATAATTGGGTTTTTACATGCAGGACAAATTGCAAAATGCTTAATTTCGTTCTTCATTTCAACATAGAACGGATCAGTTTTTCGTGTTTTATTCTCATAATTTTTAACTGTCAGTGCAATAGGTCTGTCGTCTTCTTTGTTAATCTGAAATACATCCATTTAATTTACCTCCATTTGGGATCTTTATTTTAATCTATTTTTATTTTGAGAATTTCGTATAACATCTAATCTATGTACTTCGCAAATACCACACTTCCTGCCTGATATCTGAACTACGTATATGATAACCTATACGGTGATATTTGCGAAGAAAAATTTGGTGAAAAAGGGAGAATTATAGGGATGCTCAATTCCCGTATCTATATGATCCGATTGGCTTTGAATACGATGAATATTTTTCATACTAACATGCGTATAGCGCTGAGTTTGTTCGTGTACTCGTATAACCGAGTAGCACCTGGATGTACCGTAGATCTTTCCCGTTTTCCAGCAAATGCGTGGCGAGGCGCATGAATACTCACCTTTTTTTGCAATCCCTGCACGCTGTCTAGCTTCTTCGAAAACCTGCTGCAACGATTCTTTGATCGATTGTTTTTTTACTTACTAGCATTTCATTGAATTAATCTACTTACAGATAACGGAAAATACTGATAGAATATACGGATGATAAAGTTGTTTTCACACAGTGATATTGTTAGTAGTACACACATAAGGATGGGGTTTATTTGAATAACAAGAAGTTAATATTCAGCGTCATCACACTATGTATTCTAATCATCTTGGGTTTCCTGAGGTGGGACAATCCTGAATTCAGCGCAGACTTGCATTATAAGTATGATCGATGGGCAGGTCAGAAATGGGTAGAGTTCTATCCGCCGCTAGCTGCTTCTTCCAACAGCATGGAGTTTCCACTTATATATAGGGATGAAATAAATCAAAATGATATAGATAAATATTTAGGAAAACAAGCTCTCTCTGGAGAGTTAGTGAATAAGTGGATTGAAAGAACAAAATTAACTGATGGATATATAGGTCTATTATTATTGAATATTCTAGTGGTCATTTACAGTTCTATTAAAATATTTATTTTGAGAGACAAAAAATAGGATGATCTTGATCTCCCTTCAATATGCCGAGGCACACGTTGCCAAAGGGCGCACTAAAACAAAGACAGCAGTCCCGATAAGGAACTGCTGCCTTTACTCCTTTTAATTGACCCCACTTAATATCACTTCATTTAGGTAATCCTCCGCGAGCCTTTGTAATACTTGAAATATCTACATTCAGCGTTTGTCACTCTAAACATACAAATTCCATCCCGCAACAAAAGCAGCCAAGATGAAAGCCGAGATGCCAGACATGATGTGCATCACCTTTTGCTTTTTGCTGTAACTGTCCTTCCGTAGTTTGTACATAAGCAAGCCAAGATACGCGACTGCTAGAACCACATAAAGTAGGTTAAACATCAAATTGATTCGTATCGAAGAGTGAGCGGGATAAATTGGAAGTCTCGTGTGTATGATGAAAAGATTAAGAGGAAGTACCGCACCTGCAAAATTAATTGTAAGATGATATTTATCAAAATGGGTTGGAGGATTTCCTCGTTTATTTCGTTTGTAAAGTAGCATTTGGATAAAATAGACGAGCAAAGCTGTCACACTGAAAAGAATGGCTAGTATGACAGGAATAAAAGATATTACAATCAAGTTCACCTTCCATTTCGATACAGGCAAATAATCCATGTAAGGAGTGAAGGAAACTTTCTCAACCACGCCATTATGCTCAACCACATTATAAAGACTACTTAACTCAGCTTTTGAAAATTTGGTTATATCAAGCTGCCTGAATAAATCAGTAAATCTAGCGGCTGGCCGTCGTGCAGATTGAAAATATCCTTCCCCATCGGAAGTAATTCTATTAGAATTGACGTTATCACCAAAAATTTCTTTAATAAGTCCATAATAATAAATTTCCTCAAAAGACTGGTTTGTCATGACGACCATCCCAAATTTAGATGCGGGATCAAAGACAAGTTTACTGGAGAATCCTTTCAAATTCCCCTCGTGCATCAGTGTAGGCACCCAGTATGCCATCTCAACGAACCCATGCGCAAATCGAGGAATCGAAGTCCCGTCATAATATAGACTTGTTGACAACATTTCGTCTAACGTGTCCCTCTTAGCAAATAATACATTGCTATCATCGACAGGCATCAGCGCTGCAAGGAATTTGCCTAAATCTTCTGCTGTCCCCATGGCTGCCCCTGTAGGATAAAATGTTACGTATACTCTGTTCTCAGGGATCAGTTTCAAATCTTTCGTATACCCTTCAATCTCATTCCTTCTTTGCACTATGTCTGGACGATCTTGCCCCGTTGGATGAATCGTAGTGTCGTTCATATGAAGGGGTTCAAAAATATGTTGATTGACATATTCATAAAAAGGTTGGCCACTTATCTCTTCCACGATGTAACCAGCTAGACCAACGCCGTAGTTCGAATAACCCACTATGCTATTCGGTTTATATATCTGTTTCGGCTCATTTTTACGCAGTGTTTCTCCTAATTCTAACGTTTCATCCTCGGAGTAATCAAACACCTCGGCCGCTGTTTGATCTTCCCAACCCGCATTGTGATGCATCAGGTTCAATAGAGTAATCGGATCATCATATTTCAGCTTTTTGAAAAATCCCTCTGGCAGATATTCCTGGATATCCGTTTCCAAATCAAGCTTTCCTTGTTCGACAAGCTGCATCACACTCGTATAGACCAACAGTTTCGATATGGAAGCCCATTCAAAAACAGTAGAGGTATCCGCCTTTCGCTGATTCTCAATATCTGCGTAACCATATGCCTTATTCACAATAGTTTCACCATCTTTGATAGCCACAACCGAAACGGCAGCGGTATACTTCTCATACGAGGCAACATAAGCATCAATCGCCTCCTCTAAATTGGATAAAGGAATCCTGGATGGTGTAGTCTCAACCTGTTTCTCATCAGCGTGGGCAGGTACTGCTATTGCCATAATGATAAATATGTATGAAAGAACACAAGCGATTACTTTGTTTACCGTGTGATGTCTACGATTCATCTGCATAGCTTCTCTCCTTTTATATTAAATGTTAATTACATCTCTTGTTTTCACGTATGCGTTTTCAAAAGAGTCCACATGACTCTAAATTATTTTCAAATGCAATTACACTCCATTCAGGAGAGAGGTCGAAGAAGTTCACCTTTCCAATTCACGATGTTTATTTCTTTTTCTTCCCACAGGCACCACTCAATAATTTCTACTATCAACTTTGGCGTGATGATCTCATCGCTCCATTTCGGTGTGAGTACTCTTCTGTATCCTACATATTCTGTTGTCCAGCCTTCGAATTCTTCTCCGATGATGACTATAAATGGGATCTTGTTCTTAATACTGTGTTGTCCCACTTCATAGGTGACGATTAACTTCTTATCCTCAGAAACGATATGTAATTTGATTATCCCTTCATCGTCAATATCCGGTTCAACATACCAATAAAATAATCGATTGGAGCGAACGATTTTACGTTTATATTTTTTTCTTACGCCCATAACTCACCTTACATATTCCTTTTTCCTTGGTTCGCAGTATTTGGTCAGTTATCCAAGACACAGCTAGAGCAGCTTTGGGATCTGTTATTAGAATCACACTAAGATTAAGGAGTAGTACTTTTATAGAAATCAATTACTTTATCAAAGATCTCGCTCTCTCGTTTTTTTATGTCCGGTAATGTCTCGCTATGCTTTACGATATGATGTATATTATCTGCTACAGTCTCTGCTTTATGAATCCCTACATATCCTGGTACCAGTTCATTAAGGTAATGAAAGTATCTTATTTGAGGTTCAATCATGCGCAGATGTTTGTCAAAATTTCTTCTGGATCTTGTCTGATCCATCTCCTTTCGCTTGCGCAGTTCATCTTCTTTAGCCCAGAATAGTACATAAGCATCCGGTAATGATATTTCATTCTTCAATAACTTCTCTCTAAAAAAGTTCGCTGTTTCATCTAAAGATAGGTGCTCAGAACCATATATCCAGCTGTACCAAATCTTAAATACATCGCCATCCAAAATCACATACTCATGTTGTTGATTCTTCTCATATGCTATATGCCATCTATCGATTTGTCTCTCCAGTAACCACATCATAAGTTCCTTACCTTCAAGTTGAGGAGATTCAAAAAGCAACCCTGTTTCTGGAACAATAAACGCATCATATTGTGTAGCGAACTGCTGACAAGTGGTACTTTTACCTACAGAACTAGCACCTTCGAGACAAATTATCGTCATTCAATTACCTCCAGATATTACTCACCAAATGATTAATCAACCTTCACTGGCTCTTAAGCGATCATGTTGAATTTATATTAGACTATGTATTGTAGATTTCTTTGATCTTTAGCCATGTTTCATACCAAAATGTTTTTCGTTTAAGAGGTTTTATTACCTTAATCTCGACTTCTTTTCGTTTCAAATATACCGTGCCATCCACTTCAATGAGTCTATCGCCAAATGAAAATACCATATCCTTGCAGTCTTTGTGATAATGGGTCTCTCTTGTTTCTGACCACTCCGCTTTATCAATAGAATGCCGTTTTCTCATTATTTAAGATCCTCCTTTAAGGAAACACCACTATTTACAACAAAAAGGTAGCCTGACCCACACATTAACAATTTGTTATCCGATATTGATGAGCCTTAAGGTTCGTTTATTCCTACACAATGTTATCTGATGTCCATTCCTTCAAAGCGTGTCTTGAAACTTTATTTTCTTATTCCAATTTTTCATCATTATATGGATTTGCATACAAATCAACATCAATTTCAGCATGAATCATATTAACAAATTCAATAAAATCAGAATCGAAATAAAGAGCAGGCGTTTCCCCCTCTTCTATTCTTATTACAATGAAAAATTTCGTGCTTAATTGATGTTCAATCCGAATCGAATTGATCTCTTTTACTTTGTTTCTTAATGTATCGACTACTTTTATTAATTGGTGATTCACATCTAATGATTCTTCATAATCCGTACCTAATGTCCATGATGTTTCTTTTATTCGATGCTTTTTGTTAATTATGTCGCCTTTGTAAGCCGTATTGGTAGGTTCGATTCTAAGTATTGAAGTTACATGATTCGGATCGAATTCATCTCCAAACAAACTAAAATAAGCCATCACTTCGGTTTTGTCTTTCAGGAGTTTCACCTCTTTAAAAATGGATGTATGGAGTTCACCTTACGTTCATAAATTCATGACTGGCTTCATCCTTAGATAGTTCTTATCTTAGGAATGAAACCTGTGTTGGTGATCATGCTTCTAATGTATCTCTTCTTACGGTTAAGGGCGCATGCCCATAGCGCGAAACTTTTGTTATGTGATGAATAGATTTCTGCAAATTACTCACATTATCCATTATCTAAAAAGCCCACCTATGCTCCTCTGGCAAACACTCATCACAAAGTAATTGTCCTTCAACAACTGCTCCGTTATTTAGTTCATCAATATGATTTGGTTTGTCTCTATCAGTTACCCATGAATTACATTTTGCGCATCTTCCGCAATTCATTGCTTCTGGATCGAGCAATACAGAGGAACTGCTCTCCCAATGTAATTTCAAATCTCTCCTTATTGTAGTTTCATTCTCTAGTATAGGAGTCAATTCCCCATCAAATTCTTTATATTCTTCGTCAGTCAAGTCAATTAGATAAGCTATATTTACAAGATATGTCTTCTTATTCATTTCTTTCATCCTTTGATTTTCATGGTTATATATTTTCCTAGTTTTTCTTACAACATCTAATTCATTCACTTCGAAAAAACTACACATTCATCGTAATATCTGAACTACGTATATGATAACCTATGTGGTGATATTCACGAAGGAAAATTTGGTTAAAATGGGATAATTATCAGAATACTTAATCTCACATGTCCATATGGTCCAATGGTTTTTTAATACGCTCATTATATGGTGGGTTGTATGGGATGCGAATATGAAGTGAATCAGAGGAACCTTTCTTTTGTGATGACAAAACAAACAAGGGAGGCCCTTCTTCATCCCACAGGGAATCAGTGTACCTTCCTCAAGGAAATATCCAAAGTAATCTAAATAATTGAAAAATATCTTTCTATTGCCGAGCTCAAGGTGCTAAAGTTAAAAAGATCTAATATTTTTTTGCGCCTTAGGCTGAGCTAAGCTCTCCCGTTATGATATTAATAACGTTTCCTATGCTCACGACTCAGCATAGCTGTTTCGAATTTTTTCTTTCTTCTCTTCTATGATTTTCATTAATTTCATAGCTTCTTTTTCTTTTATTTCCCCATTGATCAGGTCGTTTTCGATCTCTTCCCTCATATCTTCTAACAAGTTCCTTGTTTGATACAGTCTTAATCCAGTCCAATCCGAAATAAAATAATCATCTTCAACCTGGCCGTCTATACCGAAAATTATTCTGTAATAGCCTATATGATTTGCTCGATATTCAATTCTGACCTTCACTTCAATATATTCAAGCTCTTTATTACTTGGGTCCAGGTATTCCAGACTCTTGATATGGAGTGATATATCCTCTATCCAAATTTTCAAATACTTTTGGTCGTAATCCCAAAATAACTCTGTAAACTCCTCAGGATCTTCAACTCTATAGGTTTCTAAGTTATGCCAAAAAGCCTCTATTGCCCGATTTCTTGCATTATGCTTATCCGACCAATCCCTTAAATCTTGTATATTCATAAAATCACTCATTTCATGGATGTATAGTTTTCTGGGATTCATATAATGTTCCTGTGTTGAGTAGTACTTGCTAAGATGATTTGTCGTTCTCCAAGTTATCGGTCTTGCTCTTGATTTGTTCTTCAGTAAAACCAAGCCAAGTCATTTCATATAAACAAAGCGCTACAATTTGTTCACTCGAAAAATTTTCAATTACTTTATGATCTACATAAAAATACAGTATGCTGTCTCCAACTTTTCTGGCAATTATTCTGCATCCGCTACTCTCCCCAGTGAATATGCTCCTTAGAAATGCATTTTCAACCGAATATGTTGATTTTAATGTTAGATGAAGCTAATTTTTTTCTTCAAGTTACTTTAAAAGTCAATATTATTCTTGTTTCCATTGATGTAATTCGTGTAGTTTACCAGTTTCATGAAAATACTGTAGTACTTCAAGCATGGGTATTAATTCTATACAAATGTTATCGCAATAATTTCCTAACTGACCACCAATAACTAGAGAAATTTCACTATTTCCCTGCTTATCGTTCATAAGCGTATATATTTGTTCATCCATTGTAATAGACACTACAAAATATTCCGGTCCCCCTCCAACTAATGCTGAACCTGTGTCTGATACCTCAAAAAAAACTAATGTAAATGTATCTCCATCGAGTTTTCTCAAAAAACGTAAACTGTCTGCCCATGTAGGGTTCATAATGATCTCTTCATTAAATTTGGTCCCATTCCATTCATCAATGCTAATAGAGTTTATCAATTTTTTCTTTTTATCCTCCTTCTTTCATCACACATATCCATCTTCAGGTTCACCAACATCAAAACCCAACACTTTTGTCGCTTCCAACTTAAATGTTTCTATCCAAGACATCCATACATCGCTATCCATCTGTGCATAAAATGATAATCCACTAGGCTCAACGGATGCTTCAATGAAAACATCATCCTCTTCAGTTCCAAACCAATATGGAATTCCACTTTTATAACCAATCCACCCTGGCATACGCTCATATACGCTAGAAACTTTATCCCACATTTCATCAGGCAGGTCATACCTTATATTTAGGTTGCAATTATGAGAGTTTATGTTGTTCATTTACATTATCTCCTTCTACCTTAGACGTATCTCAAAATTCATCCTCTATTTTTATGTATAGTACTACAACTCTTCCACCACTTACTCATAGTTGTATCTCTTGGTCCTTATACACTCACTTTTCTCGTTATCATTTTTGTATATTTTAATTTCGTGATTTCAATCAGGTCATTTGGCTGCATCATATTCAGAATAGGACTATCTTTGATTAAAACTTTGCTATTACCTCGTCCCAACCCTTTAACTATTATGATATTTTTATTCTTCTTCACATCTACATTTTGTCCGATCGTTATGAACTGCTCTTGTTTCTTGAGATCAAGGCAAGTTAAACGGCCCAGTATAAAAAATATAATAAAGCTAAAAGTTGACAGCGGAGTTGTCCATACAGGGAGATGATTCACTAAGTTGTTGGTAATGAGTTGAATTCCAATGATAAAAATATATAGAACGATGAATAGCAATTGCTTTTTTAATTTCCCTATAACTTTTTCGTTCAAAGTCTGTCCTTCTAATCTTTACGGAGATGAATCACAAAGTCTTGATTCGACGTATGATATACAACGTTACCAGGTTCTACTCGAAAAAACTCTTTATTTGCATCTTGTTCTGGTACGGTGCGAATTGGAGCAACTTCATCTACGATTTTTTTGTTATCTTCCTCATGATAATGAGTGGTAGAAACCAGAACAAATTGGTCAGGGAAAAGCTCTCTAACTTCTTGCCATTTCATGTGTTATACCTCCTGTTATTCGTATTATTAAAACGTTCTATCATTTTATCATATGCACCTGAATTCAAATATCGTTCCTCATAACATTTCCTTCGAGACAAAGATGGAGGGGATCCATCTTTACTTAATTTATACACCAAATTCGCTTGGAAGGAAGTCGGGACTTTCTTTGAAAATAACTCATAGTGAAAAGATAATAATTTGCCTTAAATGATATTATGTATTATATTAGGAAATGATTGGATAGAAAACGTTTTAAAAGTATATTAATAAAAGGAGTGTTCGTATGAAAAAATTATTCACATCATTGTTGTCTTGTCTTCTAATTGTTGGTATTTTAAGTGTTCAAGTAGCAGGGGCTAGTGGATTTAGTAACACTACTAGTACAACTAATGAATCGGGTACATACGTTATCCCTACTGAGGATGGCAGTACATTGGAAGTTTCAATTGAAGAAACAGACAAAGAATATATTGTAACTTCTTATGTAAATGGCGAAAGAGAATCTCAAACAATTAAAAACAAAGAAACAAGAGATATGATGACAATTGATAATGATGGGAAAGTAGAATATTCTAATGAGAGTGACTATATTGAAAAAGTTGCTCCAGATCCGATGATTAGCAACAATGAATCTTTTGCTACTAGTGCTGCTAGTAATTGGACGTTTGTAGATTCAGCATACAATTCTAATCCAAATGTGAAGCAATGGGGTTATTTATATAAACAAGAAAAAATCACTTTTGGAGAAACTTATAATCTTAATTATGATAAAGGAACTAAAGTTTCAATCATAGTAGGCGTGATTGTCGGCCTTATCACAATCGGCACAGGTGGTATAATTGTAGCTATTCTCGCAGCGCTGGGCTCAGCTATTGTTGCTGATAAGATCACCAAAGCTATTACTGGTCAAGTTTATGGAAGATTTGCTGCACAAGACTTGGAAGTAAGATCTAACGGGAAGATTGGCCTGCGCAGTAAGCGAACGATCGTAGATGCTAAAGTGATTAATACAAAGAACGGAAAAGTTGAATGGGTACCAATTAGAGTTGAAGGCGAAGGAAGAAGTAATACTGATCTTTGCATAATCGGAGCCTATAATGCTTGGCTTCTTAACTAAGCTATGTCGAAACAGTCCACTCAAAATATATTTAAGATAAGTTGATGTCATTGATGTTGGCTTCAACTATTTATTCAAAGGAGATATGATGTATAGAAAACTAATAATTATTGCTTCTCTGATAGAAATGTCTTTTTTAATCTTTTTACAATTTCGTTACAATAATATTTTAGACCTGTTTCCTTTTATTGGGGTGTTAGTCTTTTTCATAGTGTTGAGTTATTTTTTAAAAGTTCAACTAAGTAAAAAGCGTAGAGAAATAGCATTTTTTTTACAAACACTCTTTTTGATATTTATTCCAATTTATGCAATAACCACACTTCCTCAATACACGTATGAAAGTGCGGTAGATAAGGTCACTCAGAATTTAGAAGAACCTTATGTGGTTAATAAGGAGAAAAATACTTTAATAGAAGATGAATCTAATGAAATTAAAAAAGGTTATATGTTTTCTGTAGAAAAAAATTCAGAAGTAAATTCATACGCTTTTGATCCGTGGACTGGTAATTATCATGAAGTACAAGATTGAGATAAGCTTAGCTAATCGGTTAATTGATGTAGATTCTGCTATCATGTGAAATTGTTTTTTACGCCGTAAGGATGAAAAATTACTTTTAAGAATCGGTTCGCCGATTCTTTTTTTCTTGCATATTCTTAAGCTTTATACCATGCATACGTGCGAATACAAGACCGCGCAACATGAATATGATGTTAAGGGATGTCCCTCCGAATAAATCAAGAAACTTAATCTCCCAAGTCCATACATCCCTGTGGGTTCTGAATACTGAATATGCATAGTGTTGTACAGAATGCAAGTAAGGAACCATCATTTAAAACAAAAAGGCCCTTCTTCATCCCATGAGGAATCCGACGGCCTTCCGATACCATTGGAACCAATCATCTTTTCAATAGAACGTACTATCTTTCGCTGCAAACGGGTAAAACTAGCAACTCCCCCTCACCCCAACAACGCCTTTTCCACCTGATCCACAATCCCATTAATCCCCATCGGCCCATAACAACCGATCCATGTCGCGGCATCTACCGAGTGTATTTGCTGTCGCTCATCTGTATCTAACATCCCCCACACACGTTGCTCGGTCGCGGATATGCCCTCCTGCATAATCTCATTGCTAAGCAAAAAGTAGTGGCTCGCCTGCACAGCCGGTAATCTCTCAACGGAGATATGATAGGCCGTGTCGGTGGTATCTGCCACAAATAACGGAACTGGCAGACCCAGATCACGGTACAGTACAGCACCTGTACGATGCGAGGCAGAATGTACGCGAACGAGAGAATCCAGTGGACGAATCAGTGCCACGCTCTTACCTGCAAGTACTGGAGCAAGTTCTTCAGAAAGCAATGTGGTTCGTCGGTGATAATCCGCAAGTATACGTTTTGCCTCTGCTCGTTTACCAGTTAATTCACCGAACAGGCCAAGAATGGTCTGCCAGCTCTCATTGCGCTTAAACATAAGAACTGGAGCGACGCGGCTTAACCGTTCATAGTACTGATCATGTACCTCGGTGCAAATAATCAGATCCGGGGACAGTCGTTCGACAGCAAGCAGATCAGGGTACTCATACGTTCCGAGTATCTGGGTACCCTGAAGTCCCGTCCTGATATATTGCGGGAAATGGAACGTTCCACTTCCCAATCCCACACTTCCTGCTGGAGACAATCCAAGCGCAAGCAAATGATCCGCATATTGCACATCAAGTACGGCAATTCGCTGTGGAGAACGGGTGACAGGATATTCACCCCGCATATGGCATATCACTGGACCTTGGTCCGACTCGTACGAAGAAGCCATCCGATTCCGCAGCAAGGATTGAGCATAGTTTGTATCTGATTCTGTAGCGGCATCAAGCCGATAACGCAGCGGAGGAACGCCATAATATTTCTTAAAGGCCCTACTGAAATAATACATGTCGCTGTAGCCCATCTTGTCAGCAATTTCCCCAATGGACGCATCTGTATGATGCAGCATCCGCGATGCATTTTCCATCCGTAGCTGGATGACGTACTCCATCGGTCCAAGCTGCTTCTCTTGTTTGAATCGTCGCTGTAACTGCCTTACGCTGCAACCGGCAAGAGCTGCCAGCTCCTTAAGCTCCAGATTCTGGCGATAATGCGATGATATATATGACACGACTACATCCACCATGTCGGACTCTGCTCCGCCTTGACCACGTTCATACTCCATGATCAGTTCATAGATCATTGCCTGGAGCAACGCATGGGCATGAAACCGTTCCAGTCCTTCGCCACGACGCCATTTGCCAACGATTTTTTCCGCATTCTGGATCCATTCTGCCTGAGTCACAGGGTTCTGAATAAACGAATTTTGCAGCGGATGTTTGCGATACGAGGGCATGGCATGGGAGGCTCCTTCCATGGAAGAAGCCTCGTACATGATCAAGATATAATAAAGTTCGTCTGATCTGGCCGTCAGCGTAAAGGATTCTCCCTTCACCACATGACAGGCAAAAGAAGCTCCAATGTGGCAACCCTCGCCATCCATTGCAAGCTCCCCTTCCCCTCCATATGCCAGCAGCAGCACATTTGAAGTTAAATCCGTTTCGTCTAAAACGCTGCCTGTCTGCAAAGTACCGCTATACCCGTCAAGCATCTTGATCGTTGTATCACTCCATAGACTTGTCTGTTCTTGCAGCGGCATTTCTCTCATCTCCTGACAATAGCAAAGGTAAAATTCTTGCTGTTGTCATTTTAGTTGAGATTCTTTCTCATTGTCAATTTTCGGACATTTGAGACAATATTCCCCTGACATCTGGTAATAAAAACAGCAGGTGATCCGCTCACTTTTGGCAACATGCACATTGTCCTTACAATCGGTGAAGCGGGTTAACGGATTCTTCCTCTCACCAAACACCTCTCCGGATGCCACCTGCGTCAGATAGGAAAAGTCCTCTCGAATGATCTTACTTTCCTGCTCTGTCTCGTCTTCATCAGGAGCGAATAGTCGGCCGATGCGTACCATGATATTCTCCCAGAGAATACTCATCGAAAGAGGCGCAATCGCAGCAAGTGTCTTTAACAGCGGTGTAAGCTGTACCGCAAACATCTCCTCGAGCACCTTTTCCCGCCATGCTCCCCTGTCTCCCGTTAGTCCTTCAGCCTGAAGCCCATTCACCGCTAAAAAAGGAAATCGTGTGCCGCCCTCATGATCTGAGAGCGCCGGATGATAGAGAAAGCTGTTCTCCAGCTGAAAGGTTACATGCTGATGATGAAACGTCATCGCGGTCACGAGCGGAGTCGTCCATAGAAAGCCAAGCCGCTTGGCTAACATGGAGGCTGCGACTTTCATGTCAGGCGCATCGATATAGTTCTGAAACCAGCGGATATACTCTCGACACGCCTCTTCGTCATGCAACTCACTCAAAGCAATGGTACGGACACTATGTTCAGGCGGCTCACCAAGCAAAATCGAATGATCCTCTACCGTCTCTTTCCATAAGTCTGTCGAGAGATATGGGTTCATATTAGTTCGATCCGAGCAGGGCTTCCGATGCCTGATCTACAATCAGATTAATCGCAAGAGGTCCGTAGTATGCAATCCACAGTGTTGAGTTTACGTCATACGTGTGGTTATTTTTCACAGCATCAAGGGACTTCCACACGGGATTAGTCAACATAGCCTCTGCCTCTGCTGCGAACAGCTCATCCGACAGCACAAAATAACGATCTGCCTTAATATCAGGGACTTTCTCCATGGAAATTTCAACAGAAGTATCATCCTTGATCTCTTTAACGAGTTCAGGCATGTTCAAGCCCAAATCATTATACAAAATGCCGCCTGTGCGGTGCTCGATGCCATGGACACGGATACCTTCTTTACGCGGACGAATCAGAGCGACTGTTTCATCTCCCATTTTCTCTGTCAGCTGTACCTTCAGGCCAGCAACTTTTTCCTCATAGGCTGTGCGCACTTTCTCAGCCTCGTCCTGCTTGTCTGTAATTTTAGCAACCGTAGCTAACGTATCCCGCCAGTCTTCGTAGAAATCGAGTACCAGGGTAGGAGCAATTTTGCTTACACCCTCATACTGTTTTTCTTGAAAGTCCGTCATGATAATTAGATCTGGGTCGAGTGCAACAATCGCTTCCAGATTAGGCTCGTCCCGTGTACCCAGAACCTGTACGTCACTCGGCTGATCGCCTAAGTATTCTGGAAAATCCGTATTACCTCCAGCGATAACACTACCTGCTGGCTTCTCGCCAACGGCTAACATTTGATCCAGAAACTTAACATCCAGCACTGCAATTTTCTGTGGTTTTTCGTTTAGAGTGATGTCACCCTTCATACCCTTGATCGTTACGGGAAAAGCTCCGTCCGTCTGCGTTTCCGCATTCGCAGGTGTCTCCGCTGGTGTTGCCGCAGATTGCATACCGCTATCTGTACTTGTTGCGGCACCGCAAGCCGTCAGGACTAGAATAAGGGCCATCATCAAGCCCATAAGTAATCGTGATTTGTGAGCAGCATAGGCTTTGTTACCAGCCGCTTGCCCCTTTGTTCCTTGTTTCATTTGTGAATCCCCCTTATGTATGATACTGATAATGATTTTCATTATCGAAACATAAAGAGAGTATATACGATCTCCGTATCGTGTTACCATGTACTTTTGCGACATTTCAGCCGGACTAATGCGACATGGCAAGCCTTTTATCCGCCCTTTAATTTCTCAGCGATATACCCTTGCAGTCGGTAGATGTCCGAAAGAAGCTCCTCTTCCTCCGGCGTATTCCCATACTCCCCTAACCAGCGCGGTGTTCGGATATGCCAATCATCTGTCAGGTATTGCTGTTCATCCCGATACTCCAAAATATGTCCCAGGAAATATTCCAGTAATCCAAAAGATTGTTTACGACTATCGTTGATGATGGATTGTGTTTGTTCAATGATTGCCTGTAACATGTGTTGAATATGATCTTCTGGATTCATAGCGTTCTCCCCCTTGTCCAGCAAAGTTCTAAAAACAAAAAGAGGAAGGCCCTTCTCTATTCCATAGAGAATCAGACAACCTTCCAATCTTCTTTTCAAAACATGAATCATGTATTAACTCATCTGATGTAGAACTCATCATTTCGAAGCTACTCTGGATATTCCCTTGATGCCTCGATCAATTTATTTTCTTCATCAAAAACGTTCAGCACTCTCTCAATGTCATCCACTTCATAGCTTCTAACAACAATCAGTTGCTGCATATGAAGACCTGGTGGGTCAATGTCCGGTCGAGACAAATTATTTAGCAAACGTTCTGGTGTATATAAGATGCTCCATCGTCTGGAACCATCTGTAAAGACCATCGTGATCTCTATCCAATTCCATTCTTCCGAGTTATCCGATCTCACCTCATCATCAAAGCGCCAGCTTACCATCCTTGGTCTTAAATTCATTTCTTTTACGGTGTTTTTACCTCTCTTCTGCTTAACTTCTTAAATGCCAAGTATTCCTGATCAGACTTCATATAACTTAATATTTTTTCCGCACATGTAGCTGAGCTAAGCTCTTCCGTATTCACTTCCAGATCATATTCATCATAAGAGTAGATGTAGTCGAACTGGGAATGGGCAAGTCCAATCTCGCGATCTCCCCTGCTCTGCTCTCTTCTGGTGAGTTCTTCTTTCGAGCACTGCACGCCTACAAACAATATCGGATAATCCGATAGTAACTCATAAAAATCATTAAACCACTTGTCATTGCTGATGACCGTATCCACGATGACATTCAAACCCATTTCCGAAAATAGCTTAATGGTTGCACAGTACATCGAATTGATCGGGTCGAACAGGATATCTGTCATGACATGGTGCTCTACTTCTCTAGTTGGTTTCATATCTGGATATGTATTGTCGATAAATTGATCATAATTATGCAGAAATTGATCTACAGATAAGTGATGAAACGGAATGTCTCCCTGATTTTTCATTTCCATCGCAATGCTTGTCTTCCCCGAACTTGACGTTCCGTTCAAAAATATAATGAGTCCTCGTTCCATATTGATCACCCTTATCATTAAAATTGGAAAACGCTGTTCTGCTGAATTACCACTCTCTCCATTCTTCCGTAATATCTTCATCCTCATGGATGTCTAATCCAGCCAGCCTAGCCGCCTTGTCTATAAAATCAGCCAATTCTTCACGTTCCATCGTCTCAATAAAATAACCATTGGCCTCATTCATTTCATTAAACCTAAGCACAACTTCTTCTACAGCCTTCATCATGCGCTCAGAATCTTGCGTTTCTTGTAATGCTATTAATTGGTGCAAATATGTATCCAGGGCCTGATCAGACTTGAGTAATCTCTCTTCTGTGAAGAGCTCATCTCCGCCTTCAATCATTCTCTCCTTCCATAGTTTCGTTGGTTTTTCATGAAATAAGTTTTGTAATGTCAATGGAGTCACCCCTTCCATATTTAATGATATCTATATTTTACCTGTAACCAAAATTATGAACAACCGTTCTCGCCTTTCACTTTCACCCTATTCGTTCCATAGCTTTGTCACGTTCTCTAATTCCATCTCGTCAAATTGTAATCGATAAATGTCCGGTTTCTTGGTTTGATTCATAAAATCCAATCCGAAACTCGAATCAAAGTAGTTCATCATCAACGTCATTACATGTCCGTGTGTGCCGATCGCCACTTTTTTACCCTTGTATTCTTCTAAAATCTGTTTCAACACGCCCACTGCTCTACTCTGGCAAACCGTGTTCGACTCGCCTCCTGGCAATGCATAATCCGGGTCATCAAACATCTTCTTCGAAGCAGGCTCAAACTCTTCATCCGCAATCATATCATCTGAAAAATGCCTTTCCCGCAGATCCTCCATGATCTGAATATCTAATTCTAACGCTGCTGCCACACCCTCTAAGGTTAGAATCGCCCTGGCATAAGGACTTGAGACGATGGAATGTATTCCTTCATTCGTTAATATTTCCGTTATTCGTTCTGCATTCATCTTGCCCTCCAGGGTAAGCCCCCTCGTTCTTTCCGTTCCTTCCGTATACGGTGACTCCGCATGCCTAACCATATAAACGATGGTCTTCATAGGACCCTCCTTGGGTTTCTTCTATCAAAATTTATGGTCACGCTTTAGGTCCTTCAACATATTCTGTCTTTCCGTTCCAAAAATCAATGAAATGGTGCCATCATATTTTAGATACTGAATTAATTCAGGATTGATACTCTGTCAGACATTTAATTTACAGTAATTTTCAGATATGTGTATAGTAGAAATGAAGCAAGATGCTTTCAAAAGAAGTTAAATCTAACGGAGAGGATGAGATCATGTCTTTTTTCAAAAGGAAGGTTGTACTAGTCTCTTTATTCGTACTGGCTATCTCTGCTGCTGCAATCGCTTACGCAAACGGTCAATCGAAACCGTACGTGCCCATTCATAAAGTCGTCAACCTTTCAGCCAACTCTTTAATATTTCATGAAATAGATAATCTGGATGCGTTCGCCGAACTGATCGTTATTGGTTATGCAACAGAAGATTTCAGAGATCGAGAGCATGTTATTACTGCATTTGATGATGGGACCATGCAATCCTTTCACACCAATACAAATATTAAGATTGAAAAGATATTGAAGAAACCCGAAGATTTCCCTTCAGATCAGAACGAATTGAAGATCATTGAACCCGTTAGCCTGGAAGGAGACGTCAAATATACAGTTGATGACTATGTAGAACTACAGAAGGGTGATAAAAGTGTGCTTTTCTTGATGAAAAACACCTTTGGTGATTATGGATTAATCAATGATAACTTAGGCAAATTCAGCCTTGAAGGGATAACTCAATATAGTTTAACTCAATCCTCCACTGCAAAAGAGTTATCAGAATACGAAACTTTCCGTGACTCCGTTATGGAGAAGTACCACTTGAATTAAGGTTTTCATCAAACAACGGTGACCTTTGCGGACATAGCTGCCCCTTCAATCTATTGCACTTCTTTATCAAGGCTTACGTCAAATGATGAAGTTATCGATTTTTGTCTAAAATCATTGGGTATCACTTTAATCTCCACGTTTAGATGTATAGATTCAGGCAGATTCATTTCAGTTATATTCTCATAACCAATGAAGTAATAATGCTTCTCGTCAAGTTCTATCAAACCGCCACCTGTTGAGCCAGAAGTTGAAATCAAATGTCCGTCATGATAAAGCTCACAAGCAATATTATATTCCTCCAAACTGAACCCTTTCACTTCATATCCAACCTTGATTTGATTTTCGGTGTAATCAGCATTTCGTAAACTAATCGCACCACCATCGACCATTTGGGTCTGAATTGCAATATTTGCTTCGGGCATCTCTGGTTTCTTTAATAAATATCCTACTTTTAGGTACCATATAGCTCCTACTACAACTACAGCAAGTACAATCATAACAATGATAAACTTCTTTTCTTTTTTATCCATAATCTTTACTCCTTACATCTGAACACTCTTGAAGTTCTTTCCAAACCTGTGTTTCAAATAATACATTATCCCTGCGCGATCAACATCAGAAAATTGTATTGGATCATCCAACCCACTATCCTAAAAATACCTTGTTAATTCTGTCTCTATCATTATCTAAAATCCAATCACTATATTCTTTATAAATACCCCTCAGCTCTTCCTTTGATGCTGAAATAACATCGCAACCTCTATCATCATAGATATGAAATATCGTTTTCTTACTTATATTAATGAAATACACCCTATGATATATCTTTGGCTTAATTCCAACATCATGATTACATATAGCTTTGATTAACTGATTATATTTCAAGTCCTCAACTCTACATTTAGTCCAGTACCTATACATGTTGTTCCTTGGGTCTGAGATGTCACCTGTTTCACAATCCAGACCTGGAAATATCTCAAGGCTCAAGGCTCTAATTGGCCCTTTCTTCTTGATATATTTTCTGTACAGGTTCAATTTTTTCACTTTGTGTTTAGGCTTATCTGCAAAATAAGCTTGAGTTATTAATAGGACTTCATCTTCTTGATCATGAAGAGCCTTAAATAGTTCAAGTGATCGATGATAAACTTTTTCCATGTAATGCTCCGTATTCATTCCAAACATCAGAGGATTGCCAAGTTCGAATCGTATTGCAACATCCCAATTATAAAAAAGAGGTGGCTCTAAGGTCAGGTTTGGAAAATGCTCTGCCAGGTACGTCTTCAGATCCATTCTGTGGCCTCCGTGTCTTCTAGGTTTTTTTACAGTACCTTAATATGAGAGCTTTGCTGTTGTAAAAAAAAGCGCCCCGACCTCATAGTCGTGGCGCTTCCTCTTGCTACATGGCACCAATTAGCCCATTCAGCTTATCTCAGGCCGCTGCACCTACATGGCAGCGGCTTCTTCTCCCAGCGGCAGCGTGTAATACTGCGCCTGCTGCCCTTCATGCTGCTGGTACACAACGACCAGCAGCGTCCGGCCTTTCGCGGCAAGCGGGCTGGCGCCAGCTAGCACACGCTCAAGCCGGAACGGAAGCACATCCAATACGGTGTGCTTCTGCAGTTCCTTTTCGCCGAGACCAAGGTCGGCGAAAGCACGGGCACCCATGACCGTCTGTGCGGTCATGGCCGAGGTCATCGGCAACGCACGCGAAGCGTTGCCGTCCACCATGTCCGCCGCTCCATCCGCGGCGGACCCTGTTGCGTCGCCCGAAGCAAGCGACGCTGCACCCCCGGCTTCGCTGCCGATCACACCCGCCGCATCTGCGGCAGAGTCTTCTCCGGCAGCAGCCGAACTTGCCCCAGCGGCACTCGGACCCGTGCCGCTGCTTTCCAACCATGCCGTGCCTGCGGCGCCGGCAACACGTGGCAGTCGAACGTCTTCTGGACGTTCAGCCAACGTTTTCATATAACCCGCCCACTGGTCTTTCTGAAGCGGATCTTCCCACCAGATTTTGCGTGGTTTGTATTTGTGGCCGAGGAAATAATCCAGCTTCATCAGGCCGAGCACGATATCCATATGCGGCGTATTCCGCGACTCCAGGAAGCTGTGCAGACGAGTAAACAGATCCTCCAGTTGGTGACCAATCTTCTGCCAACCCTGACCCTCCCAATAATCCCCAAACGCCTGGAAGAAATCAAACGGTGAGTTGAACTCTTGCTCCATCAGATACTTCAGCGTATGGTCCATCCGGTGTGCGTTCCAGTATTTCTCCAGCACATCCTCCAACCGTTTCAAGCGCACGATGTCGCTGAACGGGAGCACATCACTGCCCAGAATCTCATACGGCGCGTGATCCATGTACGTATAGTTGTACTTCTCCGCATCCAGACGCAGACCTGTACCACGCAGCATTTTGAGGAATCCCAGCTGAAGCTCTTCCGGCCCCAGTGCAAACACATCGTTAAACGTTTTGCGGAAAGTATTGTAATCTTCCTCAGGCAATCCGGCGATGAGATCCAAATGCTGGTCGATTTTGCCACTGGCTTTCACCTTGTTCACGGTCCGGCTAAGCTTGGTAAAGTTCTGACGACGTTTCACCAGTTCATTTGTCGGATCGTTCGTGGACTGAACCCCGATCTCGAACCGGAATGTGCCCGGCGGCGCATTCTCTGCCAGATAATCGAGCACCTCGGGACGCATAATATCCGCCGTAATTTCAAACTGGAACACCGTCCCCTGATGATTCTCAATCAGGAATTTGAACATTTCGAGCGCATAATCCCGCTTGATATTGAACGTCCGGTCCACAAATTTGATCAGCTTCGCGCCCTTCTCGATCAGGTACAGAATGTCCGACTTTGTCCGCTCAATATCGTAATACCGCACGCCTACCTCAATACTGGACAGACAGAACTGACAACTGAACGGGCAGCCCCGACTGGTTTCAAAATAAACAACCCGCTTCCCAAGCTCCGGAATATCCTCTTCAAATCGATGCGGTGAAGGCAGATCGTTCAGATCCGCTTTTGGCCGTCCTGGCATGAGAATGACTTCTTCCCCTTTGCGATACGCCAGTCCATACACGAAGTGGAACTTCTTGCTTCCTTCCAGCTCCATCAAAAGCTGATGCAGCGTCTCTTCCCCTTCACCCATCACGATGAAATCCACATTGGGAATCCGGTTCATCCAATATTCCGTGTCGTAGGACACTTCCGGCCCGCCCAGCAGAATTTTCACGTTCGGCATAACCTTTTTCAGATTATCAATGACCTTAATCGTCTCTTCGATGTTCCAGATGTAACACGAGAAACCAATCACGTCCGCGCCGCGCTGGTACAGATCAGACACAATATTCATCACCGGGTCCTTGATCGTATACTCCGCCAGGTCAATATCAAAATCCTTCTCACTGTACGCCTTCAGACACCGCAACGCCAAAGAGGTATGGATGTACTTTGCATTTAATGTAGAAAGAATAACCTTCATGGTTCACAACCTTTGCCTGGACACCCAGACCATATTTTTTTTGGTAAAAAGTAAGCTGCACAGCCATCCTGCCCCGGATGCTGTTCATCTAAACCTCTTTTGAACTAGCCATTCCATGTCTCATGGACATATCTAACTTTTGTCTTTCAAAGAGTGGACACTCTTTTCAAAAAGACATATACACCCCGCCAAATCCAAACCACAACATACAGTACGGACCACATAAAATAAACCTACATGTTGTATACGATACGGTCAGCCATTTCTAACGCCAATGTCCACCCTTTGAAAGACAATTCGCCACCATTTGTCCACTCTACAGAGACGCGACGACCAACTTCAAGATTGGAAAGTGAAAATTAACAATTCATACTCAATTCACTCTTACTCTTACTCATTTCATACTCACTCATACTCGTAAAACGCATCATCATCCGTATCCACTTCTTCGCCCGATTGCTTCTGGAAAAACTCCAGGAACGGCAGTCCGTACTTGCGGTACTTGACCTCACCGACCCCTTTGATATCCAGCATGTCACGTTCTGTCTGTGGACATACCACACTCATCTCACGCAGGGTCGCGTCATTGAAAATAATGTACGATGGTACATGCTCTTTCGCCGCCAGATCACGCCGGATCAGACGAAGTTGTTCAAATACCGTCTCATTAACCGCAGATGGCATTGCATCGCGTCCGCGCCGTCCACCATAGTTCGTACCCGAAGCTGTTGCCGCTGTCTTGCGGACGACACGTTGCATCACTTCACGCTGGCCTTTGAGCACTTCCACCGCCAGTGGCTGCAAACGCACAACCGGATACTGTCCCTCAGACAGCATCAGATATCCTTCGGATACCATCACGTTGATGATCTCCGATATCTCACGCTCTGTCCGATTACCCATCACGCCGTAGGTTGGCAGAGAGTTGAAGCCATAATCAAGCACTTTTTTGGCACGGGAGCCTTTGAGCACAGAAGCGACCAGCGATACACCATACCGTTCACGCATGCGGTGAATGCAACTGAATATTTTCTGTGCATCAATCGTCATGTCTACCAACTCGCGGTCGTCCGTACAGGAACTGCAAGTACCGCAAGGTGTATCGTCATGCACCTCACCGAAATAATCCAGTTGCGCACTGCGCAGACAACGCGTTGTGTAACAGTAATCCACCATCTGTTGCAGCTTCCGGTAATCGTTCTGTTTGCGGTCGCCGTCCATCGGATTCTGCTCAATCAGGAACTTCTGGGTGATAATGTCCTGTGCCCCGAATAACAGAATACACTGGCTTGGCTCTCCATCCCGGCCTGCACGTCCGGCTTCCTGCACGTATGCCTCCATATTTTTCGGCATGCTGTTATGAATAACGTAACGCACGTTCGACTTATCAATCCCCATCCCGAACGCATTGGTCGCCACCATCACTCGAATATCATCGTACAAAAAAGCTTCCTGGCTCTGGGACCGTTCATCGTCCGTCATCCCGGCATGGTAGCGTCCTGCGGGCAATCCCGCTTGCAACAAACGCTGATGCAGATCGTCCACGTCCTTACGAGTCGCGGCGTATATAATACCTGGCTCACTGGCATGCTCGCGCGCGTAATTCAGAACAAAATCCTTCTTGCTCTCGCCACGCAGCACGCTAAACGCCAGATTATCCCGCCCAAGTCCGGTCACATATGTCTGCGGGTCCTGCAAACGCAGCAAACGCAGAATATCGCCCATGACCTCGGGCGTCGCTGTAGCCGTGAAGGCCGCAACCACCGGCCGCTCCGGCAAACTGTCCACAAACGGCGCTACCGCCAGGTAGCTTGTCCGAAAATCATGCCCCCACTGCGATACACAGTGGGCCTCATCCACGGCAACGCAAGAGATCGGCAAATAGCCCATCTCCTCGCGGAACCAATCCAGCTCCAGTCGCTCAGGCGCGACATAGAGCAACTTCAGCTCACCGCGCTGCGCCGCGCGGATGCGATCATTCACTTCTTTGCCGCTCAGTGTACTATTAATATACGCGGCAGCAATTCCGGCGGTCGTCAACGCATCGACCTGGTCCTTCATCAATGAGATCAACGGGGAGACAACAAGCGTCAGACCCGAATATAACAGAGCGGGGATCTGATAACAGATCGACTTACCGCCCCCAGTTGGCATAATACCCAACGTATCTTCACGTTCGAGCAGGCTGGCTACGATCTTTTTCTGTCCCTCACGGAAGTCGGGGTAGCCATAATATTTTTGCAGGAGACCCTGCGCTTCTTCTAATGTAGGTGTTTGCACACTCATGTAAAGACTCCTTACTTATCACCGGCGTTTTTCCACCAGCTTGGTCCGATCCGATTCTGACATCCGAAAGCGGCTCATATGCCGCATCCTTGACAACAAAATGGCGTTCTCATGACTTGTCCGTCAAGCAAACGCCGCTCCCTTTAGTTTAACGGCCCAGCCCCGAATGAGCAACCGCGTTTTACTGTAAAACGTTTGAAGCTTCTTCATTAAAATAAAAACAACCGTCCTGCCCTAGTTGGACAAAACGATTGTTGTAAACTTTTATTCACAACCGACACACTCATATCACGCTAGTGTACCCATACCCATTCATCTGGTGAAGCTACTATACCTTACAACTTTACAACTTCACTTTAATCTTTTAACGACTCTACCTCAGACTCCGGCAAGCCACTGGCCTTTGCAAATTAATAGTAACTTCGAGTCCTAGTGAGAGCATGTTCTTCGCAATCTCAATTGCCTTGCTTTTTTCCCCTTCTACTAATCCCTTTTCTATCCCCTTAGCTATGCCTTTTTCCGTAGCCCACTCAATCATAGAAGCTTCGTCATGTAAATATTTCTGGCGCTCTTCATACAAACGACGTGCTTCCCGATCCTGACTCAAGAACTCCAGCGTATCGATTACTTTTTTAATCCCAGATTCATTCATGTTGTATCACCGCCTTTTGCATTCATACGATAATACAATCCTTTCCTCTGTATCAGTTGTTCATGAGTTCCATCCTCGGCAATTCGGCCATGTTCCATAACAAGGATGCGAGAGCACTGACGAGCAACCTCCATGCGATGTGTGACAAGCAATCCTATGCTGCCTTTCATAAAGTTCAGCAAGTGATTCATCACGTTCTGTTCTGTCTGAATATCCAATGATGACGTTGGTTCGTCCAGAATATAAAGATCGGATGACCTCAAGAAGAGTCTGGCAAGCGACAGTCGCTGTTGTTGGCCTCCAGATAGATTGGCCCCTTTCTCATGCAAGATTGCTGCGTATTGTCCTTCCTGTGCCTCAATATATTCATGCAAACCTGCCTGCTCTGCCGCAAACTTCACTCTGTCCAATGTAACGTCTGAACTCAGATGAATATTGTCTTCAATCGTTCCTGTGAAAAAAGTTGGTCTCTGTGGCATATACGTCAGTCTGGATTGATTATCCATCTCTACATACTCTGCAACATGTTTATCACCCAGCAATATGCTTCCATTTGTTGGCTCGATCAACCCCGCACACACTTGGCACAGTGTAGATTTGCCAGCACCGCTGGCTCCAACTACCGCAACCAGTTCACCAGGAACCAGATTAAACGTAATCTGATCCAGAATCTTCCGACCACTGTTTTCATCGGTTACCATAACCTGTTGAAGACGTAGCATAGCAATTTCGTTCTCTTTATGTGCCCCTTTTTGTGTATTCCCTTGATCTTGGTTACAAATTCCCTGTGCAAGCTCCTCGTGCTTAGTATTGGATGCGTCTGTCTTCTTGTTCTCCGCCAATTTCAACCATGCAGAGATACGTCCAAATGCACCCACGCTGGCTTGCATCTGACTCCACTGGCTGGACAAGCCGAGTACTGGCCACACCACCAGTTCAAACAGCAGACTACTTGCAACAACCATGCCCGGAGACAAAGTTCCCCTAGCCGCTGACAAAGCAATAAGGAACAACGCTGCCAATTGAGCCAAACCAAACACCGCCATCGCCACGTTATCCGACATGCTCAGGGTCATCTGCAACTTGGCATGAACACGATTCAATGATTGCTGTTGTGTCCGAAATCGAGCGAGAAACCACGGTGAAGCATTATACATCTGAATCACCGGTATCCCTTCAACATACTGTTGGATCTGTTCTTGGGACTCGCCTTCCCTGGATTCGACCTCATCGGACAGATGTACAATTCGCTGATCATACAACCTCGCCGTAAACCAGATTGCCCCTGCACTTACCAAGGCGATAACCGCAACCCATGCATCTGCTCTGTACAAATAACCCAGCGATAGAGCAATGATGAATACAACCGTAACACCCTCTGCAATAGCCTCCACAACTTCTGCACCATGCTTCGTGTCTTCCTTGATGCGAAGCATCACATCCCCGGACTTCTGTCTGCGCACCCAGGAATAGGGCATCCGGTTTAACAGTTTCAACAGATCCATGGACATATCCCGTTGCATCGATTCCTTGAGCCGTACCAGCACATAACGATGCATCGCGAGTAATACGATAAACCCTGCCAGAATGGCGATAAAGATGATCGCTGTAGCATTAAGCTGCTCCTGTCCCCCATCATGAATAGCATCCACGAAGAATCCCTGTACAAAGGCAAGTCCCCAATCAAAGACCGCATCTGCGGCGATAAAAATGAGCAAGATCGCTACAGCTAATCCATAAGGCTTCATCCAGCGAAAAATAACGGGCCATACCGTTGCCAATGATACAGCTTGTTTCGGGTCATCTGGAACATCACTTTCGTTCATCTGATGATGAGCTTCATTTTCGATATTTTCATTTTCATTATTTTCATTTATCTCATATGCTCCGCTTTTCTCATGACTGCTTTTCATTTCAACGTCATCGGCATATGCTGCATCTTCAATCTTGTTACTCATGCTGTTCCTCCACTTCCGTATCCTGCTCCGCAATATAACTTCGATATCCGTTTGGACGATCCAGCAATTCACGATGAGTCCCCGTATCTTTGACGCGTCCTTTCTGAATATAGATGACCTGATCTGCCCGTTCTATCAGCGATAATCGATGAGTAACTGCAATAACCGTTGTGCCTTTGTCAGCAGTGATTCGGGCAAAAAGATCATTCAACCGTTGCTCATGCCACGGGTCTTGAGATGACGTCGGTTCATCCAACAGAAGAATATCCGGGTTCCTCAGCATCGCTCTGGCTAGACTAATACGCTGAAGCTCACCACCCGACATCGTCCCGCCTTGTGGCTGAAGCTCTGTCCCATAACCGAGCGATTGACGCATAATCGCGTCATGTGCATGCGTCATGTGGGCCGCAACCTTTACTTGATCGGCAGATATCCCTTCTTGTCCAAAAACAATATTCTCTTCCACTGTTCCTGTGAAAATAAAGGCTTGTTGCGGAGCATACACCTGATTGACATTCCCTGTCTGAACTTCGTGCATATCCTTCAGTGAATTCTTCTGATTCATGACCTGGATCGAACCAGTAACAGGTCTATCTAGTCCGGCTATCAATTTCAATAACGTGGTTTTCCCGCATCCACTTGGCCCCGTGATTACAGTAAGCTTTCCTTTCTTGGCCTCAAAAGAAATATCTGTTAACACTTCTTCTTGCTCCGCATACCTATAAGACACATGCTGCACGTTGATACCAGCCGGTTTAGATTGTTTTTCAGGCTGTCCTAAATGCATATCGGACTGTACATATGTATTTGTACCGGTATTAGCAACCGTGTTCTTTCTCTCCAAATCCAGCACCTCAAAGATTCTGGACGCATGAGAAGCCGAACCAATAAAATCATTCCACAACCCAGATAACGATTCAATCGGACGTGTTAACTGACTGCTTGCTACCAGAAAAGCTGCCAGTCCGCCTACATCCATATGTCCATTCAGGACCTGCATGCCGCCTAGATAGAGAATCAGAATCATGCCACCATACGTGGAGACCCGTCCGGCTGCTTCCGAAAGTCGTTGTAACACAGATACAGACATCGTATGTTTGAAAACCTGATCCATTCGACCTTTAAATTGATGGTGTACATAACCCGCGAGTCCGTAACTTCGGATCTCAACCGGGGCTTGGATGATTTCTGTCAGTATCTCATCTCTTGATGCTGCACTGGCATTCAACTGATCATGCCGTCTTTGTAGACATTTACCCAGTCCTACTGTTACAAGAGGATAGATCAATGTGAATGCAATGATAGCCAACGACAGCGGCAAGTTCACCCAGCTGAAGTAAGCAAAGGCAAGAATCAGCTGAATGATATTTTTGGCGAGTTCAATGCCATGTTGGTTGATCCCCTTCTGTGCTTCCTTGGCTGAAGTCCAGACCCTAGAGGTTAGGTCACCCGTATGATAATGTGCCAGATCACGTGTCTCTGTGTTGCTAAAGGATGAGAGCAGTAGAGACTGCACAGACAATAATGTCTTTTGCTGGAATAACGTCTCGACCCTCGTCATGAATGCGGTTACAATCAATCGTAATACTACAATGCTAACGCCTATGATCAACCCTGAGTAGAGTAACGAAAACTGTCCTTCAGTCGCGCCTTTGACCAGTCTTCGGATCGATTCCAAATAACCGACCTCAATCAGGGAGACCAAGCATGCGGCGAAAAGTAACAGAATGATGAACATACGGTACTTGCCCGTTATTGTCCATAATCGAGTTAACATGCCTAACGTTGTATAATTTTTTTTGTCAGCAAACATGGATGCTTTCTCCAATCTTGTCATTAAATTATGTACTTGGTTATGATATCATCGGTGATAAGGAAAAAATGAACATTTATTGCTGTAAGTACTATTAGAAGTAGGGAGATTGATATGCAACATGATCTGCTAGACACACTGGATAAGCTATTCGACTACATAGAAGACCATATTCAAGACAAATTAACGCTGGATCATCTGGCATCTGTGACTCATATATCCAAATTCCACCTGCATCGCATGTTCAAACATGTCAGCGGACAACTGCCTGGAGAATACATTCGCTCACGCAAATTGGCACGCAGCCTGGAGCAATTGGTGAATCTGAACTGGAAGATTATCGATATCAGCGGACATTACGCTTTTGAACATGAACAATCCTACATACGTGCTTTCAAACAAGCCTTCGGCATTACACCCCTGCAGTATCGCAAACAGGGAGCTGGAAACCTTGAATTCACAGCCCGCATGACTTCGTCCATGATCACAACGCTTCCATATGGATATATTTTCAAACCAACGTATGTACGAAAACCGGCTATGAAACTCATTGGGCAACGGTCCCACATTCGGTATGCAGATAACGAAGAGCACTATGAAGCCAATTCAGCAGGCAACGACTTTTTTGCAAAACACTTTCATTCGATTCCTAACGTGTTGCAACCCAACGTATATATCGGATTTACCAATGAAATTAACGAGGATTACAGTACATATCAGCCGTCTGTAGAGGTCACCAGTCTGGATCATATCCCTGAAGAACTGGACGGAATTGAGGTCCCGGCCAACCAGTATGCCGTATTCAAATTTGTCTGTGATTTCCACCCAAGTCTGATCAACATTGATCATCTGGACAGTGTCTGGACATTTATCGATGAATATTGGCAGAGCCATTCGGGGTACGAGAAGAGTGATCCCTACTATTTTGAAAGAATTGATGGCAGTCTGGCTCAGGACCACTACGGAGAGTTGGACATTTATATTCCTGCAAAGCAAATTTCACTGTAAGGTGCAAATGGAGGTTCAACCTTATGGATCAAAATACTCAAGCTAATTCAAGTTCATCCTATACAGATTCTCGCAAACCTTGGATACGTAGACACCCTATTCTCACTACATTTACATTGTTGATTCTTGTACTATTTGCCGCTGTATTCCTGTATTTCTGGCTCCGTCCTTACTTCTCCACGTTTGACCGTTCCGAGCTGGGGGAATTGAGTTATTCCATGCCTTCAAGGAATGGTGATTATACTGCCGAAATTTACGGTGTACCTTACGGTGGTGCGGCAGGCGGCGTTACAATCTGGGTCGATGTTAAGAAGACAAATGCACCTGAGGACGCCACAGTAAAAACGATCTATCGTGCCAAGCACCACGGAAATAACCATCTCGAATGGGACAGTGAAAACACACTTCGGATTGAAAACTGGAATGAATATACGGATGAGACCATGACCCTCAACATCGATGACGAAATATATGATGGATGGGGCTGGGCTTGCAAAAGCTTACGGATGAAAGATCAGTCTGTGCGATGCCTGGCACCCGAAAAATAAAACAACGTAGCAGCTAATATGACGAATCTGAACACTCGAGGTCTCATCTTGATGAGTAATCCTCACTGCACCGCATGTCAGAAGTTCCAACACTCTGTATGCCTTGTGAAAATTTCACCAAATGCTACTTTCATTACACCATGGCAGGAGATACACGCGGCACGTGAAGCATTAAAAGCCCCACTCGCCGACTCTTTCGGTTAAGCGGGGCTACGCTTGTTCTACATGTTATCGTGTAATTACTTATACTTCATTGGTGGTTTAATATGCTTTTTCACTAACAACTTCGTACTATAGAACTTTAAACATAAGGCAGCACATAACTTATCTATCACATCTATTCTACCGCTTAATCATAAGCACCTTCTGCTTCTGCTTCTGCTTCTGCTTCTGCTTCTGCTTCTGCTTCTGCTTCTGCTTCTGCTTCTGCTTCTGCTTCTGCTTCTGCTTCTGCTTCTGCTTCTGCTTCTGCTTCTGCTTCTGCTTCTGCTCGCAATTGTGCCTTACACTCTATTTCCACTCAACCCTTATTTTCACTGATAAGCCCTATCGCATCCTACCAGCAACGGATTAGTTTTTGTTGTTATTTCACTTCTACTTCAATCTATTTTCTCTATCTCTACTCCCGCTTCAAACCCTTCTGTACTCATCTGTCCCAGTTCGTCTCCCTACTTACGCGGTGACACTTCACCACGTTCTTCCCGCTCCTTCATCTCTTTGCGTACCACAACTTCGAGCTTCTGCCGATTGGCAAGTAATCCGGGATCGTTGGGCAAGTACTCTCGGGCTTTGGTGTTATGCATGAGTGCCTGCTCCCAGTTGCCCAGATGAGCATAACAAAGGGATAAACGGGCATGTGGCAGCCAGGTACGGCAAGCCATAGGTACCGGGCGCAGGCCCGGATCGCGGCTGCTCACGTCCACCGCCTGCATATACCAGTAGATCGCCGAAACTGGTTCCTGCCGCTCATGGAAACAGGCCGCAATGGCACAGCAGAAATCGGCATGTGGCAGATCATACTGGAACGACTGCAGCAATGCTCCGAGCTTACGGCCCGGCTCACCCAGTCGTTCATAACATTCCGCCAGCCGCGCGCAGGCAATCAGGCGATCCTCGCGGTAACCGCTTGGCTGCTCCAGCAGCTTCGTGTATCCGCGTGCCGCCGCCGCATAACGCTGGCGGTCATAACATTCGCCTGCATAATAAAATAGCAGGCGACCTTGGGCTACGCCCTCTTCGGCGATCCATTTGCGCAGAATGCGCACGTTTCGTGCCGAATGATGTCCCGCTTCGCGGCGATGCGTGACGGCAATGTCTGCCGTAATGACCTCGCCCCGCGGGAAGCTAAGCTGCTCGTGCAGCCGGCCATGCCAGCGGCACCCGGCATCCCACTTGACCAGGCGAAGGCGTCGGTCCGTCACAAGGGGACTCCCCTCCGCTCCCTCGGCCAGCGTGTAGTTCAAGATCACAGCTTCCGTCTTTCCCCCGGACGGAAGCTGCTGCTTCAACACCTCCAGCTTCGCCCGTTCCGCGGGCAGCAGCACATCATCCGCATCCAGCCACAGGATATACTCCTGCGTGGCCTTGGCGAATGACTCATTCCGCGCTGCGGCAAAGTCTTCCTTCCATTCATACGTGTAGACATGATCGGTATACTGCGCAGCGATGTCAATCGTGCGATCCGATGAACCGGTATCCACAATGACGATCTCGTCCGCGATGCCGGCAACCGAGTCCAGACAGCGCGCCAGCGTGCGTTCCTCGTTCTTCACAATCATGCACAGACTGATGGTGATCACTTTTTGAGCCCCTTCCTGTCGTACGCGTATTGCGAAATGTCATAACGGGTTTGTTCTTTCATTGACCAGGTACTGGTACTAAGCCACTCCAATTTTCTCTTCAAACTTACGATTAACTTGTAAACCAAGAATCAGCGCTACCACTACAAGAGGCTGCTTTCACACTCATTCTCCCAAATCTCAAAGTTCAATAAAGAATTCATTTCATTTTCACTGTGGCTAACGAACTGAGGTGACGCTATTTGGTGTATTTCAGCCACTTGGAAAATGTAACGAATCTGAGACCCGCTATTCTCGCATTATAGGCATCCATTCGTCGTTTATCGCAGCTTCAGATGAAATAGCGCCGCTGAGATTCGTTACATTTCTCATTTCTCCAAAATCATCAAAATAAGGCGTGTGCGATTCGTTAGAATACCCCTGCCCTTGCCACTGTCCCTACCTTCACCGCTACCCTTCCCCACTCTCCTGACGGCGAAGTCGTTTCACCTGCTCCACCGCACTGTCCAGTGCCTTCTTGCGCTGTTTCATTACGCGGAGGTGCTGATGTTCCACCTCAGCAAAATGGACATGATCCAGCTCCATCCACTCCAGCAGTTGATCCAAAGTCGGCGATATATGCAGCTGTGTACTCCGCCGTTTGCGGGCCACGCAACATAGATATTTATGATGAACTTCGAGTTTCAATACTTCAAAATACGGCATCAGGGTCATCGCCAGGCTTCCCGCATAGAAGGTCTGCTTGTGGTCATAGAACGGGTGATACCCATACGGCACAGTCACAACCAACGTCCCATCACCTTGCAACAGCCGATAAATCTGGATCAACAACGTCTCCGGATGAGCAAAATGCTCCAGCACTTCTCCAAGCAGCACAGTATCAAAGGCAGTCCTTACTTTCCATTGCGTAATATCCAGCATTCGAAAATCTACATTATTTCTAACCGGCCGGGATTCTTTGGCAAGCTCAGCTTGCGCATATCGGACACTTTCTTCTTCCAGATCAATCCCTGTTACACGAAATCCTTCCCGCGCCAGCAGAATGGACGTAATGCCCTGACTGCACCCGACATCCAGAATGCGTTTGCCTGTCGCCTCACGACACATCCAGTGGATACGCGTTCTCGTCGCTTCATGAGAATCTTCCGAATTAATCTCGCCGTAATAGCGTTCACTCACTCGATCATGATTGGCCATAGGTTTCTCCCGTTTTCACCCGGTGAACCGGCTGACCCAGCACCACAATATTTCCCCCGAGGCATCCGGCCGTTGCATTGCGTGTATCAAAAATCAGCTTTGCATGATCTGCCATCTCCTGATAATTGAATCCCGAATGATCCGTGGTGATGATCACCAGATCAGCTCCTGTCCATAATTCTGGCACCGCTGGACAAGAGTGCAGCACTGTACCATCATCCTTACGGAAGACAGGCACCATTGGATCGGTGAAAACAACATCTGCGCCCGCTGCGCTCAGCAGCCGATAAACGTCCAGCGCTGGCGATTCACGCAGGTCATCAATGTCTTTTTTGTAAGCCATACCCGCCAGTACAACACGTGCTCCCCGCACAGATACACCATTCTGCTCCAGCAGCTCCGCGGCACGTTTCACTACTCTCTCTGGCATTTGCCGATTGGTTGCATCCGCCAGCTGAATGAATTGCAGCTCCGATCCCTGACGGTTTGCAGCCCAGGACAGATAGATCGGATCGATTGGAATACAATGCCCGCCGATGCCGGGGCCTGGATAGAATGGCATATAACCAAACGGCTTGGTTGCCGCCGCATTCAGTACTTCCCAGATGTTTACCCCCATCTGTTCACAGGCCGGGGTCAGCTCATTCACGAGTGCAATATTGACACTGCGAAATGTATTTTCGAACAGCTTTGCTGTCTCCGCTACCGTTGTTGAACTTACCGGAACAACTTCGTTGAGGAACGAGCCGTAGAACTGTTTACCATAATTCAGACAAGCGGGTGTCGAACCGCCAATAATCTTCGGGGTATTTTTCACACCATAATGCACACTGCCCGGATCTACCCGCTCTGGAGAATAACAGACGTAGAACTGTTCTCCAGCTCGCCAGCCGTTTGCCGCTTCAATCGGTTGTTTCAAGCGTTCCTCCGTTGTGCCCGGATAGGTCGTGCTTTCTAATATAACCAGGCTGCCTTCCTGCAAATACGGAGTCATGCCATCCACCGCCGCCGAGATATACGAGATATCCGGTTGATGCTCGGCGGTCAGTGGGGTGGGCACACAGATCACAATGACATTGGCCTGTGCCACCGCTGCATAATCGGTGCTTGCCGTGAATAATCCAGCCTGCATAAGCGACTGCACAACATCATCTTCTATACCTATGACATACGAATTCCCGGCGTTCAGCTTGGCTACCTTGGAAGTATCGATGTCAATCCCGTGGACTTGATAACCGGCCTGTGCTATCTCTACAGCCATGGGTAAACCAACATAACCGAGACCGATGACAACAGCTTTTAGGGAGCGGTCATTAATATGTTGTATTAGGGCACGTTGCTGTAACTCTTCATTTCCTTCGTGCTGGTTGTGCTTATAATTTTCTTCCATTCCTTCCACCTCCAAACGCTCCGCCTCCCCTCGGTGGGTGTGTCTGAAAACTCCGAACGAGTTTTGAGACACACCCTAATCGATATAGCCTCCTGCACGCAAAAACCGGGCAATCACTGGTTTGTTCATCATGGCACTGTCCGAGCGATACTCGGAGAAGTTCACACGTGGCAGACTGCTGTACTGATCCGTCAGGCTCTTGTCCTTGTGCTCCGGAAGGATGACATAATACTGTGCATCGTATTGGTACGTACGCGGCGCTTCAAAGGGCGAGATCAGCACTTCATGTAATTTCTCGCCTGGACGTATTCCCGTCACCTTATAATCGAAGGATGGACGACCTGCCTGTTCCAACATGACGGATGCAAGTTCCGTCATCTTGCAAGCTTTCATTTTCATCACAAAAGTCTCTCCGCCCACGGCCGCCTCAGCCGCCTTAAGAAGTAAATGTATAGCTTCGGTACGCGTCAGGAAAAAACGGGTCATGCCTATATCCGTAATGGTCGGGCTTTTGCCTTCATTGATCTGACGCCGGAACAAAGGCACAACACTGCCACTGGTTCCAAGCACATTGCCCCCGCGGATGCAGACAAACCGGGTACCTTCACTTAGCCAGTTGGCACGGATCATCATTTTTTCACCCAAAGCCTTGGTCATGCCATATACGTTAATCGGATCTACCGCCTTATCGGTGGACACATCGATGACTTTGGCAACCTGCATACGTATCGCAGCCCGAATAATATTCTGCGTCCCGATTACATTGGTCTTGAACGCTTCATCAGGCTGGTCCTCACAGACCGGAACGTGCTTCAGCGCAGCCAGATGGAAGAGCACATCCACACCTCTGCATGCATCTTCCACTGCCCGATAATCGCGGATATCCCCAATGATGAATCGCAGACGTGGATCATGGTTGAACTCTCGCTGCATCGCAATCTGGGCGTATTCATTACGTGACAGAAGGCGAATCTCAGCCGGGTCCTGCTTCAGCAGTACCTCAGTCAGCTTTTGACCCCAGGAGCCCGTTCCTCCAGTGATCAGAATCGTTTGTCCTTGAATCATGGATGAATCCCTCCCTGATCAGATCATGAATTCGCGTAGTACCTGTGCCATCTCATCCCGGCTTAACCGGTCTTTGGGTGGTACCTTTTTGGTTGAAGTATTGCTCGAATGTACGATGTTGACATAATTGCGCGGAGCAAGCAGCTCGTGCGGCAGTTCAATGACATTGCCATGTGTACCTCTGCCCGGAAGCTTGACCCGGTATCCTGCTGCGTATTCGGCTGTCTTATATAAGTAGACATAGAACTGTGGAGAACGGTGAAACGCTGGGGCCATCTCGTTATTCACACTGTCCCACAGATATCCGTTCTGGTTAATCAATGCCATCGTCTGCTGCTGTGGTTGAATATCGTAGAGCTGTTGAACAAAGGTTTTATGGTATAAATCATCCGAATCCAGACGGGCAATATAGAGTTGCTCCGAACCATTGGCAAACGCCAAAATGGCACGCACACTCTCCATATTGGTTCCAAAACGAATATTGGAAGGAAGCGGCTCCTGACCCGCCAGAATCTCCTGCATTAATTCCCCGGATTCCTTGGACAACTTCACCACTGTGAGAAAATCCTGATTCGTCTGCGCCTTCAGGCAATGCAATGTGAACGTGCGGAAGATGCTCATCCGACGCTCCAGCCATTCCCGCGTTAATCGCTGCGGGTCCATCCCATAATTGTTGAAGTTAATCTCAATCACAACTTTCCTCGACATAACATGCCTCCTCATGAACGCTACAAGTTCCGTTTGTCGGATACAGACTGTTTTCATAGTTTTGATGCCGTCTTCCTATGAAAATCATCTTCGATCTATCTGATCGCTTACAAGCGACATCTCGCTTGTGAATCCAGCACTCTATATGGTATGAAACGTTGATAGAAGCGGTACCGACAGATGTACTAACTTTCATATAAATAGATTGATATTCAACCAAGGATGGCGCCCTTTGGGTCGAACGTACATATCGTTACGGTAGTCACAACATAGAATAGAACAGTTCAATTTTCAAAGGAGGCAACCCATCAAATGAATTCGATCTATCTTGAAATGGAAGGTGTGCTTGATCAGCTCGAAGCGGCACTTCGGGAACACCGACCGCTGTCTCTTGTAAGAGTCGGTGATGGCGAGAATATCGTCATGTCTCAAGAAACCGTATGGCCCACGGAACAGGTCCTTCAGGAGCGTTGGGCCAAGAAAGCCAACCTAGGGCAAAAGGGACTTCGTCTTCCCAACCCGAAACTACGGGATGAAGTCGCCGCTTCCTTGCAACGTGCCGATATCGTGGGCATTCTTCCTCGTGGTGACAGCACCATTAATGCTCCCGATTATCTCAAAAGACCCCTGACCGACATGGTATTTGCACACTTTGGCATCTCTCCTCCGATGACTTGTCATGCCTGTGTTAATCGGGAACTGGCGCAGAACCCGCGTTTCTGGCAGATGCTTGCAGGCAAGCGTGTGTTACTCGTTACTCGTGAGATTGAGGCACTGCGTGTCATGCTCGAACGTGATCCGTATAATCTGAACATTGTGACTGCCCTGCCCTTCGACAGCTATGATCAAATGGATGAAACGCTGCACTGGATTCAGAATAATCAACATACCTTCGATGTCGCTCTCTTCTCCTGTGGCGTCAACGCGGTTATCCTTGCGGAGCGAACAGCTGCACTTGCAGGCAAAGTGGCCATTGACTTTGGCAAAGCCAACAACATCATTCTGAAAGGCCGTGCCAACTGATCCTGACAGTTTCAAACTTTAGTTTCGTGATTTGTATTGAAACGTGCAGATGCTTGTACGGCAAAAACCCCCGACTTCTTGAGCCGGGGTTTCTTGCTGAGCGCTAGTCGAAACCTATCGCTGCATTGTCTTGCGTTTCTGGGGTATGAAGCGAACTCTGCCGTCAACAGAAGTGATGACGAAGCACTCTGCCTGTTATATTTCGCCTTTCACTACTAACCGGTGGCTGCAATACCGTATAACATCTCCGGCCCGGTTCTTACTGCTGTGGACACCCCCGAGATGAACGAAGTATACACACTTTCCAATGCTGGTGGTGCAGACAGATCCTGAGCAGTGAACGAATGGAATTCGGCACCTCCGTTCTGTCCAATCGTACCTTCAGCACGGTAGATGATATAGAAAGGATCATATAAAAAACCTCGCACAAGCTCCACAACAAAGGTATCTCCCAGTTCCCCCGTAACACCTACTGTCCCGTTCAACGTAATAATGGGATTCACCACACCCTGCGTCTGTAGACCAATGGTGCCAAAAGCTGTGGGGGAATCTGACAGTGACAAACCGGGCTGTCCTACGGTTGCCGAGTTCATCGAAGTTCTCATATCGAGAAACACGCCCATGAGTAACACCTCCAATGCTATGGGATACCCTATCCTATGAATCTCACTACTCTTATGATTGGATGTATAGCAGATTGTATGAACCTATTTTTATTTGTCGACTGTTAATGGTATATTGAACTGCATAACGAAAATGAACGGATCGTATGCACACAAGCGGTACAGGCTGTTCAGAAGGAGATTACTATTCATGAATAAACGCAAACGTCCAACCAGCAAGACATCGGCCTCGGCCAAGGGGAAATCTTATGCAGGTTCATCTTCAGCACGGTCCGGCAAGTCCAACTTCTCATCTGCCAAAACATCAGGTACTTCCGCATCACGCAATACTGAGGAGAATAAGAAGCCAATAACCGCGAAATCATCGGGTGCACCCAAGAAAGCTGGAGGCAACAAACCCAAAAATGCCAGCGCATCCAAACGACCAGGCAATTCCTACTATCGCAAGCAGGAACCACCACGCCAGTACAAAGTAACTGAACCGGATGAACTGTTGAACTTCCTGTTGCAACATTTGAAATCAGGACGGAACGCAGTGAAGTCCATTCTGGGTCGTGGACAGGTATCCGTCGATCAGAAGGTCGTAACGAAGTTTAATGAAGCGCTGACGCCAGGTCAGATTGTCTACATCCGAAAAGAAGGTGCAGTTGCTGCTCCATCCTTGACGGGTATTAACATTTTGCATGAAGACGATGATATCATTGTGATCCGCAAGGAAGCCGGACTATTGTCCATTGCCGCTGACAAGACAGATGACCTGACGGCTTATCGCCAACTGACAGAGCATGTGCGCCGCACCAATCCGCTCAACCGGATCTTTGTTGTCCATCGTCTGGATCGGGATACGTCGGGTGTGATGATGTTTGCCAAAAGTGAAGAGGTGCAGCAGAAGCTGCAAAACAACTGGAAGGAAAATGTGCAGGACCGCGTATACGTTGCCCTTGTTGAAGGTTCGGTAGCCAAAGAAGAAGGTACCATCTCTTCCTGGTTGAAGGAAACCAAAACGCTGAAAATGTACTCCAGCTCTCGTCCGAATGATGGACAACACGCCATCACACATTACAAACGTCTGAAGTCGAATCGTGAGTTCTCCTTGCTGGAAGTGCGTCTGGAGACAGGTCGTAAAAATCAGATTCGTGTGCATATGGAAGATCTCGGACATCCGATTGCTGGTGACAGAAAATACGGCGCACGCACAAGAGACCTTGGTCGTCTCGGACTTCATGCACGTATACTCTCGTTTATCCATCCCACAACGGATGAGTTAATGTCATTCGAAACGGATATTCCGAAGCCATTCCTGTATCCGTTCCGTGCAGAAACTCCACCTGCGAAATAACTGCACCTTGATCATGCCTGAAAGGAGGAACGGACACTGAAAAACCTGTTAATCACCGGTTACCGGGCACATGAATTGCAGATTTTTGGACAGAAGCATGAAGGTATTCCTTTTATCAAAAAAGCCATCTCCTCCCGCCTCACTCCCCTTGTCGAGGATGGTTTGGAATGGGTGCTGACGCCTGGACAATACGGTGTGGACCTGTGGGCCTGCGAAGTGGTCATTGATCTGAAGAAGACGTACCCACATCTGAAACTGTCGATCATCACTGCCTTTCAGAACCCGGAGGAGCAATGGAAAGAAGACAAGCAGGAGTATTACCGTTCCATCCTCTCGGGTGTGGACTATTACGGTGCGATTAGCAATCAACCTTATATCGGGCCGTGGCAGTTCACTGCACGGGATGACCTGTTGCTGCGTAAAAGCGACGGTCTTCTGCTCGTCTATGACGAAGATGCCGGTGAAGGCAGTCCCCGTTTTGTGAAGGAAAAAGCCGTGAAGAAACAGCAGAACGAGGACTATACAATCATCAGTGTCACTTCAGAGGATATTCAATCTGTAGCTGAGGATGAGCGCATGAACGATATTGCGGACTTCGACGATTCTTCATTCTGAAAAAAATGTAGATCATCTGAAGTCCATTCATGCATAGCTTTCATTAGAGGGGAATCGTATTTTGAATGACGTACATATGTTTTTTTTCGAGGCAGGTTGGGTATAAGTAGTATTATAACTGCGATGATATGTCGTATGGGATAAGGGGAACTGCAACCATGACAATTACGCCAGAGCAGCGCATTCAACTGCATGGATTTAACAACCTGACCAAGTCGCTCAGCTTTAATATGTACGATATTTGTTATACCAAAACCAAAGACGAACGCGAAGCTTACATTGAATATATTGATGAACAGTATAATGCCGCCCGGTTGAGTAAAATTCTGAACAACGTCTCTGACATCATTGGGGCTCATGTTCTTAATGTTGCCCAGCAGGATTACGTGCCTCAAGGTGCGAGTGTTACGATGCTTGTCTCAGAAGGCCCAATCGTGGAGATCCCTGAAGAATCACTCGATGAATCTCCCGGCCCTCTGCCCGATAACGTTGTCATGCAGCTGGATAAAAGCCATATCACTGTGCACACCTACCCTGAATTTCATCCTAGTGAAGGTATCAGTACCTTCCGTGCGGACATTGATGTCTCCACCTGTGGTGAGATCTCACCGCTTAAGGCACTGAATTATCTGATCCACTCCTTTGATACGGACATTATGACGATGGATTACAGGGTGCGTGGTTTTACGCGGGATACGAGCGGACGCAAGCTGTTCATTGACCATGAGATCGGCTCGATTCAGAATTATATTCCGGATGAGATCAAGAGCAGCTTTGACATGATTGACGTGAACGTCTATCAGGAGAATATTTTTCACACCAAATGTAAACTGAGGGAATTTGATCTCGATAATTATCTGTTTGGGTACACCAAGGATAAGCTCAGCAAAAAGGAACAACAGGAGATCACGGAGTGGCTGAAGCTGGAGATGGACGAGATCTATTACGGCAAAAATATTAATCGTCCCTCTTAAAGAGGTTGTTCAACGCTGATCCATGAGGGCAAAATCTAAGACAAGATTTCATGAAGGCAGGGTTCTTCTTATCGGGGGACCTCCGGCATGTGCTTGTCTTTTTCTTTGTTATGTTGACAGTGTGCAACTTAATTTCTTATTATAGAAGTAACTGTACAATCTACAGTGAAGGAGACTGAGCCCGTGATCGAAACGAATACGACAAGACGTAACGAATCACTGTTACAAGCGCTTACTGCACAGCACAATGCCATTACCAACAACATAGCCAATGCAGACACGCCCAACTACAAAAAGAAAACGGTAGAGTTTCAGGAAGAGTTGAGACGTATCGTTGAAAATGGCAAAACAGATCAGCTCGCCATGAAGCGGACTCATGACAAACACTTTCCTATCAGTGATCCCAATTCTTCAATCGTACAGTACCGAATTGTCGAGAACAACGAAACAGCCATGAACAATAACAACAATAACGTTGACATTGACAAGGAAATGGCGAATCTTTCGGAGAATCAGCTCATGTATAACTACATGGTTGATCGGGTCAGTGGACATTACAAAAAAATGAAGAATTTATTGAATGATCTGAAATAATGAATGTACAAGCAGCCCGAAATGGCTGCTTTTTTTTATGATCTTTTTCCCTGAGTGTAGCTCGTTTGGTGCCATTTTTCGGTATCCTCTCCTGTTCGTAGTATAATGGGGAGAAACGATTGATTTCATATCGAACAAAAGAGGTGCAACATGTCTCCACGTCATTTAAATGGTTTTCAAGGTTCCAAAGTCAGATTAGCGGCCCCATGCCCGGAAGATTGCATGCGTCTCTCCCGCTTCACAGATGATTATGAATATTTGCGCAACATGGATACCGATATCGCGATCCCGTTAACGCCGGATGAAACGGGTTCTTCGTCTGTCCGCCGAGACAACGGATTTGAATTTGCATTACGTACACTGGAGGGTAACCGATTCATTGGATTCACAGCCCTCTACCGAATTGAATGGAACAATCGGTCGGCTCGTCTGGCCATTGGTATCGGCGAAGAAAATGATCGAGGTAAAGGTTACGGAAGCGACGCTCTGGCTCTGATTCTTCGATATGGCTTCCACGAATTGAACCTGAACCGGATTGCACTGGAAGTCATTGAATACAATGAAGCCGCGAGACGTGCGTACCTAAAAGCCGGATTCCGGGAAGAGGGTCGCCAGCGTTCAGCAGTTTTGCGGGATGGCATGCATTATGACCTGATCTCAATGAGTATTCTTGCTGAAGAATGGTCCGCACAGGCTGGGCTTCCCTTGTCATTCCAGTCTACTCGTACTCCTGAATCTGGGGATATGGTAGCGGGTGGTTTTTCACAACGTAATGGGAACGAACAAGCTGCGCTGTCAATGTCGGAATTAAGTTCTGTTCCAAAAGGTGAATCTGAAATTTCACCTCGCATCGGCGTAGGTGCGGTCATCCTGAATGAACGGGGCGAAGTGCTTCTCGCCTGGCGGAATCGTCAGCCTGAACAGCACACTTGGAGTATTCCTGGCGGGAAAGTCGATCCCTATGAATCACTGGAAACTGCCGTCATCCGTGAAATCAAGGAGGAAGTGAATCTGGATATCGCCATTGACAGTCTGCTCTGCACGGCGGAGACGATCCAGCCACAACAGAAGGAACATTGGATATCCGTGCTCTATTCCACCAAGGTGATTGGCGGTCATGCTCGTAATCTGGAAGAAGGCGGAGCCATCGGTGAGATCGGCTGGTTCCCATTGAATGATCTGCCCTCTCCACTCGCCTGCTTTGCGGTACCGGGGCTGGAAGCTGTGAAGAAGTTGTATAACCAGAATTAAGCTTGGAGGTGCTTGCAAGTGTTGGAGATTCCTCTTGCTCGACCTGTACCCTTCATTCTGCATGAATCGAGTTCCCAATTCGATTGGAAAGGCAGCGGCTCGCTATCACTGAAAACATTCCGTAACGGAAAAACGCTCTATGAAGCGGGACGCGGTCACTTCGCAGTCAATAATGAGAACTATCTGCTTCTGAATGAGGGCCAGGAATATAGTCTTCACATTGATTCATCTACTCCAGTTGAATCCTTCTGTATCTTCTTCCCTCCCGGTTATGTGGAAGAGATCGGTCGGAATCTAATGACCAGTGATCTTCGGCTACTTCATGAGCCGTATAGTTATTCTTCCTCAAGCAAGATGGAGTGGGTAGAACGTACATACGCGATGGATAATCGGCTTGGTGCAGCCCTGAATCATTTGCGGAATTTGTACAGTCAATACAAGCTAGATTCCTGGGCAATAGCGGAACAGCTTCATCAGCTTGCTGTTCACATGCTGGATCTACACCGTAACGTTCAGCAAGAGATCAACGAACTGGATATGATCAGACGTTCAACCAGAGAAGAGTTGTACCGAAGAGTGTATATCGGGCATGAGTATATCTCCGCCTACTATGATCAGCCGTTAACGCTAGAACAGACTGCAACGGCTGCACAACTATCCGTGAATCATTTTCTACGCAGTTATAAAAAGTTGTTTGGTACTTCACCCCATCGTTATCTGACTGAATGTAGACTATTGGCTGCGAAGCGGCTTTTGCTAGATTCGGACAGGTCTGTCACCAATATCTGTTATGATGTGGGCTTCGAAAGCCTCGGTTCGTTCAGTTCATTATTCACTAAACGCTTCCATAGCTCTCCTTCCCAGCTGCGGGCAAAAAGGTGATTATGAAGAAGAACCTCTGAAGAGGAACATCTATAATTAAATTATCTCATCAAATGGAGGTATTCCTTATGAATCATGCAGAACAGATTAATCAACTATTTCAGGCTGCACAGTCTGGAGATGTGGCCAACCTGCACTTATTGCTCGCTTCTCACCCGGAACTCACCAATACTGAAAATCAGGATGGGTTAACTCCGCTGGGATATGCCTCTCATTATGGACAAGCAGGAGCAGTTCGTCTTCTTCTGGAGCATGGAGCCGATGTTAACACCCTTTCTCATTCCAAGATTTCCTTTATTCCGTCCAATACTGCACTGCATGCCGCACTTGCTGGAGAACGTTCACCAGAAGTTATCCAACTTTTACTCGAACATGGGGCATCCACGAATATTCTGGACAGCGATGGACAATATGCGTTGCACTCGGCAGCATTTCATACGGATCAGATCGAACTTATCGAGATGTTACTTCAGCATGGAGCTGATCCAAACGCGCTAAACTCAGCAGGCCAGACCGCACTAGAGATTTCACTTGAACGTGGTAACACGTCTACAGCTTCATGTCTGCGAGCAGCCGTTACAGCGCATCAGCAATAATGATTAGATAACGTGAGTAATACGCGAATAACCGTCAAGACTCTTTTTGGAGTACAAAGAGAAGGTCTGACGGTTATTTGTTGTCCGATTACATACCTTTTTTCAGAAAACAAGAACCGTTTGAAGCTTTACACGGTCTAATACTCAACATATCCATGAAAGGAGGAGCCATGTGACCCCTACTCAGCTCACCATCGCCGCACAAAAAGGGGATGCCGAGGCTTTTGCAGCCTTAATGGAATTACATCAGAGCCAACTGTACCGTATCGCCTATGCCTATCTGCATAACGAAGGTGATGCGCTCGAAGCGATTCAGGAATCAACGTTCAGGGCGTTCCGTAAGCTCAAAAAATTAAAAGAACCATCCTACTTCGGCACTTGGCTCATCCGCATTCTGCTCAACTACTGTGCGGACGAACGCAAACGCAAAAGTCGGTTCAGTCCCGTCACCGAGATTCATGAATCCAGCAGCTGGGATCGTCCTGCGGACCCCGATCTTGCTGCGGCCGTATCCACCCTTGACCGGGATTGCAAACAGATTATTATCCTGAGTTATTTCGAAGGTTTCTCCTTAACTGAAGTTGCCGATATTCTCGAAATCCCGACCGGAACCGTAAAATCCCGATTACATCGGGCACTCGGACAGCTCCGTGATCAACTTGAAACGAAGGGAGATGTATCCTCATGACGGATGAACAAAACTCATTGGACACATTGGAAGAACGTCTGAATGCTCGAAAGACGGAGTACGAAACAATGCCTGTGCCCGATTCCGCCGCCTATCAGGCTGTGCAGTCCGGAATCCGCCAGGCTGCCCGTAAGCGAAAGTCCCGGCTGCGCTGGTACATGAGTTCCATCTCGGCAGCGGCCTTCATCCTGCTGTTTACCGGATGTATCCGTGTCTCTCCCGCTTTTGCATCCTTCGTGGAGCAATTGCCCGGAATGGAGGGCATTGTGAGTATGATTCGCCAGGACAAAGGATTAATGATGGCCATCGATAAGTCCCTCTTACAGCAGGTCGGTGTCACCGACGAGCATGATGGTACTTCCTTGACCGTTGAAGGCATTATCACAGACGAGTCACGTATGGTTATTTTTTACACGATGAAAGGCATGAAAGATCCCGAGAAATTCAACTATGATATTGATCTGCTCGATGAGAACGGTAATGATCTTCCAGTTGCGTTTACTCACGCTTATCCAACACCTTCACCAGACGAGAATGTGAATGAGAATATGATAGACGTGATCTTCACGGATGGAACCTCTCCTCCTGAAGAGCTGAGCGTCGTGTTTAAGGCCAGAGATACAACGCGTGCAGAAAAGTGGAAAATAACGTTCCCGGTAGACAAGAATCTTACCAAAGGCATGAAAAAGGTCATTCCTGTGAATCAGACGTTAACAGTGGATGGACAGCGTATTGATGTGAAACAGGCTACTATGTATCCAACACGTCTTGTGCTTGATGTGAATTTTGATCCTAAAAATACCAAGAAGGTATTTGGCCTCAGCGATCTTCAACTGGTTGATGAGCAAGGCCGCGCGTGGAGAACAGATACCTCAACCGGTGAGGATGAACGTTCCATTTACTTCGAAAGCATGTACTTCTCCATACCGAAAAAGCTGACGTTACAGGGATCTGGCTTCTCCGGATTGGATAAAGATGAGTTGGATCTTACCCTTGATCTGAAGTCACACCGGATTACAGGTGGACCACCTGGATTGAAGATGGTAGGCAGCAAGGTCGAAGGCAAAGATCTAATTATTGACTTCTCCGTTGCTGGCAGGATGGACGGTGGGTTCGTTCTAACTTTCAGGAAAGTTACAGACAGTACAGGGAAGTCATATGAAGTCCCTGGCTCCAGTTGGAGTAGTGGAGAGGGAACGGATGACAGTCATACGATTGTTTCTTCTACTATCAAAAATGGAGCCAAATTAAAAGGGGAAGCGAAAATGAACATCTCCACCTATCCGATGAAAGTAAAGTCTCCCTTCTCATTGGACATCCCTGTTAATCCTTAATTTTCTACCAGTAGGCTGTGATTATCGCAAATATTCTATATAATGGAAACATTCATTATTACGAGCAATGATGTTCATAGGGAAGGTGTTTAGATATGAATCAACGTTCCATCCGTTATCCGCAGCCACTCGCTCCGGGAAATACCATCGGTGTAGCAGCACCCTCCAGCGGTGTAGGCGAATCCCTATACCATTATCTTGAGGAGAGCAAACGTAATATGGAGCGCCTTGGTTTTGGCGTGCTGGAAAGCCCATCGCTCCGCCACAACACCAAATGTGTGAGTGCCTCCAAAGAGGAACGCGCCGAAGAGATGAATGAGTTTTTCCGCAATCCAAATATTCAAGCCATTATCCCTCCATGGGGCGGGGAATTTCTGATGGATATCCTCCCCCTGCTGGATTGGGAAGCTTTGAAAACATTACCGCCCAAATGGGTCATGGGATATTCGGATATAAGTACGTTCCTGTTCGCCTATACCCTGATCACCGGAACAGCATCAGCACATGGCACCAACTATGTTGATCTAAGATCAAACGCCCTCGATCCCGTGACTGCGCGCTGGATTGATGTGTTACAGACCAAATACGGCGGACAGATCACACAATCGTCTTCCACACATTATCAATCGGCATGGAAACCGGAATTGCCTGGATTTAACCTGGATACACCTTCGCAATGGAAACAGCTCGGCCACTCGGAAGATGCAGATACCGCTGTGTCGTTCTCCGGTCGGCTGATCGGTGGCTGTATGGATACAATCTCCAGTCTGATTGGCACGCCATATGCACCTGTTGCATCCTATCTGGAGCAATACTGTGCAGTCGAAGGTACCATCTGGTATCTGGAGAGCTGTGAGATGAATGCGGGGGATATCTACCGTCATCTGTGGCAGATGAAACAGGCTGGCTGGTTTGCAGGTGTGAAAGGTTTCATGTTCGGCCGACCTGCGGGTTATTCCGATACAGCGGATTTTAATTTCACCGATGCCCTATCCTCTGCACTTGGGGATCTGGATGTCCCTGTACTGTACGATGTGGATCTCGGCCATGTTCCGCCGCAGCTCACCTTTGTGAATGGAGCATTGGGCAAAGTCGCTTATGAAAATGGACGCGGGAGCCTTGAGATGGCGTTTGTGTAATCACCTTTTATAGGCAGATGCATACCTTGAAGTAAGAACTTATTTTGAGGAAGGGTTGTGCATCATGTCTGAATCTACATCCACGCCATCCACGCGTGTCGTGTATCAAGCCAATCAACCGATGCTTCAATCCGTGCAAAATGTGCGGAATATGCTTCATCATACAGCTCGGCAGCATATAGGCAAGAAGGTACAAGTCCAGAATATCGATGGGCAAGTGTGGGAAGGTGTCGTCATCAGTGCAGACCGGGGAATTTTGTATCTCCAGGTTACCCCGATGCATGGATATCCTGAACCGCGCGCTTTGTTTGGACCAACGATTTTGCCGCTTGTGCTGTATGAATTGTTGGTTATCACACTGTTGATGTAGTGGTATTGTACTTCTATATCCGAACCTGTTCCAAGAAGCTTCGCTCCTGAGATCTTTAAGTCTTGGGAACGAGGCTTTTTTATCGTCTTGGCGATGGTGCGGTATGATTCCTTGCGAGCGTGTGAAATATGATACAATGGTGTCGCACCACCCCATATCTCATATGAAACGGAGCTTGATCCGGTTGGAATACATACGTCATGATTCATCACCCGTATCACAAGCCGAGACGGGTATGATTGGCAGCAATCCTACTGAACAATCACGCGTGATTGCAATCTGTCTGCTCGCAGGCAAAATCATGCTACAAAGCGGTGGTGAAACCTACCGTGTGGAAGATACGATGAAACGTATGGCAGCTGCGCTGGGCTTACCCCATTCGCACAGTTACGTTGTTCCGACAGGCATCTTCTTCTCTGTTGATGCAACCGAACCTGCCAAGCTCATTCGTATCTCCGAGCGTACGACGGATCTGGACAAGGTGTCCGAGGTGAATGCGGTCTCCCGTCGCATCGGACAAGGTGAGCTATCCGCTCAGGAAGCCCATGATCTGTTGATACAGATCGAAGGAAAGCCCTCCTCCTATTCAACGGCTGTGCAGCTTACGGCCGCAGCGTTATCCAGTGGTTGTTTTACCATTATGTTTGGCGGGGGATGGAGCGACTTTCTTCCGGCGTTAATCTGCGGGGGCATAGGTTATGCAGCCGTTATTGCCTTTCACAGGTTGGTGCGGGTCAAATTCTTTGCCGAGCTTACGGCATCCTTTGTTATTGGTTTACTCGCTTTTTTCCTCATCTACATGGGAGTAGGTCATGAACGGGACAAAATCATTATTGGTTCGGTTATGCCGCTGGTTCCGGGGCTGCTGATTACCAATGCTGTACGCGATCTGATGGCCGGACATCTCGTATCCGGATTATCCAAGGGAGCTGAGGCATTTCTGACCGCCTTTGCCATAGGTACCGGCATCGCAGTTGTATTTTCACTTTTTATGTAAGACGGAGGAATGCAGGATATGCTCCATTTTATTGAACAAGCCTTAACCAGTTTTGTCGCTTCAGCCGCGTTTGGGATCATCTTCAACGCACCACGGCGCATGCTGCTCCACGGTGGATTTGTCGGCATGATCGGCTGGATTATCTATATCGTGCTTGAATATGCAGCGGATGCGGTTCCTGCTACACTTGCAGCGACCATAGCCGTAGGTGTCATCAGCCAGGTATTCTCTCGCATGTTTCGCGCACCCGTCATCATCTTCAGCGTCGCAGGCATCATTCCTCTCGTTCCTGGTGGACTGGCGTATAATGCAATGCGAAGTTTTGTGCAAAATGACTACAGTGCCGCTATGGAGATGGCCGCCAAGGCACTCATGTTATCCGGCGCTATTGCCGTAGGCCTTGTGTTATCCGAGGTATTGAACCAGATGATACGCCGAATTCCCGCCTCACTGCGGACAAAATCATCATCGAAATGATTATTCTTTTCACATATTCAGCACACGTAAGGCCCGTTAGCATACAGGATAAAATCTTGTATAACAACGGGCCTTACATATCGCTTTTTATAGAGCACTATAGTGCAGTGAGACAATCAAAGAAGTCTATTTACTTCACAAACGTATTTTTCACACGTACCGACTTTAGGAAATATGGAATGAAGATACAGCACGTCAGAATGGATCGTACGATCAGCTGAAAAGCCGGAGTTGCATCAAGCACATGCTGTTCTCTTGGGATTTCATTGCGCGCAATCAGAATCCACGTCACGATGCTTATGATCACATTCATCAGGTACATCACCATCATCATAAGTGGAAACTGTCTCTTCCGTTTATATAAAAGAATGAGATTCACGATAACGATCATCAATAGAATGGTACTGCTTACGAAACCAAACCACAGGAGTGGACGGATCATCTCTGCGTAAATCTGAGGATCGACACCACGGCCTACTTCCCATCTGGCAGGATCCATAATGACATTTACCTGCGACATATCCGCAATAAGAAGCACCAGTGTGACCCACAGGCCAATCTGAATTAATATAAGCCATCCGCCTAATCCGGAGATGCCAGGCCGTTCCGGTCTGATACCACTTTTAGGCTGCAGCGAGCTTGTATCCAGTTCCGAGTTCCTATATTTATAGTTCATTTCAGCCTCCGTTTACGATAGATAAGACACATATTATACATTAGAAGCTATATTCTGTGTTATCCAAGAGAAGGAAAGAACCATCTGGACTAAGGTCTCTCTCTTGCATTCTATTGGGTAGCACGTCTCATCACTGTTGCGAACAACTCCGCTGCAACACCACTTCCTGACTTCATATAATGTTTTGCATCCGTATGATCAAATCCCATCCAGACCGCCGCAGTCCAGTTGCTCGTATAGCCCACAAACCATAGATCCCGATTGGCCTCTCTTCCCACACCAGGTAATGCAGCCTGTGTTGTTCCCGTTTTCCCTGCTACCTTGTGCTGACCGAGTTGTGCCCGGCTTCCTGTTCCCTGACTGACTACATTTTGCAGCATTCTGGTCATGGCATTCGCCGTACTGGAGGAGATTACCTGCTTATTTTCCGACTTATGAGCAAATATTGTCCGTCCTTGTGAATCTGTAATCTCGCGTATCAGATGGGCCGTATTCAATTGGCCATGATTCGCAAACACCGTATAGGCCTGCGCCATCTTCATTGGCGACACTCCCTGATGCACACCTCCCAAGGCAATTGAGAGGTTTAGATCTTCTTTCCCCAGTTCAATACCGAGCCGTGCTGCAAATTGATGTGCATCGTTCAGTCCGGTCTCATGAAGCAGCCATACGGCTGGGGCATTGATAGACTTTTGCAAGGCTTGGGACATGGCTATTGAACCACTGTAACGCCCACCGAGATTGGAAGGTTGATAGCTGCCATATTGCATGCGTTTATCCGGTAGTATACTCTCTGGCTTGAACTTCCCCGACTCCAACGCAGGGCCATATGCAATAATCGGTTTAAAAGATGAACCTGGCTGCCTTGCATCCATAATCGCCCGGTTGATGCCCCCTTTTAAAGGATTACGTCCACCCATCATCGCTTTCACTTCACCGTTGTGCTGGTCGATAATAACCATACTTGCCTGGACCTGCTCGTCTTGGCGATCATCGGGGAATCGGGTAGCGTCTGCAAATGTTTCTTCCATCGCCAGTTGTGCCTGTTCCTCTAGCCCAGTTTGAATAACCCAACCTGCCGATTGAATCTCTGCTTCACTTTTACCTGTGAGCCGAGAAGCCTCCTGAATCACAGCATCCACGGCAGACACATATGCGGGCTCGCTCAAGCCCGGTGAAGTTGTTGCATTCAATACGGTTTCAGGCGGCGTGAAATCGACATCACGGGCTTGGAGCATCTGCTTTCGTGTAATTAGTCCCTGTTCATGCATTAGTCCAAGGATAACGGCACGTCTTTGTTTGGAAAGTTCAGGATAATCTACTGGATTGTATATGGATGGACCTTTAGGCATTCCAGCTAATGTAGCAATCTGCCATAGTTTCAATTGGTGCATATCCTTAATTCCGAAATACCGCCAGGCTGCCGCTTTTACACCATACTGCTGGCGTCCCATGTAGATCTGATTCAGATACATTCCCAGAATTTCATCCTTGCTATACTTCTTCTCCAGGGCCATCGCAATCGATATCTCATTCACCTTTCGACTCAACGTTTTATCCCCATTCAAATACAGATTTCTTGCCAGTTGCTGCGTAATGGAGCTTCCTCCCTGACTCAGATTCATATGTAAGATGTCTTGCATAATGGCTCTGCCAAGTCCGATGAAATCCAGTCCATCATGGTTGTAGAAACGTCGATCTTCTGTAGCCAAAAAAGCCATCTTTAATAAATCTGGCATAGCGTTCAGTTCAGCATATTCGGAATACCCTTTGGTCTGCGTATGCAACCTCGAAATTTCGGTCCCCTCTGCATTCGTAATAATGGTTGAAGAGGCCACCTGCATGGCCTCTGGACGATTACGAAGCATTCCTTCGCCATAAGTAATCAGATAGAGATAGAAAAGGGTCAATATCAAAACTACAACCACTGTGGCATCAAAAACGTAATACATCCATCGCTTGCTCACGTGTTTCAACATTCAGGCTCCTTGTGTACCCGTTCAATTGAAACTTCGTGTTCCTGTCTATCTCGTTGTGTAATCTCCAGAGCATGATGAAGCAGCAATGTCTGTTCATACGCCAACTTGACCCAATGCTGAACTTCCATCTCGTCCTGACACCGCCCTTGGATAATCTCATCCAGAGAAGATTGAATACCGTAGAGAGTAAGTTTTATCGGTAGGTCAACCTGTGTAGAAATAGTTTGAGTGTTCTCCTTGTCTTCTTCATTATGTTGCTGAAGGCCGGGTTGCTCATGCTGAATAGACGCTCCCTCTGCCTCTCTGCTCTCATGTTTCGGTTCTGATCTGCTCAGTCCTTCCTCATGCTGGAGAATAGCAATCCTATTCAGATTTGCAGCAATTTGTCGTAGTTCACCACCACTTAGAACATCAATTCTTCCAGGATTGTGGCCCAATGCAAGTTCGGCTGTTCCGCGTGCAAGTTGACTGAGATCTTCCGCAATCTTCTGGGATCGAATCCAGAAAAAGATCGCAAACATGGCTCCTCCAATGAAGATAAAGAGCGGCTTTGTTCCGATATGGTTGATTCCCCAGTTCATCATACGCGTTATCCATGCTGCATCTGGAAGGATGTGATTGTGGGCAAACCGTAGCACGTGATAAACGACAAAAAGGAGCGCTACGCTCAGTAAAGCGCTTGCTCCTCCAATGTATATGTATCTTAGTCTTACTGTACTAAATTGAGACTTCATATTCGGTATCCTCCTCTATACAATAATATGGTAATAGAGGTAGAATACCGAATATTTCTTAATGAGATAGTGGTTAACTTCTTACCAAATTCTTAATTATTATTCCTCTGAGTAAGTACTTGGTGAAGCAGCGGTTACAGGGAAACGGGAAACAAAATCCGTTCTGCCATTTTCACTGTAAGCAACGATACTTCCTCGATGTAATTCAATCATCGATTTGGCAATCGCCAGGCCGAGACCGGTACCTCCCGTATCGCGGGAACGGGATTTATCTACCCGATAGAATCGATCAAATAGATGTGGCAGATCTTGTGCCGGAATCGGATCACCATAATTACTGATGCGGACTACAGCCTCTTTACCTTCAAGGGCCAGCCCAATCTCCATTAGTTTACCTTGCGAACCATACCGAATGGCATTGCTGAACAGATTCTCATATGCTCTTACAAGCTCCCCCGGAGCAGCCTGTATCCATAGTGGGTCTTGCCCGCCGATGATCTTGTAGGTCATGCCAGCATCCTCCAGCATGGGAGCAAACTCTTCAGCCAGCTGCATCAGAAACGAATTCAGGTTCAACGCTTGCAGAGATAACGGAAGGCTCCCGCCACTCACGCGCGTATATTCGAACAAGTCATCAATTAACTTGCGAAGGGTCAAGGATTTCTCATAGGCAATGCTAACGTAATAGCGCATCTCAATCTCATCTTGGTAGCGATCCTTCTCGATGTACTCCAGAAATCCCAGAATAGAAGTGAGTGGTGTTCTCAGATCATGTGATATCCCCGTAATCAGATCGTTTTTGGCAGCAACTGCATTACGCTCTTCCTGAAGCGATAACTGCAATTGTTCAGCCATCTGATTAATGCTTGCAGCAACGACTCCGAATTCATCCGAGGTTTTCACTTCGATGCGATGGGATAACTCTCCTTTGGCAACCTCCTGAATCCCCGCCGTAATTTCATCCAGGACCCGCATCACCTTGCGTGAGAACAGGAAAAAAAACAGCACAAAACCAAGCACGCCTACCACAATCATCAAAGGCACCGAACCGATATTATTCACCAACCACCTGATCCCTTGGGCTGGAATGGAATAATCCGGATACGTCTGAGCTTCCAGGATGGTCTGCCCCACCTTACTACCTCCGTACAAAATAACTGCAGTTAATATACCGCTCAGCAGAAATGCATAGATAAATTTCCATCGGACTGTATTAATCAACTTTGAATTCATAGTAGGAACTCCCTGAATGTGTTCATGTTACACGACATCCTGTGGATGAACATGTTTATTGCGGTTTGATCATCTTGTAACCAACACCCCATACGGTCTGAATGAACTTGGGATGTTTGCTATCGAGTTCAATCTTCTCACGAATCTTGCGAATATGCACCATGACGGTATTATTCGACTCCATGAATTCTTCCTTCCAGACCTGACGATAGATCTGTTCCATACTAAGTACTGAACCTTGGTGACGAGCCAGTAATTCAAGAACTGCAAATTCACGCGGAGTCAGACGAACCGGCTGCTCGTCCACCCAAACTTCATGTGTATCGGTATTAATGACCAAATCATCAATAACCCACTCGTGCTCTTTGTTCTCCCGACCTTCATTGAAGGTATGATACCTGCGCAGCTGGGATTTCGCCCGTGCGACAAGTTCAAGCGGGTTAAACGGCTTGGTCACATAATCATCGGCACCAATGCTTAGCCCTGTGATTTTATCCATATCCATACTTTTGGCGGACAGCATAATAATCGGCATTTTCTGCTCTTCCCGAATTTTCATACAAGCTTCGATTCCGTCCATATTTGGCATCATGACATCCAGAATAATGAGATCGATCGACTCTTTTTTCAATTGTTCCAACGCTTCAAGCCCATCATTCGCGGTGAGAATCCGATAACCCTCGTTGCCAAAATAAATTTCCATCAGTTTAATAATCTCCTGCTCATCATCCACAAGCAGAATGGTTGCTGGCTGTGCCACGGCATTATTCCTTTCCCTTCCATAATTCCTTACCTGTTCAAAGTATACCACCGAGGGATGAAACTGCGAAAATCATCGTGATCTTCTCATGTGTCTCTTCCGGCTTCACCTGCCGGATCCACACCACACCAGAATCCTCCATTGTTCCTTATAGCGTGTAGTATAGTCGTTCTAATCTCACTTTAGTTTGCTGTTTATCCTGTAACATGCTTATATGTATTCTATCCGTTTCTATCATTACCTTATGTCTCGTAGTGAATAATACCTTTCTATTTAAAAAGTACTGATTCGGGTTCTTTGCCCGTCAGGGTCAGCATCGTATACAATTGTCCTCTGTGATGATATACATGCCCCATAATCTCAAGTAACCACTCCAGCCGACTATAGGAAGCTCCCCAGTACGAATCCGTCACATGTAATAACTCTTCCGTGTTAAACTGCCTGTACCGTTGGTATAGATACATCTGGTTATCAATCAGAGCCTGCTTGATCTCACGGAGCGAATGCAGCTGATTCTCTGCATAGAATTGAGCCATCTCTTCTTCCGATGCACCTTCGGAAATATAAACATCCGCTCGGCAGATCACAGACAGATGAGCTAGTAGTTCTCCAACAGGTCGTTTACCTTCAATTGGAGTCAAAGCCAAGTCTTCTTCCGACAGCTGATCACATATATCGATTAAAGATGTTACAGCCACGTCAATATGTTTAAACGCAGATTGAATCAACAGTTACACTTCCTTTTTATCCCATTATACAGAACATATGATCGGTTATCAACCAAGATATCCCTCCCTAATTTATACCCCAAATCTATATAAATTGAACAAAACATTTACACAAAACGGAGAAGACAGAAAGGACCTGAAGAAGCGGAGCTACAAGCTTTCTGCAGGAAAGCTACTTCGAAAGCATACACTTCGTCTACAAGCTTTCTGCAAGAAAGCTACATCGGAAGCATACGCTATCCCCGGATTTCCCCTTTATAAGAGGAATCAAAAAAATCTGGGGATAACAGCGATCGGAAGGTTGTTCTGTCATCGGAGTGTGCAGTGTAAATATTCTTTAGTTCAATTTATATAACAATCTACGAACAAAAAAAGTCCTTCCTCCTTCATATAGACGGGATTCAGGACATTTTGTTGCCTATTTGTTTTCAAATCTTTGCTCAACTTGAGTATAACGAACAATACGTTTGCTCGAATCGTCCAGCCTCCAAGTCAGACTTGCGAATGAAAAATTGCAGTTCCCCGCAATCCCACCATTGGAAACCAATAGCATCATGGGTATCTATCTTCAACAGCAGCAGCGTATCGGATAGTTCCTGCCATGTCCGATCCTCATCACCGCCGTAATGCTTGGTCAGCTTCTTCTCACACTCCTGCTCATTATAATCGTACTCTTCTCCCAGTGCGATCTGTAACAAGGCACGATGCTCGGCATCCGGATGCTGCCCGTCAGGATATCCAAACATCCCACCCCAATTCAGCGTACTTGGATGATTCCAGCTCGACTCGAATTCAAGGTAGCGGTCATACAGACTTACTTCCGATTCGGTCTCATCGGTCTCAAGCCGAAGCGGCGAGAGCTCATTCAGCGCGTTGGCGTCAATGTATGCATATGTAGGAAACTCAAGATTAGGCAGCACGGTCACCGAATGTGCAACAAACGGGGCTCCATCCAGCGCGGTATCACCTTCAGGCTCTCGCCTTATCAGGTTATGAGAACTCGGCTCAAAAATCACACGATGTTCAATGGGACAAGCAGATTCATCCGTGCCAATGAAAAAGTATAACATTCCACGTTCAGGCAAAGTCCCGCGCCCATCATTCGGCGTATACGGCGACAAATCCACCAGGTTCAGTTGGGCCAGGAAAGTCATTGGAACTCCTTCTTGTGTTACGGGCCATTCCATGCGACTTGGCAAATCCGGATGTCCACCCACACGTGAGTTTCCTGTTCTGCGATATTCGTCCAGTGTGGATACATCGAGGCGAATTCCCCAGCGGCTTGAGGACAACAGCAGATCGGCAGCAACTCCCAAACCATATTCCTCAAGTGTTTTACGGGCTTTTCTGGTCAGACGTTCACATTGTTCTGGCTTAATCATATAGATCCTCCCCTTTTGACAATACACCTATGCTGAGACATATTCAGGTTCACACCTGTATATTCTTCCGCCCAGACGTCTTTCCCTGCTTCTGTATAAATTGAACTTAAGAATATTTTACACTTACCACTCCGATGACAGAACAACCTTCCGATCGCTGTTATCCCCAGAATTTTTTAGATTCACCTTTGCAAAGGTAAAAATCCGGGGATAGCGTATGCTTCCGATGTAGCTTTCTTGCAGAAAGCTTGTAGGCGAACCGTGTGCTTCCGAAGCAGCTTTCTTGCAGAAAGCTTTTAGCTTCGCTTCTTCAGATTCTTTCTGTCCTCTGCGTCCTCGTGTAAATGTGTAGTTCAATTTATATAGAAAAAAGAGACTGACATTCCTTGTCAGTCTACTTCTTTACCCAATATTCCATTTAACGATTTGGATCAGAAGAATTTTCCTGGTAGGCACGCATATGCTCCTCACCGTCCAGGAATTCGGGGGCTTGATGAGCTGCCATCACACCATGATAGCTGATATCCAGACCCAGATCCTCTTCTTCTTCTGTTGAACGTACAGGCACAATTTTGCCAATCAACTTTAACCCGATCCAGGTCATGGCGAATCCCCAGATGACCAGGGCTGTAAGGCCAAGTGCCTGAACGCCCAGCAACCTCCAGCCGCCGCCCATGAATAATCCACCATCGGTGGCAAACAGACCTACTGCAATCGTGCCCCACATTCCGGATGCGGCATGCACCGGGAAAGCACCAACTGGATCATCAATCTGCCGACGGTCGAGCCAGTTGGTGGCAGCCATCATCAATAAGCCGGATACGGCCCCAATGAATATCGCGGCTACATCACCAACAAAAGCACAGCCTGCCGTAATTCCGACCAATCCCGCAAGCGAACCGTTAATGACCGATGGTGCATCTGAACGATTGAAGCGGAATAACGTGTACAGCAACGTAACTGCACCGCCCGAAGCCGCGGATAACATCGTGACAATCGCAATGTGACCAATTCTTACATCCGTCGCGCTGAGTGTACTACCCGCATTGAAGCCAAACCAGCCGAACCATAACAGAAATGCACCTACAGATGCCAGTGGCAGATTGCTCGGGAGTGCAATGGCACTTACGCCAAGTGGCGTGTATTTGCCTTTACGCGGACCAATGATAATTGCGGCAGCCAGTGCCGAGAATCCACCCAGTGCATGGATGACGGCAGAACCGGCAAAGTCCTGCATTCCTAACTGACTAAGCCAGCCGCCGCCCCATGCCCAGTGTCCACCAATTGGATAGATGATCGCCGTCATCAAAATGATATACAGAAGATAAGCACGGAAGTTGATCCGTTCGGCTACCGCTCCTGAAACGATGGAAATAACGGCAATGGTGAAGGCCGCCTGGAACAACCAGAATGTCTCCAGAGATACCGGCACGTCCAGATGAGACAAATCCCCATTCAGGAAAAATCCTGTTACACCCATAAAACCACCAACGTCTGAACCATACATGAGTCCAAAACCGATAGCGTAAAATAACAACGTTCCAATCGTAATGTCTGCAAAAACCTTCATAATAATGTTCACACTATTTTTATAACGCACAAAGCCAGCCTCGAGCAGAGCGAATCCACCCTCCATCAATAAAATCATCGCTGCACTCAGTACGACCCAGACCGTATCAATCCCGGTGCTTAACGTCTCCAAAGTCATGCTTGTACATCCTCCGTTTCACTAAGCTGTCTGAGCTCACGGATTGTATCAGGCGCAAGCTCAATCTCGTCACGCTCAATGCTGTCCGGATGTTTAATTCGTTCTGCGATCTGATCCAATTCACGTATACGTCTGCGAATCTGTTCCATCTTGCGAAAACGTTCCTTCACCTGAACCATATATTCCACTGCCTGATGATGGGATGCGGGGCGTCCCGCAAACCATTTGCGTACGGTCGACAACGATTGATAAGCGATCTCTTCCGCTCGACGCTTTTGTTCGAACTGTTCGATCTTCTGTTTGAGCGTTTGAATCTCTTTTTCTTTTTTGACCTTCAGCCGTTCGATAAGGTACAATAAATCGGACGATGATATTTGCAATGCTGTATGGTGATACACCTCGTCGATTACTAACATATCATGTCAGGACTCCTTACATCTAAAGTTACTTGTTACCGATTATAGTTTGCCGGGGTCTGCCCGTCAATCTTTTTTTGGAGTTGGTACTTATTGAAATGAACCGTTCATCAAGAATGGCTTTTTTTATTTCATTTTAAATTCATCTAACAAAGTTAATTAGTGCTACATTTTACATTCACTTATTCCAATCTCTATGCTTATAGAGTAAGCATCCACATTTGGGGTAATGGACATACACAGCGAACATCATGATAGAAACCATTTATAGGGAGAGGATTGTACAATGTTTACTCGTAATGACGATATACGCAATCAAATTTGGGATACCATCTCCGGATTAGGCGAAGAGCAATTGAACCAAAAACCTTCACCCGAGCAATGGAGTATTATGCAAGTACTACGACATCTGAATCTGATGGAAAATGTCATTGGAAAACAAGCCCGCCTGGCCCTCGAGAAGGAACAGACGGTGTCTGTGGACAAAAAACCATATGAATTATCGTTGGACCGCAGCCGCTCCATTGAGGCACCGCCCCACCTTCAGCCTCCAGCAGCGCCTGAGGCACTCGCACATGTACGCAATGACCTGGACGAATCCCACCAAGCGTTAAATAACTTTGCATTAGATCATGATCCTGACCTGCTGCGCAGCAAGTCCTTTCCTCATCCCGTATTTGGTGAGATGGATCTTATCCAATGGATTGACTTTGCAAGTTATCATGAGGAGCGTCACCTGGGACAGATTCAAGGGATTAAACATCAGCTTGGTGTATGAATAGCACCTCCATTTCTCATAGAGAGCACAATATTGGAACGACAAAAAAACCTCCAATCCTATTACTTTAGGTTGGAGGTTTTCCGTGTTCTTATTTCAGGAATAAGAACGACACTTATATTTTTTTGCCCAAAATCGCCAGATCTCTATTCATGCCATCCAGCACAGCCACTTCGGGATAATATCCCCACTGTTCAAAACCATGCTTGCGCAATAATCCCAGACTCGGTTCGTTATGCCCAAAGACAAATCCAAGAATGGTCGTAATGCCCAGTGCAGGACACGCCGCAAATACGGTTTCGAGCAAACGTCCGCCGGCCCCAATTCCGCGACATTGCTGATCCACGTATACACTAACTTCCACCGTTCCATTATACGCAGGTCGTCCATAGAACGAGCTGAGACTTGCCCAAGCCACCACATGACCTGCCTGCTTCATCACCCAAAGCGGACGATAATCCGGTGAATGCTCCTCGAACCACGGAACACGCTGCTCCACTGTCACCGGTTCCAAATCCGCTGTTGCCATACGGCCCTCAATGGTAGAATTATAAATTTCCACAATCCTTGGCAAGTCCTCCAGGCGCGCATATTCAATCTGCACATCTTCCAGTTTCATCGCTATTCCTCCATCATTTCAGATCGTTCTATTATCATAGAGGATATTATAACGGAGAAGAGAAGTTTTCGTCATCCCTAACATGCTGACAGAGAGTTACTCAATCATCACTCTGGGAGTCCCTGTATTGTGTTTCCACGCGTTAACTGCTGACTCTGGTCAGCCCAACGAATGTTAATTGAGCGAGATGTGAACAGATCCGGTCCGTCAGATACCTGGAAATGCAGATGAGCTTCACTGGAGTTACCCGAATTACCCAGCTCACCGATGAGGTCTCCCTGCTTGAGTTTATCTCCTTTTTGGACCGTAACACTGCCTTTCTTGATGTGTCCTGTGATGCTGTATTCCCCATTCCCATGGTCGATCACGACATAATTACCCGCTGGCTCCTCCGGATTCATAACACCCGGTACGTTGTCCGGAAGATCATTCTTGATTTCGACGACAGTACCATCGGCAGCTGCATAGAGCGGTTCACCAAAAGCATAGTAGTTTTCATTAACCGCCGCATCCCCCTGATAACTTGAATGATCCTTCATCCGAACAATATCCAGCGCATAGCGCTGTGTCTCATGCTCGTAATGATAGTTGGACAGTACATTATGACCTCCCCAGAATACATACCATTCCCCCTTCATCGGGAACTGAAACTCTGTTTTGGTGAATGTGTTATCCGTGGATTCATGTGCTTCCAACGGTTGAATAGTTAGACCACCGATCTGATTATCTTCTGTAAAATAAACTCGAAGCCCCTTGGTACCTGTTTCGTCTTGCCATGCATGCTCCCTTAGATGATTCACTTCGGCGTCTACCACTTGCTCCCACGATTTAACGCCCTTAAAAAAATTATCGGCGGAAGTTTTGAACTGTTCAAGTGTTAACGCCTCCTTCAATTCCGGAGAAAACTGACTATAGATTGCATCTTTCGAACCATTCATCAACGTATCGATGAAATTGTCTGGTGTAATAGTCACGCTCGCCTCCGAACTTGAGTTCTGCTCCTGATTCGAATTCTCGCTCGATTCATTATTCGACGTCTGTTCGACTGACTGCTGCTCCGCCTGTTCGGATGTAATCTTGTTACTGTTGCCGCAAGCTGACAAAATCACGCAGGCTCCAAGGGCAATCGCAAGCACCTTCCAATTCTTTCTTTGCATCATTTTCAACATCCCTTCTGTTAATGCTAATCGTTATACTTTCCAGTTAAGTGTACAGAATGAGTCTTATCCTTCGTCTAACCCTAACTTACCAGTAGATAAACTCGTCTGGCCCTTTGACGATGCATAATTAAGATTCCGTTAAGATAGCTTGTACGCAATACTGCCCTCTTGGATGGTATGATTAGCAATAAACACAATGGAAGCATCAGGAGGTCATTTTCAAACTATGGATAACGTCTCAATACTGCTTGTGGATGATGAGCAAGCTATCCTGCATATGCTCAAAACCGTTCTCCTCAAAGAACAGTTTCTCGATATTGATACCGTTACAACAGGCGAAGCTGCCATTGAGGCCTGCAACAACAAAACGTACCATTGTATCGTGCTCGACATCATGCTTCCCGGCAAAAGCGGACTGGAAATCTGTCCTTTTCTACGGCAGGTCACCGATGCGCCCATCCTGTTTCTGACGGCCAAAACAACTGACTATGACAAATTAACGGGATTCGCCGTTGGTGGCGACGATTATGTCTCTAAACCCTTTAACCCTCTGGAAGTCGTTGCTCGGATTAAATCCTTACTGAAGCGTTATTTACCTTCAAAAACAGCTGCGATCTCGGATCACATCCCATCCAGCGTAAATACGTCATCTTCCAGTATCCCGGAGGGTGTCTACGATTTTGGACGGTTTCAGGTATTGGAATGGGCTGGTGAACTTCGAGTCGAAGGACACCCCGTAGCCTGTCCTGCACTTGTATTTCAACTGCTGCTCTTTTTCTGCAAGCATCCCAATCGTATTTTCACCAAATCAGATCTATATGAACGGGTATGGGGCTCAGAGGCCATTAGTGATGATAATACCGTGATGGTTCATATTCACCGCATTCGGGAGCGCATTGAAGCCGACCCTTCCAATCCAGTCTATCTTGTTAACGTCCGAGGTCTGGGATACAAGCTCATTCAGCCGGAACATATGTCACGCCCATGAGTATTCGTCGCAAATTAATGACCCGGTTTATCGGAATGCTTGCGGGAGCCGTCATTCTGATCATTCTGCTTGGGTCTGTAGCCACTTACTGGGTCGTGCAAAAGGTAAATGAAGTGAATTTGGTGGATGATTTTGCAGTTAACGGTCTGGACCAATTAATTAATACAGCAGAATTCATGCCAGATAATACCATTAAGTATGACCCCGAATTGCTAAAGCAAGTGGATAAATATCAAGGCTGGCTCCAGGTGTTGGATGAACAAGGCAACGTCATTGATGATTATCACGCTCCCGCCGATGTTCCTACTCACTATAAGCCAGGGGAATTGATTGCATACTGGGAAAATCAAAAGCCTTTCCCTTATCAGATTGTCATGCTCATTCGGGAGAAGAACGGGAAGAACTTCACTTTATTATATGGCGAGAGTAACCCGGCCAAGTCGCTCATGAACAATATTCGTTCGGACCTCACTTTCACCAACGGGAAGTTTAATCTTCAACCGGACCAACGGGAAGCTCTTCGTGCTGCTAACGCCTATCTTCAAGTATTGGATGAGTCGGGACGCGAGCTCTCCTCCTTTAACAAACCAGCTGTGGGTGTACCAAGCGAATACACCATTCAGGAATTGATTCTGCAGATTCGTTATCCAAGTCGATCAGGCAAGTCCATTGCCACATGGTACGATGAGAAGAATGAAACCACCTGGTTGATTAGCATCCCCGGCGATCCAAATGTTACAGGGAATCAAAATCCCTACCGTTTTATTCTGGAACCGGCATTGGTTGTATTGATTGTGTCCATCATCATTCTGCTCATCTTGCTTGCCTTCTGGTATGCGAACCGTTTCGGCTCGCCCATGCTGCATATGCTCCAATGGTTACAGCGTCTGGAGCGAGGACATTACGAGGAACCTACGGGAGCCTCCGGAGTGCCTCGCAGTCAGCGTCGTAACGGTAAGTGGAAGCGAAAATACAACGTGTATGCGGAAGTGCTTCGCTCCATGCAGGCCCTGTCTCACACCTTGAAGCAAGATGAAGAACTCCGCAAACAGACCGATTCCCTACGGGAGGAATGGATCGCTGGCATAACACATGATCTGAAGACGCCTCTATCCTCCATCCAGGGTTATGCTCATATGCTTGAGGCGGATAAGTATAGCTGGAGCACGGAGGAAGTCAGGGAATTCGCTGGCATCATGCTCGATAAATCCATGTATATGGACAGGCTTGTCAACGATCTTGCCATGACCTACCGATTGCGTAGTGGCGGATATCAACCTGTGGTGGAAGAGACTGACGTAAATACGTTACTTCGTGATCTGATCCAGCGTGCTGAACGAAACCCGGCATATGGGAAAGGTCGCATCCTATTCCAACCTTCTGAAGTACCTGTATATGGACTCGTCCATATTCCATCGTTCGAACGAATTGTGGATAATCTGACTGCTAATGCCCTTCTTCATAACCCGCCCGAGTCCATCCTGGTTGTCAGTGTGCATTCTGGTGAACACGCTGATGAGTTCAGCATTCAGTTTGCCGATAACGGAAGAGGCATGGACTCCGAGACGGTATGGAAGTTATTTGAACGATACTATCGCGGTACAGATACAGGTACATCGGACGTTGGATCAGGGCTGGGCATGGCGGTAACCAAAGGTTTGATCGAAGCCATGAATGGTCGTATTGAGGTACAGTCCACGCCTGGTGAAGGAACGATCATTCGCTTAATATGGGATGGGCCGTCCGAAACCAATTAAAATGTTCCGCTTGACCTTTCCATTTTCAGTCTATATAATCGACACTCAATAACACCTGTTCCAATATATTAATATTGAATGCAACACATTTCAGAATAATTTGAATGAGTTGATCTAACATATTTGGCGATGACCAGAGACATGATTTCGTTTGCGTGCTGCCCAGAGAGAGAGGGGATTGGTGAAACCTTCTTCAGCGAACGGACCGGAATTACCCCTCTGCAGCCGTGACCTCGAACCTCAGCATTTCGAACTTCCCTCGGATGTTTGGCTTGCTGCCAGTAGAGTTCACCGCCTGATCCCCGATAACGGATTCCAATGAGGGTTATGATGTTTTCTGTTCCGGCGGCTGGCCGAGAGCAGGGTGCACCATAACCAAAATTAGGGTGGAACCACGAGCCAAGCGCACTCGTCCCTTTTCCGGGACGGGTGTTTTTTGCGCTTTCATTTTAAGAAATGGAGAGTGGTTCACATGAGCAAACAAGAAAACAGTAACTCAGTAAGCAACAAATCAGGTAACGAAATAAACAACCAAGCAAATGATCTTCAACCATCCAGTCATTCCATTGAGGTCCATCTGCAAGGTGGCGCGATACGTTCTTACGAAGCAGGCATCACTGTAGGTGCGGTTGCCTCATCTATCAGCACAAGTCTTGGGAAACAGGCTATCGGCGGTATTGTAGATGGTCAAAATGTCGATCTCGATTGGGTGCTCCAGCAAGATTGCGAACTTGTTATCGTTACTTTAGAAAGTGCGGAAGGTCTGTATCGTTATCGTCACAGCGCAGCACATGTGCTCGCACAGGCACTCAAACGCATTTACGGTGCAGAACAAGTGAAACTGGGTATCGGCCCAGTCATTGAAGATGGATTCTATTACGATGTTGATCTGGAGCATGCCTTGTCCATCAGTGATCTGGCTGCCATCGAGCGGGAAATGAACAAAATCATTCAGGAAAATCATAAGATCAGTCGCCGGGTCGTTAACCGGGAGGAAGCCCTCCGTATCTTCGGAGAAATCCAGGACCCTTACAAGCTTGAACTCATTCAGGATTTGCCAGAGGGCGCCGAACTTTCAATCTATGATCAAGGAGAGTTCTTCGATCTGTGTCGCGGTCCACATCTTCCATCCACTGGTCGAATCAAAGCGTTCAAGCTGCTGAATGTGGCTGGTGCGTACTGGCGGGGTAACTCGGATAATAAGATGCTACAACGCATCTACGGCACTGCTTTCCCGAACAAAGCCCAACTGGATGAACATCTGCACATGCTCGAAGAAGCAAAGAAACGGGATCATCGTAAACTTGGCAAAGAGCTTGAACTGTTCATGTTCTCCGAAGAAGCGCCCGGCATGCCCTTCTATCTGCCCAAAGGTATGACTGTTCGCACTGAACTGGAGCAGTTCTCCCGTGAGTTGCAATTGCAGGAAGGGTATCAGGAAGTTCGGACTCCTCTCATGATGAACAATCGTCTGTGGGAGCAATCCGGTCACTGGGAGCATTACAAGGACAATATGTATTTCTCAGAAGTGGACGATGCCACTTTTGCACTGAAACCGATGAACTGCCCTGGGCATATGCTGATCTTCAAAAACACACTTCATTCCTATCGCGAATTACCCATTCGCATGATGGAATTTGGTCAGGTTCACCGTCATGAATTCTCAGGTGCCCTGAACGGAATGATGCGTGTGCGGACATTCTGCCAGGATGATGCTCATCTCTACGTCATGCCAGAGCAGATCGAGGACGAGATCAATCAGGCGATCTCACTGATCGGACGTATGTACGATATCTTTGGATTCGAATATAAGATTGAATTGTCCACTCGTCCGAAAGATTCCATGGGATCGGAAGAGCTGTGGGATCAAGCGGAACGCGCATTGCAAAATGTACTAGATCGTCGGGGCGTGGAGTATCGCATTAACGAAGGGGACGGTGCCTTTTATGGACCGAAAATTGACTTTCATATCCTCGATGCGCTGAAGCGCAGCTGGCAGTGCGGAACAATCCAGCTTGATTTTCAAATGCCGGAGAAATTCGACCTCACTTACATTGGCGAGGATAGCCTGAAACACCGTCCGGTCGTGATCCATCGTGCCATCTATGGTTCGATCGATCGTTTCATCGGCATCCTGACTGAGCACTATGCAGGAGCGTTCCCACTCTGGCTCGCACCTGTACAAGTGAAGCTCCTACCTGTGTCAGATCATTATGCAGACTATGCACTCCAAGTACAGAGCGAGCTCCGGGCTGCGGGCATTCGGGTAGAAACAGATCTGCGGAGCGAGAAGCTCGGGTACAAAATCCGTGAAGCCCAGATGGAAAAAGTTCCTTATTCGCTCGTGCTTGGTGAGAATGAGAAAAATGCCTCATCCGCCTCTGTCCGTGCATACGGTCAGGGAGATCAAGGCATCCAACGTATTGAAGCTGTTATTGAAATGATCCAACAAGCTGTGAAGGCAAAAGTATAAAAGATGTAACGACTCTATTCATGAGTCACTCATCAGCTTGTGCTGAATTACAACTTCTCGTCATCTCTTAGCCCCACCTGTTCTTCGCTCCACGTCCAGAAACGCTCAGCTGAAGCATCGTCAACGGCATGTGCCTTCAGCTGCTGCTCTTTCTGTTGATAGAAGTAACGACCGGTGAAGCCGACGACTTCAGGGCTTGTGGCCAGATAAACAGCCGTTCGCGCCCCCTCTTCAGGGGACAGAAAGAATGGAAGTTTACCTGCAAACGCCATAATGCGTGTGCCAAATCCGGTATTGCGATCTACGCCAATACTCGTTCCCACCGCACCAGGGTGTAGACAGTTCACTGTGACAGACGTACCTGACAGTTTGCTAGCCAGTGCACGAGTGAACAGCACGTTCGCCAGTTTGGATTGGGCATAACTTTTGATCGGATTATAACCTTTGTGCAGATGTGGATCTTCGAAGTGGATTTTGCCGGCCTTATAAGCACCTGACGAAACGTTCACAACCCGTCCCTGCTTCGCAGCTTTCAGAGGTTCTATCAAAAGTAAGGTCAGCAGGAAATGCCCCAGATGGTTAATACCGATACTTTGTTCGAACCCGTCTGAGGTTTCCTTTCGCTTAACCATCACTACCCCCGCATTATTAACCAGAACGTCAAGGTGATCATGACGCTCGCGGAATGTGCCGGCAAACTGGCGTATACTGTCGAGTGAACCCAGGTCACACAGCATCAATTCAATCGCAGAAGAACCGGACTGACGCACAGCTTCCTGAAGAGCCTCCTGTCCGCGCTTCTCACTGCGGCATGCCATAATTACGCGATATCCTTGCCTTGCAAGTTCAATGGTGGTTGCCAACCCCATACCTGAGTTAGCTCCTGTTACAATTGCTGTCTGATTGGACATGAGGTACTTCCCTTCTGAACCTGAGGTTCCGAAATTAGAGGCGCGACGACGGACAATATGAGATAATGATAGGATCACATCTCGGTTTCCATGGGAGGACAAGTATGCTGACCAAAGAAGATTTTAAAAAAGTTAAAAAACAAGCCAAACTTGAAATCGCACTACTCGAACAGGAATATCAGGAAATCTTGCAGAACGTTGATTCTACGCTGTATGAAAAATACGGTATTTTGGACAAAGAAGAAACACGTGAGTTCACCCGAAAACGCAAAAACCGAAGATATGCTTCACTGGTCATCGAACTATGCGCCATTATTGAACAAATGTTACATCAACTGTATAGAGACGTATATCAGAAAAAGTTTAATTCGACCCAGCTGATGAAAACTCCTGCATACCGTGCCCGCTCCAATATGGAGATTATTCAGGCCGAACTCAGTAAAGAGTTCATTGCTCTGGAATCCGAAAAAGAACACTTCGCTGAAGCGCTTAGTCTGGTGTTTCAGACGAGAAACAAACTTGTTCATGATAACTTCTCGTTTGTCTCCATCGTTAAGGACGGCAGTAATGAAGAAGAAACGTTCGAAGCACTACTCCATACCGTTAAAAAATATAGAAAACACTTAAAATATAATCGCCCTGAATAACAACAATCATCGCTTAAAAATATAAGGAGGTGTACCGGACTACGGTCCGGATAACCATGAGCCATCCAACAACTTCGATTACTGTGCTAAATCTTCAGATTCCTACACCTTCCGGGAACAGCCCCATATTCCCCGTCATGCTTCGTGATGTAGATGGCGTTACCCTGGTGGATACAGGCATGATTGGACAATTTGCCGAACTTCAATCCGTATTGGAACAAGAGGGCGTACAGTTCTCGGACGTCAAACGTGTGATTATTACTCATCAGGACATCGATCATATCGGTAACCTGGGCGCTCTTCTGGATGCTATTCCCGATCTGGAAATCTGGGCACATGCCGATGAGATTCCATATCTAACCGGTGAGAAGCCTTTGATCAAATTCACACCTGAACGTCGTGCTCTGCTGCCCGCGCCCGTTTTGGCACTGGCAGATCAACTGCTCTTGCAGTTGCCTGAAGTGAACATTAGCAGAACGCTGGCAGACGGGGACATATTACCCCTTCAAGGTGGTACACAGGTCATTCATACACCGGGACATACGCCAGGTCATATCTGCCTGTATTTCGGGGAGCAACAGTTCCTGCTCGCTGCCGATGAACTTCGTGTGGTCGATGATGAACTGGTTGGCCCTGCACCACAAGCGACACCGGACATGCCTGAAGCGCTGCGAAGCCTGAAGAAACTGACCGACCTTAAGCTCAATAAGGTTCTCTGTTATCACGGTGGAGAGTACATGAATGATCCGGCTCAGCGTATTGCCACACTTGCGGAGAGCGCAGAGTAGTAAAGAACGCGGAGCTGTGAGTTTTTTGGAACGATAACGCATCCTATTAACGCTGTTTCTCTTCGTGCGGCATTGTGCGTTGTAGCTCATTCAAGATTAGGATGACACATACATTACAATCAAGGAGCTGTCCCAATGTCATGAACTTGACAGGGACAGCTCCTTTAATTAATTAACCACTCACTTCTACTACTCTACTGCACTGGTGTTGACCGTATGGTAGCACCTATTGCGCACGCTATTCATACAGTATGCACGCAGTATCTTATATTGAACTACGACATGTGCACAGTATCTTTCCCCTGCCCGTTTGGCAAAACAATTCACCGGAAAACCGTAACGTAAGTGTCTACTTATTGACCGAGGTCCGTCTCTAACGAATTGGGCACAGTCTAAACGTTATACTTGTTTTGTAACGAATCTCAGACACCCTATACGCAGTATTTTAAGTGTCTAGATTTTCTAACGAACTCCAGACACCTTAGTTGCTCATTTCATTGGTTTTTCCGCAGGTTTCGAGTGAATTTTGGCATTATAGCGTGGCTGAGGTTCGTTAAATTCTACGATCTTCACTAAACCTCTATTTAAGGTGCGTCAGGTTCGTTAGAAAAATTTTATTTAGAGCGATTCAGATTCAGGGCATCTCAGGGCTTTGGCTCAAGATAAGCGGCAACCGTTTGTTTTAAACTTACTCCATCCACTACCTTACGGGGAGACCAGTTCGGTTCGACGTTGTCCTACAACACTGATTTTCTCTCCCCTGACCCCGACTCAACTCTCCGGAGTAAGTACAATCAGCTTGTCATCCCCATCTCGTGGTGATCCCCGTCCATCACGATTGTTCGTAAGCACATACAACTTCCCGTCCTCACCAGCACTCACATTGCGAATCCGGCCCCATTCATCTTCGAAGATGGGTTCCACCTTCTTCACCTGTGTACCATCTTCCGAAAGAGTAACCTTCAGCAGCTGCTCTCCACGCAGATTTGCAACAATCAGTGATCCACCCCAAGGTCCTTCTTCTACAAAAGCTACACCAGACGGCGCCCATGTATCATTCCCACTATGTGCAAGCGGAGCCTGATATGCGCCATTGTCATCGTCGTCTCCCTCCACCTCAGGCCAACCATAATTCTCCCCGGCCACAATCCGGTTGATCTCATCATGATTCCGCTGACCATGTTCGGTAGAATAGAGGTAACCGTTGTCCGGATTCCATGCCAGTCCCTGTGCGTTGCGGTGTCCCATACTGTATACAGGTGAATTCGGCCATGGGTTGTCTGCCGGGATCGATCCGTCGAGACCTATCCGCAATATTTTACCTCCAAGGCTACCTTCGTTCTGTGACAGTTCCGGTTCATAACGCTCACCTGTCGTGATATAGAGCAACTTGTCCGGGCCAATTTTGATCCGCCCACCATTATGATTTGTTCCGCCTGGAATGTTACCAAGCAACTCTTGATCTATGACCGCTTTACCATCATTCACCTTGAGACGTAACACTCGATTGGCAATGTCGTCGCCTTCCAGATAGGAGTGATATGCATACAAGTAACCGTTATCCTCGAAGTCCGGATCAGCTGCAAGACCCAACAGACCTCCTTCACCTTCTTCATTAAACGGGGCTGAGAATTCAATCAGTGGTTCAGGGGCTAGTTTTCCATCCTCAATGACCCGAATCGCACCAGGGCGTTCCGTTACAAACATCCGACCATCAGGCACACTCACAATCTCCCATGGTGCATTCAGTCCTTCAACCAGTACGGAAGCCTGATACGGAATAACCGTCTCTCCCTGCGCTCCACTCTCATTTCCACTTGCACCGGTATTGCCTCCGTTGGCCGTCTGTCCCTGACCTGTTCCCTGCCCCTGAGACGTTTGTCCTCCCCCTCCCGTTGAGGGTCACCTGAAGAACATGACGCGGTTAACAGTGCCACACTTAATAATGAAGCATACAGCGGAACGGTTACTCGATTATTCATGATTACATCTCCCTTCGTATTTCGTTCTTCTGTATAAAATAAATAAGTCAAGCTTCAACGTATTATTAATGGATTGCTCTCTATTGTTGTGGTGTTATTATTCATCTGTTAAGCGGTTTCGCCCTGTATTACCCTTCATACCAGCCGCTTAAACCGAGAATTCAAGGTATTCCGAGGATATGAAATCACCGCAGTTTGGAATTCCATCATAATCTTTTATAATAGAAGGATAGTATGAATGGAAAGGTGGACAACTACACTTATGAATCAAAACCCTTTATCTCGTCTTGAAGCCGATCTGTCCGGGCAAGGATTGGACGCCATGCTGATCACAAATCCAAAACATATCTACTATTTAACTGGATTTGCGAGCAATCCGCATGAACGTTTCCTCGGTCTGGTTCTCGCACGTGGCGAAGAGCCCCTGTTGATTGTACCTGCGCTTGATGCTGAAGCTGCCGCAGCCGCTTCCTCGGTATCCAACATTGCTACTCACACGGATACGGATAATCCATACGCTTTGTTTGATCGTTATCAGGGGCGCTTGGGCCGGGTTGGTCTCGAGAAAGAATACGTGACGGTCACACGTTATGAACAACTGACCGCCGCTCTCGGTGCTGACAGCTTTGAAGATGTTGGCCCCCTGCTTCGCACATTACGTGTGAAAAAAACACCTGATGAGGTAGCTCGCATTCGCCACGCCATATATCTGATTGAAGAAACATTGCGTCAAGGACTCTCTCATGTTCGCACAGGCGTAACCGAGATCGAACTTGTCGCCGAGATGGAGTATCAGATGAAAAAGCTGGGTGCCGACGGTCCTTCCTTTGATACCATGGTGCTCACGGGACCCAAAACAGGTCTGCCACACGGTACACCGGGTGAACGGAAACTGCAACATGGTGACCTGTTGATGTTTGACATGGGTGTGTATGCTGGAGGGTATGCCTCGGATATCACACGTACATTCGCCTTTGGTGACATCTCTCCTGAACTCAAAACCATCTATAACACTGTGCTCGCAGCGAACGAAGCTGCTATCCAAATCGTGAAACCAGGCATTACCTGCGCCGAAGTGGATCGTGCAGCACGCCAGGTCACGGAAGAAGCGGGATACGGCGAGCGCTTTATGCATAGAGTAGGCCATGGATTGGGTATCGACGTACATGAGTATCCTTCTCTTCATGGAGAGAATATGGACATCCTGAATGAAGGTACCGTATTCACGATTGAACCGGGCATCTATACCGCAGCAGGCGGCGTCCGTATCGAAGATGATGTAATTGTGACCGAGACGGGTATCGAAGTTCTGACGACATATCCAAAAGAACTGCAAATCCTTACCGACTAATCCAATTGGATCTATGTCAAAACAGCCCATATACATCAATGCTTAGCCGATATTGTGCATCACGAACTAAACTGCACGAAACTGTGCTGAACTGTATCTTCATAATAATATACTCCTTTCGCGTACGCCTCAGGCCTGTATACAGAAAAAGTAGCAAGTACACACGCGAACGCAAAAATCCCGCAAATCCATGAATATCATGGGTTGCGGGATTTTAATTAATACAAAGCATATCCTAAATTACTCCGTCTGCATTCTACGTAATTTTATTCCTACTCACTCATTTACCATTAGTCAAACTCATGCGTGATATCCTGCCAAGACTCCAGCTGTGGCAGCTGTTGCTTCCCCCAGTAATCCAGAAACCATTGAATAATCCCAGTCGTATCTGTTGTTCTGCAGCTGTAATGTCGGAAACCGTCCTCGCCTTCCTGCAAACGAATCTCCGCAACCATTTGCCCCGGTTCCTCAAGCGCAGCAGCCTGCATATACATACTTCCCTCCACCAGCTCGGAAGGTACAAGTACTACGAATTCCTGCAATTCCAGATTGGAGATCAACTCCACCAATAACGAAGCATTAATGTTATCATTCTCGTAGGTTGTGCCATTGCTTTCCAGTGTATAACGCAGTGTAGAGTACATGTGCGATTCCCCTTTGTATGAAAATCATCGTTCCTAATGATACACGCTTATAACGACAGGTCGTTTATATTATAACTTTTTCATAAAAATGTAAAAAGGATTTTTCTTGTTTCGGGTCTTTTCTATGAAAAAAAACCTTGCAGAGTCCGAATTACAATTGACCGCGCAGAGGTTTTTTTAAGTGATACTCTTTGAATATTGTCTAAGCTTCATCCTTAAACTTAAAGCTACGTGCAGCATACAGAAACGGCGTTCCGACCGCAGTTAATACAAATTTGATAATATACGTCGTCAGGAAGATTTCCAGCCAAACATCCCAAGGGTAGATGAACGCAAACGCGATTGTGCAGAACACCAGTGTATCCACAAATGAACTGATGATCGAACTACCGTTGGTGCGAATCCACAACTGATTGCGCCCTGGAGCCACCTTGCGCAGCCAGGAGTACAATCGAACATCCAGGAACTGACTTATGAAGTATGCCGTCAGACTTCCGAGTGCCAAACGTGGCAGCAGACCAAACAATGTTTTCATCGAATCCTGTGCAAAGTCCGTCGGTGCAGGGTCAAAGTACAACACCATCTGCATCAGAACCGTTGTCATGATGAGCGTGAAGAATCCAAACCATACGGCCTTGCGTGCCTCACCTGGTCCATATTTCTCATTAAGAAGGTCACTGGTCAGGTACATGCTGACATACATCGTGTTGCCTAACGTCAGTACAATTCCCATGATATCTATCGTTTTGGTCACCTGAATGTTGGCTATAACCGTAGCCACACCAATCCAGGCATAGAGACCTTTTTTACCGAACAAGCGGTAACACAGCAGGAAAAATCCATAAGTTACGAGAACAAAAACTGCTCCCCACCCTAAGTTAAACATAAATACATACACTGCCTTCCTAGTTTTGATTACGCGGGATGGTTACGAACCGCGGTTTGGCTCAGGGCCAAAACATGAATACTCTATCACATTTCTCGTCCCATGAACAGAACTAAATAACTCCAAGCGTGCCTGAGTGACTACGACCCCTTCTATATTCCTCCCGCTTCCCTCTCGACCATACTAGTTTTTCCTACCTCTATTCCCCTTGCACCATGTATAGAAAAAGAAGACCCCTTCACCACTGTGCACAGCATAGTTTGATTGCCGCAAAAAAACCGCCCTCCGGATTCCTCCGAAGGACGGCTTTTCTTACTTGATTTGTAGACGGCTCTAGTTATCTTAATGTGAGCTTCTATCTAATCCATTCTGTATTAAGCCTGAGCCGCAGAATCCAGCTCACGGCTCTGATCGTTAAACGTGTCCCGATCGTTTTCCTTCAAAATTCTGCTCGTCACGAGTCCTGATGTCATCGACCCGTTCACGTTAAGCGCTGTACGACCCATGTCGATCAGCGGCTCCACGGAAATGAGCAGTCCAACCAGAGCCACAGGCAGATTCATGGTGGACAATACGATCAGGGAAGCGAAGGTTGCCCCGCCGCCAACGCCAGCCACACCAAACGAACTGATCATGACTACGAGGATCAAAGTCACAATGAAGTCCCAGCTCAGCGGGTCGATGCCGACCGTCGGAGCAATCATCACCGCCAGCATGGCCGGATAGATCCCGGCGCAGCCGTTTTGCCCAATCGTAGCCCCAAAGCTTGCAGACAGGTTCGCAATGCCGTCCGATACGCCGAGTTTCTTCGTCTGTGTCTCCACATTCAGCGGGATCGCCGCTGCACTTGAACGGGACGTAAAGGCAAATACCAGTGTTGGCAGCACCTTCTTCAAATACGTAACCGGGTTGAAGCCGGACAGAGAGATAATGATCAGGTGAATAATAAACATCACGATGAGGGCCACGTAGGACGCAATGACGAATTTGATGAGCTTTAATATCTCTTCCGCATTGGTTGTCGCCGTTACCTTTGTAATCAGTGCTAGAATCCCGTAAGGCGTAAGCCTCAGCACCAGCGTAACAATTCGCATAACCACCGCATATACCGCATTAACCATACCGCGGAACGTCTCCGCCTGCTGAGGTTTTTTGCGATCCAGTCCAAGTACGGCTACACCGATGAACGCGGAGAAGATAACCACCGCCAGTGTGGATGTACGACGTTCTCCTGTCATATCTGCAAATGGATTCGAAGGAATGAATTCCAGCACTTGCTGCGGGATGGTCTGATCCTTCACATCAACAAGCCGTTCCTCCACCTTCTGAATCTGCGCATTCTCCCGGTCTCCTCCTTGAATCTCAATGGAAGTCAGGTTGAAGCCCAGACTGGTCACAATGCTGACCCCTGCGGCAATCGCTGTGGTGATCAACAGAATGGCAATAATGGAAACACTCATCTTGCCGAGATTTTGCTTGCCCTTCAGATTCATAATGGCTGAGATGATCGACACCATGATCAATGGGATCACGACCATTTGCAACAAACGAACATATCCTGAACCGACCAGATTGAACCAATCGACTGATTTCGTAACTACATCAGAACCTGATGTGTACACCAATTGAAGAATAACCCCGTAAACAACCCCCAGTCCCAGACCCGCAAATACGCGTTTCGTAAAGGAGATATGCTTTTTCTGCATCCAGTAGAGGACGCCAAGTAAGGCTAGCATAACCACTACATTCAATATGACTAGAAAAGTATCCATTTCTTTAAATCCTCCTCAGGCATGTGTGTAACCAGAAAATATCCGGTTTTCTCTTCTATCTTTTGTACTTCCGACAAAGACATTTTACAATATAACATATAACAAACTATTCTGGTAGGTATTAATTGATATTATGTAATATGCATGTAACAGATTCATCTATTTCTGAAAAAAATACACCAAATCGTGAAAATTGTTCTATTCAACCTCCGGTTAATTTTGTAATATAGGTATATCCGCTTATTCCCAACTTTTCTCAATGTTCAATTTAGGTCTTTCTTCATTGGTAGATAGGTCTTAGGATTACGGAAAAGCGACAATGTTAATGAACTTGACGTGAAAGGATGATCATATGTTTCGTAATCGCACCGTTGCCGGTAAAATCAGAGGCACCTTGTTCCTCGTCTTGCTGGTTGCTTCCCTGTTGTTCAGTATTAGTTTTTATGCCGTATCGATGAATATTATTCAAAGCTACGTGCTTCCGCAGTTTGACAAAGTCCTAAACACGTCCATTCAGGATATATACAAGAACACTTCAGCATCCAAAATCCTGCAGGTACAGAGTGGCGGGGCCGGGTCTGAAGGTGCTGCTATGACCGTGGAATCGTATCTGGCAGATAAAGCAAAAGAACACAATCTGGATGCTGCTTACGTTGTTGCTATTCAAGATGGTACAGCCAAAGTTGTTGTTGCCAACTCTTCCTCAGGCATGAAAGCCCAGGATGAGATTAGTGTAGAACCCGCAATGAATGCAGCTATTGAGAACAAAGAAATGGTAATCAGTGAGGTCTACTCCGATTCCTTTGGTGTACATAAAGCTGCCTTTATCCCCATTGCAGGAAGTAACATGATTATGGCTGTGAGCATGGATGCCCAGTTTATTCAAGACAAGATTACCCAGATTTTCTGGTTGTGTCTTGGGATTACAGCATTAGTGTTTGTACTCGGCTGGCTTATCTCCACTAGTATGATCAAAAGAGTTACCAAACCAATCATTAAGCTCGTTCAACATAGCAAACAAATATCCCAGGGTGATCTGACCGCTGAACTAGAGATCAAAGGTAAAGATGAAATTGCCCAGCTTGCCGCAAGCTTCCAGACGATGACGCATAATCTGAAAGAAATGATTAGCCGTGCCTTGTCTACATCCAATGAAGTTGTATCAGGCTCCAATGACCTGCTTCAGCGGGTTGAATCGATGTCCGGTATGGTTCGAAACTCCAGCCGCTCTGCAGAAGATGCAGAAAAAGGCAGCATCAGCATTGCGTCAAGCGCATCCGAGAACGCCAGAGCTATGGAAGAAATCACGCAAGGTATCATGCATATTGCTTCTTCTTCCGCTGAAGTGTCTGACCAGATTGGTGAAGCAGCCAACGAGGCAGTTAACGGTAACCGACTGGCTCAGAATGCCATTGAGCAGATGGAGCGTGTAGGCCAGACAGCAAGCGAATCGTTGCGTTATGTGGAAACTATGAATGAACGTTCGGTAGCCATCGGCACCATTGTTGCTTCCATTTTTGAAATCACCAAACAGATTAACATGCTGTCACTCAATGCCTCCATTGAAGCAGCACGTGCCGGAGAGCATGGCCGCGGATTCGCTGTTGTTGCTGGAGAAGTTCGCAAACTTGCCGAGCAATCCAAGACAGCCACCGAAGAGATTTCGGATTATCTGGGTACCATTCGTGAAGATGCTGAACGCTCGGTTGATGCCATGAACCGTGTAACCCAGGAGATTGGTTCAGGCACAACTGTTGTTCAACAAGCAGGCTCAGCCTTCCAGCAACTGAATGAATTGATTCAGAACGTGAATCTGACCATTCAGACCGTCTCGGCTTCTACACAACAAGTATCTGCTGGTGCTGAAGAAGTGAGTGCATCCGTTGAAGAAACGGCACAGATTACAACCAAATCCCGTGAGAGCATGTTACAGATTGCTTCAACAGCAGATCTTCAGCTCAGCGAGATGGATTCACATTCGAATACAGTTCGTCACCTGCATGAACAAGCTGTAGAGCTGCAATCCGCTATGAAAAATTTCAAAATAAACTAACAGGTTAACCATTAACCTATCATCACCTGTTTTAAACCTCATTTAATCATAGGATATACAATACCCCCATGTCGCTAACATTCCGTTTCTAGAGAACGGTTTGCCGGACATGGGGGTATTGTTGTTTCACTCAGGTGCCTGAACACCCATAATCTCGTACACACGCTTCATATCAAATGCCGAACGCAACGATTCAGCTACCCGATCGAACTCCATCTCCTTACGCTCATGCGCACTATATGTCTCCTGAAGTGGAGCCAGTCCCTTTCCTGCACGCAAGGCATTCAGCCAAGAACGTCGGAATTGATCACTTTCAAACAAACCATGCAGGTAGGTTCCCCACACCCTGCCATCTACTGAGCCCCAGCCTTCTTGGAAAGGTTGACCACCTGGATGCGAGATTTCAAACAACGCGGTTACACGTTCAGGCTCGTGGCACTCCGTAACGCCCATATGAATCTCATATCCGTTAATGGGTAATGAAGCATCTGCTACATCTTGCTCACCATACAGACGAAGCGGGTGATCAGGCTGCACCCGTCCGGAAGCTCTGACGGTCTGCTTTTCCTGAAGAAATGTTGTCGATAGCGGGAGCCAGCCAAGTCCTTTTGCTTCCTGGATCTGATTCGCCTCCACAGCGAACGGGTCCTTCAGATGACGTCCCAGCATCTGGTATCCGCCACATATTCCTACAAGCTGAACATGCTCACGCTCGGTCTGACTGGCAATCGCCTGCTCCAGCCCAGACTCACGCAGAAATGCCAGGTCACCTATGGTATCCTTCGTACCCGGTAGAAGAATGGCATCCGGACTGCCCAATTCCTCTGGCGAGGTCACGTAACGCACATTCACATCCGGTTCACGAGAAAGTGCATCAAAGTCTGTAAAGTTGGAAATTCGCGGATATCGGATCACCGCCAGATCCAGCTCGGTTTTGCCGGATTTCCCATGACGCATGGAGTCCAGCACCACTGAATCCTCTGCTTCAATCTGAATATCTCTTATGTAAGGCAAAACACCTAATACTGGAATGCCTGTCCGTTCTTCGAGCCAGTCGAGTCCTGGTTGCAACAGGGACAGATCACCGCGGAACTTGTTGATAATGAACCCTTTGACTCGCGCCACCTCATGGGGTTCCAGCAGCTCCAGCGTACCTACAATGGAAGCAAACACTCCGCCCCGATCAATATCGGAGATCAGAATCACCGGCGCATCGGCCCAGCCTGCCAGATTCATGTTGACGATATCCCGGTCCTTCAGATTGATCTCGGCCGGACTGCCCGCTCCTTCCATCAGCACCACATCATAGGTATCCCGCAACCGATTCAGCGCATCCATCACCGTCTGCTTTGCTTCAGGCAGGAAATGCTGACGGTAGTCCGATGCACTCATCTGGGCAAAAGGTACACCATGTACCACGATCTGCGAATGCATGTCCCGTACGGGCTTAATCAGGATTGGGTTCATATCGGTTGTCGCCTCAATACCGCAGGCTTCGGCCTGTGCCCCCTGTGCCCGACCAATCTCCTTGCCATCTTCCGTCACATAGGAATTCAGTGCCATATTCTGTGACTTGAACGGAGCAGGCTTGAAGCCATCCTGCTTAAAAATCCGGCACAATGCCGTTGTGATGACACTTTTGCCTACATCGGAAGCCGTTCCTTGCAGCATCAGTACCGCCGCTGGTTGTGATGGCCTATCTTCCACGCTCTCTCCCCCTGTCTCCGTGTTATATCCAGATCACCTTGCTCCCAACCTCATGCGTAACACTTTCCATACTGCTTCTTACTTCAAAGTTAAAGCCAGAACAGTCCTTGAAGCACGCTCAGCACGGTCAACAAAGCCGCCTCCAGCAGCTCATTCATGGCACCATACGTATCCCCGGTTAAACCACCGAGCCGTTCACTGATCCGGGCAGCCACGAATCGGCCGATATAATAACACGCCACAGGCAGTATAATAACTGCCGCCACCGGGTATAGCCACCATGGCAGTGTTCCCAGACCACTCACCATCGCATCTGCAATCCCCATATCCGGCTTGAAAAGCCACACCGCGGCAAACGTAAGTGCCCCTGCTACCAAGGTCAGGCCCACAGCTGAACTTCGTGCACGCTGGACCTCCTTCCGCTCCCCGAGACCTTTAAACAATACAGCAAGTCCATCATCTTCGCGCGCATTCGGCCAGGCCGACATCGCATACACCATGAACCAGCGGCTCCAGATCATGGGCAGGATCAGCAACGCACCGTACACCCAGTGGCCCCGGGCAATAAAATCAGCGATCAGCGCAGCCTTCATCATCAGAAGCAACACGCAGGCGATCACGCCCATTGCCCCGACACGGCTGTCCTTCATAATCTCCAGCATCCGTTCACGGGTACGATAACTGAGCAAGCCATCCGCAGTATCCATCCATCCGTCAAGATGGAGCCCTCCGGTAAGCCATACCCATAACGTCAAGGTCAGGACGGCAGCCGGAAAGGCCGGAAGCACTGCACCGCTTAAGGCTCCCGCGAGCCAGACACACAGACCGATTGCAGCACCGACCAGCGGATAAAAGACAACACTTTCCCGCAGCAACGGCGGGACAAAATCGATTTGCATTTTGACAGGGAAACGGGACAAAAATTGAAAAGCGGCTGCCGCCGCATGTTTGCGCTGAGGAGCAGGCGTGCCATCCTTCATAAGCGGTACTCCTTGCTTTTTAGTTCAATCGCAATGCCTACGGTCACCAGAAACACTTCACCGCATATCGCCGCAATACGCTGATTCAGTACACCGGCCAAATCCCGATATTTCCTGCCAAGGGCATATTCCGGTACGATCCCATCTCCCACTTCATTTGTAACCAAAACAAGCAAACCGGGATAGGTTCGAATCGCTTCAACCAACGCGTCCAAATGTCCCTGTAACACCTGCTTCTCGTCATGCTCATGCGCTAATAAAACATTTGTCAGCCACAGCGTCAGGCAATCCACCAGAATGGTGGGTGCAGAAGTCCCTGTATGCCCTTCACCCATGCGGCTTATCAAAGCAGGTAGATGTATCGGCTCTTCTGTTGTATGCCACAGATACCCTGATGCCTCCCGCTGATGCTGATGCATGGCGATGCGCTCACGCATTTCATCATCGTACGCCTGAGCTGTCGCCACATACCACGCCTCCGAGGAACGCTGCATGCAGAGTCGCTCGGCAAAGGAGCTTTTGCCACTGCGTGCGCCGCCTGTCACCAATACGCTCATCGGGAACTCTCTCCTTGCAGGGATGAATCCACCGACGCAGCGGAGTCCGAAGCATGGCTTGCCCCGTCCGAGACACCCGCGCTTGCAAAGGTCGCCATTTCGTTCAGAATGAGACATGCTGCGTCAATCAGATGAAGACTGAGCACGCCGCCTGTGCCTTCACCCAGACGCATGTCCAGATCCAGCATCGCTTTCAGGTCCAGTTCACGCAGCAACGCTCCATGTCCATTTTCGTGTGACGTATGAGAAGCGATCATATAGGCTGTGCTCAGAGGTGCAAGTTGTCTCGCCACCAGCGCTGCCGCGGTAGAGATGAACCCGTCTACAACGACAGGGCAACGATGAGCAGCTGCTGCGAGAATAACCCCTGTGAGTCCGGCAATCTCCAGTCCACCCACCTTGCACAGAACATCCAGTGCATCTTCCGGGTTTGGTGCGTTTACGCTAAGCGCCCGGCTGACTACAGCAGCCTTGCGCTGCAAGCCTGCATCATCAATGCCGGTGCCTCGCCCCACGGCGGCAGCTGGTGCAACTCCGGTTAACGCGCTCATTACCGCAGCACTTGCAGTGGTGTTGCCAATTCCCATCTCCCCGGTGACAAACAGCTGTGTTCCCTTCGCCACCTCTGCCGATACAACTTCGGCTCCTGCAAGGATAGCGCTGACTGCCTCATCCCGGGTCATCGCTGCACCCCGGGCCATGTTGGCCGTGCCTTTGCGAATTTTGCGGGAAAGCAGGTCCGGATGTTCAAGATCGGCATTCACACCAATATCCACACAGATCACATCTGCTCCGGCGTGACGGGCAAGCACATTCACTGCCGCACCTCCAGCGAGGAAATTCAGGACCATCTGCGGGGTCACTTCAGCAGGAAAAGCACTGATTCCCTCTTCCACTACGCCGTGATCTGCGGCCATGACAATGACCGCTCTGTGATCAAAACGTGGACTTGCATTGCCCGTCATACCTGCCAAGCGGATCACCAGCTCTTCCAATTTGCCCAGACTCCCCGGCGGCTTCGTCAACGAATCCACATGCGCAGAGGTTTCTGCCGCCACTTCCTGGTCAGGAGCAGTAATCTTACTTGTTAAATGCTCCAACACCTGTTCATTATTCATACAACCAGCACTTCCTTCATCAAAATATGGGTTGCCCCGCTTCATTTAATCGATGTCCCGTCGCAGCAGCAGTTGAGGTATGGCATGGTCGGGATGAGAGACAATCGCGGGTTTGACGCGAAATATATCCTGGATATTCTCATCGTTGATCAACGTATGAGGTGTACCCTTTCCAACCGCCATGCCCTCACGCAGCGCCAGAATGTGATCGCAAAATAACGCGGCCAGATTCAGATCATGCAGCACAGCCACAATCGTAATGTTATTTCTCTGTCGCCATGCCGATAACAATTCCATGAATTGCAATTGATATTTAATATCCAGAAACGTGGTCGGCTCGTCCAGCAGCAGTAACCTCGGCTCCTGAGCCATAACTTTGGCTAGTGCGACCCGCTGCCGTTGCCCGCCGCTGAGTGCATCCAGCGGTCTGTCCGCCAGCTCTGTCAATCCCAGGTCTTCAAGCACCCTGTCCACTACAAGTGCCCCATCGCCCACTTCCCGCCCCAGCCAGTTCTGGTATGGATATCGCCCCATCTCCACCACGTCTCGCACGGGATAGGAGATGGCTGGTAAGCCATCCTGCTGCAATACAGCGATCATGCGCGACAGGTCCTTACGGCTGTAAGAGCCGATGTCTCGACCATCGATACGAATCTGACCTTCGTTTAACTGTTCCGTTCCGGCAATAAGCTGGATCAGGGTGGACTTGCCACTGCCGTTTGGTCCGACAACTCCCCACCAGTCACCTTCGCCAACATGCCAGTCTACATTGTGCAGTGCCTGATGATTGCCATATGACTTCCCTGCTCCCTTAATCGAGATAAGTGAAGTCGAGTTGGAACTGGTACTGGAATTCATGGCATCATCCCCTTCTGCAACTTTTTGTTCCGGTTCAGCAGGTAAGCAAAGAACGGCGCACCAACAAAGGCGGTGACAACACCGAGCGGAATTTCAGTTGGCGCCAGCAACGACCTTGCGATGGTATCTGCCCACACCATGAAGATCGCTCCACCAATGGCAGACAAAGGTACCAGCAGTCGGTAATCCGGTCCCACCAGCAGTCTTAACATATGCGGGATCACCAATCCAACGAATCCGATGACACCCGATACCGAGACAGCACCTGCGGTCAGCAGTGTGCCAACTGCCAGCACGGACAGCTTGAGTCTGTCCACTCCGATCCCGATATGTGCGGCTTGACGTTCTCCCAGTGCAAGCACATTCAACGAGCGTGCGCGGCTCCAGAGAAAGACCAGCCCTAACAGAAAATACGGGAAAAGGATGGCCGTATACGACCACCCACGCAGAGCCAGACTTCCCATCGTCCAGTATATAATTTCATTAATCGTTTGTTTCGACATGGTCGACAGGAAGGAAACAACTGCGCCCAGGAAACTTTGCATGACCACACCAGCCAGAATGAGGCTGTGTGTAGGTATTTTACGCCCTTCACGAGCCAGTGCCATGACAAACCATAACGTGATTACACCCGTCAAAAACGCCACCAGTGGCAACGTCCAGATTCCGATCAGTGCATACTGCAATCCGAAGAAAATCAGAAAGGCTGCACCCACCGAAGCACCGGATGACACGCCCAAGGTGAACGGGTCTGCCAGTGGGTTCCGAAGAACCCCCTGGAATCCCGTACCGGCAATCGCCAACGATGCGCCCACGAGCACGGCAAGCAGTACACGTGGGAATCTGACTTTCCAGATAATCTGTTCGGCTGCCTTATTCCAATCCGGTGTAATCCAATCGCCTACCCATGGAATTTTGTGAATCAGGATGCCTGCAATATCCCGGATCGGCAACGCTACTGAACCAATGCCCGTGCAGATGAGCACGGTGAGCACCAGCAGCACCATGCCCGTCGTTCCGAACAGGATCAGCTTTTTACTCATTGGAACAAGTCAGGGTAGATCGCTTTGGCTACTTCTTTCAACCCTTGAGTTACCCGTGGACCCGGACGGCTCAGCAGGTTGGCATCCAGGCCAATAACCGCGTCATTTTTCACAGCCGTAATTTGATCCCAGCCGCTGCGCGCCTTGATGATCTGATCCAGTGTTTTAGAGTTTTCGTCAATCACATCGTTGGCGTACAAGATCACATCCGGGTTGGAGGCAATCACGTTTTCTTCATTAATTTCATACCAGCCCTCTTTGTCCGAAGCAATATTGGTACCGCCAGCTACAGTGATGAGTTCATCCATGAATTCGCCTTTACCCACAGTCCAGCCTGGGGAGAATTCAACGTATACTTTTTTCTTCTCTTCCGGTTTAACTGCCTTCACCGCTTCGGTTACATCCGTCACGTCCTGTTTCATCTGGGTGATGATTTCTTGTGCTTTTTCCTGATGATCGGTGATTTTACCGAAGGTTTCGATATTGTTCATTACATCGTCAATGGATTTAGGATCCGTTTTGAAAATGGTAATGCCCAACTCACGCAGTTTCTTCACTGCATCTTCGCTCATGGAAATACCTGTGAAGACAATGTCGGCTTCAGCGGCAATAATAGACTCTTCATTGGGCTTGGTGATACCGCCCATTTTAGCTTTGGTTGTTGCCGCTTCCGGATAATCGTCATAGTCGGATACACCAACGATTTGATCGTCCAATCCAAGGGCAAACAGGGATTCCGTCTCAGCTGGAGACACGGATACGATTTTGGCTGGTGCCTTTTCAAAGGTGAACGATTCACCCGTTGCATCCGTAACGGTAAGTGGATATTGTGTTTTGAGGTCCGCCTGCGCCTGGCCTTGGGACTGCTCCTGTGCCGGTTGCTGTGAAGTACCTGTACCCTCGTTCGTTGTTGCATTGCCACATCCGGCCAAAGCCAGTGCGAGTGCCGCTGCACTTAGCAGGGACGCTACGTTTTTCCAATTTTTGAAATTCATTCTGTTATTCTCCCCTTCTCTATTTGTACTATTTTCTTGCATCGTGCTCAAACTCTTACTCCCCATGCCTTGGTGTTCCTGTGTAAGGTTTGAACTGCAACATTTACACGCTAACGGAGAGTGCAGAACCAATCTGAAGAAACGAAGTGTTCGCCTTTATCACCGGATTTTTCATTTCAAAAAGGGAATCAAAAAATCTGGGGATAACAGCGATCGGAAGATGGTACTGCAATCGGAGTGACCTCGTGTAAAATTGGTCTCGGTTCATCTTACATGAACAATAAAAAATCCCCAATCCTTAGACAAAGATTAGGGATGACGTCTCGCATATGGCGATCTGTACATGTTCAACCAAGGGTTGTCCATGCGCATAGAATAGCCCGAAACGCTGTCCTTTCCTCGAAGGAACACCGGTTTGTACGTCCAGGGCAGGTAACCTGACTTACAGGAATCATCCTGTTTTACAGTGGCGGGACCGTGCCGGATTTGCACCGGCTTCCCCATTTCACCCTTGTGTGTTCATGACTCGTACTAATTTGCCATGAAAACAGCCTTCACACGCGGGACCCTTGGTCGCTGATATGGTAAACCATTGCCGTGTAATTTCTGCATGCTACATACTCGTTCAGGCTTCACACCTGCAGCGTATCTGTATCCATGCTGAAGTCACACTTCTGTTGTGATTATAGGGTATATTGTACATCCTTACAACCCGATTGGCGGAAAAGTCACTCTGCTGCCAAACCACTGATTCCCCTGTTGATCAAGCTGAACCTGAATCACCTGTCCCGGTAAGACATGTGTATCCCAGAACCCAAGCCCGGCTATCAGACGGGACAAGGCATACCGGATGACACCACCATGCGTAACCACAACTATGGTTGACTCGCGCCCCTCATCAACGTGCATTGAAGGACGACCCTCCAACAACATCTCTTGGAGAAAGGAATCCAACCGTCCGGTAAACTCCTGCCACGATTCCCCTCCGGGCGGAGTGACCTCCTGTGGCGCATCAATCCAGCTTCGGTACACAGGGTTATCCTTAAGCTGATCATACGTCAGCCCTTCCCACTCTCCAAAATCATTCTCGCGCAGACGCGAGTCAAACTTCACCTGTCCGATAGCATCGGGAAGAATCTGTTCCAGCGTCTGCCGACAGCGAAGCAGATCACTGCAATATACCTCGTGCCACGAAACACCGCTCAATTGTTCATGAAGCGGAGCCAGTTCTTCTTTGGCATTTGGCAGCAGACCGATGTCGGTATGCCCCAGGTATCTTTTTTCCACATTCCACAGCGTTGTCCCATGACGGACCCACAGAATGTTTCGTTTCAGCGGCCCGGGTTGATCCCTATGTACTTCATTGCCTGCATTCTCTTCATTTACGGTCATAACAGCGTCCCTCCTGCCAGCCACACACCCAGCGTTATGAACACGCATAGTACCACAAAAGCCCCTGCTGACCAGAACATCAGACGTGACGTTTGCACAATATCCTCGGCTTCCATCGGCCGTGTGGCTTCACCCATGTAGGCACGAAATGAAGCAACGCCGTGATACACGTTATGTCCGCCAAGCCGGATGCCCAGTGCTCCAGCAACTGCCGATTCGGGAAAACCGCTATTCGGACTTGGATGTAATCTTGCATCCCGTGCGACCATGCGTGCTGCTCCATTGGCGTCCAGCTTCATGACCCAGGCACCCACGATTAACAGAATTGCGGTCAGCCGGGCAGGTATCCAGTTCGCCACATCATCCAGACGGGCCGAGGCCCAGCCAAGATGCAGATACTTGTCATTTTTATATCCGACCATGGAATCCAGCGTGTTGACGGCGCGATAAGCCATGGCAAGCGGAGCGCCTCCAATGAGCGCATAGAATAACGGCGAGACAATGGCATCCACGATATTTTCAGCAACCGTCTCTACCGTTCCCCGCACAACCTCGGGTTCATCCAGATGCGCCGTATCACGTCCAACAATCATGCCCAGTGAACGTCTGGCCGCCGGCCAATCCTGCTGCTTCAGATGACGATACACTTCCATACCTGCATCCTTCAGCCCTTTTGAAGCAATGGTCGTTGCAATGAGCACCACTTCAGCTGCCGCTGCAATGATAGGGTGGATCCGCCCAAGCATATATATGAGTCCCCAAGTAATGGCAAAAGAACCCCCCGCAATCACCATCGGGAACAACAGCCCGGCTCTCTTCAGCCCCGAATCTGTGCGCACACGTGAGCGAATGACTCGCTCCAACGCCGAGATGCCTTTTCCCATGCCAATCACCGGATGGGGAATCCAGCGTGGATCTCCGATACATCGGTCCAACAGGTACGCCAGTATAATAATCCATGCTCCCGCCATGCCTGTCCAGAACGGCCAGGTCCATAGATGCACCACCTCAAAAGACATTTGTGCCTGACCCTCTCTTTCCATACAAACCGGCCCGAAGGCTTTCCGTCACCGTGTCGTATACCAATCTACCAATCGCTGCCCCTGCCGTAGTCGCTGTCCCGGCATAAGTGATCATCGGCTGAGGTTCCTCCACTTCCACTGCCTGACCTACTGCAATCACAATGGCATCGGTTGTAGTACCGGTGGCGGGCAACCCGTTCTCCGAATCCAGAACATTCGCATCCGCCAGCGCGGCCGCTTTGGCTTCCACCGCCGTCTGTACTGCATTCACCATCGCCCCGCTGGTCATGCGTCCATTCAACCAGAGCATGATGTTAATTGTACCCGGGACATAGGATGGCATCGTTAGATTCCGTGCTGGAGGAGCAGAGCGCTCCCTGCTGGAAGACATCGTCTTATTTCCCGCCGTATCAAATACCGTTCTCTCCGACCCCGCTCGTGCGGCATTTGATACACCCGCAGTGGTGCAGCACAGGAGACCAAATTCATCACTTGTATATTCCTGAATGGAGGTATGCTCCAGCCTTACGGCCGTCAATAATCCGGCACATTGATAACGAGGCTCTTGCCATTCGTTCAGCGCTTGTTCGATATCACGCGGCGGATCATCACAGCGGTAACGCCTGTCCACATAGATGTTAAATATGCGATCCAGTTCAAGCATCCCGCCGCCATATACCGCACTCGACAGCGCTTGGGCAGACCTTGGGCTCTGAGCTTTGATATGTCGTTCATGTGCGGATATCTTCAGTCCCGGCCAGGAAGAGGAAGCATATTCATTCTCGTCTGTTTTTCTATTCGTAAAGTAGTTATAAAACGGGAGTGTCATTGCCGCTCCCCTCCCTGTTGCTCATCTTTCGTCTGATCAACATTCGGATATCCCTTGGTTTCCAGCACGCTGCCCAGCACTTCGAGTAATGTAGCATTGGCATCTGCATCCTTGACCGCGAAACGTACATGCCCTTTGTCAAGCCCCGGATACATGGCACAGCTGCGAATCAGAATGCCTCTTCGGCCCAGCGCCTCCTGCATTGATGTTGCTGTCCATGGGGCCGGCATACGTGCCAAAATAAAATTCGCCTCTCCCCGTGTCACCGCACATCCGTACGCCTTCAGTCCTTCGATGAGATGACCCCGTTCCCGCGTGATCTGTGATATGGTCTCCTGTTCGTACCGTTCTCCACTGCGCAGACAGGCTTCACCTGCCATGAGCGCCAGACCGTTGACACTCCAGGTCACCTGTTTCTTTGTCATCGCCTGAATGTATTCGGCACGGCCCAAAGCATATCCGAGACGCAAACCCGGAATGGCATAAAACTTCGTCATCGAGCGAATGATGATCACATTAGGATAGTCATTCAGTTGTGCTGCCAGGGACTGACGCCGGTCTACCGGAATAAAATCCATAAAGGCCTCGTCAATGACAAGTACGGTTCCCGTTTCTTCCGCTTTGCGTGCAAGCCTTTGTAATACCTCAAGTGGATATTGTACACCGTTTGGATTGTTGGGCTGGCCGAGGAAGAGCAGGTCTACCTTTTCCATGAGTTGCTCGATGTCCTCGGGTTCCGCTCGCCACGCCAGTTCTTCTCTTCCCTCCGTATGCACAACCTCGGCACCGAATTGTCGTGCCAACGCACGGTACTCCGAGAATCCCGGTTCCACCGTACCCACCTTGCGCGGGGCAAGCCCCAGCAGAATGAGCGCCATGCTTTCGGCTGCGCCGTTGCCCACGGAAATCAGCTCCTGCATCACACCAAGACGCTCGCTCAGCAGTGCTTTGAATCCCCGATGCGCCGGATCGGGATACCGAATCACCGACTGCAATCCTTGCTGTATAGCCTCCAGCACTCCTCCGGGCGGACCGAGTGGATTAATGTTGGCACTGAAATCCAGAAAATCAGCGGCTTCCCTCCCAAATCGTGACGCAGCCGTCTCCACGTCCCCGCCATGTCCGAACACTTCGATATAACCGGTCATTCTTCCGTCATCCTTTCTGTATGTCCTTTTTATTATGGATGGCACGGGAGGTGTGGGTCAATCCTGTTTTCTTTGTGTCCCAACCATAATTCGTTTACAATAGAAGAGGAATTTCGGTTCCTTTTGATATATAAGGTTCACTACATAAGGGACTAGCAATCCCTCACATACATTAATGGAGGAATGACCATGCTGTTTGTAGACAACCAGGGCATTACAGATCCTTCTGTAAACCTTGCCATTGAGGAGTACATTCTGAAACATCTGCCGATGGAGGATGACAGCTATCTGCTGTTCTACATTAACCGTCCGTCGATTATCATCGGAAAACATCAAAATACGATTGAAGAAATTAATATCGAGTACGTTCAGGATAACGGTGTGCAGGTGGTTCGTCGTCTTTCGGGAGGCGGCGCGGTATATCACGATCTGGGCAACCTGAATTTCAGCTTTATTACAGCGGATGACGGTCAATCCTTCCACAATTTCCGCAAGTTCACCCAGCCTGTGGTTGAAGCTTTGCACGAGCTTGGTGTAAATGCCGAGTTGACCGGGCGTAATGATCTGCAAGTCGGCGAAAAGAAAATTTCGGGCAACGCCCAGTTTTCCACACGTGGGCGCATGTTCAGTCATGGCACATTGATGTTTGATCTGAACCTGGAGCATGTTCAGGCTTCCCTGAACGTCAATCCAGAGAAATTCAAATCCAAGAGCACCAAGTCCGTGCGCAGCCGGGTCGCCAACATACGGGATCTGATTGACACCAACCTGACGATTGAGCAGTTCCGCGATGAGCTGTTACGTCACATTTTCAGAATGGAGCCACAAGACGTCCCGCAATACAAGCTGACTGACAAGGACTGGGACAAAATCAAGGAAATTTCCGCTGAGCGTTATAACAACTGGGACTGGAACTATGGCTTGTCTCCAGAAAGCAATGTGAAGCACACTCGCAAATTCCCTGTAGGCATCATCGATCTGCGCATGAACATCAAGGATGGACGCATCGAAGATATCAAAATCTTTGGCGACTTCTTCGGTGTAGGCGATGTGGCGGATATCG
>NZ_MKZL01000015.1:0-95154 GCF_002803315.1 Paenibacillus sp. GM1FR | reverse complement strand
TTCTTCGGTATACGTGTGAAATGTTTGTCCTTTTTTGGCCATAAAAATATCCCCTCCAAGTGTCACTTGAACCCTCATGATAACATGAAGGTTTTTTCAAATGTCTACTTAAAGGGGATAATACCACATTAGCGGCTTTTAATAGTACTATGTTCGTGACTTTAAACGATATACGACCGATTATCCAATCTCCCCTGCTCGTTAGTTCCTTACAACAGGAATCCACATTTCACCATATACCAAACCGTTTTTCTCTCCCATTTCAACTGTTGTATTTGGACCGCCAACATAGGCATAATCTTTTTCTACGGGGAGGGCTTGACCAAAGGCAATGCCAGTAAGCATATTACTGAGCGCATCAGCCGTCTCTGCTTCGCCCTTCACAACAAGGTATTCTCCCTTAGGAAATTGGATTACTCTCGTTGCTTCTGGCAAAGTTTCTGCTGTCATGACGCCAGCATAATGCATCATCTTGTTATTCACTGCTTCGTTTACGGCAAAAATATAGTCGTTTGTTGCCAGAGACTTTAGTTTGTCCAGGCTTCCATCCTCCTTCACCATGGACCAAAAATCCGCCTTCTCCTTGCTGATGCCAACATAGTCTGTATAGTCGCTCTTAAGCTCTGTTCCAATACCTAACACGATAAAGCTGTCTTTTTCTTCGAAATGATAATTACTCATGGTTTACACCGTCCTCTTTCAATTTTCAATTGATTTGTGTTTTCACTTGATAGGTTTATAATAACCTTAAATCATGTCAGAATATGATACTGTTTAGGGGGCCAAATGAAAAAGGTTGAACGCATAAATATCATCACGCGGTATATCAATAATCGTGCCCACTTTACCATCTCTGAAATCATGCGAGAATTTAACATTTCTCGTTCAACAGCCATTCGAGATATCAGAGAAATTGAAGCTATGGGAATGCCACTTGTCGCTGAAGTTGGGCGGGACGGGGGTTATTTTGTTATGAACAACTCCCTCCTGCCCACGGTCCGGTTTACCGATAATGAAATCAAAGCGTTATTCATTGCCTTTATGGCGACAAGAAATCAACAGCTTCCTTATCTGAAGAGTCGTCAATCTTTGGCTGAAAAATTATTGGGCCTTATCTCCGAAAATCAGCAGGATGACCTTGTACATTTGAATCAAATATTGCTTTTTGAAGGGACCAATCCCCATAATCCAGACTTGCTTGATCTGTCAGACCTGCCTCACCCTACCTTAGAAAAACTCATCCAAATTCTGCTTATAGAACGTTATTTGTTAGTTACTGTCCAAGAAGAGAAGAAAACAAAGTCCTATCCCATTGTTCTCTTGCACCTTCATCATCAAAAAGGCCATTGGATCATTGAAGGTTTTGACTTGGAGGAAGAAAAGAGACGAATCGTATCCGTTGACAACCTCATCCATGTAGAAGCATATCCGACGAAAAAAAGACTGAGTATAAAAAAGATTGTAGAACAACTCAAACGAAATACGCAGGAAGAAGTTATTAACCTTGTCCTGGAACTTGGCCCAAAGGCGATTGCGCAATTCAAAAAATACCATCCTTTAAAGTTTTCCATTGCATATACGAATCCATACCAGACTACGGCTCTCCTAAAGGCATTTATGAATGTTCATAACTCAGAAGAGTTAACCGAAATCACCAATTGGTTGCTTTTTCTAGGAGAAGACATCAAGGTGAAGGAAATTCCAAAAGAAGCCCTGAATGCTGTACAAGATAGATTAAGCTTATATCAAATGAAGCAGTGAGCAGCCCCCTCCTACCTAGTCTCTCCATTTTCTAACCATGTCTTACCGGAATTCAGGCTGAGGGTTCGGTACGGAAAACCAAAAAAAGCCGCTGTGTTAGCGACTTGTAATGGAATCATTTTCATATTCAGTCATGTCTTACGCCAATGTTTGGCGAGCTGTTCCTTCTATACTAGAAGTCAGCATTAGACTGGGCATGATTAGGTGTATGCTGCGGGACGTTTTTAACGAGTAGGAAATAAGTAACAATCGCAATGATACTGGTCATTAATAAAGTGAGTCCTAACGGGACGGCAGTGTCCTCACCCGCGATGCCGACCAGAGGAGCAACCAGTGCACCCAGAAGAAAAGGAACAACGCCGAGCAGTGCTGCTGCACTTCCGGCCATCTTAGCTTGACTCTCCATGGCAAGTGGGAATGCCGCTGTAGACGTAATGCCGATCGAGCATACGAAGAAAAACAATGGAATCACCAATGCGAAAAGTGGACCATGAGCCAGGGTTACGACCAAAGCAGCCACACTTGCTATTATAGCAAGCCATAGTCCCGATAATAGCAGCGTCTGCTCAGGGATACGTTTGGCCAATCGACCCACGATTTGAGATCCGATGATCAAGCTGATTCCGTTTGAAGCAAATAATATAGCAAATACCGTGGGTGTGACTCCATATATATTTTGGTAAATAAATGGTGTTCCCGCCACATAAGCAAAGACCCCTGCCGTCATGATTCCCTGTGCCAGCATGTAACCAACAAACTTGCGGTCACGCAGAAGCATTCTGTAATTACCCAATTGTTGTTTGAAGTCAGGAACCATACGTCTTTCGACGGGGTGTGTTTCTTTTAAGCTCCACTTTGTCATGATTAATAAGAAAATCCCCAAGAATGAAAGGCAGATAAATACGCCAATCCATGTTGTGAAGGAAAGAACCCCACTTCCCGCAATCGGTGCTGCCAAAGGCCCCAAATTCCCTACAAGCAACAGCAAAGAGAAAAATTTAGTGAGTTCATGTCCACTATATAGATCTCTAGCTATCGCACGGGAAATGACAATTCCAGCCGAAGCCGCAAATCCTTGCGTGAAACGAAACAAAATTAATAGTCCGATATTCGGAGCGAAAGCACATGCCAAGGAACAAATAATGTAGGCTGCCATACAGATTAACAATGGTCTTCGTCTACCGTACGCGTCACTCAAAGGACCCATAACAAGTTGTCCTACACCGAGTCCTAATAAACAAGCAGTAAGGCTAAATTGTACAAGTGATGCCGTTGTATTCATATTTTGTGCAATCTCCGGAAAAGCCGGTAAATACATATCAATCGTAAATGGACCTAATGTAGAAAATAAACCTAGTAGTATTGCCAGTCCAAAAACATTCCAATTCGTGCTCTTCGCCATAATAAATAAAATCTCCAATTCCTTATATAATTTGCAAGCCTAATCGAGTATAAGACATAGAGTTAACTGTAGGTCAAGTCTTAAGACTATTAAAACCAAAAAAAGCCGCTTATTAAGCGACTTTGAATGGAAAACCATTTAAATTGTGTAACTCCCCCGGCCTGAACCCATATGACTCATGATCATTTCGGCAGCTCGTTTGTAACCGCCTGCCTGCCTTAAAGATTCACCAATGAGGTAAGCCTGCCGTCTATAAAGTGAATTGTGTAGCACTTCTGTTAATGCCTCTCTCAAATCAGTTGCATTGAGGTTATGTTTATTTAAAGTAATACCCGCGCCCAACTCCTGTACCCGATTGGCGACAAGAGGCTGATCCGATGTTAATGGAATCATCACCATCGGAACGTTGTAATATAACGCCTCACTTGTGCTGTTCATTCCAGCATGTGTAATAAAAACATCGGTATGCTGCAGCATGTCCAACTGGGCAATGTATGGCTTGACGATAAAGTTAGATGGAATTTGATCCGCCAGTGGCTCCATGTCCGTGTACTTTCCTGAAGATAAAACAACATTCACGGGTAGATCCCCTAATGCTTCAAAGCAAAGCTGATAGAAATCCAAGTTTTTATTTAAGATCGTACCCATCGCAATGTACACGGTTTGTGGGTACTGTTCACGAAGCAGCTCGAACGAGAAGGCAGGAGCATCTTGACGTGTTATGATCGAAGGACCCGTGAAAATAAAACGATCATCCAGCTTTTCTGCCTGCGGCTGAAAATAACGGCTGGTGTACACGAGCTTTAACTGACCTGCATGGGCCGGAATCTCTTCCATGGCTGGAATACTCACTTGAAACTCTTCGGCTAACTCCGTTGCTATCTTCATCGTAGCCTCATAAAGCTCCTTTGTCTCCGTCTCATTGAGACCTGAGTTAGATCCCAGAGGCTCCACAAAAGCAAAGGACGCAATCGAGCACACCGCAGGAATTCCCAGTTTTTTTGCAAGAATAGTCCCTCCCCATCCCATCAGGGAATCAAAGATCATATAATCGAACTTTTGATCCTCTACCACCTGCAGCACATTGGGGATGATCCTCCGGATAATACTTACCATCATATAGGTGAACTGATAAGAATGCTTATACTCCTGGGGTTTCAACACCGGATCATGAGAGAAGGCATCTTGTGGAAACGGATAGGTAAGTATCTGGGCACCGGTTTGTTCAATTCGGGAACGGTACTCCTCCGTGCACACATAGATGACTTCCTCACCATTGTCTATCAATTGAGTAACTAATCCTAACGATGGATTCACATGTCCTTCAGCCGGAGTAATGACTACTAATACACGTGCCATCTTATCCACCTCCCAATGCAATTAGTCCCCCCGTTCTTCATGATGTATTTAACGACGCGGTCGTCATCCGTTACATGGAGATGTTATCCTTCACTTGGCTGATTGGATGATGTTCTTGATGAACGAGTTGGGTAATTCGTAGTGATGCTAAGAAACTTAACAAGACCCATAGTAATTGCAGTGTTAACACGATCAAGACACCTGTCGATATGCCCCACTGTAACGTTTCGGACAAGGCAATCAGAGCGCCACCAACGCCAATGCTTACTCCCATATAGAAGGAATCCACAAATTGCAGATTCGCGGACATTTCTCCCTCTTTCCTGGGCAAGGCATGTTGTAAAGCAATGGCTGCTGTTGTAGGGTTGGCCAATCCAACACCAAACCCTGTAATCATTTGTGAGAGAAGGATGAGTATAATCCCGCCGTCCGTCAAAATAAGAGCCAGGATCACAAGTACAGTTCCAGCGATCATAATCCCAATGCCCGTCATGACTCTGCCCTTTCGGGCACGACCTTGATCTCTTGCATCAAGCTTGGCTTGCAACCACGCTGCGGCGGACCAGCTCAGAGAACCAGCTGCTACAAGAAGGCCAGCAAGGTCCGCTGATAACCCCTTCACTTCGGTTAGCGCCAAGATCACAAAACTCTCCGTTGTAAAATAACAAGCAACATATAGCCCTCTCGAAACCAGAGTAGCAGGCAATCCTTTTTTTACCGAAAAAGTGCCCACAGGCAGCAATTTACGCATTGGTGTGATCATGACGACTAATCCAGCCAAAGTGAGTACTATGCCTTTCCATTCGGTTATCATACCAAGTCCTGTGAGTAACAGCCCCGTTCCAACCGCAAGCAGAATCGCATACATAATCTTTGAGTCAGTTGCTCGCGCTGGACCTGACAGATCTTGCTGAAGCTGCAAATTACGGAAAGAACGGAATGTGAGACTCAACGCTATTCCAATCAAGGGTAAAACGATCCAGAAAACATATCGCCACGAGATGTAGGAAGCTATAAGGCCTGCTGCATAAGGTCCGATTAAGGTAGGCAGGACAAATGCCAGGGAGAATGCGGCCAAGATTTGAGTACGAAGTGTATCTGGATAATGTAATGTCACACAGGTATAAACACATGTGATCAGGGCCCCCGCTCCAAAACCTTGAAGGGCTCTTCCCGCAATAAGCATGTGCATATCGAAAGAAATAGCGGAGACCACAGTTCCTAATACAAAAACACTAAAAGATATCAGCATAGATGTAAAAACGCCGCGCTTGTCAACCTGCTGACCCATAACCAAAGTTCCAATAAGCTGAGATAACAAAAATGCACTGAAGATCCAACCGTATAAATGGATGCCCTCTAAACTTTGTGCCATTTTCGCGGCAATCGTTGTGATAGCCAGTCCTTCGAAAGCTACGGTTGCCAGAACCAGCATAATACCAATTGTAGTTGCCCTGTATTGAGCATCAAAAATCCCAATTTGATTATTGTTTGTCTCCCACACCTCCTTAATTTGATGGATATTATGGTAAAATAAACCTTTTAACTTCCTGAATATACATGAAGCATTATACTTTGTAAATTCAATGTTTAAAAAGTAAGATTATGGTCTAGAATAGGGTTCCCATGTTCAATAGGAGATTTTGCTTGAAAATATGCCATTTTCATTACAGTCAATTTGGAGAAGTTCATCCTCCAGAATCCAGGCATCTGTTTTTTCAACAAAGAAATGAAATCCTCCAATGGATTGAACCAATGCGGGATCGACCGGTGTAGCACTCGCATTTATGCCAATTGTAAAAGCATCGGAGCCTCCTCCAACATATTTTGCATAAATCCTTACATATTGGCCCTCTTCCAATTCCCATTCATTCTTAAATGAATTGATCGCTTGGTCAGATATTACAAATGAGATCATTGCTCTGCACTCCTTCCTTCAGTTCAGTCACATTTTTTCACTTCGCCACGATAATTGGCCATTCTGAAACTGGCCCCGCATCCACACGAAACTTTGGCATTTGGATTATTCATCGTGAATCCGCCTAACATTCCGCTCTCTTCATAGTCAATCTCAAGACCATCAATATATGGAATACTGTTTGCGTGAACCAATATCCTAAATTGCTTTTTATTTAACACAATGTCTTCTTCTGCCTGCTGCTCATCCACGATAAGGGTATAAGATAATCCACTGCATCCCCCTTCATCAACGCCTACTCTAAGAAAGGCATTTTGGATATCCGCACTTGATAAGATCTCAACGATTTTGTCCGATGCTGTATCACTGACCTCAATGATCATCTTCATTCCTCCCTGGTGTTATCATTTTGAAATTTGGTATCCCAGTCCATTAGACAGGGTATGAATGCAGCAAGAGCAACACCTTTTGGTGTAAGTTCATAAATGATTTGTGTAGGGCGTGTCAGTATTGTTCTTTTGACCAAATGATCATGTTGAAGACCCTTTAAACGTCTGGAGAGGATCATTTCGGAAATGGAAGGAATGTTATCGAATATTTCACCAAATCTCTTCGGGCCTTGAGACAGAGCACATAAAATATGGATGGTCCATTTCGTTCCGATGATGCGATAAGCTGTAAATAGTTTATTCGGATCTTCAGTGAGCAATGGTCTGTACACCCACTTTCATATTCATCTGCGTGGTGAGATCCGAGTGCTGGCAATGATACTCATGACGATCAACAAGAGATGGAACCCCATGGCTACAATTAAGCCGGATTGAAGTGACATACCGCCAGCCTGACACACTACAAGGATGGAACCACCAATACCGATCACTACCCCCGGTGTAAACGAATCTGCAAATTGCAGATTGGCCGAGGTCTGGCCTACGCCTTCCTCCCCCGTTTGGGAAAATGCGACAACACCGCTAATCGGATGCGCCAATCCAATACCGACTCCTGCAATGATCTGACCAATGACTGCAATGGTAACTGTCACAACAGGTACCCAAAATACGATGGCAATCCCTATGGCAAGCAGCCCTACCCCGAGAATAATTCTCATATGACGTCCACGGCCCTGATCTGCCGCATCCCACCGTCCTTGTAGATACGCAATGATACACCAACTTAATGCAGCACTCGCGACAATTAATCCGGCCTGTGAAGGTGTAATTCCTTTCACGTCGATTAGAGCTAATACCAGGAAATTCTGTGTGCTGGTATAGGCAGCGAAGAACAACCCACGTGTTGCCAGAATTGCTGGCATACCTCTTCGCAACGTAAGTGTTCCCTTCGGTAGCAATTTACGGAGCGGAAATAACATCAATACTAGGCCAATTACGACTAAAACAAATCCCATAATGCTCGGAAGCATACTTAAACCAACCAGGAAAATCCCTGTACCTAACGTTAAGAGTAGCGCCATCCAAGTGGATGAAGATCCGGTATCCCCTCCCGTCTTCTGCACTTTCAATTTCCTAAAGGCAGGTAAACTAAGCAATGCTGAAACCACCAGCACGGGTAAGATCCCCCAGAAAACAAAGCGCCAGGACCACTGATCTGCGATAAGACCGGCTACATATGGACCAAGCATGGACGGAAGAACATAGGCAGTACCAAATGCTCCAAGTATTTTGGCACGTAACTCATCTGGGTAACTTAAGGATATAGCCGTATACACACAAGTCATCATAGCTCCGGCACCCAAACCCTGAAGGGCCCGTGATCCTATCATGGTATACATATCGCCTGCGGTTGCGGCAGCGATCAGCCCTACGATAAACAACAGAAGTGCAAAAGTGAACGGTGCTGCAGGTCCTCTTTTATCAATGATTCGACCGACGACGAGCGTCCCGATAATCTGCGCAAGCAGATACGTACTGAATATCCACCCGAACAGGCTAAGGCCGTTCAAGTCTCCAGCAATCGAAGGAGCAATGGTGGTGACAGATAGACCTTCGAATCCAACGGCCATCACTGACAAAATGATTCCTATGGATAATGCAAAATAACGCGGGCTGAAAATACTTTGATGATTAGACGACATGACATGTGACCTCCAAGAAAATTGGTATGTATACATCGTATCCGGATACTTAGTAAACATTTTTGTTTATAATGTCTAAGCTACAGTTCAGCTTTGACTTTGTCAACATTTTTGTTTAAAATGTAGTTAGTCATGTAGATTCAGTTGCTTCACAAGGAGGTGCACGATGAGCGGAAATCAAACCAAAAAGGATGCCTCGACCAGTACCCGGAGAGCAATTATTAATCTGTTAAAAGAGCGCGGGGGAATGGATGTTATGGCACTCTCCACTCAGTTTTCGTTATCTGGAATGGCTATTCGGCAACATCTGAATGCGCTAAAAGAAGAAGGATTGGTTACCACTGTGGAAGAGGCCCGTCCCATGGGTCGCCCCACCAAGCTATGGATATTAACTCCCGCGGCTAATCGTTTTTTCCCAAGTGGATATTCGGATTTATCCGTCAGCCTCATCAATTCGATGAAAGAAGCTTTTGGTCATGAAGGGCTGGACAAGCTGCTGGATGTGCGAAATAAAAATATGCAAGAACAATATCTTCAACATCTTGGCGATGCATCGGATGTTAGAGAGAGATTGGAGAAATTGGCCGAGATTCGTACCAATGAGGGTTATATGGCTGAGGTTAAGGAGCAGGATGATGGCAGTCTCCTACTCATTGAGAAGCATTGTCCCATCTGTGAAGCGGCCGCGGTATGTACCGGGTTATGCAAGAATGAGTTACATTTATTCAAAACAGTTCTAGGCGATAATGTTCATATTGAACGAGGAGAATACATTTTAGCCGGAGGAAGAAACTGCGTATACATCGTTACGCAAAATAAACCATGACCAAAAGAGCAACCTCATTGGAGATTGCTCTTTTGGTTTGGAGTTTGAACTGATTAGAACGATTCGGATTTCTCTAAATCATCCTTCATTATACCGGTTATTTCTAACATTTTCATAATCGTATGTACCCGATTATGTAATTTTGAATTGAGGTAGAGTATAGTAAGAGTGTCGAAAATATACTCTAGGAGGCTACTGCCATGTCACAAAAAATCTGGATGAACCTGCCGGTGAAAGATGTTGTGCAATCCACTACCTTTTTCAATGAGATTGGATTCCATGGGGAGAATGTTGGCAGCGAGAGAGCCCAGCTTGTCATAGGCTCAACAACGATTCTCCTGTTTCCGGAAGCAACCTTCGAGAAATTTACAGGTGCCAAAACCGCAAATACTTCCCATAGCGCAGAAGTGATATTTTCCATTGGTGCTGACAGCAGAGAAGAAGTTGATGCTTTTATTGAAAAAGTCGAGTTAGCTGGAGGAACCATCTTTGGCAAGCCGGGTGAAATAGACGGCTGGATGTACGGCGCGGGATTTGCCGACCTGGACGGTCACCGCTGGAACCTGTTGTATATGGATGAGAGCAAAATGCCGAAACGGTAATGTATAACGCCTTCACTACGTCCGCCTCTTATCCTCCAATTTTGGAACCCTCGAATCGGCCAGTCATGGAGATTCTGAAGTAATTCGTTACGATACTAAAGATAAGGAACACGATTCCTCCAACTACAATATATTGTGTACTTATTCCAGTTACGATTAGTCCACATACACTAGCACCAAGTGTTGTTCCCAGGTTGGAAGAGGTTAGAAAGATCCCATTCGACAATTCGGGTGCCTCTGGTGCTGCCGATACCACCCAATATTGAGTGATATTGCCCCCTATGCCTCCTATGATCCCCCAAATGATAATAAGGAAGGCTGTTGGCACACTGAATTGTCCGAAGGTGAACAACAAGATGTATACCGTTATTAATGCAATGGGATACATCTTGATCGTTCTTAAAGGGAAATTAGCGAGCAGTTTCCCTGCTATCATGTTCCCAACCATATTGGCCAAGCCATATAGAAATAACAACACACTGACGGTGTTCCAGTCATATCTTGTTACGGTTTTCAGAAACTCGGCAAGGTAACTATAGACCCCAAATACAGCTCCGTTCATGAAAATCACGCCAGCAATGGATAGCCACATCACGGATCTTCTCAATACATACAGATGAGTACCCATAGAGATTCTTTTCGTAACTGGCATTGAGGGCACAAAAAGAAGTGTTGCTACAAATGCGACGATCGTTACGACGGCAAAGAACAACATCGCATAGAACAACGATGTGCTGGTGGCAATCAAACTCGAGAGGGGTACTCCAAGTACCATGCCTGCCGACACGCCTACAAATACTTTAGCCACTGCCTTCGGCGATTCTTCCTTGGGGACTGACACCGCTGCGACCGTAAATGCCAATGAGCAATAGACCGGATGGAAAAAAGCCGGAACGACACGTGCAATGACCAATACCGTAAAGTTTGATGTGATGGCGGAGACCAGGCTGCCCACAATAAAAATGCCAAGTACAAACAACATGACATGCTTGCGGTTCATGCCCGAAAATAATAAGGGCAAAATGGGGCCAGATATAGCAACCGCAAGCGCAAAAAGACTCACGATCAAACCAGCGGTTGAGATACTGACCTCGTAATGTTCTGCAATCAAAGGCAAGATTCCGATTACGCCCATCTCCGTATTTAAAATACTGAATACACCAAAGGTCAGAATGAATACAAGCAGGTGATTGCGTTTAGTTGTCATATGCCATGGATTTAGAGAGATCCCGGTAAGCATTGATCTCTGTCTGAAGGTTGGCAATTTTCTGCTCTGCAATGTCTATCGCGTCGGCTTCTGCAATGAAGCGTTGCGGCGGTTGGGCCTCGTCAATTGCCGCCTTAACTGCGGCATGTGCATCAGCAGGCTCGCAAACATCTAATGGGACAACCATTACATTCTCGGAATCACCGATCGCACGAACCACTGCATCGGGATTCCGGCCGGTAGCAACAACCTTGTGTCTAGCATTTAAAGCAGCCTTAGCAATAGTTGTGCCCATACCTCGACCAGCGCCAGTGATAAACCATACTTTTGTCTTATCCATATCATTCATTCCTTTCATTTTCTTCTCCAGTTGCCTTGCTTTTTAGTTTAGCGTTTATACACCACATAGCAAATACTCATATCTTATAACAAGCTATGCTTGAAAGGCATTTCTGTAAGGTTTATTGTAGAATATAAAGGATAAAGGAGGAGTTACGATGGAGATTAGAGTATTGCGTTATTTTCTTACGGTCGCCAGAGAAGGAAGTATTACACGCGCTGCTGATTTCTTGCATGTTACGCAGCCCACCTTGTCCAGACAATTGAAAGACCTCGAGCAAGAGTTGGGAAAGAAATTATTTATTCGCAGTAGTTACAGTATTGTTCTCACAGATGAAGGTATGCTTTTAAGAAATAGGGCTGAAGAAATTGTGGGTATGGTCGATAAATTAGAGGCAGAATTTGAATCAATGGAAGAAACCATAAGTGGAGATATTTATATAGGCGGTGGAGAAACGGAAGCCATGAAACAGATTGCAAGAGTGGCAAAAGAAGTTCAGAATAAATATCCCAATATACGCTATCACCTATACAGCGGCAACGAAGATGATGTAACTGAGCGGCTTGACAAGGGACTCCTTGATTTCGGTATTCTAATCCAGCCAGCGGATGTTTCCAAATATAACTATATCAATTTCTCCGACAAGGATGTTTGGGGAGTGGTTATGAGAAAAGAAAGTCCACTCGCCTCCAAAGATACGATTCGATCTACAGACTTATTACATGTTCCACTGATCTGTTCACGACAGTCGATGAAGCAGACATTTTCGAAAAATGAGTTTGCGGATTGGTTTGGTGAAGATTTTGACAAATTAAACGTCGTAACTACATACAATCTTGCATATAATGCTGCCATTATGGTTGAAGAAGGCATTGGTTATGCATTAACACTTGATAAAATAGTGAATACGTCCAGTGAAAGCGATCTTTGTTTCAGACCTCTAGAGCCAAGACTTGAATCTGGGTTAAATATCGTTTGGAAAAAACATCAGGTCTTTTCGACTGCTGCGGATTTGTTTTTAAAAGAAATTCAGGCTAAATTTTAGACTGATAAAGGGATTAACGTTAGTATAAGAAGAAACCCACCGGAGTTTAATTCTCGGTGGGTTTCTTTATGACTTGTTCAATCCCGAGCAAAATAAGCTTCAAGCCGAACTCGAAAGCTCCGTCGGTTCCCATCACCTCAAACAGACCGTTCTTATACATCCTGCTAAAGAGTCCAGCTTCCTTCTCACTCATAGAATCCAGAAGATGTATCATCTCTTCACCCTGAAGTGCTTCCTGGTCCTTAATAACAGCAGAGATATTGCGCTGATGCTGATAATCGTCGAGTACGAAATAGAATACATAGTTGACCAGTGTAAGAACGGCCTGTAATTTCTGCTCTTGCTCTAATGGCGTTGATTCCATGCAGAGCAACATGCGGTTGGTGAAGCGGATCATGTCCGGTTCATGGGGCAACGTCATCATCATGAGCTGTGTGGAGCACGGGTATCTGCTGAGCACACTCCGTACCGTCACCGCAAGCCCCTCCATCTGCTCCTTCCAGTCCCCTTCAGTATGAAACTCGTCCAGAATAATTTTCGATATCTGGTTGGCCAGCCGTTGGTAGAGTGTCTGCTTGCTCTTGAAGTACCAGTATAGAGATGGAGCCTGAATCCCCAGCTTGTCTGCCAAGCGTCTCATGCTGAATTTCTCGATGCCCTCTTCCCCGAGAAGCTCCCACGAAGTTTCCAAAATCTTATCTTCTGAAATCTGAGGCTGTTGTTTTTTCATCGGTATCCGCCCTTTTATCTAACAGTGTAAGTTTATGCTTTACAGGTTCATAAGTTCATGATAACATCTAACACTGTAAGGTTCAATCTAACGGTGTTAGATTAGATCAATATTAACGAAGAAAGTAGTGACCCACATGGATGCAGAAAACCTCCATTACTTTGAAAAAGCACCAATCGCCAAAGCCGTAGCTCATTTTGCTGTCCCAATGATGCTAGGCACGTCAATGAGTGTTATTTACTCCATCTTGAATGCCTATTTCCTTGGCACACTGGGTAATACGGCAATGTTAACCGCACTCGCATTAACTTTACCTTTATTCGCGGTTATCATGGCCCTTGGTAATTTAATTGGTATAGGCAGCGGCACATTCATCTCCCGTTTGCTGGGAGAGAAAAAAGTAGATGATCTGAAGCATGTATCTTCATTTGCCTTTTACAGCAGTTTAGTTCTCGGAATTATTGTGATGGCCGTTGGGCTCCCGCTGATTGAACCAATCGTTCATGGGCTGGGGGCAACGCCAGAGTCCTTCGGATTTACGAAAGAGTATGTCACGATTATGCTTATGGGTTCACCCTTCGTCATCTTATTCTTCACCCTGGAGAATATCGTGCGCTCAGAAGGTTCAGCAATGACTTCTATGACCGGTATGATTCTCAGTGTTGTTATAAATATTATCCTTGATGCACTATTCATTTTTGTCTTCCATTGGGGCGTGATTGGCGTTGCATCTGCTACCGTCATCTCCAACTTGGTTGCGAGTGCATTTTACGCTTACCATATGAGTTATAAGAGTCAATTCTTAACCGTCTCCCTGAAATGGTTCAAGGTGACCAAGGACATCCTTAGCAATGTGTTCAAAATCGGTGTTCCCGTCTTTGTTATGAGTGTCTTCTTGGGTGCAATGTCGCTTATTCTTAACCTTTTTCTTGTCGAATATGGGGATCAGGCCGTTGCGGGGTATGGAATCTCATCACGTTTACTGCAATTTCCTGAGTTTATTCTGATGGGCTTGTGCGAGGGAGTTGTGCCGTTGATTGCCTTCTCATTCACAGCGAACAAATTACGTATGAAACAAACGATTGGATTCACGATCAAAGCTATTTTGGGCTTAGCCGTCCTGTTCGGTGTTATCGTTTATCTGATCTCTGACCACTTGATTGGTTTATTTACGACTGACCCACAATTAATTGAAATGGGTAGCTACATTCTTCATGTAACCTTCTTATCCTTGTTTATTACAGGAATGACTTCTTTGTTTATGGGGATCTTCCAAGCAACAGCCCAAGGAACCGCCGCGTTTGTTATGTCCATAATTCAAGGAGTTACGCTAATTCCTGTATTGTATATCGCTAATCAAATGAATGGCTTTCATGGAGTGATCTGGTCACTCGTTATTGCGGATGCCGTGGCGTTCCTAGTTGGGGCCATCATGTTATATGTTTTACGGACCAAATTGCAGCCGGATCTGGAACATTTGGTACAGTAATTAACATATAACACGCAAAAAGGCAGGATAAGGGCGCTCCCTGACCCTGCTCTTTCATTTCCAAATGACAATTATCTATCTGGTGATACGAAGAGATCGTAAACCGTCTTTTATAAGGAAGAAGTGGTCAACATATGTTCTATTTCATCCATATACCCATCCACTGTAATGCTTCTCGGAGCAAACAAAAATCGTAGTGATTGTTTCCATTCCGAGCCTGCAATAGAGGTTGGTAACATCGAATGTTCTGTATTAGAGAAGATTTTCACATGAAGCAAGGAAGATGGCTGAATTCCTTTACGATATGCTTGCTCTGTATCAACAATGTCCACATTCACATCATCTTCTCCAAGCAGAAGGAGTACCGGGGTTTTGAAATGATGCAAATCCGCCGTGGCATCTGAAGCAAAATTTTTCTTTATGAAGTTCCAGCGTTCTTTGGAAATCAGATCATCCTCTCGAGCAATCTTGGTGTACTCTTCATATGTGCCATGTTTCTTTAAAATCTCTTTAATCTGGTTTTCATAATCGACCTGATTTTGAATCTCCTCCGTGGAATGACCATCTTTCGCCATTTGGCTGCGTGTGTTGTATTCTCCCTGTTCCAACCAGTTTATCGCTGGTGATACCAAGATACTGAAGGCGAGATGTTCTTTCCCAGCAAGCTTAGGAATCACCCAGCCTGCTTGGCTGGCACCCCATACGCCTATTTTGGAATCATCAATGATGGATTGTTCTTTCGCCCATGCAATAGCTTGCTGTGCCTCCACAACACGATCATCCATGCTTTGATCTAGCCAGTTTCCCTCTGAACCCCCGATTCCCCGTTTATCTAGCGACAAGGATGCATACCCGATCGATGTCAGTCGCTCCCATAACGGTTTGTATCCCTCACCATGAGTAGAGTCTATCGGACCGTCACCGTGAATAAACAGCACTAGACCTAGCTTGCCTGAATGGTTTCTGGGCAACATGAGCGTACCTGTTAACTTACCCTGTGGAGATTGAATTTCAACGGTTTGTTCCTCCATGTCAAAATCACTTTGATCGACTATGTACAGTCCTGCACTAACCATCAGTAAGATTGCCACAATAACTGAGATGTATCGTTTGTTCCATTTAAACATAACTATCTCCTTTGTAAATCATGTAATGCCATTGATTTTCGCCTAAGAGCAGGCCGGTCAGAAAGCTGTTTGTGCTATACTGCTTGCGAAATTGATAGCGTTCATATAACTGTATCGCTTGATGATTCTGACTTGCCACATGCAAGCTAAGAGATGACATTGATTTGGATTGCAACATATATTTCTGTGCCCATTGAAGCAACTGCGTACCAATTCCCTTGCCTTGGTGCTGTGGATGTACAACCAGATCTTCCACATAACATTCGCCTAATGTAGGAGTATGCTTCAGCAGATGTAAACCAGTTAATAACTGAAGCAGTTTCCACATGCCAACTCTATTGCAGTGGCTCCACCAATGAGGATTGGCACGAACGCTTGTTATTGCTGCTCTGTTATCTGCTTCCTTCCATTTCAAGCACATGGTGCCAACAATCTCCTCATTTTCACGAGCAATGATACGAAGAGTACTTTGTTCCATGGGCGGATGATTGAGCAACTGTTCAAATAGGTAAGCCAGATCAGTTATGGACAATGAAGTGATCTTTTGAAATTTGTGTCCAAAACCATAAGCCATGAGTTCAGCAACAGCTTGATGAAACTGGGGACAAACGGGTTCTATCTGAATGGAAGTTGTCACTGTGTGCCTCCCCTAATCGATCATTTGTAACAACAGCTCATAATGAAGCTTTTCTGGTGTGAATAAAGATAAATAAGATTTTTCTACCATAATAAGTGGACCGTGATAGGGATAGCCCTGATCTTCTGCGTAAGCATAAAATTCGTTGATATGTTCTTTGAGTTCAGTTTCAATTTGTACATATACATGACGAGAAAGGTATTTTCCTCTAGGCAAAACTAAATCGTTCGCTCCCTCCTTTTGTGTATACATTCCTACGGTGTCCGTCTCATCGTACGCATAATGGATGTCGGCTTCAAATAAATCGGGAATATTTCCGTTGTGTTGGATCAGTCTCCTTGCATGCAAATATCCTTGCGCTTCCATATGGAACCACAGGGATAAGTGAACCTCCTCACGAGTAACAATAGAATAAGTTACTTGTTCTTCATCACGTGGAATATGATCTTTCTCCTGCAGCAACTTGCTGATAAGGTGCTTTGTTTGCTGAAGCTGAGTGATGGCTGCTTCCGTGTCTGCTAACGCTTGGCGAAATAATGATGTGATTTGAACGGTTGTCAGATTACTCAAACATTCCTTGATCATTTGAACAGACAGTCCCATTTTGCGAAGCAACAAAATATGAGATAGACGGTAAATTTCATCTACCCCATACATCCTGTATTGGTTTTCTGCTATATAAGCGGGGTGTAACACCCCTTTTTCTTCGAAGTATCGAATTTGATGTACAGAGACTTTCATCAGCTTTGCCAGCTCACTAATCGTAATTTCATCACTCAACCAATTCACCACCTTTGCTGTTTTTCATATTACAAGCATAAACCTTAGGTCTGACCTAAGGTCAAGTCTTTATTTTAGCCTCTCCTGATAACAAAAAAACCACGGCACCAGATTCGGTACCGCAGTTTATTAATCAATCATCCTATTGGATTTGTTTCATGTAAGATTTGAATTCCTCGGCAATTTCTTTGTATTTCGTATGATGCAGGTAATGTGAACCTTCCATTGGGATCATTTTGCCCTGCGCGGATTGTTTGGCTTGTGCTTCATGTAACGGAATCCACTGCGGGTTTTTCTCGTTATTGGATTGAACAAAGAGAAGCACTGGCAGATCACTAGGATACGTGAGTTTTTCTCCATTTTTGAAATTGGAACCCAGATGTTTAAGCTCATTTACTAATGTCGGATTTGTCGAGACTTGATTCGAAATCAACTTCATCTGTTCTTTGGTATGTTCATCATAGTCAAGTGATGCATATGAATCACCACTCACTTTATTGAGTACTCTCATTAAGCCTGATTTTTGAAAGAATTTCATTAAGTTCAAAGGTAATTTAACATCCATGCCAGGTTGATTCGGAACACTGCTATCGATCCCGACAAAAGCAGAGACTTCATCCGGATACGTGTTCACATAAGTCGCCGCGTACAGTCCCGTGATGGAATGCCCCATCAGAATATAACGATCTATACCGAGCTGCTGTACAGCTTCATGAATTTCACTAACAATATTCTCGGTGGTTCTCTCCGTTTCGGTTTGGTCACTTAACCCATAACCGAAAGGCTCAATCGCCACAACTTTGTAATCAGAAGTTAATTCATCGATTAACAATTTGAAATCAAGTACTGGTGACGGTGTTCCTTGTCCAGGAAGTAACACGATGGTTTGTTCGCCGCTACCTTGAATGGATACATTCATATTCTTCCCATCAACATTGACATATTGGCCGTACGATTCGATTTTCTTTTTCTCGGCCCCATTACTTATCGTATGAACGACAAACGTGATGCCCATGAACAGCACCAGCGCGCCGACAATACCACCTATTATTTTCAACCATAAGTACCGTTTTTTACGGCCCTTAGTCCCCGTTGTTGTTACATCCACTGCTTCTGCCATTTCCATCTTCTCCTGTCGTTATATCTGTAGAGCCGCTCTTGCGACATAGGTATAGTGTAACCATGAAAGATGTCCCCTTCGTGACGGGAATATGAACGGAGTATGAACAAGCAAAAAAAAGAGAGCTGCTTGTTGAGAGCAGTTCTCCATAGGATAAGACAGTTTTAGTGGTCCAGGAACACAAGCTGAATGAAGAACAATACCGCAAAAATGTAGAAGATGGGATGAACATCTTTACCTTTTCCACGAAGCAGCTTGAGCACCGGATAGAAGATGAAGCCTACGCCGATTCCTGTCGCAATACTATGCGTCAATGGAGTAAGAATGATAATCAGGAAGGCAGGAAATGCTTCTTCGAGATCATCCCATTTGATTTTGCTGATGACGTTAATCATAAAGTATCCAACAATGATCAGTGCCGGAGAAGTGATCGCCGGGATGCTTGATATTACACTTACGATCGGTGTGAAGAACAAGGTCAGCGCAAGCAGCACACTTACCGTTACCGCTGTCAGTCCCGTTCTTCCTCCTGCAGCTACCCCTGTGCTGGATTCGATGTAAGCCGATGTTGGACTTGTTCCGAGCAAAGCACCTGAGGTTGTTCCTACGGCATCTGCCAATAATGCGCCACGCGAGCGTGGGAATTTACCATCCTTAAGCAATCCTGCTTGTTCAGCAACGCCGAGCATCGTGCCCGTCGTATCAAACAGTGTGATCAGCAGGAACGTAAATATGATCGTATACAAACCATTCGAGAATACCCCTGCCAGATCCAGTTGCAAAGCCGTTGACGCGAGGCCTTGCGGCATGGATACAATCGATTCCGGCATTTGGAATAGTCCCATGATCCAGGCAAGTATCGCTGTTACCACCATTCCGATGAACAGGTAACCTTTCACATTATAAGCCATCAGCACAACGGTAATAATCAATCCGATAATGGTCAGATAAGCCATCGGCTCAGCCAAGTTCCCGATCGTAATCAAATTCGATTCTGAATCGGCAATAATCCCGGCATTTTGCAAACCTACCGTTGTAATAAACAATCCGATCCCTGCGGTTATGGCATGTTTTAAGCTAGCAGGAATTGCATCAAGCAACATGTAACGGAATGAAGTCAGTGATAAAATAATAAACAAAATCCCTGCTATAAATACGGCTCCCAGTGCAACCTGCCAAGACACGCCATACCCTGCAACTACGCTATAGGCAAAGAATGCATTCAGGCCCATACCCGGCGCGATGACGATTGGATAATTGGACCATATTCCCATAATCAGAGTTCCCACAATACTTGCCAGTACCGTTGCTATGAATACTCCGTTAAAGTCCATGCCTGTGCTGCTGAGTATTCCTGGGTTTACGATAACTATGTATACCATTGTGAAAAATGTTGTAACCCCTGCGATAATTTCTGTGGGGATGGTCGTGCCTCGTTCTTTAAGTTTGAACCATTTGTCCATGGTAAAGCCAGCCTCCAACTTTCAAATTATACTCCAAAGCTAAAAACAAAAAATCCTAATCTTCATATAGGATTGTAATATTGTCGCTCCTATATTCGTTGTTAGGATTTAAAGATTCAACAGCTAAGATCTAAACTAAACATAAAGATACTCATATCTGTTTTCAACCTGAAGTCCATTTCGTATTCTAATTAAAATTACATGCAATGTCAATGAATTAACGATTTGTTCACAGTTATTTACGAACTATCCAGGCATTATATCTTGTGTTCATTCGTTTTTAGAATAGAGTATGTACGTATTGCTCAATGTCTGCAATATATGAAGAAAGACTGCCAGCAATGCTCACTGACAGTCTCTTGCTTAATTCGTAGTAGGTTTCTCTTCATATTCGCTGGATAATTCTTTAAGCGATTTGATTTTGCCATGGGGATGATGTCATTCCTGGACAACTTTATTCTGCATGCATAGGTAATAAGAGAATTAGGCAAGCATATAAGACAAATTATAGAGAATTCAGAAGTTAATTGGCAGGACCCAGATTAATCAAGCTGACCTCGGATAATGAGACGGTTGTGTTGCCATCTTGCTCACCATCAATGTTACCCAGGTCAAATGAAATTCGAGTATTCGCATAGCTGTCTTCTGTTGCATCAAATGTAAACGTGAACTCCTGTTCTTCTGGAGTCAAATCAACTCGTGCCCCAAAGAACCCATGCCATTCATAGTTGGCAGCGGCATCGACCCATCCAACTCCCAAACCCAATTTTCTGGACTTCTCCGCTTTGGCTTTAAACGTTAATTTATATTTAAAACCTTGCTGTATGCCAAATCCTTCATTGATGACTTGACGATCCCATGGATGCTGGCCTGCATGACCAATCTTGGCTTGAAGCTGTTGATTGCTAACTTGCATCTCAAGGTCCGCTGCATTACCATCCGCGTGGGTAAACCAACCTTCTTCACCTTTGGAGAAGTCCCCATTGGGAATAAGGTTAACATGAGCTGGCTGACCTCCTTGATCTGCATTCGGATTAACTTCATATAATTGGATGTTATTGATGTGAATCGAGTGTTCACCTGTAGATAGCGGATATCCTAATCCAAATGCAAGCATAGCTGCCGAATCGGAGCTATCCCCCATAGTGAAGGTGTAACTATATGACTTTTGATCCGCGGTTAATTCCACTTCTTCTTCAAAATACTTCACAAAATCCCCTGCATTCTGAGAAAGAACCGCTTGCATGGATTTAGGACTGGAAGCAGATCCCTCGAAGGTAAGTCGGTACGTTTTGTTTGCATCAAGTTTGATCTGACCTTGTTGCAACAAAGCATCCCACCAATGTTCACTTGTACCAGGCAATTTAATCGTTAATCCTACGCCCTCTTCATGTGAGGCTGTCAGATCATTAGGAGTTAGCTCCCAATGATTCAGATCAGCTGTTAGTTCACTGTTCTGAATTTTGTTTTGTGAAATATCCACCCAACGTGTATTATAATCTGCTCCTTCAAAATTCACATAATAGGGTTTACCTGCTGTCAAGTTGACCCCTGGAAAATACACCGTTTGATATGCTTGCCATCCACCCGTGTCTCCGAGACTCAGGTCTGATTGTGCAACGGTTGTACCTTGTTCATCCTGAATGCTGAACTGAACCTTGGAATCACTTTTTCCACTGGCCATTCGGGCAGACAGAACATATACTCCGTCGTGAGCTACATCGATTTTATATTGCAGCAGATCTCCCTGATCCATGTAACTGACATGTTTTCCTCCTTCTACGGAGTCCTCCAGTTGTAAGCCCTGCATCATCCAGGCTTCGGTTGCAGGAACATGTGCGTAGCCATTCACTGACAGAGGTTTGCCGCGTTTCGTCAGACGAACATTGTCCACATATACCTTACCTTTAGAACTGCCGAATAACAGTTTTAGCTCGGATTGTGCGATTGATGCTCCATCTCCAATGATGATTTCTCCGGTGAATGTTTTCATTTCTTGGTTCAAGGAGAGGTTTTGTCCTTGATGAACCTGTACCGTATGCCCATTACTGCTGACAACATCAATGTCGATACTTCGCGGTGTGTCTGCCTTGGCATCTAAGGAGAAACCATACGTTGTATTCGCTTCCAGTTTCAAATCCGGTTGGTTCACCGAAACTTGTTGTGGGTCATTATTCGTTTGAGTAACATCAACAACCAGCTGACGCTCCATAATTGGGAATTTCGAAAAGTTATTTACACTTATATTGGCTGCCGCACTGTCCTGAATGCTGCTTGACCAGAATCCCAGACGCTCCTTGCCTTGATCGAATGTGCCATTGTAAATAAAGTTGCCATCAGGTAGCGCGTTTCGTTCGACAGTTAACGGATCAGCTTCACCCACCTCGATCAGCCTGACATTGGCAAACCAAACGGTTGTATCATCCAACCCCAGATTAAATTCGAATCTGGCATTGTTATCCGTGCCATCCCGCATATTGAAGGTATAGTCATAGGATTGCCAATCTGTCGTGAGTGCAAAGGTGTTATCACCCGAATAATTCGTCCAGCTTTTTTCGAATTGGTTCAGTTTGGACATGATTGTGCGGTTAGCAGATGCTTTCGCATCAAATTGTATCTTGTACTTTTTGTTTTTCTTGATGTACATCGGCATCTGAGTGAGTTGAACCGAGTAGTTTTCAGTACCCGATGCATCAATGGTAACTTCTGCTGCTTTCCCTTTCTGCTCATCCGTTACAACTTTGACACTGCCAGCTCCATCAGCATTTGTGATGAATTTCCACTGAAGAGGCACTCCATTGTCTTCAGACCCTTCCGCAAAATGATCATTGTAGATTTGATTGCCATCGGTTTGTGGGTCACGCTGTTGCGCAGGCTCGATGGGATTTGTTGTTACATCAGGCCATGTGTCTAGATTTTTGTAAGAATATACTCGCACAAAGTCAACATTCATCTTTTCGGAAATGAAGTTGCTTTCAGGTGCCCCCGGCCAGTCTCCTCCAACTGCCAGATTCAGAATCAGATAGAATGGACGATCAAATGGTGCAGGGAACGTATAATACTCGGGTTGGCCCGCGGCCTTCGTTTGCCAGTTAGTCACTTCATGATGCAGCTTTCCATCGACATAGAAACGAATCATACCCGGCAACCATTCCACCTGGAAATCGTGATAATCGTCAGCGAAAGTTTCTCCCTTCGGAAGAGTAAGACTTCCCTGATCATGTCCATGGGAACCGTCAGGCTTCACACTGTCATAATGCAATGTGCTATATACCTTGTTATTACTCTCTTTGCCGCCAATTAGTTCCATAATATCGATTTCTCCAGAGGCAGGCCATCCACCATAATGTGCTTCATCTGTTGGCATCATCCATATAGCAGGCCACATGCCTTTTTCGATCGGAAGCTTCGCACGTACAACTACTTTACCGTAGGTCCAGTCGCCTTTTCCCATGGAGATCAGTTTGCCAGAGCTGTAATCTTTACCGTTTTTCGGACCCTTTTTTGCTTCAATCTGCAACACGCTTCGATTCTGATCTTTTGTAATGCGAGTGTTATCGGGGCTGTAATATTGCATTTCATTGTTATAAACGAGTCCTGTATCCTGCACGGTCCATTTGGAAGAATCAATCGAAGGCCCGTTAAACTCATCATTCCAGACCAGCTCCCATTGATCATGCGGAATCGTTGTTGCTGGAACCGGTTTTTCGCCCGCAGGATTGCTTGGTGTTGATGGTGTAGACGGTGATTGCCCGTCTGGAGAAGATGGTGTGGGTGTACTTGTCACATTTGTTGAACCACCAGGCTGCGATGAAGCAGGTGGTTGGGCTTCACCCACCATGGATGTGCGCAATCCTTGTTTTACTTTCTCTCCGTTGATCACAACATCATCGGCATCTACACTCAATTTTTGGATCGTACCTTTGGTATCCATTTGAGTCTGACTCGCTTCTGCATGAATATTCATGGAATCAATCAGGCTGTTTGAAGAGATCTCCAGAATGGATTTCTGCTTTACATGCATCTCCTGAATGTTACTTTCTTCCGTAATGGCAACTCTGACGGGTTCCCCACGTTTGTCAACGACTACTCGCTTCAGCTTGGAGTTGTTAATGTTGATGGAATGACTGCCTCCGCCTTTAATGATGACACTTCCTGTAACAGTTACGCCCTGAAGAACAACAGATCCCTCGCCTATACCTTCTGCCAGCAGCAGATTTCCATTAACAATCATATTTTTCAACGTGACATCCGTCGATTTAATAATCAAGTTGCCATCTACCCGGGACTCATATGTTCCAGGAGTGCTTTTTACATCTGCAATCATCGCTGACAGTAACTCTGCCGTCTCCGCTCGTGTAATCGGGGCTTTGGGATTTAATTTGCCTTGGAAACCTTTAAGAATATTTTCGTTCACCAGATAGGTAAGCGCTTTCTTTGCATAACTAGAAATATCATCTGCATCCTGAAATTTCAATTGTTCACTTTCTTCATTTGTAGCCGCTGAAAGTTGAAAAGCTCGATCTACCATAACCGCTGCATCTTGGCGTGTAATCGGTTGTTGTGGTGACAGATGTTCACGGTCTGTCCCTTCGATGATGCCAGAACCATTCGCTCGTACCATCACGTCATAGTACCAATCGTCTGAAGTCATATCCGCATATGAACCACTCGCCGCATTACCGGTGAAACCAAAGGCCCGATCCAGAATCATGACGAATTCAGCTCGGCTAATGACCTGACTGGGCTTGAACGTACCGTCCGTATAACCTTTCAATAAATTCAAGTCTTGCAAACGTGTAACTGCAGATTGTGACCAATGCCCCGTCAGATCTGTATAGGGAACAGAGAAGTGCAGGCTTTTCGCCTGCACATTTCCCACCTCCGCTTGACCCTGTACACTTTCTGCTCCAGCAGTTGCTGGATAAACGAGAGAAGCCATTAAACTCCATGCCACCATACATGCCAGTCCTTTTCTCATCCTTCTTCCTCCCTCAGCTCAGTTATCCTTGCATTTGCATAGCCTATTCCTTAACTGCTCCAATAACGATCCCCTTAACGAAGAAACGTTGTAAAAACGGGTATACCATCAGGATCGGAAGCGCGCCGATAAAGATCTGTGCTGCGCGTACCGTTCGCTGCGAGATATTCTCCAACATGGAAGGATCGACGTTGATTTTGCTGAGATCTTGCTGAACAATAATGGTCTGTAATAGAGAAGCAAGTGGATAATTTTTAATATCAGACATATAGATCATGCCGTCGAACCAGGAGTTCCACTGATACACCATCGTAAATAAGGACAAGGTTGCGATAGCTGGAAGTGAAAGCGGTACGTAGACCAGAATCAACGTTTTGATATGACCTGCTCCATCCAAATAAGCTGCTTCCTCAAGTTCTTTGGGCAGACCGCGGAAGAAGTTCATCATGAGAATAACGTTCCACACGGACAGTGCGCCAGGCAGGATAAGCGCCCAGATTGTATTCATCAAGCCAAGCTTCTGGATCAGAATGTAACTTGGAATCAAACCGCCGCTGAACAAAATGGTAAATACGAAAAACCACGTATATAAGGAGCGACCTTTAAAACTGATATCTTCCTTCGACAACGGAAATGCGGTTAAGAGCATGATGACCATACCAATGATCGTCGCAATTACAGTCCGTTTAAGTGATACGATCAAGGAGTTGATGAAGTTTGAATTCCCGAATGTTTTTACATATGCGTCGGTTGTGAACCCGATGGGCCAGAAGGTAACCAGGTTAGATGATGCTGGCGCCATACTGCTGAATGAAACAGCCAATATATGAATAATTGGTAAAATGCAGAGTATCGATAATATCCCAAGAAAAGTATAGTTAGCGATGCTGAATATGCGGTATCCTTTTGTTTTATAATACAAGCCCTTTTCTCCTCTCTAGAAAACTCGATAATTAGCTAGTTTGTAAGCCATTCTGTAAGATATAACAATCAAAATGGTAGCAACCACAGATTTGAACAACCCTACTGCTGTGGCAAAACTCATCTTCCCGTTCAGAATCCCGAGTCGATATACAAAGGTGTCAATGATGTCGCCTTTGTCATACACAAGCGGATTGTACAAGTTGAATACCTGATCAAAACCGGCGTTCAGGATATTGCCGATAGAGAGTGTCATCAGTACGATTGTAATCGGCATTAATGCCGGAATCGTAATGTGCAGCGTCTGTTTAAATCGGTTGGCCCCATCCACCTCGGCAGCCTCGTAGAGCGCAGGATTAATTCCTGAGAGAGAAGCCAGAAATACGATCGTACCAAAACCAAATTCTTTCCACACATCACTGAGGATCAGCGTTATCCGGAACCATGTACCGTCTCCCAGGAAGAAGATCGGTTCTCCTCCAAAGGCTACGACAAGCTGGTTGACCATGCCGCCCTGAGGAGACAGGATATCGAGCAGAATACCACCGAGAATAACCCATGATAGGAAATGCGGTAGATACACAAGCGTTTGACTTACTCTCTTGAATGCCGTCAAGCGTACTTCATTGAGCAAAATGGCAAACAGGAATGGAGCGAATAGTCCTGCGATGATTTTGAAAAATGCAATGACCAGCGTATTCCAGATCACCTGACCTACGTCCGGATATAAGAATAAATATCGGAAATTGTCCCAACCCACCCATTTGGATTCAGAAAATCCCAAGTATGGTTTGAAATCCTGAAAAGCAATTACAATGCCACCCATCGGTATGTACTGAAACACCAGTGCCAGCAATACAGCTGGAATGAGCATCATATGCAAGGTCCAGTTCCGTTGCATATTCCAGCGCTGTTTAACCCTGGTGGAGCGCCGTTTATGCGGCGTTTCTAACGTATGTTCCTTCACTCCTGCATCCCCCATGTTCTAAATTTTGTATTTTACAAGTCATCGTGAACTTGTATATTAAAATTATAGCAATGGAAATTTGTGATCTATATCCTAATATTGCAACAACGATATCAATATTTTAATAAGATTAAGGAGGTTGGACTTTGTTCACACGCTTGAATGTCTTTACCAAAATTACACTGTTGTTTGTGATGCTGCTTATTCTGGTGCTGTTTCTCTATACATACTCGAACCGGGAAAGCGTGCGTGTTATCGAACACGAGATTCAGAACAATACGATGAATCATCTCTCGACATTTGCTGATTCAGTAGAATCCAATATTTACCAACTGTCATTGTATGGGATGTCTATTGGGCAAGATTCGAGTATTCAGGAATATCAACGTCCCGACTACAAGGACATTCCCTATGAACGTGTGAAAGTTGGAAGTGCCATTCTGGAAAAAATGAATCTGTACAACGCAGCAAGCAAATGGCATTCGACCATCACACTATACTTCCCAAGGATGCAAAAAGTGATATCAACGGATTATTATGCTTACATTCCGTACAGGGATGATGAATTTAAGGAGCCTCTCTCGCAATCCTGGACCTATGCTGACAATCAGTTTATCTGGTACACTACCGATCCAACGACAGCGATGGCGAGACCTGGCAAAGCCAGATTGATTACCAAAATCAGTTTTCCAGTTCATCACTTAACTGCACTTCTTAATCAAAACAAGTTAAATAATAAAGGCGACCCGTTCATGTTCCATCCCGATTATGGATTAATCAGCAATAGTTCTGGAAAGGAGACCTTGAACGCAATTCTGCCTTCCCTGAAAGAAGCAAAACTGCAGGTCAGCGGTGGCTTCAGTACAACGTTGAACAAAACGGAATATTACGTCTCCTACATTCAATCCAAGAGCCTCGGCTGGTATTATATTGACTATGTGCCTATGCAGCAAATTTTGAAACCGATTACGAGTAGCCGGAATCTTTTTTACGCTTCAATTGCCGTTCTGATCGTGATGAGCGTTGTTGTATTATATACACTCTACCGAAGTGTACAGCTTCCACTTTTACAGTTGGTTAAGGGGACAAATCGCTTGTCCACCGGGGACTTTTCCGTTCGGCTTCATCATTCTGCACGCAATGAGTTCAGCCTGTTATTTGCACGTTTCAACATCATGGCTCAACGAATTCAAGAATTAATCGAGAATGTATATGAGGAGAAATTAAGAAGTCGGGAAGCCACGCTCAAACAGTTGCAATCGCAGATTAATCCGCATTTTCTATATAACTGTCTGTTCTATATCAAGAACATGGCCCGAATGAAAAATGAAAAGGCCGTGGTAGCCATGGCACTGAATCTGGGGGAGTATTACCGATACATAACCAGGTCCGAAAAGGATCAAGCCACGCTTCGTGAAGAGCTGACGATGGTCAAAAATTATTTGGAAATCCAGTCACTTCGTCTGGAACGAATGCATTTTACAATCGACGTGCCCCATGATATTTTAGATAAAACAGTTCCCAGACTAACCCTCCAGCCTATTATTGAGAACGCTATTATTCATGGTCTGGAGCCCAAATCGGTAGATGGTGAGATTAAAATCTATGCGGACTGCGAGGATGATGTGTACACGATTACCGTGGAGGACAGCGGGCTTGGCATGTCTGAGAAACAGCTTGATCATCTGAGAGATAATCTTCTTAAACCGCTGGATGAGAATATGGGATGTGGTACATGGAATGTCCATCAGCGTTTATCTTTTCTGTACGGTGAAGGATCTGGACTATCTTATGATCATTCTTCAATGGGTGGGATTAAAGTTAACATCACGTGGCACGACAATACAGACAAGTAGGTGAACGACCCATGCTGCAAATATTATTAGTTGACGATGAACGTTCCGTCGTGGAAACGCTGGCAGAGACCATTCCGTGGGAAAGCTGCGGGATCGGTACAGTTCATGAAGCATTATCCGGTGCAGTAGCGCTGGAAATTATGGACAACCACGACATTGACATTGTAATTACGGATATACGTATGCCCGAAATGTCAGGCATTGCACTGATTACAGCGATTCATGAAAAGTGGCCTCATGTGCAGACGATTCTGTTATCAGGTCACGCCGACTTTGAATATGCGAAACAGGCCATTGCGCAGGAAAGCTTTGATTACTTGCTGAAACCCGTTAGTGATGAAGATCTGATCGAATCCGTGCAACGTCTTGTTCATCGAATTAAAGAAAAGTGGGAAACCGCAGCATCTCATCAAAGAGCCTTACACGCCTTTCAGGATCATCTGCCATTGCTTCAATCCACGATGCTGCATGAGTTGCTGACTGGAAAAGTCTATGATCAGAAGACGCTGGCAGACAAGCTTGATCTGCTGGAGCTTCCCTACTCCGTAGGAGAAGATCTCGGCATGTTGATTATTCGTATGGAGAAACATCTATCCGATATGGCACACGGCGACCTGGCCCTAATGGAATATGCGATATGTAATATCATAAGTGAAGTGATGCATAATCATTTTCATATCTGGCACACACGAGACGTTCATGATTACATTGTTGTTCTGGTAAGCATGAAACATTCCACAACGATGAGTTATAGCAGGAGTGAGACGCCTCAGACATTGCTTGAGCAGTATGCTGCCCAGATTCAAACCAATGTTCAGTTATACCTGAAAGGTGCAATCTCCATTTCCGTCTCCAGTTGGGGCAAGTTTCCCCACGAAATTGGAGAACTCTATGAGCGAACGGTTATGTCCATGCGTAAACGGATGGGTCAGGTGCAAGGTTTGTTTGTCACCGCTTCCGATGAAACGGATGCCAATCCTCTACATACGATTAGGTCGCTGTATCAGCCGCCAACGTTGATTAGCCTGCTCGAAGCTGGTCGCTTTGAGGATGTGGAACAGAAAATCGAGCACATTTTTGAGGAACTGCTGCATTCCAATGAACATCATGATATTGCCGAGTCAACCTTTGAGGTGTATTTTGCTATTGCGGGCGCGTTTGCGTACATCATTCATAAAAATGGCAAACAAATCTCTTCTTTGATACCAGCAGAGTCCTATCGTTACTTTCAAGCTCCCAGCTATTCCACTGCGCAGCAGCTACAGGACTGGTCCGTCCGTACACTTCATTACATACGAGATGATGCTGAACAAGAGCTTAGAGACAATCACAGCACCATTGTGCGCAGCGTCAAAAGTTTTGTCGACCTTCATCTGGCTGGTGATGTATCACTGCCTGCAATTGCTGACCATGTGCATCTGCATCCAGTGTACTTGTCCAAGGTATACAAGGCGGAGACAGGTGAAGCACTTACTGCCTATGTGTATCGGTTAAGAATGGAGAAAGCAGCCTATCATTTGCGAACATCAACTGCCAAAGTGTTTGAGATTGCAGAACTTGTCGGTTACAACAATACCGCGTATTTCATTCGAGTTTTCAAGAAATTTTATGATCTTACACCGCAAGAATATCGGGAAAATCTGCCGGTTTAAGTGAGTACACAGACTAGACTTGACGTGGTATATCTCTGGTTTCCCCTTCTCCATATCAAATACAAAAAGGCATTGCCAGAGATATTCTCCTGCAATGCCTTTTTGGTGCTTATGTGGCCGGGATGAATCATTTCAGCCAGCCCTGCGTCATCCTATTTTCCGCTTTTCACGGAATCATACCACTCGTTAACTTCTTTCGTAATCTGATCTCCACCTGAAGACTTCCACTTCTCAACAAATGAGTCGAACGCATCCACGGAGGTTTTACCATATACAATTTGAGAGAAGGTGTCTTTCTCCATCTTCGTCAAAATGTCATTGTTCATCTGCATCGTCATTGAAGGTGCACCGGTAAACATTTGATTGAACACGATATCTTTTTGATCCAAAACAATCTTGGCTGCATCAAGCATAGGTACTGGTACACCTGATTTGATTTTCTTCTCAAACGGTGTAGTTGCTTCTTCACCGCTTGCCAGCTTGGCAAGTGTTGTCATGCTTAGATTTGGTATTCTCGCTCCATCAAAAGTCAACGTGTACTTCTCGGGAGCATAACCCCCCGTAAGACTTGCATCGGTTGATGGTTTCCCATCTACCATAACCCAATCGTATCCTTCGGCAAATCCATGCTCGAACTCATCGCCCTCTTTAGGATTTGCATAGTGATCAAAGAGATAGTTCTGATAGGTGAAAAAGGCTTCCGGATTTTTCATGTCTTTGTTAATCAGAACTACGCCGTTTCCGTTTGACGTACCGTGTCTTCCTGCTTGACCGTTTGGACCAGAAGGAATTGGATACGCCTTGTATTCAGCCTCCGGATTGTTTTTCTTCACATCCTCCAGCGGCCAGGATGGCATCCAGTGAGGACCAACCACAATACCTGCTTTTCCGGCAGTAAATTCTTCAGCTGCTTTTGTCTCATCATACACGCCGGCTTCTTCCGGGATATACCCTTTGCTCATCCAGCTCTGTAATTTGGCCAAAGCCTGCTTTGCACCAGGTGTAACGGAACCGTATTCAAGTTTTCCATCTGCCGTCAGATTCCATTGGTTTGGCATTGTACCATAAGCGCCAAATACCCACCCAGCTTCTGACATCCATGTGTTCAGCCAGTTCTTGAAGCCAATGGTGAGTCCGTAAGTGTCCTGCTTCCCATTGCCATCCGGATCTTGATTCGTAAACGTTTCCATAATGACTTCAAGATCATCTATCGTTTTAGGTGCTTCCAGATTGAATTTCTTCATCCAGTCTTCACGGATCCACATGACAGGATCACCATTATAGGAATAGTCCAGAATCGGAATACCGATCTTTTTGCCATCTTGCATGTATGGATACCATACGGAAGGATCTTCGTTTACGGCTGCTTTCCATGTGTCGCTGGCATATTTGTCAAACAACTCGCCCGCATCGACAAATTTTCCGGACTCAATCAATTCACGCACCAGATTGAATTCGCCGCGATACGAAATAATGTCCGGCATGTCCGCATTGGAAGCAAGCGATAGACGCAGTTTTGTCTCAAATGCATTATTGGTGGATGGAGATATCCACTGGTTTTTCAACTCAATTCCGAGTTTCTCCTTGGCCCATTTTGTATGGACGTTGTTATCCTGATCCTCGCCTGACTTAAACTTCACGTCTGGACCCCATGGTCGTAAATACGTAATGGATACTGGTGGATCATACTTCCCATTTTTGAGCTCCAACGTTGTCGCTGGTGTACTCGATTCTGTTTTCTTATCGCTCCCGTTACTACACCCACTCAAGGCTGCAGATAGGGCCAATACACCGATCATGACCAAACTGCCTACTCGTCTCTTTTTACTTGTGTCCAACTTCGTTCCCCCAGTCTATGTAATGTTGCTTACAGGTTAATCATAATGAATTTTTGATATTTATGCCCATACTAATATTGCAACATTTATTGCATTAATTTAGGATATTGGATATTGAATACATATATTGAATAAATACAATGCCAGAATATAGAAAAAAGCAGCCGCTAACGGCTGCTTCAGTCTGCTTAATTACTCGTATATTTGACCCAATCGTACTCTGCATAGAGCGGATTGGCCCCATTATAAGGACCGAGCCAGCTATCTACTCCTGTTCCATTCCACAGGTTCATCATGATTTTTCCCGGTGTTTTAGGAATATTGCTGGTTGCCGTATGTTTCAATACACCATCAACATACCATTTGATATGTCCCGGCTGCCAGTCAAATGCGTACGTATGGAAGCCCTGGGATGCATCAAACCCTAGATTGATAATCTTCTCATGATTACCAACCCCATTGGTATAATAATTAAACTGAACTTTGGTTGTGTCTTTTCCTAAAAATTCGATATCAATCTCATCCCATTGGGTGCCATGTGCAGGACCTGTGTATGTGAAAAATGAGGAAACTACACCTGTGTTCTTGGCAGGTTTCATACTGACTTCATACAAGCCGTACCCATACGTATTCGTGGTACGATACTCTCCGCAATCAAACTTGTTCTGTGCAGAGCTGGTCAAACCAAGCTTAAGCTTGCCGTCACTTGTAAAATTAACATTGTTAGCCCTCCACGTACAGTTAAACATGTTCCCATTGGAATACCCATCCGCTTTTTGCCACGTACTTGCGTTAAAATAGGTTAGAGGTTCCCAGAACACATAACCCGCGAAAGCGCTTACCGAAAAAAACAAAGAGATGACACCAGTTACCGCCAAAGTATACCAAGACTTCCTCTTCATCATACACCTCCATGAATGATTCCAACATGTATAATCAGCGCAATAATAGATAGCGCTTACATGGTTGGTATTTCCATTTTATCCGGAAGCATGGTGGTAAACTATAGCAAACTTTAAAGCAGAGATATTCAATTTTTAAGATCTTCGTTCTTGTATCTAATCATGTTATGTTAAGACTATGCCAGTTTCATACACGTAAGATGGATTGAATGAAGCGCCTGCCCTTCAGCATAGAAGGAATCAGGCGCTCCATGAAAACCATTTTTACATATATCTCAACATGTTTGTTTCTTTATTCACCCTAAAAGGGTTCTATTTCGCACCAGCTCGTACCAAAATGTCTTCAATTTCTTTGAAGCCATTATTCTTCGCATGACTGAGTGGTGACACCCCATCACGGTCCGATATGTTTACGTCTGCTCCGTGGTCAATGAGTAATTGTATCGTCTCCTGCTGCCGAGCATTGCCATCGTTAAGAATGATCGCTTCGAGTAGTGCTGTCCATCCCAATTGATTCACATGGTCCACATCCACCGAAGTTTGAGTCAGTAGTTCTTGCACTACATCCACATATCCATGCTCCGAAGCTGGAATAAGTGCTGTCCCTCCATATCGATTTGTTATCGCTGGGTCCGCTCCCGCCTCGATTGTCAGCTTCAAAATATCCAAGTATCCTTCAGCGCCAGCATACAGAAACGGGGTATTTTTCATATCGTCCTGTATATTCACATCTGCCCCCGCTTCAATTAACACTTTAGCCGATGTTAGATCATTATTGTAAGTTGCAATCATTGTAGCGGTTCGTCCACTCTGATCTTGAGCATTGATATTGGCACCTGCTTGAATCATTTTTTCGATGCGTTCAGTATCGCTGTCCTCTACTGCCTTGAACAGCTGTTCATCTGCTGAAGTCATGGCCTTTTCCTCCACGTTGGAGTTGTTTCTCATTTCAGGCACGCAACCTTGAACGATCAACATACTGCTTATCAGGACAACGATAATCAGCGTTTTACTCATACTGCCTCCTTTACTCCAGTGTCAAGGTGACCGAAGAAGCGATACTCCAATCCCCAACTGGGTTTATTGTATACGTAGTACCCGGAGTCAACTTTCCATCATTTGTTAGGTCGAATACACCCGTCGCACCTTTTCGACTTGAATATTTATAAGTGGCCGTCAGAACATCCCCGCTAGGTGAAGTTAACGTTACACTTCGACCAGAGAACAGTTCATCCCCAGGGTCCTGGTCAAGTGTAACTTCAATGGAGGTTTCGCTCACTGCTTGAGCACTTGCAACCACTAGTGGATCAAACGATTTCGCCGTAAATGAAGCATTTTCGATGTTGGCCCAATCCGAAGAAACCGTATATGTGACACCTGATTTCAACGTTTGTCCCTCAGGCAAACGGAACTTCGGTTCTTGTTTGCCATCTGTGGATTGCGTGAACGGAACATATCTGGCAACGATAGGCTCGCCACCTTCTGGCGTAATTACAACTTGTCTTGCCTGCATGGAAGAGATGATCTGATACGTTTTGCCTCCTGCTTGCTCTTGATCATTCAGCACAAATGCATTAGCTCCTCGACCACCACTGTAAGCCGAAATGATGTAACCATAATCCACGACACTGTTCACTTGCAATGCTTCAATCTCGAATGTATCATTCGTTACTTGACTAACCGTTGTCATGTTTATTTTCGTACCACTGCCTTCAAAGGAACCAGCGTCTTGGCCTTTGTAAGTCAGGTTGTACACTTCACTAGCATCTTGTACGGACGTTGGAACGATGTAAGTCGCGATTGACCCTGTTTTCAAACGGGGCATATTGGTTAACGTCAACCCACCACTAAACGCAAAGTCCGTTTGTGCCTTGGCAAAAGCTTCATTCGCTGCTGTCAGCGGCTTGTCAAAAGTTACAATTAACGTAATGGCATTCAGTGATCTAACGCTCTTGATTTGAGCTTGCTCCGAAGGAATAGCTTGGTGTGCAGTTTGCAACAGCACTGCTGTTTCGCCACGGGTTGCTGTACCGTTCTCGGAGTAGAACTCGCTCATCCAATGGTGAACGGACTTTACATCACGTTGCATCGCTTTGGATACGACCTGTTCGAGTTCAGCATCCGACACTTGAATTTGCGGATTGAATTGTCCATCGTTAGCCTGCATGATGCCAAGTTCAACAAGCTTTGACGCATATGGCGCATACCATGCATTCGGATTCACATCCGTCAATTCTACGGTTTCTCCCGTCTTGCTCTCCAAATTAAACGTTTTGAAAACCAATGAAGCTAACTCCGCACGGGTAATTGCTCGATGTTCACCCATAGATTGATCTGCATACCCGTTCATGATCCCCAAGCTATTCAGATCCTTGATAGCAGCTTCAATCTGTTGTTGGTTAAGCTGTGTGGTTGTTGCCGCAATGTTAGTAACGTATGTAGCTGCATGTACTTGATTCGCAGTTAACGGGAACACTGCTGTACCTAATGCAGTTATGGTTAGAAATGTAGCGATTTTGCGGGTTGTAGAATTCATAGTTGAATTCCTCCTCTATAGGTTGTAGTTGCCTGTATCTATAGAATAGAGGACAAAAAGAAACTCCCAAGGCTAAAGTTATTAACAAAATATAAACTGGCTCTAAATTTTCACGAAACTTATGCAGTAAACCGGTAGCCTGCACCCCAGACGGTTTCAATATACTCCGGATTTTTGGGGTCTGTCTCCAGCTTGCCGCGCAGTTTGCGAATATGGACAGTAACCGTTGCAATGTCTCCGGTGGAATCCATGCCCCAGATCCGCTCGAACAGATCTGATTTGCTGAATACACGGTTGGGATGACTCGCAAGAAATACAAGTAACTCGAATTCCTTGGTTGTAATCGCCACCTCTTCTCCATTAACAAAAACGCGGCGTGATCCTTTGTCAATGTGAAGCCCGCGAATGTGGATTTCATCCTGCTCAGCTGGTTTGTTTTTGCCAAGTAGTCTCTCGTATCGGGTCAAATGAGCCTTTGCTCGTGCAACCAACTCACTTGGGCTAAACGGTTTTGTAATAAAATCATCCACTCCCAGATTAAATGTCCGGATCTTATCGATTTCTTCCTTTTTCGCGGAAACGACAAGGATGGGCACCTCTTTTACCTCGCGAATGCGCCTGCAACATTCGAATCCGTCAAGTCCCGGAAGCATCAGATCAACAATGATCAGATTATAGTCCCCCTCCAGTGCCTGCTTCAGACCTTCATCTCCAGTATGGCAGAGATCCACGGAAAATCCGTTGAGCTCAAAATAATCCCGTTCCAGTTCCGCAATCGTTGTTTCGTCTTCAATGATCAAAATGTTTGCCATTACTCATTAGTTCCTCTCTTCATTCAGCCGTTTCAGTTTGATATATATACTCGTGCCATCATTGGGCTGGCTTTCTGCCCAGATAAAGCCCCCATGTCCATCAATGATTTGGCGGGCAATTGCTAGCCCGAGCCCACTTCCGCCCGTTGAGGAATTCCGGGATTGTTCTGCACGATAGAAGCGTTCAAATATATAAGGCAGTGCCTCTTCAGGTATTCCCCTGCCATTATCTTTAAACGCCATCGTAATCCATTTCTCATCAGCTTGAAGTGTAATCTCGAATCGTTTGTGTTCATTCTCCATGTATTTGAGTGCATTATCCACCACATTAACAACGGTACGTTTTAACTTCTCCGGATCCACAGCAGCCATAGCGGGACCAGACACCTGGTTATTCCAATCCAGGGCAACACCTTTGTCCTCCAGATCATATCTCAGCTCTTCGATGCTATCTTCAAGGAAATCAGCGAGATCAACTGCTTTAAACAGGAAAGGTTCTTGGTTCAAGTCGAGCTTGGAATACAAAAACAGTTCATCCACCAGCTTATCCATGCTAACTGCTTTGGAGTGAATGATATTAACATAACTCTCCATTTTCTCTGGAGTATTAGCCACGCCGTCACGAATACCCTCAATATACCCTTTGATATTGGTAATCGGCGTACGGAGATCATGCGAAATGTTGGAGATGAGTTCTTTGCGGTTCACTTCGTCCTGCTGACGTAACGCATAGGAGAGCTGCAATTGATTCCTCATGCTCTCAAACGCTTCGCTGAGTTGACCAACCTCGTCATTGGAGTTTAGCTGAAGTTTAAAGGATAGATTACCATCCTTAATATGTTCAGCTGAACTTCGTAGTTGATTCAAGGGTTTAATGAAGCTGCGCGTGATCCAGCGGAACAAGAGCAGATTTGCAATGATGAGGACGCCAATAAGCAGGAATGACATCACAGGCAGCAACTTGCGAGTAAGCTCCGCAAAGGGGCTTCTCTCACGAATGACAAAGATACTCCCCCGTTCCCCATCTGAATATTGAAAATCAAATTTTGCATACGCATAAAATCGCTCACCAATATTGAAGGTGCTCCGAATCTGATAATTGTTAAGATCATAGGCAGGCAGTGCTTGCTTCAGTTCTGGCTGGTTGAAGGTCAGTGATTCGAAGATCTGACTATTCTCTCGTCTGATGTAGAGCCCTGACTTCTCAGCTCGAAGCTTCATATCATATTCACGCAGCAAAACCTTGTTCTGCAGGTCATCCGGGTCATTTTTGGCCAGAAACTTCATCTCTTGAAAGATCGATTCTCCCTGTTCAGTCAGGGGGTTGATCTGATAATGTACCTTGTAAATATCGCGGAAACTCTGTAGATCTCCTGTAGCCGCAATCGTATACAGACTTGCCGTAAGCAGGATGAACAGTAGACTTATAACAAGCATGCCCGTGAAGGACAGCAGCATTTTTATTCGGATTGACATGGGTTCCCCTTCTCAAGCAAACAATTGGATTAGTTAGTGCACATGTTAACACAAGATGGATTCTATTGCCCATATGTAAAAAAGAGCTTTCTTTTTCATTATATATGTTGACAGTGATAATCGTTATCAATAATGTTGGAGTAAGGTGCACAACGATTTATCTTAGAATGACCGGCAAACACTTTTGAAATGAGGTACGTAATGTGAAAGTAGACGTTAATCAGTTAGCAGCCCATTTTGCACACATTCCTTTTCAAGTTGAAGGAGTATATCGATATGCTAGAAATCCAGGGGTTCCCCAGGCTGACTATACCGATTCTTTTCCTGGATTTGTATTTCCTCTCACAGGGAAAATACAATTTCAATTTGATGGTACGCCCTATATTTTTTCACCAGGAAAAGTTGTACATGGGGGCGCGAAAATGAAACTGGATCAAACCGTGTTTCATAGAACGGACTGGGAATATATCCTCGTTTTATACCGGATATGTAGTTCGGACCTCGAAGAGACAAGCTTTTCCCATCAGCATTTTGAATTATCAACGGGTCAGTCTCCACGTCTGATCGAATTAATCACGCGTCTTTGGCATGTGTATATTCAGCGCGGAGGTATTTCAAAGTTTCAGACCGAAATGCTGTTTCGCGATGTACTGAATGAGACCTTAATATGTGTTGATCATAGGCAAAATAGTTGTGAATCAGATGTTTTATTCGAACGGGTCTCTACCTATATCCAAGAATACTATGCTCAAAATCTGACTGTCGCATCGCTTGCAGAACAAAATAATGTTAATCGAAATCGACTTTCCTACGTGTTTAGAAGACATGCAGGTATGGGTCCAGCAGAATATGTATTGAAATATCGTATAAACATGGCACAACAAATGTTATTGGCAAGTGATGCGTCTGTACAACAGATTGCCGAGACCGTTGGCATTGCTGACCCCTTTTATTTTAGCAGAGTGTTTAAGAAACAATATGGTATTTCTCCTACGGAGTATCGTCTGAAGTTCATCAATAATCCATCCTGATTTCAATAGGCATCCATGTTATACCAGTGCTTAGATCAGTATACTGAACATATAGGATTAATACACAGGAGGAATGACGATGCACTATCAAGCTATTAAATTGAATGAGGAATTTTCGAAATTAAACGATCTTTGGTCTCCGAAACTCATTGGTGAAATGAATGACTATCAATTTAAGATCGTTAAGATTGCTGGAGATTTTGAGTGGCATGTTCATGAGGAGACTGACAAGTTATTTTTTGTGCTCGAAGGGGAAATGATAATTGATTTTCGTGATGGGCAAGTGAAGATTTACAAGGGCGAGATGTATATTGTCCCTAAGGGAGTCGAGATCAAACCTTCCGCCGAAAAGGAATGTCATATCATGTTGATGGAGCCTGGAAGCGAAGTAAACACTGGCGGGACTAAGGCCGAATAAGCGTCAGTTATTGGAACCAGGATGTCAATTTGCAATATCAGAGAGCCGATAACCGCGTAATAGGGGTTATCGGCTCTGCGTCTGTACGGCTAGCTCTTCGACATACATTAATCAGCAAACTCTCGGTTATGTCACTTGTTGCTGGTCTTCCTGATCAATTCCACACCATCGTATGCCAGAATTTCCACACTTGCTGCCTTCTGCAGTATGTAATGATCAAAAAAGTTCTTCGCATAGTCTGTAACAATATTTCGCATCTCCATAGCATCCCGTTCACCTCTGAGTTCCTCATTAACACTGGTAAACACGATGTCACAGTAATCCAAATGTGCAACACGATCAACTGAGAAATAATAGGTTTCCATGCTATTGTTAGCGCCAATAATCGCATTCATATTATAGTTAGGTTCACAAAACAGGAACAAGAAAGGTTTCTTAAGATTGCTGTCAAGAAGTCCAAACGCACTGCTATCCAAACCAATCCCGCAGGTGAACCGGTCATCATCACGGCAAACCATCGCCGTCGTAGGCCCTCCATAGGAATGTCCGACTATACCCATGCCGATGTCAAGCAACAATCTGCCCTTAAAGATGGAATTCAGCTCTCCAGAGTCCAGTTTGTAAAGATAATCGGCTACATACCTTACGTCTTCTGCCTGTGATTCACTATACTCTGTTATCTTGGAAAGTATCGGCAGTGCAAGCACGTTACGGCACATCTCAATGGCAGTTTCATCGTCAGGCCGCATCTCCATCTTACCAGCTAACGCCAGCATCTCCGGATCTTCACCAAAGGCTGTAATGACATCCGAAAAGTCCTTTGATACATTAAACAGGCGCCCATCTTTACGTTTATACATCGTGCTATTCTGATGGCCGATGCTTACCACAACATACCCCATGCTTGCCAAGTCTGTACAGAGCACTGTCCCCCATTCTGGAGATCCGCCCCCGCCGCACACATAGAATAACACTGGATAGCGCTTCTCCTTCCCGGAAAGAGCAAGGTCGTCGTAACACTGGGTCTTGATATCTATAGAGAAAACATCCTTCAACGCGGTGACAAGTGGCTGCTCATTAAACATCTCGTAGACTTCAGGAAACATGTACGTTGATGTAGTCTTACCTTCGCTACTGTCAGACGGATAGTACACAAAAGCGGTCAGTTCTCTTTTGGAGTAATCTGATGCCGTGTACTCCAAATCCATCTGGGTTCGACCGACAGTATAGCCGCCAATTGGTTCTGGAAATGCATTATAGGTTTTCATTTTCTTTCCCCCTTGAGATCGCTAACCATTTCAGAATATTTATGATCTTCAAGCAGCCCATGGCCCATAAATTCAGCAAAGTACTTGCTGATCTTATGTTGCAGCTTAGAGTCCTTAATATCGAATTCCCTAAAAAACAAGATTAAATTAAGCTGCATTGACTCAAACATAAAAGAAATCAGGTCGTCGTCAACATCCGGTCGGAGATATCCATCAACCCTCATTCGGCGTAAAATGTCCTTGATCATGGGGAATGACTCGCCCTTTAACACATTCACATATACTTTCAGCAAAATGTCCTCAGGAATATATGAAAATGTTTTAGTCAGTTTGATTTCCAACTCATTCAGTGGCTCGGTCACCATGCCATTAACGTTACCAAATAAGCCAGTAAGGAAATAGCTGTAAAGGGAATCTTCATTACTGTTACTGAAGTATGCAGCTCTTTTCTGGGTCACATTACGTATTAAGTGACAATAAAGGTCATCTTTGTCTTCAAAATACCGATAAAATGTTCCGGGGTGCATGGACAAACTATCCAAAACCATCTTCATAGTTATATCCTCGTAAAGATTATCAACAAAAAGATGCATAGCGCTATTCGATATTTCCTCGCGCCTTGCTTCGTCTAAACGAAAGAAAGTATTTTTTGGCATAGATTACTCCTTAATTTGAAGTGTGAACTGATTCACACTATACCGATAATACATTCACAAGTCAAATCGTATTAAAATAGAGTGTTCACTCCATTCTCGCTATCATTCAGGCTGACCGGGAACAGCTTTAGACAGGAATTTGGTCCCTGATAACAAAAAAAGCCGCTAAAATAGCGACTTTTAATGGTACTATGTTTTTGTCCTTGGCTTCATTACAACTCGAGATCATCAGCGAGTCCTTCAACACCTGTAAAGATGGAATCCCCGTAACCCCAGAAGTTGTTGAAATCAATAATGTAGATTTTTTTGTTTTTAACTGCGTTAATGTTTTGTACCTGTTTGTTGGCAAGCAGCTTTTCAATCGTCTGCTCAGGATCAATACCACCTGCATACCTCGAAATAATCATTGCATCCGGATTAATCTCGATTAACTTCTCCAGACTGAGTGTGCCAGTTTCATTAATCAGCATATTATGCATATTGATTAATGACATTGCACTTTCAATAAACGTATCACCATTTCCGTTGTAAATGCCAATGGTTCCATAACCATTATCCGAAAATGATGCATAATTGATCGTCTCAGCGCTAGCTCGGGCCGACAAGGCATTCTCGCGTGCTTTAAGCGTCTCAATATATGCCGCTGCATTGGCTTGTACGTTGAATATCTCACCTAATTCAGTAATGTCCTGATAAAGACTATCTAACGATGCATCAGGAACACTGGTGCTTTGTACATATGTTTTAATCCCCATATCATTCAAGCTGCTTACTGTACCAACACCCCAATCCGCATCCTCAAACAATCCACCACGCCCTACAACCAGGTCAGGCGTAGCCCCTATGGTCACTTCCTTACCTACATAGCCTTCAGCAAGCACAGGAATTTGTTTAAACTCATCAGCAATATCGTCAGGTACACTACCAAACAACGCAGCCACACCTACAAGTTTGTCTGTCAAACCAAGGCGAATCATCAGCTCGGCTGCACCTTGGGTATTGGCAACTACTCGTTCAGGTGCCTTGTCAAACGTTTGATCCTTCTTCACCCACGTGCCGTTCTCTGTTGTATAATTTGAAACGGTTAATGGATACGTTGTTTGAGCAGCACCTGAAGCGTCTGCATCCGATGTCTTCTCATCTGTTGCAACATTTTTCGCTGCTTGCTGCGAGTTATTGTTTGCCTGATCGCTACCATCACTACTATTGGAGCAGGCTGCAAGTACAACAACAAGTGCAGCAATAAAACAAAATAACATTCCTTTTTTAAAGCGTGTAGACATTTAATTCTCTCCCTTTTGAATCCTTAATTTTCTATTTATGCATTATGTAAAATAGTTATTGTCAGTATACAGCAAATGTCGAATCTCGTAAATGATAATTATAATCATTCTCAATTGATGAAAAAAAGGACATTCTCCTCTCCGTTTTTTTCTTGTGCTTTCGTCAACAATAACAAAAAAGCCGATCCAATTTATGATCGGCTTTGCTTGACACTATTCATACTCCAGTTGTTCTATCTGCTCTTACCAACCGCGGTTGGACATGCGCTCTTCTGGAGCCAATTTAGAAATTTCGATCCCTTTCATCGGGGCGCCCAAGTTTTTGGATACTTCAGCAATCAGTTTGTAATCGGTGTAATGTGTTGTAGCTTCAACGATTGCACGAGCGAATTTCTCAGGGCTATCGGATTTGAAAATACCTGATCCTACAAACACACCGTCTGCTCCCAGGTGCATCATTAATGCTGCGTCCGCCGGAGTAGCTACACCGCCTGCTGCAAAGTTAACGACAGGAAGTTTTCCGTTTTCATGAACTTCGCGCAGCAACTCATAAGCTACACCTAGATTTTTGGCTTCAGCGTACAGCTCGTCTTTGGACATGTTTTGCACTTTACGGAGCTGGCTGTTAATTAGACGCATATGACGAACTGCCTCAACAATGTTGCCCGTTCCAGGCTCACCTTTTGTACGAATCATCGATGCACCCTCACCAATACGGCGAAGAGCTTCTCCCAAATCTTTGGCTCCACATACAAATGGTACAGTAAACTCATGTTTATCGATATGGAACACTTCGTCTGCAGGAGTAAGAACTTCACTTTCATCGAGATAGTCCACACCTAGGGATTCAAGCACTTTGGCTTCTATGTAATGACCGATACGTGCTTTGGCCATAACTGGGATAGATACAACCTTCATAACCTCTTCAACGATGGTTGGATCTGCCATACGAGCTACACCGCCAGCAGCGCGAATATCGGAAGGTACCCGTTCAAGAGCCATAACAGCTGTTGCCCCTGCCGCCTCAGCGATTTTAGCTTGCTCTGCATTCATAACGTCCATGATGACGCCACCTTTTTGCATTTCAGCCATTCCTCTTTTTACACGATCTGTACCTGTTTGCATGATTGTAGTCCTCCTAATTAACTTTTGGGTGATTTTCAATAAAGGCATCGCTCTAATCTATGATTTAGTATAGAATGAGAATGGTCATATAAAAAGATCCAATATTTTTGGTTTTTATTGTACCACTTCATTTATAAATCTGGAGGTCCTATGCAATTTCATGTAGCTTACAGTTCATATTTGAACCGAAAATATACGAAGATGAAGGCTCTCTATCATGCCATTCGTGATGCAATTCATGAAGGTAATCTTATACATGGCGAGAAGTTACCCTCTACTCGAGAGTTAGCCGCGACGTATCACATTTCCAGAGGAACCGTGAATCAGGTCTATGATACGTTGACTGCACAAGGTTACATTCATTCAGAGCATGGAAGAGGAACCTTTGTTGCTTACCAGTTGGATTTGAACAATAATGCGTCCACCGAGAAAGCTTGTACCCATCACTTATCCGCCTGGGGGAATCGTATTCAGCAGTTTGAACAGCAGTCGATTCAAAGAAATACACCAGCCAATGCTCATACACATGATTCCAGAATGAATAGCGACGAAGTGATCGACTTTAGCAAATATCAACCTGATTTCTCCAAGTTTCCTTACGATGAATGGAATAATCGATTGTATGCAGAGATAAGGCAGCGTGAGCATCACCTGAAAACAACCTCTGCCATGGTTAGTTCAACCGGGGATCCAAAATTGAGAGAAGCCATTGCTGCCTATCTGCGTAGGATGCGGGGCATTCAAGTTGATCCGGATCATATTGCAGTAACTGCAGGCTCCATGCAAGCTATAGCTCTACTCACTCAATTACTTGCAGATCCTGGGGATTATGTCGTGACAGAAAGTCCTTGTTATGTCGGGATTTCTAAAGCCATATTGGCTGCGGGTGCAAAGTTGATTGAAGCTAATCTCGATGGTCAGGGCGTTGTGCCCCAGGACTGGGAAGCACGTATGTTGTTTGTCACGCCGTCACGACAATTTCCTACTGGTGAAATGCTCAGTCTGGAACGCAGACAAACCTTGCTGGACTGGGCACAGCGAAATGATGCCATGATTGTTGAGGATGATTATGATAGTGAATTCCGATATCGCGGAATGCATGTTGAACCACTGAAAACACTCGATAAAGCAGGACGTGTAATCTACCTGGGTAGCTTTACCAAAACCTTGCCTTTAGAAGTACGACTTGGTTATGTGGTTCTTCCCCCTACCTTGGCTGACACCTTTAGAAAGGCACAAGCATTATACGAGCCAAGACCCGTCAACCTGATCGAACAACGGGCATTAGCTGCATTCATGACAAGCGGTCAATATGAACGTCATCTGCGCAGAATGAATCGATTATACAGTCGGAAATTCCATCTGTTACTCAAACTTTTGAACAAGCAGCTCTCTACATGGTTTGATTGGGTGGAGAATGAAGCGGGTCTACACGTGTTTGGTTGGTGGCGAGGTAATGTGACCACTTATGAGGCCTTTCGGGAATCAGCTCGGTCACAAGGTGTGGTATACTCAGAAGTCAGCAGTTCAACGTCTGTTGGTACGAAGTATGGTATCTATTTGTCTTTTGCACATTTGTCAGATGAACAATTACAGGAAGGCGTATCCAGATTGAAAAATGCCGTTACAACTGCATTGTGAGGTAAATCGTCTCCAAAGTAAGTACAAGAAGATCATCATTCGGAAGAGAGGCGATCGTTATGAATTGGTTAAATGAACTTTATAAAATGAATAAACAGGAACCGGACAAGGAAATCGAACGTTCTTTGGTTAACGCCATCTTCCGAATATATGACCGGTTCCCCCGAATTGGGTTTAGAGAGCGAATTGGACAGCAAGAAATGTCTCTCGATATCGCCGATGCTTATATCCATGGGCATAATGCCATGATTGAAGCTGGTGTCGGAATCGGTAAGTCTTTTGCGTACCTGATCCCAAGTCTGCTCACGAATCAAATGTCTCAGAAACCAGTCATTATAGCGACATCCTCCATTCAGCTCTCGGAACAGATACATAAAGATTTAAGGATTATTGGTAGCCGGTTGGGATTCTCAACGGTTCGCTCCGTGGTGGGAAAAGGCATGGGGCAGTATGCCTGCCGAAGTAGAGCAGCGGAATGGATCAATCTTGATGATGCAAACTCCTCCGTATCTACCCTCGCACAGCGCATATTAGATTATGAAATTGATGAAAGAGCCGATATCAAAGCTGGAGTTAGTGATGCCGAATGGTCCCACGTTTCCGTGAATGATTGCAAATTTGAACGTTGTCATCACAAAACTGCATGTTTGTTTTACGATATGAGAGCGAAATTAAATGCAAAAGCTCACGAGATTGATCTTATTATCGTAAACCAGGACTTGCTCATACGAGATTTGATGAAGAAAAAAGAAGGAACCAAGAGCATCATCTCAGAACAGCCTGCTCTGATCGTCATTGATGAAGCGCATAATCTGGAAGCAAAAGTTCGGGATGCCAGAACACTCGAGTTCACTTATCGGGGAATCTGCCGCATTCTGGATAACACGGTGCAGCTTCTAACGAAGCAGTCCGGGGATAAAAGTCTCTTCTCACAATCCAAGTTCATCAAAAACTGCGCTGAGCGCGTCTTCAAACAGGTAAACGCGGATCTGCTCCACCATGCCAAGCAGGATAACGACCGAATCAAAGTGTCGGAAATCAAAGGAATACCGTTAAACCAAGTCTTAAACGATTTAAAAGATCTCAGTCTGCGACTTTCCATTTTGACCTCACGCCACGAGCGGGAGATCGATGACGCTTTTGAAGCCATCAACGGGCTTATTACCCTCATTCGTGTCTTATCTGAAATAGAGGACAACTATCTCTTATGGGCAAGCAGTCCCCTGGGAGTAGCCACGATCAGCATCTGTTCCAAAGATATAAGCCAATTTCTGAAATACGCTTTATTTAATGGCAAGGTACCTGTAATCCTAACATCAGCAACGCTGTGCCAAGGCGGGGATACGCTGGAGGAACAATATTCTTATATGACGGACTCCCTCGGTTATAAGGGAGATTTCCTAGAGCGCCAACCCTCCCCTTTTGACTACACCAACCATGCCATGATGTATATTTCGAACAAAGTTCCCTATTACCAACATGACCAGCGGGAAATCTATCTTGAAGCAGCTTATAAGGAATTGGTTCAACTCTGTAATCTAACTCAAGGAAGAACAATCGTCCTTTTTTCAGCAAAAGAGGACATGAAGTACATTCACAAAAAGTTGATCTCAAAGGCTAATGAATACACATGGGCAGTCCATGTTCAAAAAGAGGGATCATCACAGGACAGTGTCATCGCTGATTTCAGGAAAAGCAAAGGTGTCCTCCTGGGTACTGGTGTATTCTGGGAAGGTGTGAATATCGAGGGGTCTGACCTGTCACAGGTCATTATTTTCCGGCTGCCCTTCCCTGTTCCATCGGATCCTGTTTATGAATATAAGGCATCTGTAACAGAGAATCCGTTCATGGAGGTGTTTGTACCGGACATGCTTCTTCGATTACGGCAAGGAACTGGACGCTTGATCCGCAGTGAAACGGACCTTGGCATACTCAGCATACTTGACTCCCGTCTCAGCGCAACGGCTAAAAAGAGTTACCGGGAACAGGTGTTGGACACGTTGCCTTTCAAAAAAGTGACGGAGGATTTTGAGGTTTTAGAGAGATTTGTTCAAAATAAAAGGATACGACGTACGGATTAGAAGTGGTACACCCAAACGCTATAAACTGTTCAAATCAAATCACATGAAGAAGCCCTTCCACACATCAATCGGAAGGGCCAATTTTAATGCTGGAAGTAAGATTTATGCTACAATATATTCCAGATCTACGAATCCCAAAGGAGGTATTACCATGGTTGAAAGACCAACTACAGAGGAATATGCAGCTTATTATGAAGGGTACATCCAGCTTGTTCCTGAAGGGAACATCATCGAACGCTTAGAGCTGCAAGCCAACATCGTACCAACTTTGCTCACTTCATTGACAGAGGAGCAAGCAAATTATCGGTACGCCGAAGGCAAATGGAGCGTGAAAGAGGTCATCGGTCACCTTTTGGATAACGAACGCATCATGAGTAGCCGATTGCTTCGCATCGCCAGAGGTGACCAAGCGAATCATCCCGGCTACGATCAGGACGTGCTTATGCAGACCCACCCTTTTAATGCGTATACCCTGGCCGATTTGAGCGAAGAATATGCCGTCACACGCCGCTCAACCATTCTTATGCTTCGTCGCCTCACCCCGGAAGCATGGCTCTGTAGAGGGATCGTCAGTGATAACACTGCTTCAGCTCGATCGATTGCATTTGTTATGGCTGGGCATGAGCTCCACCATTTATCAGTACTTCGCGATCGTTATTCGTTGGATTTGAAATTATAAAATTCATTCAAAAAGACTTTGAACCTGCAATCTCAGTAGGATCAAAGTCTTTTCTCATCAGTCGTTTTATCGTTCAAATTATCGTTCAAAATGAATCAGATGTGCGTCTTCTCGCAAAGATAACGTGGAATAATCATTCAGAATCGGAATGTCCCCATTGAATTCAATGGGCAGTACCACATAGCTAGATTGAAAATAATCCGATCCGTTCCAGCGATCCGAAAAGTACAGGTACTCCTCTTCTGATCGCTTCAGCACAAATGCTGGTTGCGTTTGGTACGTCGTTTCATCGCCAAAATCGCTTAGCATCCCCCATGGTCCATCCATCGTATTAGCCATCGCGTGTTTCCCTTGATTGGGAGCCCAACCTGTGCAAAATGAGGTCACCATATAATACTTCCCGTTCCGCTTGAAGACAGCTGGCGCCTCCCGATACTCCCCCTGCCACAGCTTTCCGACAAGACTTTCGACATTAAGGCAATCCTCCTGCAGACGATAGATGTGCAGGTCCGCATTGTCTCTGGCAGCTGAAATAAAATACGCTGTCCCGTCATCATCCTGAAAGAGCGTGCAGTCACGCGACATATACCCGTACGGATTAAAGCTGCCATGATACACGAAATGACTATCCGGAGAATCCGATGTGGCAATGGCGCATGCGGCATCGTTGTAATTGTTACCATTCTCATAGTGAGCCCAGAGTACAAACTTTTTGGTCACCGCGTTGAAAAGCACTTTAGGCCGTTCGAGATTTACTTTTCCACCTTTATCGTTCACTAATGCCAGATTTGTCCGAACTCGAATGGGTGCAGCTGGTGTAGAGGTGGTCAAGATATGGTTTCGAAACTCCCAGTTGAATAGATCTTTGGAACGATAACAACTAACATATATATCGTCCCTCCGATCTTCGCCATACCAGTAATAATAATCGTCATGGAATAACATATGTCCACCATGGGCATGGATCGGCTGACCGCTTGAATCATTCCAGATGCCACCATTGGTTAATTGATTATTCACACCGTTACCTCTCTTCTTTTAAGAACAACATTAATTGGTGTCCGATCCAAATACCTTCACTTCCCATAGTCTTGGCGTGTACCAATTGTTGGGATTGTTATGAAGTGCCGCATTTTGCATATTAATTCGTACATACCTGGCAGCAGTGCTCGATAGCGTATCTGATGTGAAACCGTAAGATGTATTATTGGTTCGATCCAATGCCACGGTCCAGTTTACATTATCCGTACTGGTCTCGATTTTGTATTTGTAAAAACCTTCGGAGCCTTTTTGCATCCACCAAGAGATTTGCACATTATTCAATTGCTGAACAGAGCCGAGGTCGACCTTCCACCAATGTGGCCAGGAACTGCCTGTGCCTACCCATTCGGTTTGATAGTTTCCATCATTAGCATAACTTGCCGGATTTGTTCCAGTAACCGTTTGGGCTGTTGCCGGTTTACCTTGTGACAGCAGTTTTCCATTCTGAACGGGAACGACAACATCATCGCTTGTGTTATAAAGGACTTGATCAAAATAATCATAAAATGCGTAACCATCAGAGAACCAAACGGGAAGCAGTCGTTCCTCTGTTGTTCCATTTTGCGTACCTGCCCAGCCGAACATCCAGCGATACGCAACCATAACCACGTTGTTGCCCGTATCTGGCTTCACCCGCATGACGGAACCCGACTGCGCCGAGAAGGTTGACGTGTTGCCAATCGTCCGCAATTCAGACCAATCTCCGTCTATGCTTGTTGCTGATGAATACAAGGGTATACTCGGATACCAACCTGCCGCTTGGGAAGAGAACAAATAATAAATGCCATCTTTTTTGATCATCTTGGGTAGTTCCCTGTGTTGATTTTGATAAATAACAGAAACTTGATGATCCACATCCAACCAATCGGGGGTTAACTTATATAAGATGGTGTCCGAATTATTATTGGCCGTAGAGATCAGATACGCCGAATCATCATCATCTTTGAAAATGGAGATATCCCGGGATTGGTTCCCTTCCGGTCGAAAGCTTTTGTGAAAGGTAAAGTCTTCTCCAGGCGTGGCCGAAGCCACCGATACTCTGGCAAGTGTGTAGTCTGTACTGTTCTCATAGTGAGCCCAAAAAACAAATTTGTTCGTGGGCGCATGGTAGAGGATATTGATCCCTTCAAATTTAGAGTTGGCCAGATCGGGATGATCCGTGTAGGACAGGACCACTTTGTCGTTACCGTAGGAGATGTCATCTGTTGATGTCTGTTGAATCATTTCGCCAAAACCGCCTGATGACTTTTGCGCGAAATTGAATCTATAGTAGGTGTCTCCAACTTTAAGTTCATTGGGGAGCATAAGCGTTGATTGCGTTGTATTATCAAAAGTTGTGAGGTTCTCTGGAAGGCTGTAAGGGGTATATTCTGGCGAGACAGCGGAGGTTAACAAGGAAGTTCCGCCATATGCCTTCACTTGATATTTGTACGAACTACCTATGTTGAGGTCATAATCATCCGTCGTTGTACCGGTTAAGGTCTGTAATAACTGATAGGGTTCATCGTTCTCGGATCTATACAACTCGTATGCAGTCGCTCCCTGGACAGGAGCCCAATGAATTTTGGCATTGGATACTTCGGATTCGTTCTTCAATACAAACAGTGTTGCAGCGATCTTGGTCTCTTCACCAGCAGCGTGAACGGTTTGAGCTGAGGACGTTAAATGAACTGTTAACAACATCAATGCAATGACGATAGCCATCCACGATTTACCTTTGATCATGTCTCATCATCTCCTTTTTTAGAAGACCAACCTTCCTGTTGCGGGAAGGCTGATCCAGGTGAAACTAGACTTTATTTCAAATTCATTAGTGTCATTACATCTGTCTCGCTGGCTTGGTTGTACCATTCGTTAACTTCTTCGATCACGGTGTCTCCGCCTTTTTCATGCCACTGTTTCACAAAGGTATCAAATGCTTCAAGTGGCTCATTGCCATATATGATTTTGGTGAACGTCTCTTGTTCCATGGTCGTCAACTGTTCCCACACATTTTGCATCGTTGGCGTTGGTGGACCGTTAAACTCATTTGGCAGTAAAACATCTCTGTTTTCATACGAAATCCGATATCCATCCTGTGTTGTTTGATCCTTCGAGGCGCTCTGAATGAGGACACCCGTGTCGGCTTTAACTCCATTCGCCAGATCGTAGTAGGATTGGCCGGGACCATCAACACTCGGTGTATTTTTGGTAAATGCCATTTTTCCAACGCCTTGTACAGCCTCTAATGGTGTATTGAATTTCGTTGGATCAAAAGTGACTTCATCGTTAACGATATCGTAATCGTATCCTTGAGCGTACCCGTACTTGAAATCCCCGGTGCTGAACGCCGCATCGTACATTTTATCGTAGTACAAGAAGAAGGCTTCCATGTTCTGAAAATCCTTGTTAAACATGAACACACCATCGTTCAATTGGGCGGATTGATAGGTCTTATCACCGTTCACACCTTGAATGGTCGGATAAGCACTAATTTTTGCACCATCCACATTTTTCTCTACATCCTTCACACTGTCGTACAGCCAAGGACGACCAATGATGATACCAGCTTTCCCCTCCGTAAAATCGGACAGAGCATCCCAGGCCCCTTGGGTGGCCAATTCTTTGTTCAAGTACCCTTCTGCATACCAATCGCGTAACTTGGCAAGTGCCTCTTTGTTGCCAGAAGCCACAGATCCATAGGTGAGTTTGCCGTTGTCGTTATGCCATTGCCTTGGAAGATGTTTGCCCGTGTATGCGCTGAATATCATGACCGGATCGCTGACCCAGCCCGTATTGTAGGAATCTTTACCTGAAAAAGTAAAGCCGTATGTGTCTTTCTTGCCGTTCCCATCCGGGTCCTCATTAGTGAACGCCGTGATGACTTGTTCAAACTCATCAATCGTTGTTGGCGCTTTCAAATTCAATCTGTCCAACCAGTCCTGGCGGATCAACATGACTTCGCCTTCCGTCAAATTCGGCGCGATCGCCATTCCGTAGACCTTACCCTCCCTAACCACTGGATTGAAGGTGGTTGGGTATTGTTTGTATATTTCTTTTATCCGGTCAGGCATGTAGGTTGAGATGTCTTCTGTAATCTCCTTGACCTGCCCCGACTCGATCAGATCATTGACCAGCATGGTATCATAGACAGGCAGAACGTCTGGTAGTTTCTCGGAACCCGTCAACGCCAGCCGCAGCTTGGTATTATATTGTGAAGCATCACCTCCCAGCAGGGTGGTTTGGATTTTGATACCCAGGTTTTGTTCGCCCCAGCGAGTCAATACATTGTCATTCAACGTCTCACCGTTGATGTACTTTCCAGCATTTTCATCCTGTTGTTTGGCGATGGTGATTGTAAACGGTGGATCATATTTTCCGTCTTTAAGCACCGATGCCGGTGCGGTCTCGGAAGCACTCTCCCCTTTGCTACAGCCAGCCACAAGAACAGCCGACAGCATAACCATACTTACCATTTTCCATAAATCGGTTCTTTTCTTCATGGAAACATGCCCCCTTCACTCATACTCAATTTGTTTTCTATATAAGTTCAACTAATTGCCTATTTACACTGGCACTCCGATGACAGAACAACCTTCCGATCGCTGTTATCGTGTAAATTTTAGTTGAACATATATAGTGATCCAATTTTTCGTCATCCTAATTATTCTTTGACGGCTCCTAGTACAATTCCCTTCACGAAATATCGTTGTAAAAAAGGATAGACCAAAATGATCGGTAGCGTGCTCACAAAAATTTGCGCTGCCTTGATGCTCTGTTCAGACATGGCTGCCACCTCGGACTGGCTCATCGCCATATTTTGCATATTGCTCTGCACAACGACCGTCTGTAAGAACGAAGCCAACGGATACTTACTTGCATCCGACATGTACAATATCCCGTCAAACCAGGAGTTCCAGTGCCCCACCATAATGAACAAGGATACGGTCGCGATGCCAGGCAGAGATAATGGTAAATATATTTTGCTGAGAATTACGAAAAAGGACGCTCCGTCAATGAAAGCTGCTTCTTCCAGGGCTTTGGGAATCGTTTTGAAAAAATTGACGAGAAGAATCAAATTATAAGCACCGAAAGCGCCCGGTAACACAAGCGCCCAGATGGTATCCTTTAATCCAAGGGCTGTGATCAATATGTAAGAAGGTATCAATCCCCCCGAGAAGAGCATGGTAAAGATAAAAAACCACATGAGCACATTGCGTCCTCGGAATTCCTTGGACAAGGCATATCCTGCACAGGTAAGGATAAACATGCTGATGGTTGTACCCAATATGGTTCGAGTGATGGATGTCAGCATGGCACCGTTGAAATTAGAATTGTTGAACGTTTTTACATAGGCATCCACGTTGAACCCCACCGGCCAAAATGAAACCATATTACCGCTAATGGCCGCTTTGCTGCTTAGAGATTGCGCCAACAAATGAAGCAGTGGTAGGAAACACGCCAGACCAGCCAGTATCATGAACGCGTAATTAAAATAGGAGAATACTCTATAACCTGTCGTTTTATGGTACATGATCCCTCTCCCTCCTTGTTAGAATATTTTGTAATTGGCGTATTTATAGGCGAGCCTGTAAGAGACAACGATCAAGATCAAGCTAATCCCCGATTTGAACAGTCCTACAGCGGTCCCGAAGCCGTATTGCCCGTTTAACAAGGATGAACGGTAGACATAGGTGTCAATGATATCTCCCGTACTGTAGACAAGCGGATTGTACAGATTGAAGACCTGATCAAAGCCCGCGTCCAGAATATTGCCCAGACTCAGCGTAGAAATGACGATAATCATAGGCAACATGCTAGGCAAGGTGACGTATCGAATTTGCTGCCGGCGTGTGGCACCATCAATCTCGGCCGCTTCGTAATAAGAAGGATTAATTCCCGCAATGGTCGCCAGATAAACAATCATGCCAAAGCCAAAACTCTTCCACACATCGCTGATCACAACCGTGAATCGAAACAGATCAGGATCTCCCAAGAAGTAAATGGGATCGTTCCCGAAAATACGTGTCAAGATGTGATTGATTCCTCCGTCTAATCCCAGAATGTCAATCATCAACCCTGCCACAGTAACCCAGGACAAGAAATGCGGCAGATACACCAGTGTCTGTACACTTTTCTTAATGCCCATATTTCGGATCTCACTCAGCAGGATAGCCATGACGATTGGAACGATAATACCAACGATAATTTTAGAAACGGCGATAATTAACGTATTCACGATCGCTTGTGTGGCTTCTTTGTACTGGAAAATTCGTTCGAAATTATCTAACCCGATCCACCGTGAACCTGTGATGCCCAGCCATGGTTTGTAGTCCTGAAATGCCATGAGCAAACCCACCATCGGGCCATAAGAAAAGATGCAGACAAACACAAATGCGGGAATACACAGTACGTACAAAGGCCAGCTTTTCTTAATTTCCTTTTTGAATGAAGTCCGCTGGGAAAGCTTTGTTTTTGTTTTTTTCGCGGATCTGGCGGGCACAATCTCGTTAATGTTGCATACCTCCTCTATGATGGTTCTTCGAAAGCGATCCTTGCAGTTAAGCTTAACAAAAGCGCTTTCACTCCAAAATGCCAAAATTTCAAGATCATCACCCCACCCTGAAGCACTTTAAAACCGCTTTCATTTATCGCCGTTGCTACCCTTCCGCTTTTTGAAGGTTTGGCTTATATTAAAGTTAATTCGATATGGATTTTAAACTTCTGCGTTTAACGATATGAAAGGAAACATATATGATCAAAAAAATGTATATGAAGCGATTCATCTATTTCTTTGTTTTTTTTCTGCTGCTGACGTTAAGTTTGTTTTTCGTGATGAATCGGTTGAGCTCCAAGACACTTGAAGAAAATCTGATTGGCGCTTCCAAAAACCAGCTTGATTATGTGAAAGGCATTCTGGACGGGATTATATACGAAGCTAACATGTACGGGGTTCAGTATGCGGCAGACAGTGATGTCCGATTTTATCAGAGGCATGTTATGGAGCTGAGCAATTATGATTCCCAAATGAAGAAAAACGATATCGTTGATGGCTTGCGGCAAACACTCCTCTCCAGTCGATCGATTGAATCGATCGGCATTTACTGGAAGTCTGAAGAAACGTTTCTGTCCACCAACAGTACGCCGGAGGCGAGACTTCCGTTCAAGGATGTTCATCAACGGGGATGGCAAATCGTCGGCAATAGCTTGTATTATTTTGCCCTCTACCCTTACATCCAGAAATCAGGACAAAATGAACCGACTCAGTACGTCGTTGGTGTAAAGCTGAATACCGATTATTTGAAAAGTCTGCTGAAAAAGGCTGTGAATAACGACAGCTCAAACGCTTTTTTTTGGTTTAATTCCCATCAGTTATGGAGTGAGAAAGAAGTCGACAACGATTTATTGAAAGCGGTTACTGATATGCTTTCTCCACAGCCGGAGATCACTTTGAAATATGATTATCACACCAAGTCGGACGATTACTATGTTCTTTCCCGATATATTGAATCAATCGACGCCTACCTGATTACATATACACAGACGAATGATTTTCTGCAACCGATTGACCGCAACCGTAAAGTTTTTTTTGCCAGCATTTTAGCCGTTTTCACACTTGGCCTGGTTGTGATCTTTACGTTTTACCGAAACTATTACCGTAATATTCGTTTGTTGGAGCGGAAGTTTTCACAGGTCGAACAAGGCAATCATAATACACGTATAACCGAAAATACGGATAGAGAGTTTTACAGCCTGTTCAGAAGTTTTAATCATATGGTTACCGAGATCCAGGATCTGTTTGTATCCTTGAAGACTGAAACGGAACTAAGACGAAGTGCCGAACTTCAACAACTCCAGGCTCAGATCAATCCTCATTTTTTGTACAACAGTTTGTTTTTCATCATGTCGGTGGCTCAATTTTCACCTGATTCTGTCATGCGCATGAGCAAACATCTAGCTGAATATTATCGTTATTTAATGAAGTTGGACCGGCATGAAGTCACGCTGGAAAGCGAGCTTCAGTTTGCGGAACATTTCCTGATCATTATGGCTCTTAGCAAAAAAATGGAGTACAGCATTAATCTGCCGCCGGAACTGTCCTCCCTTCCCCTCATGCCGCTGATCATCCAGCCAGTGGTTGAAAATGCGATTCAACATGGCATTGAAGGACAACAAGGTGCCCATCGGGTGACGATTGAAGTAAAACAGACGGAGGTTGCGATAACGATCAAGGTCTCCGATGATGGCAAAGGTCTTTCACTGGATGATATCCGTAGCCTGGAGGCCCGGCTTGAGAGTGATACCCCGCCTGAAGGAATTAAAGGCGTAGGGCTCTGGAATGTAAATCAACGTCTGAAAAATACGTACGGCGAACGTAGCGGGTTACATTTTACTACTAATGATTGGGGCGGCTTGTCCGTCCTGCTGCTCATCAGCATTCCCGTGGTGAAAGGAGATAACTAATGCGATTATTAATTGTGGATGATGGGCATTATGTCGTTGAGTATATGAAGCACTTGCTCGATTGGAACACCTTTGGCATTGATCAGATCGAGACGATGACCAATTCGATTGAAGCCCGAGATATGTTGACTCAAAACCACATCGATATTCTGATTACTGACATCCGAATGCCTGAAGTTTCCGGTATTGATCTGCTTCAACATATCCACCAACATAACTTGCCAACCAAAGTGATCATCCTTTCCGGCTACTCCGAGTTCGAATATGCGCAACAAGGAATCCGTTTAGGTGCGCTCGACTACTTGCTCAAACCTGTCGACAAAGATGATGTGGAGAAAGCCATGTCCAAAGCCATCAACAATATTACAAAGACACGGCCCGCTCAATCGGTTGCATGGGAGAACTTCGATGGATTGGCGTATCTGCTTTCGCTGCTTGGTCAAAACGAGACATTAAGGAAGCAATGTGATGCTTATACTGAATTTTTAGGGCGTCGTCGTATGTGCTGCTTCAAGCTGGAGGGTTTTACACAGGAACATGAGGATGTTATAAAACACGCTGTCGGAGACAAATTGGATCGTCTCGTGTGGACTGCGGGAACGGGACTGTACGGTCTGGTTCCGGAAGAAGCTGCTGCAGAACTGACCATCAAACTGGAGCAATCGATCGCGTCTCCTCCCTTTTCATTGACTGATCGAAACGTGACCCGGCAGATGTTCTACAGGTTCTTTCTTAATGAAGACGTACACTTAGAAGACTTCAATGGCATATTCAACCATTCTCCGTCATGCGGTGATTGGGAGTCGGCGGGAAATATCATTAAAAAATATGATCAAATCCATCTCCATAAGCAAAAAACAATCTTTCTCATGGAGACCATTCTATATGTATATCTGACGGATAAGGATCGCGATCCCTCTGAAACCGTGGAGTGGATATTCAACCAGTTACGTTATCCTGATGAACTATCCTCAACTCTCATGGATCGGGTCAGTCGGATCAGAAACAACAAACAGATGTCCATTCAAACCATCGTTGACAAAGTACAAACGTATATCGAAGACCATCTGTCACATGGCCTTAGCCTGGACGAACTGGGGAAAGTTGCACATCTCCATCCCGTCTACTTTTCCAAACTGTTTAAACAGGAGACAGGAGAAAATGTATCAAACTACATTTCCAGGAAGAGGTTGGAGAAGGCTTCTCAATTGCTTCAAGATTCGGAACTCCGTGTAGCCGATATAGCGCAGATGGTTGGTTACCGAAAAAATCAATATTTTATCCAGTTGTTCAAAGTCGAATACGGAGTTACGCCCTATCAGTACCGCAGAAATATGATCCATCAATGAGAACGAATAAATAACTTCAGCAAATTGATATAAATCGGGTTGACCATGTAGCCATTTGGACTTACGGAATATCTCTTACCCGTGTCCAACCGTCGTATTTGTTCCATTTCCCTCTCATTCAACTCAAAGTCGAATGTTTCTTTGTTCTCTTTTATCCGTTGAGGATTCGTTGATTTGGGGATGACAATAATTCCGCGTTGCAGATGCCAGCGCAAAATGACTTGCGCAACCGACTTCTGATGGCAAAGGGCAATTGCCACCAGCTCCGGATGCTCCAGCAGCGCTTTGCTTCCCTGCCCCAACGGTCCCCAAGCCTCATGCAGAATCCGATGTCGAACCATATAATCATGCAATTCGTGTTGCGGAAATTCCGGATGGGTCTCGATCTGATTTACCATCGGCGAAATCCGGGAATGTTTCTTTAGATGCTCCAGATGCCGGATCTCGAAATTGGCTACACCTATAACTTTGATTTTACCTGCGTCGTATAACTCTTCCATCGCCTTCCAGGCATTCACGTATTGAGGACCTGCAAAATGAATCAAATACATATCCAGATATGTCACATTCAGCTTCTGGCAAGTCTTCTCGAACGCCTTTTTCGTCGCACGGTACCCCAGGTCTGTCGTCCATACCTTGGAGGTAATGAAGAACTCCTCCCTGGGAATGCCGCTGTTTTGGATGACCCGACCTAACACCGCTTCATTTCCGTAAATTTTGGCCGTATCGAAATGGCGATAACCCATTCGAATAGCCTCCTCGACAGTCCTTTCGAAGGTCCCCCCGTCTTTGATCTTATATAGGCCGAACCCGAGTTGAGGAATGTCCACTCCGTTTGCCGCTGCGACTGTCTGATTCATTCGCAACTCCCCCTCCCCGTTTTTTCTAATTGTTGTTCCGATGCTTGTTCTTCACATTGCGTTAGCAACTTTTCTATCTCGTTCACCAGGTTTTTCAACAATTTCAACTTGCTACCGGAGTCTAGTCTGTAATAGTTGAGAGTTCCTTCTTTACGAACACTTATAATCTGTGATTCTTTCAATATTTTCAGATGATGTGATACGGTCGGTCGGGAAAGGTGAGTTTTCATCCTGATCTCTCCTACGCGCATACCGGGTTTTTGCGGCCCTTGAATCAAGGCTATGAGGATGGCTTGCCGAGTCTCGTCTCCGATCGCATTCAACACCTTCTGATTGTTCTTAAATTCGATAGCAATCGTGGTCGCAAGTTCCTGATCCAGATAAATCATCCCCTTCCATTTAGAATGTGTAATACTTTTGTAGATACAGCCTATCACAATCTCGGATTCGGCTGTATATCGGGAAAGAAATTCAAGAACCTATTTTTCCCATGTCTTAAGAATACATTAGCAAAAGAAGAAGCCACCCCTGATGAATGGAGTGGCTTCTATAAATAGTTGTTATTTTTTAAAAAAAGGCGTGAAAATTCCAATCAGTTGTTGAAGTAATGAGACTGTTTAAGGTCGGGAATCAGTGAAGGTTGCACTGGCCGCCATCCCATAAGTTCCTGTGTTGCAACGCTTGATCTCGGGATATCGAGCGCTGCGAGTGTGCTGAGAAAGCCAAAATGGGCATCTGCCTCTTCGCGTGAAATGCTGACTACAGGTACATTCAGCTGCTCACCAATAGCACTCGCGATGTCGCAAAATGGCACTCCTTCATCTGCGACCCCATCTAGTCGTGAACCAGCGGGTGCCTTTTCTAACGCCAGACAATATAGATGCGCGGCATCAAGGCGATGCACAGCCGGCCAGCGGTTGTTCCCCTCTCCCACATAGGCTGAGAAGCCCTTAATCTTGGCAATATTGATCAGGCTCGGAACAAATCCTGTGTCACCCTCACCGTGTACCGATGGACAAAGCTCTACAATCGATGTACGCACTCCACGCCCTGCCAGCGCTAACACTATGTTCTCCGTTGCCACTCCATTCACATGTGTGGTGATTACAAACGGCTTGCCAGATCCTTCAAGTGCCGCCCCCATCGCTTCTACGGCATGCAGATCTGTTGTGAGTGCTCCAGCGAAGTTCGAAAAGTCGTGATGGAATGCCAGATGAATGACGCCATCCGCAGCAGCTGCACCACTACGGAGGCTGTCAAGATCGTTGATGTCACCGCGGTGTACTTCGGCCCCGGACTCTTTTAGTTTCGCAGCACTACTGTCTGAACGCACGAGACCGATGACCTGATGCCCCCTTTCAATAAGTTCGCTGGTGACAGCGGAACCGATGTAGCCTGTTGCTCCTGTTACGAAAACGCGCATCATGAAATCCTCCTTAAGTTACTCACCCTCATTGTATAACTATGATCACCAAGCAATGGGTCCATCCTCATCTGAGAATGTTCCTGTTGGGCCATCCGCTCCAATCATCGCCAGCCGGACCGCTTCACGAGCCCCTTGTTCAACACTACGAGTACCAGCAAAATTATTAAGCGCAGTCGATGTGAAGCCTGGACATGCCGCATTGACCTTGATGTTTGTTGATTCAAGCGCAAATGCAAAGGCAAGTGTCACCGCATGAACAGCTGATTTTGATGCCGAATAGGCACCAAACATCGCACGATGCGAGTTTTCGGGAATAGAGTTCCAGCTAAGGGAGCCGCCGGTACTGCCTATGTTGACGATACGTGCTGCCGGGGCCTCCCGCAAAAGTGGCAACATCGCCTGCGTAACAGCAATAACTCCAAAAACATTAGTCTCATAAACTGTACGAATATCTTCAAGCGAAGCAACGGTCAAAAGACCACTCGCTGCGCCACCGTTCGGAAATGATTCACCCGATCTGCCTGCGTGCGAGATCCCCGCATTGTTCACGAGTACATCGAGACGACCAAATTCGTTCCGAATACGTTCAGCAGCAGCAGCGATGGAGTTTTCATCTGTAACGTCGAGCTGGAGAGCGTGTGAATCTGAACCGATGCTTTTTGAGGCAGTTTCTCCATTCTCGAGGCTGCGAGATCCAACGAGCACGGTGAATCCTTGTTTCGTGAGATTCTTCGCAATTTGAAGGCCGATACCTTTATTAGCCCCGGTGACCAGAGCGACAGGTTTATCTTGCATAGTTATAATCTCCTTTTTTTGTGATTGGTGGGTCCATATGAACTAAGTTGACGCGTCAACCTTGGATCAAATTTAGCACATTGAAGTTGACGCGTCAACCATGTTATTATGCTCCTATGGATAAAAATGAACTTAACGAAGAAGAAATGCGAATATGGCATATGTGGAAAGGTTCCTTTCAGACCATCTTCGGTCGTATCGTCAAAGATATGGCCGATCACTCAGGATTGTCGGAGGGTGATTTTGGAGTATTGGACCGATTAGTCCTTTTTGGGGATGGTAGCCTTCGCCAACAGGAATTAGCCGACTCTATGGACTGGGATAAAAGTCGATTATCTCATCATCTGAAGCGTATGGAAAAACGTGGACTCGTGATGAAGAAACCATTAGACAACGATCGTGGAGTACAAGTCAGTATCACTTCTTCTGGAAAATCAATGTTAGATGATGCCCGTCCTTACCTCTCCAAGGCAATACGCAAACATTTTTTTGAACAATTAACCGAACAAGATATCGAGTTGATTACTAAACTGGCGGAAAGGACAAACTCAAGCTCTTAGCGTCTTATCTAGCCGCCGTCTCGACCACGTTTGTTAAAGGTGAGCTTCTAACAAACGTGGTTTTGGTTTGTCAACCAACGTAGAAGGTATATGAAAAATACGTGTCACTTTGTGAGGATTTAAGTTTTTGTTCTCAACATCTAACATGCCATTATCTGGTCACATATCGAGATGATGGCCTCTACCTTGTAAACAATTAAAATCGTGCTATCCTTATGATGAGGTGGATCAGATGGCAAATATTCAAGAGATTGCACGTCTTGCAGGCGTTTCTACAGCAACCGTTTCAAGGGTAATTAATCGACATCCTTATGTAAGCGATTTAACAAGAGAAAAAGTCTTGAACATCATTGAGCAATTGGATTATGTCCCTAATTCAAATGCAAAGTCCTTAAAAAATGGAGCGACAAAAGTCATCGGTGTTATGGGTGTTACTTACAATCCCCTTTTGATGTCACTTGTCCGTTCATTCCACATGATATCCCAAAAATACGGATTCAACATTATGCTTTTTATGACAGACGGAGATCGTGATAAGGAGCTTGTAGCGCTTGAAATGTTACGCAGTAAACAGGTGGATGCCCTTCTTTGTCTGGTACGGACGATTGAGTGGGATATCATCGAATCCTTTACGAAATATGGGCCAATTGTAACATGGCAGCGTCTTACCAGCGACACCATACCGTCCGTATTTATGGACCAATATCAAGGTTATACGCTGGGTCTCGAATATCTGTATGCCAGAGGTTATCGTAAAATTTTGAACGTGTATTCGTCCAAAGGACAGAATACCTTGGAGCGAATAAGAGCTTATGAGGATTTTGTACAGAAGCATGGGTTGAAGAACACTGGCTTTCCGCAATTTCATAATAAAGTCACCATTCATGATGGTGAGGAAATAGCGCGATGGTGGATAGAACAAACGGACAAGCCGGATGCCATTTCCTGTTCGACTGATGAGGTAGCAGCAGGTATTTTAACGGAGATTCAACGCTCGGGGTTTTCGGTTCCGGATGATGTGGGAATCATGGGATTTGATAATACAGACAGCGCTCACCTGCTGGATCTGACAACGATCCATTACCCCGTGGATAAACAAGCAGAGAATGCCTTTAATATTATTATGAGTATGCTGGAAAATTCGGCATCCAATCTTCATCCTCTTCAGTTTAGACTGATTGAACGAAAATCTACATAAAACAACATCCATCCTTTTAAACGAAGAAAAGAGCCCATTTGAGATCATGAGTTCTTTTCTCTTCCATCCCGTTAAACTTCATGAACGAACAACATTCAGGCCTGTCCCTATATGAGGGACAGGCCTGAATGACTTCAATCTCTAAATAAATTATTTGTGAAATTGCGGAAGATGTTCTTTATGCGCTTCCAACATTTCATCTAAAACTACCTTAGCAATGTCACCGCTGGTAACGAGCGGATTAAGTGTGAATGCTTGTAGAGCGGTTGCATAATCTCCTGTGACCGCTGCTTCGATCGTCAGTTCCTCCATTGCCTTCATCACCTGCAATAGCCCTTTTTGTGCGGACGGGAATGCGCCAAAGTGAACAGGCTCTGCACCATGGGCTGTAATGATACTTGTAACTTCGATGGCACTGTTATATGGTAGATCGCTAATTGCTCCGCGGTTCTGTGTGTTGACTACCATATGCGTTCCCTTGTTGTTATATACGGAATTAATAACTTCACAAGCTGCGTCGCTGTAATAAGCACCTCCGCGTTTTTCCAATTCCTTAGGCTTGTAATTCAGGTTAGGATCTTTATAAAGTTCAAACAAACTTTCCTCCAGGCGTTTCACAACCTGCCCGCGAGTTCCTTCGCCATTGACCGCTTCTACTTCCTCTTCAAGCATGCTGTCGGTCATGTAATAGTACCGGTGATAAGGACAAGGCAGCATACCCAGTTGGAGAATTTGCTCATACAAGAAACGCATACTTTTTATATTTTCTACCATTTTTTCTGGCTCGGCATCAGGACCGTAGAGCTTTTCGATGGCCTGTTTAGTTAGCTCTTTACCATCTCGGTCATAAATTTTGTGCCAGTGAAGGTGATTAATACCGGCAAATTTGAAGAACAGTTCCTCTTCATTTTTTTCCAGAACAGCAGCTTCATTCTTGGAGGAAATAATCGGAACATTGCACAAACCAATGACCTTCTCCCATTTACCATATTGGAGCACAGCTTCCGTTACCATTCCCGCAGGGTTCGTGAAATTGATTAACCAAGCATCTGGGCAAAGTTCCTTCATGTCCTCAACAATTCCAAGAACGACCGGAATGGTACGGAATGCTTTGAACATCCCACCTGCTCCGTTGGTTTCCTGACCAATCATCCCATGGCTAATCGGAATCGTTTCGTCCTTAATACGAGCTTCCAAAAGGCCGACCCGGAATTGGGTGGTGACAAAATCGGCATCGGCCAACGCTTCTCTTCGATTAAGCGTCAAGTGAATATCACAGTCGATTCCCGCCGCTTTTACCATCCGTTTAGCCATGGCTCCTACAATTTCAAGTTTCTCTCTTCCTGCTTCAATATCTACAAGCCACAATTCACGTATTGGAAGTTCATGATGCCGTTTGATAAAACCTTCGATCAATTCTGGGGTGTAACTCGATCCGCCGCCAATCGTCACAATTTTTAATCCCTTTTTCATTTTGAAGTCCTCCTTGTTCTATTGTGTTCTCAATTTGGACTCTATCTTGTGTAATGCATTACATGTCAAGAACTTTTTTAATGGAATTAAATGGGATTAATTTGTAACTTGAAACCGCTTTATCACTTGTGCTATAGTTACCTCAAATAAGGATTGTGACCGTTGATTCGGGCAATACCTAAGAAAGTTTGAATGCCGTTAACCAATTGGCGGCGTTTGAACTATCTTAGGTTTTTTTTATGCATATTGCAGAAAACAAGGAGCCGATGCACATGATTATTGAAAAAGTATTAAACAATAACCTTCTGCTGACCCGCAATACAAAGGGGAAGGAAGTCATCGTTATGGGTAAAGGCATCTCCTTCCAAAAAAGTGCAGGTGATGAGGTCGATGAACACAAGATCGATAAAATCTTCCATTTAGCCGAGCATGCATTTGCTGTAAAAATGGCTGAACTGATACATGAATTACCCGCCGTTCATTTCGAAGTTGTGAACGAGATCGTAAAACACGCCAACCATGTCCTTGGTACTGAACTCAGCGACAATATTTATCTGTCGTTAACCGACCATATTAGTTTTGCCATCCAACGTAAGAACAAAGGTATGGAGATTAAAAATGCCATGTTGTTCGAAATTAAACGTTTCTATAAAACGGAATTCAGTATCGGATTGGATGCTTTGCAGTTAATCAGCGACATGATTGGAGTTTCGCTCGGGGAAGATGAGGCTGGGTTTATCGCCTTACATGTCGTCAATGCCCGACTTGACGGCACGGAAATGAAATTGACGATAAAGATGACTGAAATTGTCAACGAGATTTTGAAAATCGTCACGTACCATTACGGCACCGTTCTTGATGAATCGAGCTTAAATTATTCGCGTTTCTTAACACACCTTCAATATTTCGCCATGCGCTTATTGCGCCACGAGATTCACCAAAGCGGCGAAGATTTTTTATATCAGCAGGTGAAAAAGACTTATGTCAGAGCCTTTTCTTGCACTTGCAAGATCAACGAGTACTTAGAAAAAACGTATGTACAGTCCTTAAACAAAGATGAATTCGTTTACTTAACCATTCATATCCAGCGGCTTACTGAACGAAGCACTTTATAGCCCTATTTCTTTCAAGCTAAAACTTCATATACAACACATTAGGATAAAGGATTGTGACTGGTAAAGCAGGCAAAACCTGGACTGATGGCAAAATGATTTTTCTTTTTATTTTGCCACGAGTTCAGGTTTTGCTGCTTTTTGGAAGTGAAACGATGTAAGCCGGCACATCAGGAACGAACAGCTCACAACCTGAGATCAATTACCCATCATGAAGGAGGCAATATGCTATGAGTAATAAAGACAAAGAACTGTCCATACGTGTTATTGAACTTGTTGGAGGTGAATCTAATGTGAATGATGTATATCACTGTGCAACCAGGCTTAGATTCACCCTGAAAGATCATACAAAAGCGAATGAACAGGCGTTGAAAAATACAGCTGGAGTCATCACCGTTGTGAAAAGCGGCGGTCAATTTCAAGTCGTCATCGGCAACAACGTGTCCAAAGTTTATGAAGGAATCATGGAGCACACCAACCTTCAAGATGGCGGCAGCAAAACGGATACTAAAGAGAATGCAGAAAAAACAGGAATATTCGGAAAAACCGTAGATCTTATTTCCAGTGTTTTTTCCCCGCTGCTCAGTGCGCTAGCTGGAGCTGGATTGCTCAAAGGTCTGGTTGTTTTGTCTGTGGCGCTCGGCTGGCTAGATGACACCTCAGGAACTTATCTAATTTTAAACGCGGCATCAAGCAGTGTATTCACCTTTTTGCCCATATTTTTGGCAGTTACTGCCGCAAGGAAATTCAAAGCTAATATGAACGTATCCTTGGCTATTGCAGGAGCCCTGGTCTTTCCGACCATTTCCGCTGCGTTTAATAGCGGTCAAACTTATGATTTCTTAGGCATCCCCATTGTGCTTGTGATGTACACTTCCACCGTGTTTCCAATCCTTCTGGCGGTGTGGGTTCAATCTCATATAGAAAAATGGTTCAACTCGATTATTCACCAGTCTATCCGCAATATTCTTGTGCCGATGCTGTCGCTTCTAATTGTCGTCCCGCTTACCATTCTTGCTTTTGGACCGATCGGCAACAGTGTTAGTCAGGGGTTAGCTAGCGGTTTTACCTCACTCATGCAATTCAGCCCAATGTTGGCAGGAGCAGTCACTGGTGGTTTCTGGCAGGTCATTGTTATCTTTGGACTCCACTGGGCTTTTCTTCCAATTACACTTAATAATCTGGCGACAATAGGCTATGATTTAATGCGCCCGATGTTGACCGCAGCCGTGCTGGCTCAAGCCGGTGCTTTGCTCGCCGTTATGCTGAAAACCCGCAATTCACAGCTTAAAACCCTTTCCGGATCTGCTACGATTACTGCGATTTTCGGAATTACGGAACCAGGCATTTACGGAGTTACTTTACGATTGAAAAAACCGTTCATTTACGCATGTATTTCCGCAGCGATCGGGGGCGCAATTATCGGAGTCGGGGGTGGTCGGGCAGTCGCTTACTCACTTCCCAGCCTGCTCGCTTTTCCTACTTACGTGACAACGGGGTTCGCCTCGGTTGTGATCGGTGTTTCCGTATCTTTTGTCCTGGCTTTTCTACTCACGTTGCTGCTTGGATTCAAGGATCTTGAGGCTACTGTTGAGGAGCCGCAGATTGAAACTTCTGGACAGGAAAAACAAGCGATTGAGCCAAGTGAATCTCGGTTAAACAAGGAAATCATTGTGAGTCCGCTTAAAGGCAGTGTTCAGCTACTTGAAGATTTGCCCGATCCCGCCTTCTCTTCAGGTGCCATGGGACAGGGGCTTGTCATTGAACCCACTGATGGAATTTTGGTATCGCCAATCAATGGTGTCGTAACCACCGTATTCCCTACCGGTCATGCGCTCGGTCTGACCACGGACAGTGGCATGGAGCTTCTGATCCATATTGGAGTGAATACGGTAAAGCTAAAAGGACAATTTTTTGAGAAAAAAGTTAAAGAGGGCGATCGGGTTTCTTGCGGGCAACTGCTTGTAGAGTTTGACGCGGAGCAAATCCGGACAGCGGGTTACATCACTGCCACCTCAGTCATCGTCACCAACTCTGCCAACTACTTGGACGTGTTAAAAACTACCGAGCAGGAAGTGAAGCACGGCGATTATCTAATGTCGGCGGTAGTCTAACGATTGGAGATGGATTACCTGTCGGTAATCGAACTATTTTCGGGTTATATAACTGTCTACTAAATTCACTTATTCCGTATGATCCAAAGAAGCCACTCCGGCAAAGGAGTGGTTCTTCTCTGGATAGCACTTTCCGTTTATTTATCAGCGTAAGGCTATTATGTAGCAAACTCCTTCATTGCTTCCACCCCACTGGTTGATGCGAATGGTGGCGTATCGAAAGCAAAAGTGATGCATAATTATCTAATTGATCATTGGAATAAGTTCTTTCCCCTCAACCTTTGAGATAGGCAATTACATGAATAAACAAAAAAAGCCGCTGCTTTAGCGACTTTGAATGATATTATAAAACCAACGATATAAACTCTTGAATACCTGATCTCCAGCAGAGTATTCTATGAAAAATATTTTCCTGAGTGTAAATCTTCTATTTCTTGAGAAAGTCTTTTAGTATGTAACTTCATATAACATTGAGCTTTTTGGAAAATATCTGTATGCCCGCCTAGATCATACAAGATTGTAGTAGATAACACTTGTACAATATAAAGGCTCGTTTGAGTTGCCATCCATTCAAAAAAATTGAAAAACTTCTCAATTTGTTCTGTATCATCATTTTCACGAAGCAATCCTTCAACATAAGTAGCCACTTCATCACCAAAAAACACATGTCCTAGAAACTCTTGATATAAATCCAAATGTTCTATATAACAATCGTGGAATTCAGGAAAAAGTTCTAAGAATTGATTGATTAAAATACCTTTGTCCATTCTCCAAGCTCCCTACTTCCTACCTACACACTCACTGTTCTTTTCGTTTAAAAAACATCTTGCCTACCATAAGTCCCATAGCCGATGAACAGATCAGATATCCAAAGAACAAGAAAAGTAAATAAACACCATGAAGATCTGCAGGAATTTGTTTCAAACCTTCAAACCAAGCAAAACGAAAAGGATAAAAGATGACTACCCAAATGATCAGCAAGAAAAGAAGAAAATTAATTATTTTTAGCACAATAATGATCCTTTCAAGCTTGAGTGGAAACAGTTGAATGTATACGCTTCATATTTCATTTCGCATTACCTTACCACTGCCCGCACTATATTAGTTAGCTTATGTATTAGGGTTGATATGTTGAATCTATAAAACTACAAATTGTAACAGGAAACATTAGGGGTATTTCTTATTCTTCAGTGAGTATAACAAATAAAGGTAATATAAGCATACAAAATTAATTATGGTCATTCTTCGTGCTAGAACAAACCACCTACTCTTAGAAGCAATACCAGCGTAACTGACACCACCCACAAACATATGGATAAAAATGCAAGAACCCTCCTAGTCTGGAGAGTTCTTTTATGGGTGATAAATGTACTAATTGCGGCCTGTTTGTTAAACTAACGCTATCCGTTAGCGGAATGACCTCTTTTAATTTATGGTTGGTGAGGATGTCGATTCAGAACGGTATCCAAATTCATTACCTATATACAAATACAGGCAAATATCAGTTTATAGACTCTGCCGAAATCGTCTTACACCCGTTGAATACCGCAAACTTTTGGAAACAACTGTTCAAGGCTGTTCGCAATTGCATTGTTTGCTTCACACCGTTCTCGTACCAGATATTTTTAAGAACGAGCGTTCCAGTTTTTCGCTCCACGATTATCTCGGCCCGTCCAATGAAGCTTTCTCCATATAATAGAGGCAGCACATAATAGCCGAATTTTCGTTTGATTGCAGGCGTGTAAATCTCCCAGGTGTAATCGAAGCCAAACAATGTGTTGATCAGTTTTCTGTCCCATATGAAATTATCCAGCGGGGCAATAAGCTCACAGCAATTTCTGCTCCTGATTTCTCAGAACGGCTTCAATAAGCGGTAAATCCTCCGCGAGGCAGTACAGCATATCCTTCATTTGTTCCACAGCAACAGCAACAATGCGATATTCGTGTAATAGCTGGCGAAAAACCTCGGTGCGCTGTGCTGCTTTCAGCCCCCATATATTCAGCCATGCATCTGACGCACGATTCCATAAGAGACCAACAGAGCCGATTCGACGCAGTACCCGCCACTTATGATGCTCAAGCTCATCCTCCAGCGGCTCTGATGCATTCAGCAGATTTGGTTGTATGTACTTCTTGGCCATATCGTAATATTTACGCGTTCCTTTTTTATGATGGATAATCAACTCACCCGTCGAATACATCTGTTCCAACACCGATCGAGATGAATTGTTTCCACCGCTCCAGTGGATGGCCGATTGCCATGAGAAATCCCCATCCAATTTTAAATCATCCGAACTTAGTGCACCGTGCTTTTGGATATGAGCCCGTACTTGGGTAGTCAACGCTTCCATTTCGGGATAACGTTCGGCATGTTGCCTTGCGGCTTGCCTGTATCGCTCAAAATACGGCCAGTCCTCGACAGAGATAATGGCTAGGTTCTTGTCGGGATAATCGACAAGGCTTCTATCCTCATACAGCAACTCGGTAAGCATTCCCTTGGTAAATCCCTTGATTCGCGACTGTAGCACCAATTCGGCGTTTTTTCCACAAACATCGATGGGGTCGTATTGAATGCAACTGACCTGCCGAGCAAAGTCCAATACACCCTGCTTTTCACTAAATTTATATTCGCCCAAGAGTCCATGCTTCAGCAATAGAAATTGCCGTGCCTGGCGGTTTGTTAATTGGATCATGTTTGCACCTACCTCTAATTTAAATGCAATACCGAACTCAAACCAACCAATCAGCCGCCTATTAAAGACTCTAACTTTGAGGAGCCACTACCAAGGAAGACATCTATTCGTTATTGCATTTCTTTTGTTGGACCCATCACGGGTGGTACTGGTAAGCCTGCTTGACGTAATAGCACCGTCATTTGGCCGCGGTGATGTGTTTGGTGGTCAATTAAGAAACGTAATAATGAACCTTTTGTTGCAAGACTTTCTAAGCCTGTTTCTGTTAGCAAGTCCTTATTTGATAGCTTGGCTACCTCTTCCTTGACCGCCTCTGCTACTTTTTCGTAAGCTGCTACAATTTCTCTTGCTGTCGCTGGAACTGGCTCATCTTGACCAATCATTGGTACAGTTAAACCTGCTAAATGACTAAAATAACCTGTTGTTTCTACTAAATGCCAGCCTAACCAACCAAGTGTACTATGCCCTTCAGAAATACTTTGTCCTAATTTGTCATTTGTTACGGCTTGTAATACTTGCAATGTCCCTTTCACAGCCACTGCCCATTCCTTTAAAAAATCATCCACTTGTCGATACATTCAAACTCCTCCTCTATCATTCACGTCTCTTGTATCATACAAAATATTTACTCAAAAGAAAAGGAAAAAACAAACATATGTTCTCGTTAAAAAATGCGGCTAAACTTAACTGGCGTCCCTATTAATAAAATAAGTACCGAATTTATTTTTGTATACAGAACATCGAGCTATTTGAGACTCTTATTATCTAAATATACATTTTGATATACTTATTACAATTGAAAGTTCCTATACTGGCAGCACTTTAATTTTCGACTTGAAGCCCTTACCTAATACTTCAAGCCAGGAGTTACCTGAACCGCAATTTGTCACCTATTCCAGTAAAGAAGAAATCACTGCTGCGCGGGAATTAACAAGTTTCAATACATCGATGATCCGTGGTTTAACTTGCTTCCAGATGGTATTATTGAGGTTTTTGCGAAGCAACAAAATGTATATTTCAGTGATTCCTCTTAGTAGCAGACGAAACAGATAAGCTGTACTTTATGAAAAAGGATGGATCCGACTGGCGTATCTTATCTGTTACAAATTAGTATCTTACAAAAAAAGAAGCCTTTTCTTTATCAGAACGGGCTTCTTTGTGCGTTTCGCGATAGCGATTAATTTCACTGAACACCAGGCGCGTTTTCATTCGTAGTTAAATTCGATCTTTTCTTCTTTCTTGGCTGCCCTTTCCAGGACAGATAAGTCCAAATCCGTAGGATATACTCGACAGGTCCATTGCTAAATTTCTTAAGATATAGCGGACTGAGCCACAATTGAATACCGTAGACAGCAAGCGCAATAATTGCTCCTATGAACACGCCAGCACTTCCAAACAGTCCCAGGCCATATCCATAGAAAATTGTTGTACAGATTACGCTCTGCATCAGATAATTCGTCAACGAGAGACGGCCGACCGCCTCGAACCTGCCCATCAGGCTGAAACGGCGGTTTCCCGCATACAATAGCGCAAATGCGTATATGTATCCGAGTGCAAGCAACGCTCCTCCAAGCGTCCCCCCGATTCCGATTCCGAGCCAACCTTCCGCACCCAATTGTGGCGCCAATACACCGTATGCTTTGAGTATCAAACCTACCGGAATCAATAATGATGCCCGGCGAAGATATATAGCTCGCATCGTTTGGGGATCGCTAAACGTGCCTATTCTGGCAGCGTGCATGCCGAGCAGGAACATCGGCACCGTCATGAGTGGTGCTAACATCAGGGCTATCAGGGCAAATGACAGTTCCAAATCCCCGCCGAATGGATCGCCGTTATTACTGAAATTCCTGATTTCCGCGTATGTGCCGTTGCCGTATACATCCTGACTTTGAATGATGTAGTTCTCCATATGAATGGACTCAATCGCCAGCGGGTTCATCGGATTAGATGCCGGGAGACCAAGTATGCCCGCTCCCATGAGTAGCAGTACCGCCCATATGAGCAGCGTTTTGGGCTTCCGATTAAGGAACATGAGCAAGAAGAAACCGAGTACACCATAAAATGTAAGGATATCCCCTTCCCACAGATAGATGATGTGCAGTAATCCGATTCCAAACAGTAGTAGAAAACGGCGTGCCAGATGACACTTTGGTCGTAAATCTCGTGATTTTAGGCTTTCCGAGAGCTTAACCATTCCAAAGCCAAACATAAATGCAAAAATCGGCATAAAACTTCCCACCACAGTGATCAGCAGGAATGAGAGGAAAGCCTGATCTGCTCCGCCAATCCCGAACAGTTGGGGTTTGCTCTGGCCATACATTCCATATTGGAAAGCCAGCATATTCGCCAGCACAATGCCGACCAAACTGAATCCACGCAGTCCATCAATGACTTGAACGCGCTTTTTTGATGTGCTCAATCAATCACCTCTGTCTATAACATAAAGATCAGATCTAAATATACGTTAAATCCTTCCATAATTTCAACATAAATTAATAAGCGAACGTTTATATTTTGATTTATTTTGACGTACCAATAAAACAAAAAAAGTCGCTAAATTTAGCGACTTTCAGTTTGAACACCTTAAAGAGTGACAATAATCGGACCATTTTTAGTAAGAATAATGGTATGTTCTATTTGAGCTACATAGCTGTTTTTAGTAACAAAGGTCCAGCCGTCTCCTGTTTGGTCTACTTCTTCTTCTAAAGTTGAGATAAATGGCTCGAATGCGATAACCATGCCTTCTTTTAACAATTCATCATCCGATGGATCATTATAATTGTAGATGTGGTCAGGTGCTTCGTGTATTCCACGTCCAACACCATGTCCTGTAAGGTTTTTGATAACCGTTAATTCATGTTGTCTAGCAGTTTGGAATACGGCTTTTCCGATCCCGCTTTTTTTGGAACCCGGTTTTGCTTTTTTAAGACCTGCTTCAAATGCCAGTTTAACAACGTCGCATATTTTCGTTAACACTTCTTCACCTTCGCCTACGACAAACGAGAGTCCCGTATCTGCAAAATAACTGTTCTTGGAGCCAGACACATCAATATTGACGATGTCCCCTTCTTGAATAACCCGATCTCCCGGAATACCATGTGCCACTTCTTCATTAACACTAATACAAGTAAATCCCGGGAAATTATATTCACTTTTTGGAGCAGAAACTGCGCCAGCTTTCTCAAAAAGCTCTCCTGCCAAATCATCAAGTTCTTTAGTCGTTATGCCTGGGATGGTTCTTTGAACCAATTCATCTCGAATAGAAGCCACAATTTTGCCAATTTCCTTCAAGCCATTAAAATCTTCTTCTGTTCTTGCGATCATTTTTTCTTACCTCACTATCTTTTATCATTAATTGATTACATAAGTGTTATCTTTGATTGCACATTAGATAATCATATCCAAAGCAGCAAAGCTTCGCAACTTTTTTATCAACATTATGAGTGTGGTTATTCTCTTGTACCTTCGTATTATTGAAGTTCAATTCTCCATCCCTTCATATATTCTGCGCCATAAGTGAGGGTATAGTTTTGAAGTAGTTCTTGTATGGTGGTTATCTGTTCTAGAATAGCGTTACTACTAGTCCTGACGATAAATACAGGCAAGATATCGTTTTCCCTGAATTGGTTGAGCAGTCATGTCAAAACTTGAAAATCGTCACGGTTTACATTATCCAAAGTTTCTTCAAATCGAAAAAAAATGTTGTTGGGGCTTACGTTATTTTCCTGAAGGATCTTCTTGAGATACGCATGTGAATCGCCTTTTACTAATTCAGATAGCTTGATCAAATATGGAGAAGTTGAATTTTGTTCATCATGTCCAAATATATCGATGTGAATCCATTTATTTAGTTCGCTGTTTATCGTCTCAGGAATTTCAAATAATCTACGATGTCTTGCAAAAACTAATGCTGGATCGATGATTTCCCTACAGTGATCTTTCATCTCCTGTTTCTTTTTATGTTGTTCACGAAATGCTTTCGGTCCTTCCGAGAAAATCTTATTAAATCGTTGATAAAAATATCTGGGTGAAGAAAAACCACTCTCAATTGATATTTCTATCAGACTTCGATCTGTAGTCAATAATTGTTTGATTGCATGCTCAATGCGCAAGTAATGAAGCAAGTTTTGCAGCGTATCTCCTATTAATAACTTGAATTGTGATGATAAATAATCCAAATTTAAATATTCCTCTGTGTGCTTGGCGATCTCATTCAAAGATGCCTTGTTAATAAACCCCCTATTATTGAATAAGTAATCATATATTCTTCCTATTCGTTGTAGCTTGGTTGGGTTCCCTTCGAACATTCTTTTCGCATCAAAATTCATAATAAGCAGGTCCAATAACTGTTCGACTGTATTCTTTAACGTTAAAAATGGCATCTCACTCTTAGTTACAATTGGAGTTATTAACATGCATATGGCCTCAATGATTCCTTCTGCTCGTTCTAAACCTAGATATGCTCCAGGGCTAAATTCATGCGCAAACCAGACATAGGATAAATCAGGGTAATATTCCTTTGCAAATGCAGCATCGATATTTATTTGGAGGACGACATTGTTTTCATCGGTCTGCCATAGACGGTGAACTTGATTGATAATGAAGGATTGGGGAGATATGAATGAACCAAATTCAAATCACACAGCAGCTTAATGCACAACAACAAGAACAAGTTGCTCATTTATTTTACGAAGCTTTTCCATTGAAAGTAACACATCTTTGGTTTTATGCGAAAATGAAAAAACAAGCAGTAACACTATTAGCTCAGTCTATTCAATTTGAACAGGGCATTTACGCATTAAGAAATGAAGAAGTAGTTGGATTTCTCGGTTACAATATAGGAAAAAAAGCGTTCACACCTGCCAATTATGCAGCTTTTCGGAACGTGTACTCCCCAGTGGTAGCGACTTGGCGATTTTTATTTTATGCGTTTTATTTGAAATTTCATTTGTATCACGAACATGTATTGCATATTGACCCTATTGCCGTATCTGAAGAAGCACGTGGTCATGGCATAGGTAAATTGCTATTAAGTAAGTTGGAGCAAGTCGCAAGAAATAAGCAAATTACTATAATCAATCTAGAGGTCGTCGATACGAATCCTTCAGCACAAAAATTATATGAGCGGTTCGGTTATATGCTAAAAAAAGAACTGAAATCGGGCCCGTTTACTGCCAAGGCAGGCTTCAAAAAAGTGATATTTATGCAAAAATGCTTATCGAGCACCCATTCATCAATAAAATCAGAATAAAGGAGGCCAAACGGATCTTGTGTCCACGTTAATAACAGCAACCATTTCTTTTAAACGCTCTGATGACAACATACCGATTTCTTGCTCGACAGGCTTACCATCTTTGAATAAAATGGTTGCAGGAATGCTCATAATCTGAAAACGTGACGGGATTTCCACACTGTCATCCAAGTTAACTTTAACAATAACAACTTTAACATCTTCCGTGTTTTCCTTAGCTTAAACATGTTCCCTCCTTTCATTAGTGTGATGGAAACATGGGGAATAGATTATAAGAAGCTCAATGAGGATACTTCGACCGATACAGACGAATAGGATTACGGACAGTAGAAAACGAGCGCATCCATGTTTAGGATGCGCTCTGAACTAGCTGTTCATGGAGACGCTTTTGGCCCATTCAGCGACTCTTCGACTACTTTCTTCTTCCGATAAATCTTCAATCCGAGTCAGAATAGACCACCGTACGCCAAAAGGGTCTAGTATACTTCCGAATCGATCACCAGACGCAAAGTTAATAATTTCTTCTCTTACTTTCGCCCCTCTGGATACGGCGGTTGCAATGGTTTCATCCACATTAATGACATAAATCCCTAAAGAATAACATGCATGATCTTGATCTGGGGGCAAAGCCAATTGATATGCCGGGTTTGCAGCCCCCAGCTGTAAAAAACCATTTCCAAAATCTAATTCGGCATGAACAATAATCTTATTACGATTTCCATCTGGATGCTCAGTGATATCTTTCACCCTTGCATTGAAAACAACTTTGTAGAACTCTATTGCTTCAGAAGGGTCTTTCACTGTTATAAATGGGGTAATCGATGTAACGCCGTTAGGTGTACCCTTGTTTGTATATTTTCCTGATACTGCCTTGTGTTTTGTCTGTTCACTCATATGTTTACTCCGCCTTCCTTTTCAGTAATCCGAGATTGTCAACATTATAAAACAACTTCACTGACATCTACTGTCAGTGAAGTTGTTAAAGTTGATAGTATTCCATTAACTCGGATACAACAGCAACAAGTCTGTCCTTCACACGCTGTGGTTCGATGACTTGAATGGATTTCCCATAGGAGAGGAGAAAATAGGGGACGTATGTATCAATTGATTTTTCATCAAATAAAAAGATGGCTTGATTAGAAGTCCGCTCTTTCAGATAATGTCCCATAAACCAATGCAGCCCCAAGTCATCCAATGCCTCTGATCGGCCTTTGATAACCAAGGAAATTAACCCCTCTTTCCCTCCTACATCAGGTAATAAATTTTGCAGGAAAAATTCACGAGCTGAAAAAGATTCCGAACGCTTAAAGCGGAGCGGAGTAAGCTTGATTTGCAGAATACGATCTGCCCGAAAACTGCGGAATTCATTCCTCAAGTGGCAAAACGCAATGGTATACCATTTATTATTCCAGTAAACCATTCCATATGGGTCTATTACTCTATTCTTGGGTTGTTCCTCACGGCTTCTGCGATAATCAATTTCGACAGAGCAATCATTAGCCACGGCTTGCTCCAATTCCGCCAAGATCGTCTGAACGGATGGATCTCCCATGCGATTGATAACGTTAAACCCGTCTAAATGACGGCGAAGTGTGTTTTCCTGATCCTGATTTGTATACATTTTCAATTTGGATGTGGCATTGTCCAATGCCTCACTTAAAGGGTATCCAGCTTCTTTTGCAAACACAGCAGCTTGGAGAAGTGCCTTTTTTTCATCAATATCAAATAACAAAGGTGCCTTGATATGCTGATTCAGCAAGCTATACCCGCCGTTGTGACCCGTATCGGAAATGATCGGTACTCCACTGGCACATAATGCATCAATATATCGATATACGGTTCTTATATTGATTTCTAACTTTTCGGACATCTGTTTTGCAGTTACTTTGGTGCCTGAATTCAGCATCCATAGAATGGCTAACATATTATCGTTCTTTGGCATAACCTGCATCCTCATCTTCAGTTCATTATTGGATATCTCTACATTATATCAGTACAGCATATTTTACATAAAACAACTTCGTTGGGCGATACTACCTAGAAATATATTCTCCGGTTTGGAGCGAAGGCCAATGAACAAATCCACAACTAATATTAATACCTCCGAGGTCATTATTGTAGTTATCAATTCAATACTCGGAGCTGGAATTCTAACACTCCCTCGCACAATTAGTAAAGCAGTAGGGACACCAGATGTATGGATTTCTGTCATTTTATCAGGATTAATTGTAACCACAATCAGCATCCTCCTTGTAACCTTGTGTCGTAGATTCCCCGGTAAAACGGTATTCGAATTTATACCCGAAATCACAGGTCAGTGGATTGCTTATCTATTGGGACTTTTAATTATCGTGTATTTTGTTGTTCTTTGTTCATTCGAAGTTAGAGTCATGGCCGAAATTACAAGTATGTACATCCTTGAGCGCACGCCTACTTGGGTCACCATTATGGTCAGTTTGTGGATTGGTATTTATATGTTAACGGGTGGTCTTAAGGTCATCATCCGGGTCTTTTCAATCGTGTTGCCCGTTACGCTTGTGTTGTTAGCCCTGGTTTTCCTTTTAAGCAGCAAGATGTTTGAAATTAATAACCTCAGACCACTCCTGGGCGATGGATTCATGCCTGTGTTGAAAGGTCTTAAACCTTCGTGTCTCTCCTATTCTGGATATGAAGTTTTACTCATCATCACAGCTTACATGGTAGACGTGAAAGCAAGCAATAAAGCTGCTATATACAGCATACTTAGTTGTACGATCATCTATTTGGTCACGATTGTTACCGTTGTAGGAAACTTATCTTTGCCAGGAATTCAAACACGAATGTGGCCAACGTTCGACATGGTTCGAAGTTTTGAAATTGAGGGGTTTCTTTTTGAGCGTTATGAATCGCTGTTCATTGTGTTTTGGCTGATGCAGATCTTTGCAACCTATGCTTTTAAACACTATTTTGCAGCAATCGGGATCCGAGATTTGTTTCGTCTCAAAAATATTACGAGCATACAATTCGCGATGTTGCCAGTCTTGTACGTAATTGCTTACTTGCCTAAAAACTTGGAGGAAACGTTAGCTTTGGGTGATTTTCTTGGCAATATGTCCATTTTTTTATTTGGCTTGTTACCACTGCTACTGTTGATCATTAGTTTTGTTCGTAAAAAAGGCGGGAAGCAGGCTTCTAGTGAAGCACTTAAGACAAGCTGAATGTTTGGTTCTTATTGTATGTAGACAGTAAAAAAAGAAAAAAGCCGCTAAAATAGCGACTTTAATGGGAGTATATTTTCTTCATTATTTATTAAAAGTAACCTTTTCTGTACCGCCTTCAAAAATGATGGATGTGTCCCGCGGCTTCGATTCCGCAATTTTACGGCCGCCTCTGTAGGAATAAAGTACGCCGGCTTGTTTGCGAACAGCCTCATATTCGTTCTCTGCTTCAAGTACGATGAAGTTAGCAGGTTTACCTTCTTCAATACCGTATACATCCTCAATGTGTAACGTTCTTGCGCTGTTTTTCGTAATGAGGTCGATCGAATTCACGATCTGGTCGTAACCAAGCAACTGCGAAGCATGAATCCCCATGTGCAGTACTTGCAGCATGTTGCCTGTACCGAGCGGATACCACGGATCGAAGATGTCATCGTGACCAAAGCACACATTTAGACCTGCTTCCTGCAACTCTTTGACACGCGTCAGCCCTCTTCTTTTTGGATACGTGTCGAAGCGTCCTTGCAGGTGAATGTTAACCAGCGGATTGGAGACAAAGTTCAGATCAGCCATCTTCAGCAAACGGAACAATTTGTACGTATAAGCGTCATTATATGACCCCATCGCTGTTGTGTGGCTTGCCGTTGTGCGTGAACCCAGTCCACGTTCGTAAGCTTCCTTGGCAACGACTTCAACAAAACGGGATTGCTCGTCATCGATTTCATCACAATGGATATCGATCAGACGGTCGTATTTTTCGGCCAGATCAAAGGCAACTTTCATTGAATCAACGCCGTATTCCCGTGTGAATTCGAAGTGTGGAATGCCGCCGACCACGTCAACGCCCATTTTCAGTGACTCTTCCAGCAATTCTGCCCCGTTTGGATAAGAGTGAATGCCTTCTTGTGGGAAAGCAACAAGCTGAATGTCCATATATGGAGCCATTTCTTCTTTGACTTCAAGCATCGCTTTAACTGCGATCAAGCTTGGATCGGTAACGTCCACATGAGTCCGTACATGCTGGATACCCTGTGCCAATTGCCACTTGAGTGCCGTTTTGGAACGTGTTTTAACATCCTCATGTGTTAAGAAAGCCTTGCGCTCTGACCAGCGTTGGATGCCTTCGAACAGCGTTCCGCTTAGATTCCATTCCGGCTCGCCTGCGGTGAGCGTTGTATCGAGATGAATATGCGGCTCAATAAACGGTGGCAGCACAAGCGATCCGTTAACATCCAGGATCTCTTCATTCTCGGTCACTTCCAGCGATTGTGTAATTCGTTCAAACTTTCCGTCTTTCACAACGATATTCCATAGTCCTTCTTTACCCCGCAATTTTGCGTTCTGTATAATCATTTATTTTCCCCATTTCTTTAGATTCTTTCGCAGGAACAATCAGCATCAAGACGATATAGGCCACTGCTGTACCAAGCAGTGCGTTCAATGGTGTTACGCCAGGAGCCAGTTGGGCAAATGCCACGCCGATCGCCCAAGCCACCATCGCTACCCAGTTTACATTTTTGAATGACATGTCGGCAAATGGCTTATAGTTTCTACGTTTCACAATGAAGTAATCTGCGATAATAATAGCCCCGATCGATGGTACCGCCGCGCCCAGTACGTTCAGAAAACTGACGAAGTTGTTGTACATCCACATGGCGAATACGGTACCCACGATACCGTTTACGACGACGAAGAATTTCTTTGAGATTTTGGTGATGTTCGCAAAACCAAGACCCGAAGCGTACAGTGCATTATCGTTGGTTGTCCAGATATTCAAGCCTAGAACGATGATTGCCGGGATGATCAATCCTTGCAGGAACATGACCTCCGAGATATCGGCCAAATTATAGGCCATTGCACCAACTGCACCAAACAGAAACATGAGTGAGTTACCCAGGAAGAATGCAATCACTGTTGCGGTAACTGCCTGTTTCGATGTTCGGGAAAACCGGGCAAAATCGGGTGTCAGCGTTCCGCCGCTTATGAATGATCCGATACAGATCGTTAATGCTGCCGCCGCGGTAAGCGACTGAGTCGGCGTGTAATCAAGCAACCCTTGCAGACCACCCAGCGAACCTGCACCTTCGAACATGGAGTAACCACCGAGAATGGCAATCGCAGGAACTGCGATATATCCAAGAATAACGAGTGACTTCATGCCGAAAATGGCTGATGCTGTCATGGCAAGTCCGAACACGATAATCAACAGGTACACGTTCCAATCCATGGCTTTGGCGACTGGAATCGCGAACATGGCTACGCCTACTCCGAACCATCCGACTTGTGTGAAGCCTAGCAGGAATGAAGGCAGATACGACCCTTTTGCGCCGAACGCATATTTAGCGAGCAGATGTGTGGACAGGCCCGTTTTGGCGGCGATATGTGCCAGTGCCCCTGTGTAGATACCGAGTACCAGATTGCCTGCAAGCACGATGCCAATAAACTCCATGAACGTCAAGCTTACGCCCAACGTGCCTCCTGCCAGCATGCTTGCTGAGAAAAATGTGAAACCGAGCATGACGGATAACGTCTTCCAAAAGTGGTTTCTTTGCGATTTCGGCACAGCTTGCCATGAAAACTCTTGATCTTGTTTGCTCATCAGAATACCCCCAACGTAAAGTGTATCTGATACCAAAAAAAGCAGAAAAAAGAGGCTACTCGTCAAGTTATACACTGACAAGTAGCCTCTTTTTGCATCATAATCCGCGCGAAGACACAGAGCATCCCATGTCGAGATAAGCCCTGATTCTCGCGTGATTATGAAATCCGCTGCCCTTGCCAGCCTCTCTGGACTGAATTAAAGGTACCAGTATTCAATTACATACTATTATTTTGGAAAAACCTGCAGTTGTCAATGTCATTATTATCCAAAGGTTATTAATTCCTTATACAGCAAGCTGTTTTTGATCACGCATACTCCGATGACAACACACCTGCGGATTGAAAACAAAGCAACGAACAAATAGATGCACGCATTGACATTTGTACAAATAAATTCACTGCGTTTTTTTCATTGTAAGCCGCTGAAAAGGCACCTATAATTACGTTGTAATTGATAATGGTTATCAATGAGAAAAAAGAGAACTCAGGGGGAAACAATGATGAACAGTACAATTAAGAAACACCTATTCATATGGGGAGCATGCTTCCTTCTTCTATCCGTCCTTGCAGCATGCAGCCGTTCGGAAAGCGCCCCTTCACAAGAAGCTGTGAAGATCAACGAACAAACGACAAAAAGCTATACAACCCAAACAGGCGAAGTGATTGAAATACCCACTCAGCCGCAACGGGTGATCTATCTTGGTTCAACACTTGGAGATCTCCTGGCCATGGATATTTCCGTCGTTGGAGCCAATCTGATTCATGCTTCCGAAAGCTATATTGTAGACCGATTAGAAGGTATTGATGATGTCGGAAATCCTGGTGATTTGGAGGCAATAACAGCCTTGCAGCCTGACTTGATTTTGAATGGTTATAACCAAGATGCTGACCGAAACACCGCTTTTTCGAAGATTGCGCCTACCATTCCGTTCAACTCGGCGTTACCATTTACGGAACGCGTACGCGAACTTGGCAACATTTTTGGCAAACAGGATGAGGCAGAGCAATGGATCAGCAGATTTGATACAAAAGCGGAAGCGATGTGGGACAAGCTGAATGTGGCAGAGGGCGAGACAGCGACCATCTTCTTGCAGTTGGGTAAACAGCTCTATGTGATGGGCAATCGTTCATTGGGTGTAGTCTTGTATCAAGAGCACGGATTTGCAATTCCACCAGCAATTCAGCAAAACATTATCGACAAGGAGCTAACATTCGTCGAACTTTCGGAAGAACTAATGCCGGACTATGCAGGAGATCATCTCTTTGTCCTAACGCTGGATAATGACGAAAGTCGAGCTGAATCTGATCGGTTGTTACAGAGCACACTATGGAAAACATTGCCGGCCGTTCAGCAAGGACACGTTTACAAAGCATCAGCCGATTGGAATACCGACAACCTACTGGCACTGGAGCAATTGCTTGATGAACTACCGAAATGGATGAATCAATAATATCGCATAGATAACGTCAAAAATCCTCCAACCTCTTTGGTTATGGAGGATTTTTGGATTCTGTAAACTTCAGCATCGTGTAATAAGGTCTGCAACGAAACATTCTCTAACGTGTAAAATGTGGTAAACTAGTAATTGAGAATTATTATCACTAGATCGGAGTGCTCCAGAATGCAAATGGCTTCCCTATACATCCAACTGCAGCAGCATGATCTGCTTCAGCTCACACCACTGCAGGAAACCAATCATCATAATCCATCAACCAAGAGCAAGGCTGCCAATGAATATACATTGCTTATTGCTCTGGATCATGGAATTCGGCTGTTAACAAACAACATCTCCCAAGATCTGAGCCAAGGCAGTTGTATTCTGCTCCCTACTCAGCAATCCTACATTCTCAAAACGATAAAAGAGCAAGCGCATGTAGCCCGGTTGACCTTTCTTTCTTTTCAAGTGGATCAGTTGACTCTGCTTCCGGCTTGCCCTCCTCTTATTCTGGGATTTCCTTACAGGCTGTCTCTTTCTACTATAAAACTTGCGTTGGCAAGTGAAGACTGGATTTCTCCGCTGCCTTTGCAATCCAACAAGCAAAATCGGTTGCAGGAGAAGAAATTTACGCCTACGCATCATTCAAAATCAGCAGTTACTCAGGCCCGGCTGCAACTGATACTTAGCCTGATGGCTCAGCTAGAAAGCGCTGCTCCGCCAGTGCAAAATGATCAAGCGGTACAGCGTACACTCAGCTATATGGAGCAGCACTACAACGAAGATCTGACCGTAGAGCTTTTGGCGGAAATGGCCGGCATGGTTCGATGGCAATATAGCAAATTGTTTAAAGTGATTACTGGCAAGAAGCCGACGGACTACCTAACAGAGCTTAGGGTCCAACACGCTAAAAGACTACTGTCCAGTTCTACCGAGACCTTACGTGAAATATCCCGACAAGTCGGTTTTAAGGATGAGTATTATTTCAGTCGACGCTTTCATCAGCTCACAGGACACCCTCCCCGGGAATACGCCAATATACTAAGACGTACCAGGCAAAGAACGATCACCGATTCCCTCGGCAGGCAGATTTCCCTCCCTGATGTGGCTATACGAATCGTGGCCACAGGTACCAATACCCTTGGTGAGTTGCTTGCTATCGGTATCCGTCCAGTCGGTGCGGGTATAACTACAATGAAATCACAAGTCATATATCGAAACAAACTGCATCACATCCCGGATATTGGCCTGCAAGGAGCACCGGAACAAGTCTCCCTACTGAAGCCTGATCTTATCCTGCTAGGCAACTATAGTGAGCAGCAGTTACCTCGATTGGATGCTATTGCCCCTACCATCGTTTATCGCGAACCAACCAGCACTTTTGAGCGTCTTCGTTATATTGCGGATCTTTTTGGTCGAAGCAGAACGGCTGAACAGTGGATCGACCGCTATGAGGAGAGTGTCAGGAGGATACGGCGACAATTGGCGGATGATTATATTGTAGGAGAACGAGCAACTGTCTATCTGGTGCTGGGCAAGAACATATATGTTATGGGACAGACGGGATTTGCCGCTACCGTGTATGAATCACTTGGCTTTCGACCCACTGTATCCGTAAATCAACTGATCATTAATGGCAGACCTTGGATACAAATTGATCACAATAAAATCACACAATACGGTGGAGACCGAAACTTCGTGATGGTACCTCAGGAGGAGATGAATGTAAATATACCTTCTCCGCTCCAAAGTTTGGTTGGCATGTTGTTACCCAGTAAAGTACATATAGTAGAAGCTGGCTGGAACTACGATGATCCCCTTACCCGTGAGAGGTTATTGACGATTCTACCCTCTATTTTTGCTAAGGATGGACTCACACCTCTGCTAGTAAATGAAAAAAAATAAACCGTGAAGCACGGTTTATTTTTTCAAAACATTTTCACCATCTTACGATATGTGTCCAACAACCTCTGGTAATACTCTTTCGTATTCCTTATACAAGACATAACGATTAACACCTCTGGAAGAGTTAAGTGCTTCATGCGCGTGCTGAATAGCGGTATCGCGGTTTTCTGCTTTGATTTCAATACCCGCGAGCAATGTTGATCGCATCCACTGTTTTTTAATGGATTGAAGTCTTTCACGCGCATCTTCACTTTTCCCGTCTTCCAAGAGTAGAATGGTTTCGTAATATGTACGGTAGTCCGATAAGCCGATATGAGGTACAGCTTGCCGAATGGCAAACATATCCTTGCGATATAATCCGTAAGCTGCCTTGAACTGTGCTTGTGTTGTTCTTCGCTTATATTTCTGCATAATCTGCTCCATAACTAGTTCTACCTCATCATCAAGTCTGTTTGCAAGAACATAAATAATGTATGTCCCATACAACCAAATAAAACCCGAATTCCCACCAAGAGTACCTCATAATGAATCTCCTTCTAATAGAAAAATAACCAGCAAGTCTATATTATATCAAATTTAATTCCCCTTTTTGTATAATCTTAGGAAACAAAAATCACGAAGAATATTCTATCTGTCGCAAAATCAAGCCTGACTAGATTTACTGATACAACAAAAAAGCCGCTATATTAGCGACTTTCAGTTGAAATAATTGAATTTATTATTGTGCACTTAATAGTTTTTCAAAAGCTTTTATGTTCGTGTCAAAATCAGGAACGGTTTGAGTTTCTTCAGCAGATTTGACCAGTTTTACAACTAAATCATTATAAGGTGTCGCAATTCCCGTACCTTCTGCCCTGCTTGAAACAACTCCGTTAATGTAATCAATCTCCGTTTTGCGGTTTTTCTCCAGATCTTGAAGCATGCTTGCTTTGAGCAGTCTGGAGGGCTCCATCACGTAACGTAATGTTTTCACCCGTTCAGGGATATCTTCTTTGCTGTTCAGTTCGAGTGAAGCGATGTCGAATCCATTCATTTTAACCAAGGTAACCCCATTGGCGCGAGCAACTTTAATCGTCTCGTCCGCAATATGAGCTGCACTCACAATGCCGGCTTCATGATCAATAATGTCTCCGTATTCCCCATTCAATGCAGCGGACAAACCACTGAATGCATTGTTGATCAGCAATTTGGACCATTTGGTTCCAACCAGGTTATCGGAAATATGAGTTCCACCCACAAGGTCCAACACCGATTTCACACGTTGAATTCGTTCGGTGATTTCACCATTTAATTCGCCAATCTGAAAAGCATACTGCTTAAATTGAGTGTACTCGGTAGTCAGACTTGATACACCTGGTTCAATGAACGTAGCGCCGAATTCAACGGAGCCTGCAATAACACGTTTTTCACCCACGATGGACGCCACTTTTTCTTCCGGAATCCCGTTCTGCAAGGAACACACCATACTGTCTTCATTCAAGAATGGAATTAATTCCTGAAGGATGGAATCGTTGTAGAGTTGTTTGGTTAAAAGTAACACGAGGTCATATTGTCCTGATTTCTGATCAGGAGTAATGGCTTTTACTTTGGCCTGAAACTCTGTGGTACCCGTCACTTTAGCACCGGTCTGATTTAAAGCATCTACATGTTCTTGATATGCATCAATTAACTCAACGTCCAGTCCACCATCCGCAAGGTATGCACCTACGATGGTTCCCAAAGATCCCGCGCCTACAATTGCAATTCTCATTTTATTTTTCCTCCTTATTTTTCTTCCAGGTAGCTATATACAGGTTGTGCAGCGTTTAAGGTTAGGTTGGTAAGGATATGAGAAGCTGACACCACTTCCAACACAGGCAGATCTGCAAGAGGTGCCAACGCATGTTCGAACAGTTGAAGTCGGGCAGGTCCTGTCCAAGCTTCCTTCACTTCGATGTCCGTAATTTGAGTACGGATCAGATCACATATTCTTAAATTCCCGGTATAGTCGGTAGCAATCTTAATCATAAAATTAGGTCGGCATATTTCACGTTTGGCGAACTCTTTATCCATCTCCACATGTTTATATCCCATCGTTGCCGTGGCTACACGCAGCGTTCCATAATCTAGTGTGCCGACAAGTGTATCTGAATCGGTATACAGCTTGGGCGCACCCAGCTTTTTCGGATAGGCGGTGAGCTCTCGACCACTCGCAATCGCGGGGAAATTGTCTACGTACATCGAATGCACATAATCGCCTTCCTCCCCATTGAATTGTACAGGGATAACTTGTCCAGCTTCTGTATATGCACCCAGTCCAGAAACATCTGGCATCCACATCACTTCGAATTTAACCAGTGGTTCAGTAATTTCGAGAGGTTCTGGTACGGCTGCCCGCAACGCTTTTTCATCGGTCCGGTAAATAATATTCAAATATTCACGATTCACGAATTTGTACGGTGGCATTGGATATGCCGGAGCTGTTAGGGGTGTATTCAGATTTTTAGCTATGTTATTCACATCGATTTTCATCAAAGACACCTACCTTATGTTTTGGTTCTATATAAGTTGAACTAAAGATTATTTACACTGACACTACGATGACAGAACAACCTTCCAATCGCTGTTATCCCCAGATTTTTCGATTCCCTTTTCTAAAGGTGAAAATCCGTTGATAGCTTATGCTTCCGATGCAGCTTTCTTTCAGAAAGCTTGTAGGCGAACGCTTCGCTTTTTCAGGTTTTTTCTGTCCTCTCCGTTATTGTGTAAATGAGTAGTTCAACTTATATAGTCATTTTTGTTATTTAAAATTTGATCTGTATCTCATAAAAAAATTCTACATCAATATTTAAATTTAATATAATACATAATAAGTACTATATATATTTATCAGAATAAATAAGGAGTGCGAATGAATGGAATTGCTTCAGCTCAAATACTTTCAAACCGTTGCCTATACTGAACATATCTCCAAAGCAGCTGCACAATTGAATATTGCTCAACCTTCCCTAAGCTTAACGATTAAAAGACTTGAGGATGAACTGGGTACCCCCTTATTCCACAGGAGAGGAAGAAACATTCAATTGAATTCCTCAGGTGAGATTTTATTGAAGCATGTAAACCGGATTTTTATTGAAATTGAAAATGCAGAGATGGAGATTAAAGCGGAGGAACAGCAAATATCCAATACGATCAGGATCTCGATTACGAATACTCGGTTCCTCACAGGTCTCATTAGTGACTATATCAACGGTTCCCCCGAAACTAAGCTTCATCAGGGTATTGGGACACGCAGTGAAATTATTACAGGTTTGAAGAAAGGCGACATGCATCTGGGCATTACGGGACATCCGATTCAGGATGAGGAGATTGAGAGTGTTGTTCTTGTTGAGGAGGACATTGTTCTGGTTGTACCCACGAATCATGCATACGGCGGAGAGACAAGCGTCTCACTAAGTGTTGTTGCAAACGAGCCCTTTATTTCCCTTGCCGATAATAAGGAGTACAGCCGATTTACCACCATGCTCTGTGAAAAAGCAGGTTTTCTGCCCAATCATGCATTTGAGGTCGATTCTCATACCCTGCTTGAAATTATCAGGCTTAATCAGGGTGTTGCATTACTTCCGATCTCCGTGTGTAGAGCACTGGGGTTACGTTATGTAAAAATTGCTGATGATTCAGCGAGATATCCAATTAGCCTCTCCTGGGTCAAACAAAAATGGTTATCTCCTGCTGTAAGAGAATTCCGTGATTTTATTACTTCGTACTATGAAGACCATGCTGGCTTGTTTAAAGTGGAGTAGGATTTCTTGATACATGACAAACGATAAAAACAAAGACCACGTTAGTCCCATGGAAGGGACCGACGTGGTCTTTGTTCGTTATCGTTCTTAGCTATACTGCAGTCTATCCTTATACCAAACATCCGGAATCATCTTACGCTCCAGTTCCAACAATTCATGGATGATCTTGTCCGCGTCACTGATGGAATTCACGAGCGGGTCGGTGAGCATCGCCCTTCTCAGCTTCTCGTAGCTCTGTTCCAGAACAGCTTCAACCGTAAGCTCATGCGTATCCAGTACAAGTTCTTGCATCCCTCTTATCCCACGCGGCATCTCGCCTACATGGAGTGGTTTCGCCCCATCCATATCTACATCGCACAGTAGTTCCAGGAATGAATCGTTATTCATATTGGTTACCGCGCCTTGATTGAGCGTATTGATGAAGAATTTTTTGCCCAAGTTCCCTACCATATTCTCAATGATGTCGGTCGCATGATCTGGTCCGAAGGTGCTCATATAATCGGCAATCGGGATGTTCCCTGCAAGAAAGTCATCCACCTGCTGCCACATCTCATCGTGACGCTGATATCTGTCCTCTGTCTCCCAGATCGATAATGGGGGAATCGTGTCCGCAGTTTTGCCAAGACCTTGCCAATACCGAACGTATTCCTTTGTATGCGCCGTACAAGTGGGAATGATTCCGAAAATATCATACAGTTCATAGGTAATCGCATCGTTAAAAAGAGCTTTTGCGCCGCGATCACCGCCGTTGTTCTCCTCACCTGCCAGCTTGCGCATGGCTTCTGCGATCGTGGGCATCACATTTATTCCTTCATACTCGGCTCTGAGCAGCCAAGTGAAATGATTGACACCTGCGATACGAAAATCGAATTTCTGGTCTATTCCTGCGGTAAACTGGCTTGTATTTTTGATGATTCCGGCTCGTACGGCATAATAGGCTTTCTTATGCGGCATATGATGACTATCGCACAGCGCAAACGATTTAAGCTTCGGAGCATATCGATGTAATGCGATGCCATGAACGGTAGACGGGTTAATATAATTGATCACCCACGCATCTGGACACAGCTCCTCTATGTCTTTGGCGCACTCCATGATCACCGGTAGTTCCCGCATCGCGCGAAAGATTCCACCAGGGCCAATTGTATCGCCGGAACACATACGAATTCCATACTTTAGAGAAACCTGGCAGTCAATGCCCCGATATTTCACCGATTCTTCCGCAAAGCTGAGCACAACGAAGTCGGCTCCCGGTAGTACCTGTCTTCGGTCCACTGAACCCTCAATCTTTAGGGATGCGTTGTTCTCCTTGGCGACCATTTCCGCTAATTTCACCATTTTCGAGAGCCGTTCCTCGTCCGTATCCACCAAAGCCAGCGTTCCCTGATTCAAATATGGGGAGTGTACCATCTGCCAGATGGACTGCCGACCAAAAAACAGGCTGCCCGCCCCAATAACAACTACCTTTGGATGCTGAGTACTTGTAGCATTCATTAATAACCCCTCCTTTTAACGATATAAGTTCATTATAGGTGAGTGGGCTGGAATCGGAATGTGTGATAGTTTTCAAAACATGTCATATCGTACGATAGTTAACAAGAGATAAATCCTTTGTTATGATAGTCAAAAATGAAGGATGTCATAAAGTAGAGAGGAATGAGTTGGATTAGATGCATACAGGAACTGTAAATATGAGTATACTCGACGAACTTTCGGAGTATATCACACTTCGCATGAGCTCTTATTTGGAACAAACACACGACAGTAATTGGACGGAGTACAAGTCTCATTCCGATTATGATCTGTGGTTCATTACAGCTGGCTCCGTGCTAATTACCATCGATGGAATCGAGCATATGGCGAACCCGGGCGACGTCGTGTTTTTTTATCCGGATATGCCCTACACGGCTTCCACGACCGGAGAGTTGTGCCGATTCGTATACATGCACTTTGATTTCAGCATCGCTGAGCAGAAGCGGATTCTCGGCGAGTTTCAGCTCCAGGGCATCGTACTTGGCAATCTAATTCATGAGGAATCAACACTGTTCACCTCGTCCTATCGAAGATTCAAGCAGAGTAGCGGCGCTTCCGCCAGTCCACTTTATTTGAAAGCCTCTCTACTTCTCGTCATCGCCAAAATTTTGGAATTACATAGGCAAGGGCTGTATCAGGGTGAGTTTCTGAAAGACCGAAAACCGAGGAAGATCGAAGGAAGTCTGGAAGTTCTGCAGAATGTCTTCCCATACGTGGATGCAAATCTGCATCGTGCCATCCGAGTTAACGAACTTGCAGATATTGCTGGCGTCTCTGAGAAATATTTTATTTCTTTGTTCAAAAAAATTCTCGGTATTACACCGGGGCAGTATATCAATCAGATCAAAATGAACCGGGCCAGAGACTATCTGTACGAGAAAAAATATACGATCCAGCAAATTGCCGGATTTCTGGGTTATCCCGATCCCTTTACGTTCTCCAAAGCATTCAAAAAATTCTACAACGTGCCCCCTTCCAAATTTGAATAACATACCGCAGACAAACAAAGAGGCAACCGGTCGATCCGGCTGCCTCCCCACTTGATGAATCCTTGGTTATTCAGGGTTTAGTTTACGTACAGGTCCCTTCAGCGTCCCTCATACTCAAAAGGAGCTTCAGTGGAATACATCTCATGGAAAAATCCTTTATACGGTATATCCTCTTCCAGACATTTAATGAGATACAGCAGTTCTTCGTTAGCTTCCGGTTCTTCGCCAGCACGCTGCATTTCCTCAAATTGACCTAGAATATTCTCCAAGAGAGTGACTTGAATAAATAAAGGCAGCTTCTCCAGCATCGAATCTTCGATCTTGGTTTCGGAAGTATATCCAGCGAGAGCGGTTTGGAAATAGTCATCCATGAACTGTTTGCGTTTATCCTCATTCGGCTCAAATTGAATCCAGCCGACGCCATGTGTCCATAGATCTGCCAGATCATACATATACCAACCGAAGCATGAATTATCAAAATCATACACGGTGATCTGACCGGTATCAAAATCAATCGAGTAATTCCCGTCATTATAATCAAAATGGATCATGCCGAATGTCTCTTGGTTTGTATCCAAACCTTGTAAGATATTCAGAAGCTCAACCATCTTCTCCTTAAGCAGAGGGAATGATTCAGGTACCAGATTATCGATATATTCACCGCTGTAATTGTCAATCAAATGATGCCGGCGATGGACGGGAGTGTACCCTTTCGATAGTTGATGCATCCTGCCCAGAACTTTACCGCTATTATAATAGTATTCGCTAAGTGGAATGCCTTCCCGGTACTGATAATGGTTCTCTACCAGCAACTTCCCTGTGGCCTTCACAAACATACAGATAAAGAACGTATGCTCACCATAAGTGACCTCTTCTAACAGATCGCCCTTTTTCGAGCTGACTACATTCGAGACACTTGCACCGTGCTCAAATAAATACCGGACATACTCCAGTTCGGCAATGTAATCTTCACGCTTTCTGTCAGGCAAAAAAGACACTCGGAGAATTAGCGATTCACGTCCATCTTGCTCACAGGTGTAAACGACATTCCGTCCACCCTCATGAGGCGGAATAAGCTGAATGTTGTAACCCTCCAGGTCAAACAACTCGGATACCAATGCCAATACATGCGTATTGCTGATGTTAACAGCTTCGTTAAAATTGATAATAATCTCCTCCAGTAAACATTGTTTGGACGGTTTCCCGCACTGCAATGTCCACAAAAGGAATCTCTGTAACGCAAATATCCTTCTGTGAACCTAAAGCAAAATCACCTTGTTAGACATTTAAAAACGCTCCTTTTTGTTCAGATGGTTACATCTTATCCTAATATTCCACATTTTACTAGCCAAATTTATAACTCAGCAGCCTCGTAATAGTACCGTATCAAAATGTCCTGATCGTAGTTGCCAAACCCTTTCCCGAACAACGTAAGTCCACCTCGACCGGGCACCCCTTCTTCCGGTCTTAATCCAAACGTCCAGTAAGTGGATGAATCCAGCTCCAGATCATGGATACGCACATCTGAGATGCGCTGGCTATCCATAAACGTCCCTTCTCCGTTAATACGTAGCACCTTCAGTACACCATACTGGTTGACGTCCAATTTCCACCATAACGGTGTATGTTTGCCCTTCCGATCTCCAAAATCCCCTGGGCTTGTCCAGGTTCCGAGGTGATGACCATTAAGGGAAAAACGGATGTCGGAAGGCCAGTTTTCATTAACTTGGGGTGCTTCCGAACTGAGTTCGAGTGAAATTTCAATTTCCTGGAGACGCTGTTCTGTATTCAGATAATTGGGAATCTTATATTCCAGAAAACCTCGTGCCAACCAAAGAATACCTGCATTGACCCGATCCGGGTCCATGAAGCAGGCCGGGGTATCATAATGCCCAATCATCTGCGTTGTTGTTGCAATGCCACAGGTGGGCCAGGCTTCGTAATCCGTATACTGACCAACCGGAATAGAGACTTCATGATAAGGAGCATCAACTGGTTCAGGGGAGAGATTGATAGTCATAAATTCTTGCAGAATAAAGCAGTATTTATACGTTCCACCGTTCTCACGCTTCATGCGGCTGCCTACGATGCCCGCTTTCTGCAATTTGCTCACATGTGTACTAACGATGGCTTTGCTCAGATACAGCTCTTTGGCAAGCGCATTGATATGCATCTCCCTGTTTTGCAATAATAAGCGAACGATATTTAAACGGGCCTCGCTGGCGAGCGCCTCATATATGATCAAGGATGTGGCATCCGTGCCAAGCATCATGAACTTCACTTCCCTATCTCTATAGAATCCATAATTATTGATTTAGAATTCGTTATTTAGCGAACCCTGCGAAATAAACTTGCTCAGCATAATAGCATTATGATACACATTAGATAACAAATCAATGAGTTGATTTTGCTTTTATGCGAACTCATCTTGAAATAAAGTTTATTACACACCTAAAATTAATTCTATGGAGGTTTTCCCATTGCTTACATCCAAAATGCTTATCGATAAAGACTTTCAGATTGCGGAAGTAGATCCGCGTGTCTATGGTTCATTTATAGAACATCTGGGACGGGCCGTATACGGCGGCATATATGATCCAGGTCATCCCACCGCAGATGCTCAAGGTTTCCGTCAGGACGCTATTGAAGCGATCAAGGCTTTGAATGTACCCATCGTTCGTTATCCGGGCGGCAATTTCGTATCCGGTTACAATTGGGAGGACGGCGTTGGTCCGGTAGCGGAGCGTAAACGCAGACTTGAACTCGCTTGGTGGACGATTGAAACAAATGCGGTAGGAACAAACGAATTTGCAGATTGGGCCAAACTGGTTGGAACCGAAGTCATGATGGCTGTAAATCTGGGTACTCGCGGCATTGATGCGGCCAGAAACCTGATCGAATACTGCAACCACCCATCTGGCACATACTGGAGTGATCTGCGTATCTCTCACGGTTACAAGGACCCGCATAAATTCAAAACCTGGTGTCTAGGCAACGAAATGGACGGCCCTTGGCAGATTGGTGCAATGACTGCATATGAATATGGCCGTATTGCCAATGAGACCGCTAAAGCGATGAAATGGGTAGACCCGGAAATTGAGCTTGTGGCTTGCGGAAGTTCCAGCCGTGACATGAGTACATTTGCAGATTGGGAAGCAACCGTGCTTGATCTCACCTATGAAAATGTGGACTACTTGTCCCTGCATCAGTACTACAACAACAATAAAGACAACACGTATGACTTCCTGGCGACATCGCTTGATCTGGATCAATTTATTGATAGTGTGGCTTCGATCTGTGATTTTGTACAAGCCAAGAAACGCAGCAAAAAGAAATTAATGCTGTCTCTGGATGAATGGAATGTCTGGAAATCCATCGGCACAAGCCGTATGGAAGAACGGTGGCAGATTGCGCCTCCAGAGTTTGAAGATGTGTATACACATGAAGATGCACTAGCTGTGGGCTGTTATCTGATTACCATACTCAAGCACGCCGACCGTGTAAAAATGGCTTGCCTTGCTCAGTTGATTAACACCATTGCACCAATCATGACGGAAAATAACGGAGCAATCTGGTTCCAGACGACGTATTTCCCGTTCATGCACGCATCCAACTTCGGTCGTGGTACGGTGTTGCGATCCATCACAACTTCACCTAAATATGATTCCAAAGACTTTACAGATGTGCCTTATCTCGAAGCGATCAGTGTGCATGATGAAGAGAACGGCACGATCACAATCTTTGCGGTGAACAGACATCTGGATGAGAAGTTGGAACTGAATGTGGATCTGCGTTCCTTCGGCGAAACCACATTTGTGGAGCATATCGTATTGGAGAACAACGACTTGAAAGCCACCAATACCAAAGAAAACCCACGTAACGTTGTTCCTCACAACGGCGGATATACAACGGTTGACCAAGGTAAAGTGCAAGCAGTCTTGAACAAAGCATCATGGAACGTGATTCGCCTCAAAACCAAACAGGCTTAATAAGAGCGGGATAGAGTTTTCTCCTACTCTGCAACATCAGCATTGTTTTTCGCACCGCGTGTAGCTCCCTGCGCGCGGTGCTTTTTGCTGTATGATGGCAAACGGCCCAACTACATAGTTCCAAAGTTAGAAGTGTGGCGCGTATTTGAAACCTCATTTTTTATTCCTCGCAACGAACGAATTTAACGAACACAGGGAGTCTTATTTAACCCGTTTCGGGCGAATTTTAATTCTAACGAACACAGGAGAAGCTATGTGGACCTATGTCAAAAAAGTAGACACTACGCTGCGGATTTGTCCGTAAATTTCATCGCAAAACGAGCAGGGGAAAGATACCCTAGCGCGCCATGCATTCGCTTGCGGTTGTAATAGAACTCAATGTA
>NZ_MKZL01000014.1:0-100748 GCF_002803315.1 Paenibacillus sp. GM1FR | reverse complement strand
TTCTTCGGTATACGTGTGAAATGTTTGTCCTTTTTTGGCCATAAAAATATCCCCTCCAAGTGTCACTTGAACCCTCATGATAACATGAAGGTTTTTTCAAATGTCTACTTAAAGGGGATAATACCACAAACCCGATATGCCGTAGGCTTTTTAGCTATCATCATTTTGATTGGCTACCCATGTTCTTTACAATCCGTGGTTAAGGCACTAATCATGCCGCTCCACGGTCACACCCTTATCCACACTGATTACCATCCGCAATATAGCATCAGCCTTACTACTCTTTAGCGTTCCTGATCCGTCTGGATCATGATCTCAATATATTGCAGCAAGCTCTTCTTCTGCTGTTCAATGGATTGAATACGTCTGGACAGGCCCGCAAAAAACTCTTCAATCTGCTGTCTTGTATGATCTGCGGACTGGCCTTTCCAATCGTTCAGGCGACTGTATAGCGCCCGCGCTTCCTGTTCATCGGCTTGCAGACGGGCAAGCAGCTGTGTCAGTTCTTTTTCCGCAATTCGAAGATCATTTAATTCAACCAGCAATTGTCCACCCACTTGCGTTCCCCTCCCCCATGTACGTGATATCGACATTAACCAACCTGGTTCCTAATTAAAATGAATCGGACTCTCGTCCGCCTGCCGGAAGGCATCTGCTTTCTCATCAATAAAGTTCAGGAACTGGCTGGTATGTTTCATATGCCATGTGCTAAGTTCTTGAATCGACGCGTCCAGTTGGGTGACAATCGGCTCCAGCCTGCGACTGCGGCTTGTATGCAGGTATTGAGCCATGCGGCTTCGTACCTGGTTTAGCTCGGCATTGCATTGTTGTGCATTTTGCTTCCACCGCGAAGCGACACTTTTCAGTTCTTCCGGCGTTACCTGAATCAGACCTGAAGCCGCAGCAGCCGAAGCCATACCTCCACCGCCGCCAGACTTGGAACGTAACGGACCTAAGTTCTTGCTGAACGGTCCCATGTGATCCATGAGGCGTGGTGAATAGCGGATTCTCTCTCCAGTAATCGGATCGTACAGGTCATTGGATATGTAACCATTTTTGAAATCATATTGATCCAGACTGTGATAGTTCTCCCCGCCAAATGAGTTCTTGGCTTTATCGATAATACTCACGCCGTCATTCGCCGAGTCATAATCGGAGTTGATGTAATAGGTCGATCCCACATGCCGGTCATATCCTCCCAGCGTTCCGCTGGCTACCAGATCACTGGGATTTGCATAGTTCACAACCTGCCCGTCAAATGCACCCGATTCAGCCCGGCGCCGCATTTCTGGCGTCAGATTACCCATTACAGATGGTGCACTAAACGTCACGGCTGGAATTCCGGTATAAGCAGAAGCATATTGTGCATTTCCCCCGCCCAAGGAATGTCCGGTCATCGAGAAATTCAGATCCTTATGCTTGTTCTGCATGTGATTTGCGTAGTCTTCGGATTGATACATCTGATTAGCCCAGCCTGTAGGGGAAATGGTTTTTTCAATATCCTTTACGCGATCACCCGTCCAGTTCTCCACGTCTCTTACCCTGTCACCAGCCCAATCCTCCACTTTGGATATGCCCGTGAAGTCTTTGACACCTTCGACACCTTTGTCGAGCCAATCCGGCGTAAGATTATTAACAAAATTCCCGGCCTCCTGCTGACCCTTACGAATCAACTCTCCGCCCCCAATGCGGCCATCCATGACAAAGTCAGGTACAGAGCGATCCAAGGACGCACTTCCTTCTGTACCACGATAAGCAATGACAGCTTCCTTGGTCTCGGGATTATAAAATGTGACGGCATCAAAACCGGAAAATTTGTTACTTTCCGTCCCCTCAAGGACCTCCCATCCGGGAAGTTCCGTTAATTTGTCTCCAGCCTTTTGATCCTGGTAGGCTAGATCAGACATCGTTTTATACGTTTCATCATCAATATTGGACCCGTTACTCAATAACTACACCTCCCTTTATTTGTCGTATGGATTATGTCCCTTGGCCATCATCACTTCCTCAATCTCAGGGCTAATGACCAGGTTCTTGGTTACTTTCTTTTTGTAGTCGTACGAAATGCCAAAGCTCTGATCTTCATGATCTTTCACATGCCCTTTCAGCCCAATCTGGGACACTGCCATTTCCGGCAACAACTCTTTGCTTGTAATCACAACATCCAGTTCAAACTTCTGCTTGAAGTGTTGAATAACGGTTGCTTCAGCTTCTTGGTATAGAGCTTCCTTCTCACTTGCGTTCATGTTCTGACAACCTCCCAAAAATATAGTAAACACCATCATTAGTGTGAATAAACCCTTCAACCATCCTACACGTTTAATACGGATCCCCCCTCATGATAGAATCGAGGCATTCACTATATGTGAAGTACACCCTATTCATCTGTTACCTGCATCATAGTACAAAATCAACATGAGCCATATCGGCTAACAGGATCGTTTTCATGTAACTTTCTTCCTATATGATTCAAATAGGACACTTTGGTGTACATTACCCACTTTCCTAATTCTTGCATCAAGTACATGATAATTTTCCCATCCACGACAAAAAGAGCCTGCTCCTCGTAGGAGCGGCCCTCCTTTTACATACATTACTTTTATGCCAATGCCATCTGCAGCGCAGTCAGCGCAATCCCGATAACAAATCCGGTAACGGCTCCGTTGATCCGAATCCATTGCAGGTCCTGTCCAACCTTATCCTCAATCATCGAAACCAAAGTGGCATTGTCCATTTTGTCCACATTTTCGCGTACGAGTTTACCGATTTTGGAATGATTTTTCTCCAGCAGTGTTGTGACGCCATTTACGATCTTGGCATTCATGCCTGTCATCAACTCGCCATCTGCCCGCAGATCAACCAATACCCGCTCAATGGCTGGCAGTGCATACGTATCTACATACTGTCCATCTTCCATCGCGGCGAGCGCCTTGTCTCTCAGGTCGGTGAGTTTGTTCAGCACCGTTTCCTCTGCGTTCCAGCCCTCCAACATATTGTTCTTCCAGCTGTTGATTCCATCTTGCATAGCCTCACTCATTGCCAAACGCACCGTCTGGGTACGTACCATATCAAGCACCTTGTATCTTAGAGCGCTGCCTTCACGTTTCATATCCTCTACCCGATCGAAGAGATATCCTTGCAAAATGCCACCCAGACGCTCCTCGTTCATATAACCCAGGAACGCATTCATCGCAAACTGCATCAATCCGTTCATCTGAATGCCGCTGATGGCTTTCATGCCGCTTTCACCCAAAAACATGATCGTCTCAGGTTTAACCAGCCACTCCTCGGCTTGCTTCAGTCCATAGTCCAGCGCTTTGGCGTCGTAACCCCGCTCTGTCATCTGGTGGGCAGCCCGTTCCAGAATCGGACCCAGATCAAAGGCGCCCGCTTGTGACTTGATCTCACGTGCCACGAGCGGAGCAATCTGCTCTAACGGCAGACCAGCCAGAATTCGCTTGCAGAGCGTATCAATCATCGTCTTGATCCCGTCACTGTGAAGCTCACGGGTCAACGTTTCGAGCACCGTCTCTGCTGCTTTGAAATCTGCAATTTTCTCGGTAATGCTGTCTTTGTTGAGCAAGTTATTCTCTACTGCGGAGACCAGACCTTCCGTCATTTTATCGCGATTTTTCGGCAGCAATGCCGTGTGTGGAATGGGAATGCCGAGCGGGTGACGGAATAATGCGGTAACGGCGAACCAGTCCGCAAGTCCACCCACGAGTCCCGCTTCAAATGATCCTACCAGCAACTTGCCCACAGGAACGCCCTGGAACGGCAAGGATGCAGCAAATCCTGCTCCCATGACCACGAGAGACCAGGCAGCTGCTTTTTTGGTTTGTTTAGGTTTAGCCATTGTATTCTTGCTCCTTTATCGTTAATCGTACGGTCTGGTCTATACCCGATTCCGTACTTCGTCTGTTCTTATGTAAACTCTCCAATTACAAAGTCTTGGCTTCCATATTTCGTATACTTCATCTTATCACCCACAAGCGTCAAAACCAAACCTCTGGTTGAAGAAAAAGGATAATAGCGGCGTTTACTTCGTAAAATGGATCACTCCCTTTACCAAGACCAGGAAGATTTTAGTATAATCATTCAAGACGGCCCTTCGATATCGATTGGCTGCTGAACAGCAGGGTAATTACATATTGGAACAATGAATCAATAAGAGGAGGAATTTCGGACCATGAAACACGTGCAGGACACAACCACGCTCTATAACGGAGTCAAAATGCCATGGCTGGGTTTTGGGGTATTCAAAGTTAAAGACGGAGACGAAGTCGTTCATGCTGTCAAAACAGCCATTCAAGCTGGTTATCGCAGCATCGACACTGCCAAAGCGTATAACAACGAAATAGGTGTCGCTCAGGGTATTCGTGAATCTGGAGTAGCTCGTGAGGATCTGTTCATTACCACTAAAGTATGGAATAGTGATCAGGGATATGAATCCACGCTGGCTGCCTTCGAAGCCAGCATGGAACGACTCGAACTGGAGTACCTGGATCTCTATCTTATCCACTGGCCGGTTAAGGGCAAGTACAAAGACACATGGCGAGCGCTGGAGAAACTCCATAAAGAAGGACGCATCCGCGCGATCGGTGTGAGCAACTTCCAGATTCACCATCTGGAAGACTTGATGATCGATGCCACGATCAAACCAGCGGTTAATCAGGTGGAGCTTCATCCACTACTGACTCAGTCAGAGCTTCGTGAGTACTGCAACAAACATCAGATTCAGATCGAAGCCTGGTCTCCACTCGGACAAGGTCATCTGATGGATCATCCGTTGCTGAAGGATATCGCCGCCAAATACAGCAAGTCCCCCGCACAAGTAATTCTGCGCTGGGATCTACAGAACGGCATCGTGACGATACCAAAATCCGTTACGCCTGAGCGTATTCACGCGAATGCCGATCTCTACGATTTTGAGCTAACTTCGGAAGAAATAGAGCAGATTAACGGCCTGAACGAGAACAAACGCTTTGGTTCTGATCCAGACAACTTTAACTTCTAATATAAGCAGATAAATTCGATTACACCCGCCTTCGATCTTAGAAGAGCGGGTGTTTTGGCATGTGATGTTATAGGCAAATTATTCTATGTTAAGAATGGAGGCGAGGCTCGTTATCCTCTTCAGGGCCGAAAGAATAAAAGTTTTTTTGACCGTTTAGAACTATTTCTTCTCCTCATCAGTCTAACAAGTGTCAAGCGAACTCAAGCACTTATATAGAATCCAGGCCTGGAACGAGCGGTGACTTGAATATTTAGGTTGATCAGGGGGGATCAGGAGTGATTAGACTGAACCATAGAAAGACAAAAGAAGAACAGTTCAGCGAAAAAATAACAGAGATTCAAAATAAATTATATCGACTGGCATACTGCTATGTTAAAAATGAACAAGAAGCGCTGGATATCGTATCCGAAGCGGTCTATAAAGGGTACATCGCTTATGGAAAGATGGAGTCCATGACTTATTTTGATTCCTGGATGTCACGAATTGTGATTAACACAGCGATAGATCATATTCGACGCAACCAGCGAGTGACCTATATAGAGGATCATGTGCAGGAGTTTTTAGCTCCAGAGCGAGGGGCGTCGCTAGAAGAAAAAATGGATCTATATGACGCACTGGATCGACTCGTGCCCGAAGATAGAGCCTATATTATATTAAAGTTCTTTGGTAATATGCGTTTCCGGGAGATCGCTGAAGTGCTCTCCCTGTCGGAGAATACCGTTAAGTCAAAATTCTATCGGATTATCAACAAATTAAAAATGGATTTAATTGAAGGAGAGGTTGAGAACGTATGACAGGAAAAGATCGTTACGAAAATATTGAAATCCCTGCTCAACTTACTGACGTTATTCATCATGCACAGAAAAGAGCCACTGCTCGCAAGAATTCATCTCGAATGATTCGTTATGCCTCAGTCATAGCGGCATGTGCTGCTTTTCTCTTCGTGGTAAACATCCCTTCCGTAGCAAACGCCATGTCCAAAATACCTGTGGTCGGCTCTATTGTTCAGGTGTTGCAATTTGGCGATGGAGGCAAAGTTACAGATGGAGTAACTGTGGGATCGGAAGCAACCGAAAATACGCTTAAAATCAATTTTAGCACCGACGAGCAAGATCAGACTAATGATGCACCCCATTATAATGTGGTACACAAAGAAGCACCGAATCGTATCCTCTTCACTTTTAGCGGTGCACGTTACATGGATATAAAGAAAGTAAAAGCCGACTTCATGACCCAGCCTTTAGTGAAAGATGTTTATGGTTCCATGATTTTAGACGACTCTTCCGTCGGATTCGTAGTTGTTTTAAAAGAAGGGGTACAGTATGCCGTAGCGGAATTCAAGAACCCTGGATACCTGGAAGTGAAACTCACTTCCGACGGCAAACCGGTCACACCTCGGAAGGTATACTCTCTCCGTACAGAATCAATGCCTTTTGGAGAATCGATGGGTATAATTAAAGAATCCTATCCGGATGAGGACATCTCTTTCCTCAAAACGTCCACTGGTGAGTTTACAGCAGTTATTGGAGAATATCTTACCGCTGAAGAAGCTGAACAGAAGCTCAAAGAACTCGCTCAGCAACCGGATTATCATGAGGAGTTTTATGTGGACAGCTGGATGAGTAACGAGAATCCGAAGTGATTAGTTATTGCCAAAAGTGATGCTGATCTAAAAGGAATCCTACATCCCTGAACTGGGCATAGACCTCAGCATATTTAATACGCTCGATCCAAAAAAATCCCGATTCGGATGCACTGAGCATCTCGGATCGGGATTTTCACATATTAAAACCTATTCGCTTTTGGATACCAGCTTGAAATCATCAAAGTGGAAACCTGGCGCTACTACGCAAGTTACCAGTACAGGCTCATCGCCCAGTGGGCGCGCTGTCTGCCATACGCCGGCAGGAACGAGCACCTGTGGTGATTGCCCCGCAGCAATATCCATCCCCAGAACAAGAACTTCCTCGTTCTCCGGGTTCTCCCCGTTGCCGCCCAGCTTCAGTTCAACCGGACTGCCGCTGTGCCACAGCCAAAGTTCATCGGACAGAACTGTATGCCACTCGGAGATTTCATGTGCGTGTAGCAGGAAATACGTGGAACTTGCCGAGAATCGTGGGCCGGAGTATGTATCCGGCAGAACGGACTGTGGAATCTGATAAGATGCCTTCCATTCTTCCTTATACCAACCGCCTTCAACGTGAGGCTGCATATTGAGCGCAGCAACCAATGGCGATAATTCATGTGTCGTCATAACCTGTTTCCTTCCTTCCAAATCATATTGGAGACACTCCTTAACCAGAGTTTCGCCTCTCTCCCCCTACTCTAAAACATCATTCAAGTTTTGTCACCTTGACAGCACATATGGGCCATGCCAGATTCGTTCTCTCGGTATTTAACGATAAGATTAAAGAAATATTTCATTTCCAATGATAGCGTTTACAAAAAGATGGATGTTCCGTTATGATATGGATATCGTTGTTAATCCGCGAAGCAGAGGGGAGCTGTACCATGAGTCTCATAGAGGATCGGATTGGACCCAAATACCGAATCGGTGAACATTCATTTACCATTGAACATATGCGCAGACATGATGGAAATGGTATGCCACAACCTCACGCTCATCCATTCTACGAACTGTATTACTTACTTGAAGGTGAACGAGTGTATTCCATGAATGGTCAGATTCTGTCCGCCCGCAAGGGTGATTTTATTCTGATTAATCCACACGATGTACATACCACCTCCAAAGGAAGTATTCCCGGCTTCGAACGGATATTAATCGGTTTTTCTCCTGCTTTTGCAACGGGGATGGAACTTGGCATATGTGGTCTGCTGCCTTTTAATTGTTCAAGACTCCTTCGCCTGCCTGAAGCGGAACAGCCCGAGATGGAGCGTATATTGTGGCAGATGCTGCAAGAATGCAAAGAGCGACGCCCTCACTATGAGATCGCCGTAAGAAGTCTGCTTGCCCAACTTTTGATCCGTATCCATCGGGTAGAGGAGGACATCCGGCAGTCATGCCCCGGTCCCTTGCATCCGATGCAGGACAAAATCAGTGAAATTGTCACTTATGTGAATAAAAACTATACCGAACCACTTACATTGGAGGGTGCAGCCAATCGTTTTTATATCAGTCCATCCTATCTGAGCCGAATGTTCAGCCGGTTTACCGGGTTTCGATTTAGCGAATATTTGCGTGTTGTTCGTGTCCGGGAAGCACAACGAAGATTACTGTCCACACAAGAGCGTGTCCAGATGATCGCTGAGAAGGTAGGATTTGAACATACGGCTCATTTTAACAAAACATTCAAACAGGTTACCGGTACAACACCGCTGCGCTATCGTAAGGAACACCGGTAGATCATCAGATAACTTCATATAAAAGCCGAGTGGGTAGCCTCGCTCCAGAGATTACGCATTCCTTATATCAAAAGGCATCACGATTACTGGATCATGGCTGCACCACTACGGCTGAATTGGACCAAATTGTATAACCCTACTACATACTTTTTATCTGCGAATGATCACGCCACTTCGCACCTCGGGACCCACAGATATCTGACGACCTTCTGTGTCAGCATCGCCTTCACGACATACAATGCCTGCGGACTCGTGTCCGGTCACCATCAGAAGTCGGCCATCTGCACCTTTGCCCTGAATGCTCTCTAATTCTGCCCCTTTGCACTGGTGCAAATGAACCAGCGGACCTTCAGTGATCTGCGCCTTCAATTCAGCGATATGCAGATGTTTTGCATGAGCACATTGGATACCATTGCGAGCTTGCACGTTGTAACGCTGGATGATCACCCCATCCAAAGGCTGTTCCGGCAATCCACTCACAAGCAACGCAGTGTCGGCACCGGCACAGACCACATCCGATATTCGAATATCTCGGAACACTGGCGTCTCTTCGCTAATCTCCTGAGATAGATCACTGCCCCGGGCAGACCCTTCCTGATTTGCATAGAAAAAGGAAAACGAGATCGCTTCCATAATGATATCTTTCATATATATGCGCTCAATCTGAATGTCCTCAACCACTCCGCCGCGCCCACGTGCGCTTTTGAAGCGAAGTCCAATGTCCGTTCCGATAAACGTACAATCCGACACACGCACATGCCGCACACCACCGGACATTTCACTGCCAATGACAAACCCGCCATGACCGTGATACACCGTGCAATCCCGAACGGTGATGAACTCCGATGGAAGACCCAGTTCACGGCCTTCGGCATCCTTGCCTGATTTCAGACAGATCGCATCATCACCGACATCGAATACACTATTCTCCACCACCACATGACGGCAGGATTCAACGTCCAGCCCATCTCCATTCTGAGAAAACCACGGATTCCGCACACTCACGTTACGAATGGTGACATGCTCAGACGCCCAGGGATGGAGATTCCATGCAGGCGAGTTCTGGAACGTTGGACCGTCCAGCAATACCCGTTTGCATCTGCGCAAACTTACCATGTTGGGGCGTAAAAAGTCTCTGACTTCTTCATAGGCAGCGACATCACGTACCTGCTCCTGATGCAATCGATTTGCAATGGTGCCGCCCTCAAGTGCAGCTGTGGTAGGCCACCAGATTTCTTCATCTCCGCCGGATTGCTCTACAACACCACCGGAAGCGACCAATTGGTTCCATTGTGAAGTGGTCATTTTGGAGCGTTTCACCGGGCGCCACGCTTCACCGCCACCATCCCATATCCCCTCACCAGTAATCGCAATATCCTCCAGTTGATCACCATCGATCGGGGATTGGCAACGGACCACCTGCCATCCTTCGAAGCTTGATGCAATTAATGGGTATTGATCAAAATTTCGGCTAAACGTAACCAGTGCCCCTGCTTCCACATGTAGTTCGATACGGCTGCGCATTACAATCGGGCCTGTGAGCCATACCCCGGCAGGAATTACGATTCTGCCACCTCCTGCTTCAGCACATGAAGCGATGGCAAGTCGGAACATCTCCGTATTATCTGTTACACCGTCTCCAACAGCTCCATAGTCTGTAAGCTGAAAATCCTGAGCAGGAATGACAGGCAAATTAGCTTCATAAGCTCGAACATCGGACTGGGCACTTGCTCCTGTCGACATTGGGGAGTGATATGTATTCATCGTGCAGAATCATCCTCTCTACATTAATGGAATTGTTATGGGATCAATACATCGCTTTTACTTTCCTTACTTAACGTTCAAACGGACGCTCTCTCACTCCATCATATCAATGGCATGACGTGTAGGGTTGAGCTTTCTTGCCATGTACACGTGGAACTTGATGCTATTTGTTTTGTTAATCAGAGTCATAAATCAAACACCACTTTCAGTATACTATATACAACTATTCCAAAGGTTGGAAAGAAACTAGGAGAATAGATTCATTTTTCTGTCAGGATTCGTCACAAGGCATTTAATAACATGACAGATATATAACATATTTTCTGGCTATAGCCCTAGGGAACCCATTACTTATGTCATGTTTTATCACAAACCAATTGCCATAAGCAGGATGACTATGTATGATTAAATAACTAGTTTCAATTTATTCCTTATTATTCCTTTTACACACAGACGTTGCAGAAAGGATGGGGTGTACTCTTGATTGAATTTAGGGGTGTCCAGAAACATTTCGGTCATTTTCATGTCCTCAAGGATATCCATCTTCACATTGAAGAAGGAGAAGTCGTCGTCATTATCGGACCTTCCGGCTCCGGCAAAAGCACGTTACTCCGCTGTATTAACCGCCTGGAGACCATTACCGAAGGTGAACTTGTCGTCAGTGGGATTCCTCTACATCAGAAAAAGGTGGACATTAACCTCTTCCGCCGTGACATCGGCATGGTATTTCAACACTTCAATCTTTATCCTCACAAAAAAGTCATCGATAACATTACCCTTGCACCCATGAAGGTGCGCAAACAACCCAAAGAACAGGCAGCCGCAACAGCAATGAAGTATCTGACCCGGGTGGGCATTGCCGACAAAGCAGACAGTTATCCCTCCCAGTTGTCCGGTGGACAGCAGCAACGGGTAGCCATCGCCAGAGGACTCGCCATGGAGCCCAAAATCATGCTTTTTGACGAACCTACCTCTGCTCTCGATCCCGAGATGATCGGGGAAGTCCTCGATGTTATGCGTTCCCTTGCCCATAATGGCATGACCATGGTCGTTGTTACTCATGAGATGGGATTCGCCCGCGAAGTTGCGGACCGGGTCATCTTCATGGACGAAGGCCGAATTGTTGAAGAGGCCAACGCTGCTGAATTTTTTGACAACCCCAGAGAAGAACGAGCACAGCAATTCCTGAGCCGTCTGATTCATCATTGAGAATAATCCACTATTCCATTTTGAAAGGGGTCTTTTATTCATGAAGAAATTATTGAAATGGCCATCATTTATGCTTGTCCTCATTCTCTCCCTTGTATTGTCAGGTTGTAGCACAGGTACAGATACACCTTCGACGAGCGGTGGTAGTGGTGACGCCGAGGCGAAAGGCACGATTGAGCGGATTAAGGAACGCGGCAAGCTCATTGCCGGTGTGAAATACGATACGAAGCTGTTTGGCTTGAAAGATCCCGCAAGTGGCAACGTTGAAGGGTTCGATATTGATATCGCCAAAGCACTCGCCAAACAAATCCTTGGAGATGAGACTAAGGTTGAACTGAAAGAGGTCACTTCCAAGACGCGTATTCCCATGCTGCAAAATGGAGACATCGACATCATCATCGCCACGATGACAATTACGGATGAGCGTAAGGAACAGGTCGATTTCAGTGATGTTTATTTCGAGGCAGGCCAATCCCTGCTGGTGAAAAACGACAGTGCGATTACCGGCCTGGAAAGCCTCAGCGGGGTAAAAGTACTCGCGGTGAAAGGTTCCACATCCGCTCAGAATATTCGCGAGAAAGCCCCCGATGCTGAGGTGCTTGAATTCGATAACTATCAGGATGCATTCACTGCTCTCAAAGCAGGTAAAGGCGAAGCGCTGACCACAGATAACATCATCCTCATCGGTATGCAACAGACGGATAACAGCTTCCAATTGGTTGGTGGCAATTTTACAAGCGAACCTTATGGTATGGCCATTCGCAAAGGTGACACTGCCTTCGTGGAGGAAGTCAACACGCTGCTCAAAAGCTTGAAAGACAGCGGGGAATATGACACTTTACATGAGAAATGGCTCGGCTCCAAGCCCGAGTAACCCGAATTAAGATAGGTAAGCGGCGAATTCGTCTGCTGGATGCGAAGCATGAGCAGACGTAATCGCCGTTTCTACATCTGGAGAACGGAGGCTTCGCCTATATGGGCACATTGGATTTCAGCGTACTAATGCGACACTCGGATCGTTTTCTGGAAGGGTTCCTGAATACCATTCAAGTGAGCATTATGGCTCTCATTGGCAGCTTTATCCTTGGCGCGATCCTGGCTATCTTTCGGATATCCCCTGTGAAACCCCTGAACTGGATCGGCACGGCTTTTGTGGAATTTATCCGAAACATCCCATTGTTGCTGGTTGTGTTTTTCTTCTATCTTGGACTGCCTGCACTAGGCATCTCGCTGGATGGATTTGTCTCCGGTACTCTGGGTTTGACCATCTACACCGCCGCTTTCATTGCCGAAGCGATCCGAGCGGGCATTCAGACCGTGCCCCGTGGACAACTGGAAGCAGCAAGGTCTTCCGGCTTGTCCTATGTACAGGCCATGAACCTGATTATTTTGCCCCAGGCCATCAAAATTGTGTTGCCTTCCATCGGCAACCAGTTCATCAATTTGGTCAAAAACTCATCCATTCTTGCCGTTGTCGCCGGTATGGATCTTATGTATTTTGCCGACCTGGTTAACTCGGATACGTTCCAACCGCTAAGTGTGTACACCATTGTTGCGCTGTTCTATCTGGTGCTGACGCTACCACTCAGCTTCCTGGTGCATTATATGGAGCGCAGGTTTGGACAGAGTGATGCAGAGGCGCGCAGCACCAAGGGCAAACCGAAAAAGAACAAACCGGCAGGTCAGGTTACCATGTAACAGATTGACTTGTACCTGCGCAGATTTTTAGGGAAATATATCGGCTTGTCCATGCCTCATCTATTGATCTTCAATATTCCATTCCTGCATACAGAAGGAGGCTAATAAAATATGGACTTTAGCGGGGCCTATGCGTGGCCCAACCTTCGTTTCCTGCTTCAAGGATTCCTGATTACCCTGCAGGTAGCAGGACTATCCATTATATTCAGCTTTGTGTTCGGCACTGTGCTGGGTACGATCCGGTTTACCCATATCCCTGTTCTGTCACAGATCGTGGCGGTGATCGTGGATACGATCCGGAATCTGCCGCTGTTGCTCATCATTTTCTTCATCCACATGGTGCTTCCGCAGCTCGGGATTAAGATGTCCGTCTTCTGGTCCACAGTTGTTGGACTGAGTCTGTTCGAAGGCGCGATGATCGCCGAGATCGTCCGTAGCGGTCTGAAATCCGTTGAGCGCGGTCAGGTGGAAGCTGCCCGCTCCTCGGGCCTGAGCTACATGCAGACCCTCGGTGGAATCATCATGCCACAGGCGCTACGCCGCATGTCCCCGCCGATGGTCAGCCAATTCATCTCACTACTGAAGGATACTTCACTGGCGATCATCATCTCTCTGCCGGAACTGATGCACAACGTGCAGATCCTTGGCGGTCAAAGTTTCGATTACATTATCCCGGCCCTGCTGCTCGCAGCCGTATTGTATTTTGTCATCAACTACGCGCTATCCATTGTCGCAAGACGACTTGAGGCACGGATGAATTGATAATCAGAGAGAATAAGGCATGAAAGCGCCCCAAAGACTCTAAACCCACCTATGTAGTGGATTTGGAGTCTTTGGGGCTACAGTTATGCTCATCAACTCACGAGCTTCCCACCAATTTCTAACGAACTGAGGGAAGCTTATTTAGCCTTTTTCGAGACATTTCCTAATCTAACGAATCGTAGACGCTCTATTTTTCCGATTCACCCCGCTTTTACCCCCTATTACAGGGTTTTGAGTAAAATAGCTTCACTGAGATTCGTTACATTTTTCATTTCAGCTTATATTCCCGAATTAGACGCCTCAGGTTCGTTAAAACTTACGCCACCACCGCGAATTAAATAAACACCCACTCCCACTATTAATGATTCGCCCAATTCGTCCACAATCAGATCATCCGCTAGATCGCCGCTCCGTTGTGACGTAATTCCGCCTGTAACAGCGCGATCGGCAGTTCCACCGGGTCCAGCTTCATCTTCACTGTTAGTGCAGCCGCTGTCCCTGCCGCCTCCCCGGTAGCCATACAGCTTGGAGTCAATCTTGTCGTTGCATGCGCCTCATGTGTGGTGGAGATGCAACGTCCTGCCGCCAGCAGATTGCGGATATTGCGAGAGATCAGACAGCGATACGGAATATCGTACGCCCCATCCCCCTCTATAAAGGCAGCCACAACACCTTGACCCGAAGGGTCATGAATATCAATCGGATAACCGCTTCTGGCAATCACATCGTCAAATTTCCGTCCTGCAACTACATCCGCTTGTGTCAATGCATACTGCCCAATAATTCGCCTGGATTCACGGATACCAATCTGCGGTGCTACTGCCGAGATCGAAGCCCGTTCGAATCCAGGCACATCACGCTGCAAAAACTCAGCAATCATCAGCACCTGCTTCCGGCCTTCCTGTTCCGCAGAAGTCAGATCCTCGGCATCTGTCGCATCAAGTCCCTGCACCCGCGTACAATTAATCAGCACTTCATCCTCTGCCGGTCCGGTAAAAAACAACACCTGGTCGCGATTAATCGGCACACCTGCTTTTTTCCACTGAGAATAGAACCCACTCACCCCGGTTAACGGAATGCTGTCCAGTTCAGCAAAGGGAGTTTTCACATAGAAATCCTCCGGGTGCTCCAGCATATATCGTTTCACTCGTCCAAGATCGACACCACGCATGCGGAATTTCATGGTCATCGGCTGTGACTGATGGTCTCCGTCTCGTCCCTTTGCCACAGAAGCACCCGCAAGATAAGCCAGATCCGCATCACCGCTTGAATCCACAAATACATTCGCCTGGAATTCCATTCTTCCAGATTTGTTGGTCACTTGCACCGCTTCCACCCGATCCTCTACAATGACCACCTCGTCCACAAAGCTGTGCAATAACAGCCGGACACCAGCCTCCTGCAACATCTCTGCTGCAACCACCTGAAAGATGGCTGGATGGTACGGCGTGACGGTGTGCACAAATCCAACCGTATCGCGCAGATGCCCTGGGGAGCCGCCACGTGCCTGCAAACGATCCACAATCTCCTGCGCAATACCTTTAATGACCTGCTCACCGCGCTCTGTGTGGAAAGTCATCCAAGGATAAACCATAGCAGCGGTTGACATCCCGCCAACGAATCCATATCGCTCCACCAGCACTGTTCGTATCCCCTGCCGTCCAGCCGCAATAGCTGCCGCTATACCCGCAGGGCCCCCTCCCACAATAACGACATCTGCTTCTTCCTTTTTCATGCTCATCCGTTCACGCAAATGTTGTCCCTCCTTCGTTCTATTGCACGTATTACACGGCTTACTCTTTCAGTCCCGTCATGGCAACCCCTTCAATGAAGCGCCGCTGTGCCAGAAAAAAAACAATTAACAGTGGCAAGGTTGCCATGACGGTGGCGCTCATCAGATATTGCCAGGCTGTACCCACTTCATCTGTAAACAGGGATAATCCAAGCGGCAGCGTCATTAGATCACGCGAGTTAATGAAGATTAACGGATCAAAAAACTCATTCCAGATCGTCACAAACGTGAAGATCGTCAGCGTAGCCATACCCGGCTTGGCAATGGGCAGCATAATTCGCGCATATATCCGGAATCGGTTGCAACCATCAATCATCGCCGCTTCTTCCAGTTCCGTTGGCACCGTAATGAAGAACTGCCGCATCACAAAGATGCCAAACACACCACCCGCGCCAAAGATCGGCAATAATATCAGCGGAAGATGGGTATCAATCCACCCCAGTTGCCGCATGAACAGAAACATCGGTATCGCCGTCACCTCATGGGGGATCATCATCGCACTTAGCAGGATGAGAAATACCACATTACGTCCTTTAAACGGAATTTTAGCGAATGCATAACCGGCGAGAGAGGCAAAAAATACTGTTCCCAGCACAACCAACGCAGAAATGTAGATACTGTTCCAATAAAAACGGTGAAACGGAATCAATCGAAAGACATCGATGTAGTTCTGAAATCGGAATGGTTCCGGTATCCACTGTGGTGGATAGGTGAATATGCTCTGGGGTTCCTTGAATGATGTTGATATCATCCAGATAAATGGCACAATCATAATGAGGGAAATCAGGGTCAGCAACAAATACGTCCCCAGAGTACTACCTATCTTCCGCCCCGAAGGACTAGGCATCGCCTTCATTGAATACCCACCTCTTTCGGAGCTGCCATTGCAGCAGCGTCAGAATTAGCACGATAAAGAACAGTACATATGCGAGAGCAGAAGCATAGCCAAACTGAAATAATTTGAATGCTTTTTCCCAGATATAATAAACCAATACCTTGGTGCTGTTGCTCGGCCCGCCCTGTGTCATCACATAGATCTGCCCGAATACTTTGAGTGAACCAATCACGGTCATGACTACGGTCAAAAACACGGTTGGCGTGATCATGGGCAGTGTGACGTGAAAGAAAGTTCCCCTCTTGCCCGCCCCGTCTAATGTTGCCGCTTCGTACAGCGAACGCGGTACCTGCTGAATGGCTGCTATGAACAGCACCATGTTCAGACCGACATTTTTCAGCACACTTGTCACAATAATCGCTGGCATTGCCAGATCCGGATTGTAAAGCCAGGCCGGACCTTTGATGCCCAGCATCAACAGAAGCTGATTAATCAATCCAGACTCTGTCGCATACATCAGCTTCCACACGATGGCCCATACGATCAACGAGGTCATGACCGGAACAAAGATCGCTGTTCGGAAAATTCCGATGCCCCGCAGATTTCTGGATAGCAGCAACGCGAGCAGCAGAGCGAGCACAATATTAAGCGGCACCAGCCCCACTGTGAAATAGACCGTATTGGCAAGCACTTTCCAGAACATCGCGTCTGTCATAATATTCCGGTAATTCTCCAATCCAATAAAATGATGGTCCCCCAGCAGCGGCCAATCGGTCAGGCTCATATATAACGCGAGACCCATGGGAAATAACAGCAGCAGGGTAAACCCAAGCACCATCGGCGATACAAACAGCCACCCCGCGATCTGGGCCTCTCTGGCGAGCGGCCCCCCTCTTTTGCGCTTGCGTGAATGGGTCAATCAGGCCTCCCCCTTTTAATCAAATTTCCTCCGAAGCTGAACTCTGCGACGATTCTATATAAGGTGCTGTCTCAAAAGGAATGATCTCCCTCGCTCCAAGCGCTGACGAATCTACCGCATCTTATAAGGCAGATTTTTAAAGAATGCACCGGGTAACGAATCTCAGTCATCTTATATCTCTATAAAATGTCACCAGAACTTTAAAAATCGACCAAATGGACGAAATAACTTCTCTCTGATTCCTTAAACTTCAGATCTGTACAAATGGGCGCGAATAACATGTCCTCGATTCGTTAGAACAAATGAATGCTAACATGGGTGTCCCCCATGATTCACGTGACTTTCAACGGATTAATCCGGACGGTTCAGACTGTCGATCGCATTGCGGAACCCTTTCACAGCCCTTCGCAGCTGTTCCTCCGTGTTGCCAGTCACGACCGCCCCAAGCATAATTGCTTTGACCCCGGTATCGCACAGCACCCGAACATCCTCCGGCACCAGCTTTCGCTGGGAAGGAACCAATACCGGTACCTGGGCTTGCAAGACCAGACGGCGATACTTGAGTACATCCGCGAAGCTTAGCGGTGTACCATATTCTTTTCCAGGTACAATGGATGCCTCCAGAGCGGTGAAGCCGAAGTGAGCTGCCGATGTTACGAGGGAAGCATCATATTCCTCATTGATCGCAAACGTTGGGTCCAGCCCCAAGTCACTCAGCATGAAAGATGGCAAGTGATGTGCATAGATGGAATAGAAATCAAAGCCCAGCCCACCAAGACGCTCCACATCCTCCCTTTGTGCTCCATCAATACTGCCAGAAGGTACAACCCCAAGCGGGCCACCAAACTCACTGCGGATCGCCCGAAACACCTCGGCGTACATGTCCAATGGACCAAAATGATTCCCGCTGGCGCGATGACCGACATTATAATGTACCTTCAGTGCATCAGCGCCCTCTTCCATAGCTGCCCGAGCCAAACCAATATCATTCTCAGGCAGGCTGACCACCAGCGACAGCGGTTTCTGTTCAAGTAATTCTTTGAATTTGCCCATCGTTCTCACCTCCGGTTTCGATCGAATGATTTAGGGTTGCAACACGCTTTGGATCTCTTTCTGCATCTGTTTCAGGTTATCCTCAGCTGTCGCCGTCCGGGCAAACAGTCGGTCAAATCCCTGCAATACCGCATTGTCGATATCCTGCCAACGGATATGACCGGGGATTAAGCGCGCTTTTGGCATTTCATCAATGACCGCCTGCACGATATGCTCTTTGCTCGGATTATTCGGCTGAAGAATGAATGCATCTGAGTTCAGAACAGAGGTACGCGGAGGCACAAAGTAGGTGGCTGTCGCCTGAATCCCCTGCTCACTGGCAAAATACTTCAACAGTTTCTTCGTTTCCTCTGGATGTTTACTGTCGTTGAACATGGCATATCCGGCCTGCCCCAGCATCGGCACACTGCCTTGAGAACCGGAAGGCATAGGCGCGATGCTCCATTCAAAATCCGTAATTTCTCTTGCTTTGGAAACATAGCTGTAATTATCAAAGAACATGCCCACATTACCCGCATCAAAGCTGACCTGTTCGCCCGCCTTCGGGTGTGATTCATCGGTGAACATCATGCGTTCCAGTAATTCAAAGGTCTGTACGCCATAGGCATCGTTCCAGGTGAACGTTGTCATGCCTTCGTCGAATGGACCACTTCCATTGGACCAGGAGTAGGAAGAAAGCACCGCCCAGGTCTTCCAATCGCGAAAAAAGTTGGCACCATAGATTCGGTTAGTCGCATCCTTGCTGGTAATGGCTTTGGCGGACTCTTCGAACTGCTCCCATGTCCATTTTCCTTGGGTGGCAAGTCTGTTTGGATCAGTCAGACCGGCTTGGTCGAACAGCGTTTTATTGTAAAACATGACCACCGGAGGTGTAGAAAAAGGTAGTCCCAGCAGTTGATCGCCATCACGGAACAGATCAAGCGTACTTGGAATATAATCATCCAGCTTAAACTGTGCATCTTCCTTGAACTCGGATACATCGGCCAGAATGTGGTTGGACTTGAATTGTGGCACCATTCGCTCCGATACCCAGGCGAGATCGGGAAGGGAGCCTCCGGCGGCAAGCACCGAAATTTTTTGCTGGTATTCTGCGAAAGGTACGGATTCCATCGTTACTTTGATGCCTGGATTTTCCTTTGTGAAGTCATCGATCAACTTGTTGTATACATCCATATGCGCCTGATTGCCCCACATCATGAACTTCAGCTCGACCTCTCCATTCTCTCCGCTTGAACTGCCAGATTCACTGCCGGAATTGGAGCTTGTGCACGCGATTGAAGCCATCATCATGAATATAAACACCAGTATCAGTCCTGCTTTTTTCATGGAAATCCCCCTTATGGACGTCGTGGTATACATGTGCAACCAAAGTATAACGAAAGCATTGTTCCCCCTTAAATCACGTCAACTACAGAAATGGTATGGTTTTTCAAGAGATACTGAATCGGTCTCGATATTCTCCTGCGGTCCATCCCACCTGCTGCTTGAACACCAGCATGAAGTGTTTGGGGCTCTGATGCCCGGATAACCGTGCCACATCATAGATTTTGAGACCCGTGTTGATCAGCAACCACTTGGCCCGCTCCATACGTGCCTCCGTGATGTATTCGGAATAATTGATGCCTATTTCGTTCTTGAACAATTGGCTTAAATAAGTAGGGTTCAAGTTAACGAGATCTGCTATCGTCTGAAGTCGCAGATCTCCATCGGGATGTTGCTTGATGTGCTCCTTCACATCTCGGATAATCTTCCGTGTATCTCCACCAGCGTGTTCTGTTTTCCCAGATGGCTCAGGGATAGAAAGAGTTGTAATACCGTATCTGCGATCCAGCAGCATTTGAATCTTTTGTATGCATAATGCCAGTTCATAACGATCAATTGGCTTCAACAGGTAGTTCAACACCCCAAACTCCATCGCTCTGCGTGCATATTCAAACTCACCGTAGCCGCTAATGATGAGCATTAGCAATTCAGGGTACATGTCTCTTGCTTTGCTTACCAAAGTTAGTCCGTCCATTTCACGCATGCGGATATCCGTGATTAACACGTCCGGCACCTCACATCTCAGAAAATCCAGCGCCTCGGTACCGCTCGATGCTTCGCCCGTTACCTGAAACTGAGAAGACACTTGTACGATCAGTTCCCTCAGTCCCTGACGGATGACCGTCTCATCCTCTACAAGCAATACTTTATACATGCGCTTCAATCCCCTTTCGGTAGAAGTTGAATGGATATCGTGACCACCAGTCCCTGCCCGGGACTTCCATCAATGCTTAGGCTGCCGCCTTCTCCATACATGAGGTGAAGCCTCTGAGCGATATTGTTAAGCCCCAGACTGTCCCCGGCATGGCAACGTAATGCCTCATTGGAAGGCTGTTTTGATATGGATTCATTTAACTCGTCAATCTTTGCCTGAGTCATACCCTTACCGTTGTCTCGTACACTAATCAGCAGCTCGTGGTCGAATTTCAAGGCAGATACCCAGATTACTCCTCCATTTTCCTGCCCTTCAATGCCATGGTAGACTGCATTTTCCACCAGCGGTTGCAGTACCAGCTTGGGAATCAAATACTCGGTTATTGCTTCTTCGATGTCATAGATAATCTCTAACTTGCCGTTGTAACGGACCTGCTGAATGCGTACATAGGATTGTACAAAAGCAAGTTCTTCTCCAAGTGGAACCATCCGGTCCACCTTATCAATCGTATAACGCAGCAGCTTGCCAAGCGCCGTCACCATGTCCGATACCTCAGCATGCTTCTGGCGAATGGCCATCATGTTAATGGACTCCAGCGTGTTGTATATAAAATGGGGATTCATCTGGCTTTGTAACGCTGACAACTCGGCCTCCCGCTCTTGAATACCCAGCAGAAACACCTCATTGAACAGTCGATGAATCTCTTCCATCATTCGGTTAAAGCCCCGGCTAATCTGTCCGAATTCATCACTGCTGAAGTATGATACACGCTGGCTAAAATCTCCCTGCTCCACCCGAATCATGTGGTGCTTCAGTCGAATCAGTGGCCGGGTGATACGATAGGATAACAGAACCGCCAGAATCGCTATACCCGCCATACATAACACTGCGAACCATATTGTAAAGGTGAGCATCTCACCCGACTCCTTTTGAATCACAGCAATAGGTGTAAGACTGATCACCGAAAGCCCGGAATAGCTGGAATGGTGTTGTACATAGAGATAGAGTTGCCCATCCAGAATAACTTTTTGGTTTCCTGCATAGCTTTGAAGCTGTCCCTGCATTAGCAACTGGTCGTACGCAGACATTCCTCCGATTGAGGTCCGTTCGAACAGCAGACGCTGCTTGCTGTCTACAATCATCAGACTTGCATCTTGCTCATAATTCAGATTGGATAACAGTTGACCGAAAGCCTCCAGACGAATGTCAATCAAAATGTAACCCAATCGCTGGAGCGTTCCCGGATCTCGAAGCACTCTGCACACCGATATATACGATTCTTGCTGACCGCCCGTGTAATAGCCGGGTTGATGCGGAGGAAGCAGACGCCATGTCCCTTCCGAGTCTTCAAGCTCTGCAAACCATTCATCCTGCCTACTGTCCCATACCGGCTTGACCGCCAGTGAATCGAGATTGGAGAACAAAATACCGCTGTTGCTGATCAGATGAATTCCCCGAATCTCGGGCCGGTCATAAGCTTGACCCGATGTGTAAAGCTTCATTTTCAGATAATCCTCAGACCTCGCCCATGTTCCCGACCCCATTGAAGCGTTGTATTTGCCCAGAATGCCAAGCACCATCTGATCGTAAAGCGGCAAGAGCGACAACCGCTCATAGTCCTTCAGCAGCCGATTCAGATTGGCGTTAATCTGGCGAACCATATCAATGGTGAATTGCTCGGTCTTGCGATCCATCGTCTGCGAGAAATGCTTGTAGTTCATCAATCCCTGCAAACTTAGCGGCAGCAACGTCAGCGCCAGGAACAACAGGAGCAACTTGGTGCGCAGGTTTACATTTTTTCCGAAAAAAATGCGTACCTTGTCCATCATTTCCGTTCATCCCTCCCTCTCCCGATCATTGTATGAGCCCCCTTCACAGATCAATCTGGATATAACTGGGGTCATCATATCCAGTTTTAATGATCATCCGCTATCCTGCCAATCCTGGAATTGGTACGGAATTTCAAGTTATCCGCATAGGTTTCAGGGTGAACGCCAAAAAGCCGACTGTATCGCTACAGTCGACTACGCTATTTCTATAGAACACTATTTAGACAAAAAAACCGACTGCATTATGCAATCGGTTGTCTGTTCCTGAGATGGCTTTTATATTTGAATCGATTATATTCATTAATAAGCTCGTCCAGTACCATGGACTGTCGGAGGACTTGGTTGTCCTGCATGCCATGATTCTCCGCCAAACGACTCAACTCTTGCCTGTTCCGTTCGATTTTATCTGTGATCTGTATCGGTTCACTCACAGCATGCACCCCCTCTTTGTATAACATTTTAGGATACATTGCCAAAAAATTCATATTTTATTCCTTTGCAGAATAAAATGTTTATTTACAAATTTTTTTCAAAGAAATTCAACCTTTTTCATACTTATATGTTGAACTACAGATTAAATTGTAAATAAGAAAAAAAGTATTCGGGACCCGAATACTTTTCATTATTTACTTCGTAATGAATTTGCTAAATACAACATTAACATCCCTAAAAATATCAATAATATTCCTTCAATTTTATACGACCAAATCTCTGAGTTTATAAAACTACCAAAGATATCAGAGGTATCAGACTTTACATTTTGGTATTCTGCAAGAACCAACATAGCTTTGTCCATACCCCAATCAGTACTTTGAGCAATAAACTGAAATCCAATAACAAATAATACAAGTGAACAGATAAGGGCTACTAAGGAAATCATTTTACTTTTCAAATTTAAATTCTCCTTTGATAATATAGTATTGCTGTTGTATGCGCTACCATATTACCAAAATTGTGAAATTATGTCTAGTTACCAACCAGTAGTATCTTGCCAGTAAAAGTATAAACCCGTCGGTTCTTTATACTCATAAGTACCAATATAAGAATCAGAAAAGAAACCTTGTTTCCATATCTGAAACGAATAGTAGTTGTATGTTGGTGCGCAGTAAATGGTATATGTTTTATTTGCAGGAATTTGGATTGGTCCGTATGATTTGTTAAAGTTACGAGTTGCCTGATAAGTCGTGCCTAGCTTTGCAGCAATCTCTGCGCCTCCCCATCCAGCTTTCGAAGAAACTTCAGCAGAGAACGTAGTAGCTACACCATCAATAACAGACAAGGACAAGGGCGCTGGACCTTTTCCAATCGCACGCTCAATAACATTTCCAGTAATTTGGGTCATGTCAATGTTTTTCAGATAGTAATCCCCTATCGCAGAAGGAAGCACCTGATCGTTTGATAGATTGGAACGGGTCTTATCAAAAGGAACATAATACCCTGCAATAATTGTTTCAGGATCAAGTCCTTGTGAAATAGCTTTTTCTTTAAAATTAGGATCAAAAATACCTATTGTACTTGTTTGAGAAATATCATTATTAATCACTATTTCAGGCGAATTCGTACTTATAACTGGTCCCTCAGATGAAGCAGATGCCACCGTTGAAAATACAGAAGAAATCATAATTGCTGTTAATAGAATTTTCCCAAATTTTTTCATAGATAGAACCTCCTCATAAGTTTTAAAATAGTCACGTTAATAACCTAACTAACTTAATAAAGAAACTAAGATCATATGACTGTGTTATCTTTGAATCTAGAATTCTCTCTTCATCGACTTAAATCAAATTTTATCCATATCCTAACGTTGCAATCACCTCTTTTCTTTCTTTGTAATTGAAAACGTGCTCAGATTAATCATATAATCATTTTCAAAAGAAACTTAAATAAACTTTTTATGAATAATAATCCATAATATAGCCCTATTGTTATTAAACATTGATAATCATCATAAAAACACTATTTTTAGTATGACTATGATTTCAAGTTAATTTCACAATACTTTACACCTCTTTACGCTCACTCCCAAAGTAACTCGATTATATTCATTAATTAGCTCATCCAGTGCCATAGACTGTTCAATAACTTTAACACTAGGAATTCCATATTGATCTACCAAGCGACTTAACTCTTGCCGACCTTGCTCGATCTGGTCTTTCAAGATACTCCGTTCTCTCATAGCATGTACCCCTCTAGGACATTCTGGAAAATATTCAATATGAGTAAGCTATTAGTTTCGCTAATGACTACAAGTGCTTTTTAGAACATAATATGTTTTGCATAATATTGTAAAAACAAATCTTTAGAAAAGGCATTGCGCTCTGCTTAATCCTTTAGCAAAATACAAAACAGCCTACCTCAAAAGCAGATAGGCTGTTTGTTTTATTTAATATTTATCGTCTTAAATAATTGTGAATACGTCTCTTGCTGAGACAAACTAGCTTGCTGTCTGTAAGTCCGTATAAATCAACGCATTTTACTGTCATGTGATCGTCTTGGTTCAAAGTTGAAGAGATAAATTATAAAGTATTATATCTATACCGGTTTGATAAACTTTTAGTCTGGATTTATACTTTGCGAGTTCATAATTAAACAACATATACGGAACGAATATTGTGCATCTTCTTCATCGTCCCTTCCCAGATATTTCATTATCAAAAAGTCGGTAAACTTAACTTTTCGATTACTTTTTTGTACTTTCTGATCTGTGTTTCGGTGGCTTCACTCCTATACTCCCCATACAAATCTAAACATTTAATGCACATTAGTTCATCTTTACTTGAAGAAGAGAGATCTAAGCAAATAAGTAAGGCATCAATTCCAAGTGAATAATTATATTGATTTATTTGATATTTTGCCAATTCATAATAAAAAACTCTATATCCATGGTCTATCATTTGATCGGTATAACCACCTTTATTATGAAAGTCCGTATTAAACAAATTAATCGGATATTCAAACTTTTTCAAAGCATGACCAATATTAAATCCATACTGATTAGCTGCTTCCAATATATTTAGCAAACCAGTTAATATCTCTTCTGGATTGTTCTTTAAGTATCCTAAATAAGGAAAGATTACTTCCTCCTGACCTAGCAATATTCGGAATGCATATTGATTCCCCTCTCCCCATTTCTTGAATAGATCTATTATTTTTTGATCCTCTTCTGTAGGATTCTCAATTTCAATTATCTCCATGTATTTTTGCAGATAATTTATGGCCTCATCGTATTCCTTGCGGGTATCATAAACGCTTGATATTAATAAGTTTGCATAGGCTACATAAGTAAAAAGAGGATAGGCTGTTAGCCTTCTTTTATTTTTTCGCCTACGAGATTGAATTTTTAATTGGAATTCTGCTTTCCGTTCCAGTTCCCGTGCCCATAAATCGACCTTGTCCCACAAATGTATCGTATTATATACGTTTGCCAAGTCTTTAATTGCATCCAATTGCACTTCTTCATTTAATTTATCAATATACGGTTCGAACTTTACTGCTGCATTGAGATTATCATATTTACTCAGTGTTTTATGAAGCAAGAACATGCGGTACTGGCAAAGAGCCAACCGCTCCGAATGTTGATACTTCTCACTGTCGGCCACACATTCATATATAATGAGTGCCGTTTCATTCATGCCTGTATTATAGAGACTCTCTGCCACATCAAATAACTCATCAATATAGGATTGATCATCTGTCACATGAGTAATGACTTGTTCGATAATATCCAGCTTGCCAAGCTCAGCGCAACGATATATAAACGGTTCTAAACGTCTCCAATGAGGTGCAGAATCAATAAAACATTCCACACCATACATATCATAAAAGTATCCCTGCTCTAAACCCATTGCTGATGTGATTAGGTCTAGTTGATTCATTGACATAAGTCTGGTTCCTTTGATGATCGCACTTAATGTACCAACATTAATGTCAGCCATTTCTGAAAATTGCTGTAGCTTATATCCCTTATTTTTCAAGTGACTTTCAATATAGGAACGTATATTGGACATTGTCTTCATCGTCCTTCCCCAGATGTTTTACTATCGAAAAGTCGGTACACTTAACTTATCTATTAGTTTTGTATACTGCTCTTCCTGAGTCTTACTGGCGCGATCTCTATATTTCCCGTATAAATCAATACATTTGATACACATTAGATCTTCATTACATGAAGAAGAACGTTCCAAACTAGTAATTAGATGTTCTATTCCCTGTTCAATTTGGTTCTGATTCAATCTGTATTTTGCTAGTTCGTAGAATAAGCGTATATATCTAAAATTTGATGCCTGTTCGTTATATACTCCTTTTACATGTCTTGCTGCTTTAATTTGATCAATGTGATTTTGGAATCTATTTAATGCATGGTCGATATTAAAAGAGTACTGATTTGCCGCCTGTATAATATAAGCGAGTGCTGTTAAAATTTCGGCATGATTAACATCTAGGTAATTCAAATAACGGTTTAAGCCTTCGAAGTCACCTGATAGTATTTTGTACAAATATCGATTGCCCTCAGCCCAGCCCTTGAATCGATCTATCAATTCTTGCTCTTCCTCTGTTGGATTTTTAATCCCATCCATAATATCCTCATAAACATCTGTGTACTCCAAAGCTTTCATATATTGCTTACGTTCTTCAGATACATTTGCCATGAGCAGATTAGCATAAGCTTTATAAGTAAATAGAGGATAAGAGGCTATTCTTGGTTTTCTGTTCCGTCTCATAGATTGAAGTTGAACTTGGAATTCAGTTCTTTGAATCAATTCATTAGCCAGTTCAAAAACCTTATCCCATAGATTTATCGCGCCATACAAATTAGCTAAATCTTTAATCGCATCCAGTTGTACTTCCTCATTCAATTTTTCGATAAAAGGTTCAAATTTTACTGCGGCATTTAAGTTATTGAATTTATTCAGTGTTTTATGAAGCAGAAAAATACGGTACTGGCATAAGGCCAACCGCTCGGAGTGTTGATATTTTTCACTGTCTGCCACACATTCATACAAAATAAGAGCTACTTCTTTTAATCCTCTAGCAAAAAAGCTTTCAGCTACATCAAATAATTCTTCTATATATGATCGATCGTCCGTTACATGAGTGATGACTTTTTGTATACAATCCAGCTTACAAAGCTCAGCACACTCATATAGATATGGCTCCAAACGTCTCCAGTGGGGCGAAGATTCTATGAAGGATTCAACCCCATAACTCTCATAAAAATACCCTTTCTCTAATCCCATAACAGAAGTAATCTGATTCAGTTGGTTCATAGACAATGGCCTGTTGCCTTTAAGAATGGCACTTAAAGTTCCAACATTAATTCCAGTAATATCGGAAAAATGCTGCAACTTGAGATTCTGCTCTCTCATATATTTCTCAATATGTACTCTTATTTTAGGTACCAATTCCACTGTCTCACCTCCGTCATTAGAATCACTTATAATTCAATTTCATATAATAAATGTTATTTTAATCCTGTATTTTACATTGGTCAATCTATGAAAATACAAAAAAGCTTACTCTCGTTACTTGAAAGTAAACCTTTTTGAAAAATTTAATATATCCACTGTTATAATTTTCCCACTCCATGTGTAATACCCATTATTTGTATAATTCCATCACTATTAAAATTAGCTAATTGACTTACATTAATAATCATAATACTAAGCAAAATTATATAGTAGATTTTCTTTTTTTTCATAGGATTTCTGAACCTCCATCATGATAAGTTTGTACTGATGCTCGATTTCAGTGGTACCCATGTTTTTGTACTTCTCATACAAGGAAACACAATGAATGATATCTGTTTGATTGTTAAATCGTACAGACTCTCTCAGACAGTGCATAAGTTGCTTCAAACCCTCTGGATATTCATGACGATTTAAGTGATAAAGAGAACGTTCCAACAAGAATGCAGCATAAATTTCATTTTTCATCTGCTCAGTATATCCTTTTAAACAGTTAATTTCCGAGTTAATTCGATCGCTGAACTTATACAAAATATCATCAATATTTCTATCGAACTTATTAGCTGCCTCCAAAATATTAATGATTGCAGGTAAAATTTCCTCTTCATTTTCTTCAATAAATTCCATATAAGCAGGTAAAACACTATGGTCACCCATCATCAATTTATATAAATAAGTATTGGCTTCCGCCCATCCAGCAAAATTATCAATAAATATTTGATCTTCTTCATCCGGTTCCGAGACATTAGCAAGTTTGGCATAGAACTCTGTGTAGACTAGAGCCTCTTCATACCGCCCCTGCTTCTCACATACCGATGATTTAAGTAAATTTGAATAAGCTCTATATACAAACAAAGGATAGGCGGTAAGTCTATCACTTTTGTCTATTTTTTTCTTTGTATATGACTGCAAAATTTTCGTTTTCTGATCTAATTCTTCAGCCAAATTAAATACCTTTTCCCAGTATCGAAGTGAAGCATACGTATTCGCCAAATCCTTGATCGCATCCAGTTGTCGTTCCTCATCCAGCCGATTAATATATGGCTCAAAGTGCACAGCGGCCCGCAGGTTATCATGTTGATTCTGACCAAGCGAGAGGGTGAAGATGCGATACTGGCACAAAGCCAGACGTTCCGAATGTTGATATTTCTCACACTCCGCCACACATTCGTACAACATCCGTGCAGCCTTCGTCTGTCCACGTTCAAGCATGCCTTCCGCCATCTCAAACAACTCCGAGATATACGAGCGATCATCCGTCACTTCCTGGATAACCTTATGAATACATTCCAGCTTGTCCAATTCAGCACAGCGTTGCAGGAATGGTTCCAGTCTCCTCCAATGAGGTGCCGATTCCACGAAACATTCAGCCCCATAAATCTCGTAGAAATACCCCTCTTCCAGCTTCATGCCTTGGGTAATCAGATCCAGTTGCGCCATAGCGATGGGCCGAGTCCCCTTAATAATTGCGCTAAGCGTTCCAGCGTTAACTCCCGATATATCGGCAAAATACTGCAGGGTGTACCCCTGTTTCCTGATGTAGTCCTCAATATATGAGCGTATCGTAGTTGTAGGTTCCATGTATCCCACCTCCACAATGAAAATCCATAATTTTGAATTTATATGATAAGCACAATTTTAATCCTAAATTTTACAGCGGTCAATAAAAATCGTGGCAATTCCCTTCACATTTATGCAAGGAGGCCTCGCTGTTCTTGCTTATAGAAAAAATCCATTAGAAGAATCCGTGAGAACGTGATACATTTAGTCCAACTTACATATCCTACTATTTCAATAGGATTATACGACACAGATACTATCAATTCAGTTCGAGGAGAAGGTCAGATGAAATTTGCCTTGTTTAGTCTCATGATGAATCTGCCTAATGCCGTAACCGGGGAAGCTCTGACAACTCAGCAGAAATTCCACAATATATTAGAGCAAGCGAAGCTGGCTGAACGACTGGGATTCGATGCCTATGGGATCGGTGAACGACACGGTGCGCCTTTTCTATCTTCCTCGCCACCTGTCGTATTAACCGCAATAGCCGCAGCAACCACACGCATTCGGTTACTAACCACCGTCACTGTTCTTAGTATACTTGATCCAGTCCGGGTTGCCGAGGATTATGCCACGTTGGATCAATTATCGGGCGGACGGCTGGAGATGATCATCGGGAAAGGCAATGACCCTCGGCACTATCCGCTGTTTGGCATACGCGAAGAGGAACAATGGAATTCACTCGATGAACGCTATCATTTGCTAAGACGGCTGTGGTCTGAAGAGAATGTAACCTGGCAGGGAACGTATCGCCCTCCGCTTGAGGGAGTGACCACGTGGCCCAGGCCGCTTCAGCAATCCATCCCGATCTGGCATGGTAGCGCGTCCAGCACGGTCTCGACGGAACTCGCTGCCAAATATGGCGAGCCGCTCTTCACGTCGAACTCTTTTCACCCGCAAGCCAAATACAAAGCGTTAATTGATCATTATCGGGAACGCCTGGATTATTATGGTCATGATCCGCAGCAAGCAGTGATTGGCTCTGGTGCCGGCAGTCTCTATCTTGCGGATACAGGTGAAGAAGCCATTCGCCGTTATAAGCCATATTATGAAGCGTTCCATGCCACCGCCGCCGCACAGCATAACCAGTCCCCCTTCACCGATCTGGAGGATAACATTGCACGAGGTCCTGCGTTAATCGGCAGTCCGGAGCAGATCATTGAGAAAATTCTGGACTATCATGCCGCTTACGGACATCAGGTGTTGAGTATTAGCGTAGATGGACTGACGCATAGCGAGCAACTTGAGCAAGTGGAGCGTTTTGCCAAGGAAGTTGCCCCTGTATTACGCCGCGAACTGCCCAGTTCGGTATGGAATGAACCCCCGGTGTTAACCCAGCACTCATCCTTCCTTTCCTCTAATGTTACAGATTCATGGCCCACAGCCATCTCACCTATATTCCAGGTCTAACAATCTCCCACGTACAATATACATGTGCTCCTTCCAGGGTGATTCCTACGAATCGCCCTCTTCCCTCTTCCTCCCACTTGTATCGCGACTATCCCTATATCTACTTGGTCTGAATGCCTTCCAACAATGAACGAAGCATCAGATCTACAAACGCATCATCCATCGCTTCCCCCGTCACTAACATACGATAGAACACCGGCCCATAGATCAGATCAATGTATAATCCAATGTCCACCCCTGCCTTCAATTCGCCGCGCTCCACACCCTTCTCCAGAATTCCCCGAGCTTCACGTCGACGCGGTTGGATGTACCTTGTACGGTATTCTTCGGCAAGCCCTTCATCCGACTGCCCTTCCCCAATAATCTGTGTAATCACTTTTCCTTCCCGACTGGTCAAAAAACGAACCAGATTACTCGCATGTATGCGTATATCCTCCAATACCGAGCCTGTATCCGGCACTGGCAATCTTGCCGTTGCAGCAGACATATATCCGTCCATGATGACAGCGCCTTTATTCGGCCACCATTTGTAGATAGTGGCTTTGCTCACCTGTGCACGTTCAGCAATCTTCTCGATTGTAACTGCCCCGAATCCGTGCTCCAACAACAACTCATACGATGCTGTAAGAATGGCATTCTGGGTTTCCATGTTACGCGGACGTCCTCTTTTGGCAGTCATCTTGAACCCTCCTGGATGTATAAAATATATTTAATCATCAGTATTTTTCATAAAAACGATACGTTCATTATACTAAACTGCCATGAGTACACACAATTCCATCCTACGCTCACCTTTTCATCCTCATTAACTTTCTCATTAAAATATGTAGAGCCTATTTACAATACTATACGTTTAGTTTATTATATATTTGTAATTAGTGAACACACCGTTTAGTAATTAACGTTTTTAAATATCACCTGTTTATTGGGAATATCAATTTAGAACTGTGGAGGATGATTATGATGGATATGAGACAACAAGTGAAGAAGGCACCTGTGCCCACCTGGATTATTTTTTTGCTGGCATCCGCTTGTGGATTGATCGTGGCAAATCTGTATTATGCACAGACCGTTATCGGTCCGATCAGCATGACAACGGGTCTGTCTTCTGCCGCTGCCGGATTGATCGTAACGTTGACTCAGATTGGTTATGTCATTGGTTTGCTGTTTATCGTGCCGCTCAGTGACATTACCGAGAATCGACGCTTGGTCGTTCTTTTCCTCATCGTACTGGTTGTTGCCCTGATTGCTGCGGCTTTCTCGCCCACTGCTGTTGTATTTCTGACTGCCTCTCTGTTCATTGGTATAGGTTCTGTTGTCGCTCAAATTCTGGTGCCCTATGCGACATATCTTACTTCCGAGAAACAGCGCGGACGGGTTGTTGGCAATGTAATGAGTGGTCTGTTGCTGGGCATCATGCTGGCTCGTCCTGTCGCAAGCTTTATCACCAGCCTCTTCGGATGGCAGACGGTCTTTGTATTCTCCGCCATTGTCATAACACTTCTAATGCTGCTCCTATCACGTGCTCTTCCTGCTCGCCAGCCTGAACCCACCTTGAAATACGGGCAATTAATCGTGTCCTTGGGCACACTGTTCAGAACGATGCCGCTGCTGCGCCGCCGGGCGTTCTATCAGGCCAGTCTGTTTGGTGCTTTCAGCTTGTTCTGGACTACGGTTCCGCTCAGGCTCGCTAACGATTTTGATATGTCACAGCAAGGGATTGCCTGGTTCGCACTGGCTGGTGTCGGTGGTGCTATTGCCGCTCCCATTGCCGGGAGACTGGCTGATCGCGGACTAACACGTATTCTGACAGGTGCTGCCATGGTGATCGCTGCTGCTTCGTTTGGTCTTGCTTATGCGTTCCAGAGTCACTCCACGTTAGCACTGATACTGCTTGTGATCGTCGCGATCACACTGGATATGGCTGTCTCGGGAAATCTGGTGCTGGGTCAACGCATTATCTACTCCTTAGGAAGTGAAGCGAGAGGACGTGTGAATGGCATATTCATGTCGATCTTTTTTGTCGGCGGTGCGATTGGTTCATCCCTTGGAAGCTGGTCTTATGCTAACGGAGGCTGGAGTCTCACAACGCTAATTGGCCTGATTATGCCGCTGCTCGCTTTGGTGTATTACTTTACGGAAAAGAAAGCTGCCGTTGTCAGCAAACATCTATAAGTGCGATGCCTTCAGGCATCCTTCCTAATCAAAATCGGACTTTTGAACAACCTCTATAACAATTCTTTCATATATAAAGAAGGGCAGAGTGATCTCTAAAGATCCGCTTCTGCCCTTTTCCCTTATTTCATGACACTGAATTTTTTGGTCGCTGCCCTAACTTGATCATCCTCGCCCCATACAATGACACCTACCACTTTGGTAGCTTCCAATTCCATCGAAGCAATCTCAACTGCATATTGTTCAAAGGCATTGTTGAGCGACTGGCCTGTCTGTGAAAAAACAACATGGCTCAGTCCCCCGCTGTCATCTGGGCAGAGTTTGGCCAGATTGATCAGTTGATTCTCCCCGGCCTTCAGAATGACAGTGCTATATCGGATGCCCGCATGCTGAACGCCGCTATGATCCAGCACAGGTTGATCAGAATATAACTCCGGCTCATTCAGGGCTGCTTGTCCCATTAACAGGGCAGCCACATTGGCGGCGGCGCCAGGTTCCAAATTTTTATCCAGTATAATAGCAATTCTTTTCATATGACTGTATTCACCCTCTGTGTATTTTGAGTAAAACATACCCATGGCATATTGATTCCCTCACGCAATACTTTGTAGGTCACAAGCCCGTAATGATCAGCGCATAGCTGATTCGTGAGCGCAATGGACTTCTCCGTGTTGTGCATGACCTTCCTGCAAGCTTCAGGGTTGGACGATACGGTGCTGTTCTCTCTATAGGTTGTATCAAGTTCAGATAACAAGTATGTGGTTGCTGGATGATGATAGATAATATCGATCTGATCGGGACATACCGCATGGAAGCCGGATAGAACCAGCGCAGGAATTTTCTCCACAAAGCTCTCAGACACCGCTAGTTCAGAATCCATGATGAAGCTGTTGAGCTTGGGATACGCCCCGGGGACCAGTAAGCAGGATATGATCCCTGATCTCAAGTCTTCCGCAGCCGCTTCAAATTCAGGGTATGGCTTGATACGTTCCGAGTTGCCTAGCTTTTTCGCGATATGCATGCTACAAGTCAGGAATCCTTCATCGTCTCCCAGCGTTCCCAGTATGGCATATTTCTCTTTAACGATCTCCATTTATTTCTATTTCCTCCTTTTTATTTCTAATCCGCTAAAGATCGTATACCAAAAAATTCCTATTGTCAATTAACACTTTAACGCAACATAAATATGTATTTTGGTTCATATTTTTAACCAAAAGGTGTATTCAAAATGGAAAATATTGAGCTATAATGTTATGAAATGAATTTTTACTATTTTTAGTATTTTGTTGAAAGGGGATATACGAGAACGTATGAAAACCATTGTATACATATCTGATTTTAGGCTTCCAACTGGATTAAACTTCGTTAAACCTTTGCAGAAATTGGCGGATCACAAGAAAATTCTGATTATTGAACGGCATAATTTGCATCATGATGAGGTCCTCAGGGACTTCTTTGATGAAATTAGATATGTCGATCATCTGGAGTCCGTAGATGCCATCCGGGAGCATATAATGCAGATTCGAGAATCCCATTGCATCTCTGCTCTGTTAACGCCGGGTGAGAATGCGATTGAGATCGGTGGTCAGCTCCGTTCTGAGTTCGGGATCCCCGGTATGCAGCGCAATCAGGCTGAGGCTGTTCGCAACAAATGGATCATGAAACAAATGCTGCATCAACGTGGAATTCGGACATCCGAAATTGCAATTGCTCTACATGAACAGGACTATATTCGTTTCACTGCTGTACACGGCTTCCCGATTATTGTGAAGCCACTCAGCGGATATGGAAGTATCAATACGTTCAAATTATCCAGCATGGATGAACTGGTACATTATCTACACCATACAAGACAAGCACAGCAAAGGGATTTGCTGGAGGAATTCATCCACGGTACGGAGTTTCATTGTGATTCCATTGTGTCCAAGGGCAAGGTTGTATTTGCATCTGTTTCCCAATACCTGTATAACTGCCTGGATATTGCGACGAAGCAGAAACCTCCAGCCAGTATTACGTTCCCTGAAGGCACGGAAGCTGATTTTATCCATCACATCAAAGAACTCAATGAACAGGTCATTGCTGCCTTGGGTATCAATCAATCCGTAACACATGCCGAACTTTTTCTGACTCCGGAAGGAGAAGTGGTGTTTGGAGAAATTGGTGCAAGAATCGGGGGATCACATGTTATGCCTCCTTGTATCAAGAACACCCATGGCGTTGATTTCTTCGAAGCCGTCACTGATCTGGAAGTTGGAATATATGAATTCAAGCAACAGGAGACGCGCCATAAATTCACAGGCATGATCTGCTTCCCTTCACGCGCAGGGGTAATTCAACACATATCCGGGATAGAGGATTATGCCGATATCCCTGGTATCGTTGAGTTCAATGTATCCTATCAAGTGGGACAGCGCGCCGGGGATGTCAACGATACCATGACCCGATCAGGATTTGCCATCGTGGAGGGTGATTCGTTTGATGGATTGCGTCAAACCCTGCTGGATATGTACGATCGTTTCAAGATTGAAGTGACGGTTGCTGAAACCGTATAAGATGTACGGATGATCCTCACCGTTTTTGGTCTGGAGTGACGGTTATCTTGGGGAGGGCTGGAATTATTGTCGTTATTCAAAACCTACGCGGGTCTGAGCCGCGATATCTATTATCTCTGTTTAGCCAGAACGATTAACAGCACGGGAGATTTTGTATTCTCCTTGATTACCTTGGTGCTTACGTTACAGATGGGCATGAATGTGGTCAGTGCAGGGATCTTTGTGTCCATGGCAGCCCTGATTAGCGGACCCGGTGTACTTCTCGGTGGCTATTTAAGCGATCTTGTGGGCAAAAAAACAATTATTGTCATCGGGCAACTGTTGTCTGCCATCCTGATTATAAGCTGCTCTTTTTGGTCAGGCACCATTACCGTTGGTTATCTTCTGATTGCAGTCATGTTTTTCATCAGCATTACCCGGCCTGCTTATAATGCACTGATTATTCAACTGTGCACGGAGGAGAAAGAGCGAAAGTCCGCCTTTTCCCTCATGTATCTGGGGGCCAATCTGGGTATAGCCATCGGACCACTGATCGCTGGTTTTTTCATCAAGGATCATGTCAACATTGTCTTTATAAGTATCGGTACCGTGTTTCTGATATCTACCTTTATCATCATCAACCAGGTTAAGATCGGCACACGCAAGGAATTGGCATCAACAAACAGCGAACATGCTGGACAACAACAAGAACAACAACGATCGAGCCAACCACCTTCGCCGTTATTCAGACTACTGCTGAAAAATCCACTCGTTGCCTTCTTCATCGTTGTGTCATTTCTTAACTATTTTATCTATATGCAATACTCATTCAGCCTCCCACTCCAGATGAATCATTCATTTGGCGAGAACGGAGCAGCATATTACGGCTCTGTCATGACCATCAATGCCATTAGCGTCATTATTCTTACCACCGTGATCCTGTCCGCTACACGCAAATTAACTGCCCTAAACTCGATAGCTACAGGCGCACTCTTCTATGGAATCGGATTTGGAGCCTTGAACCTGCTCGGAACCTTCCCCCACTTTTCCATCGTCGCCTTATCCACGGTGCTGTGGACCATTGGAGAGATTCTCGTGCAGACCAATATCAATCTGTATATTGCTTCGCGTGTACCCGATACACATCAGGGGCGGTTTAATGGCTTGCTGTTATTCGTAGGTTGCCTGGGTTATACACTTAGTCCATATTTGACAGGCATTTTCATCAAAAGCATGGACATGGAAAGTGTATGGATCATTATTCTGGCTGTCAGTCTGTTCTATGCGTTGTCTATGATTATTCTCTGGCATATCGAAAAAAGCTCAACAAGAAGAAACGAAATGAAACCGCTGGATCACTCAAAAAGTATCTGAACCTCAGGGCAGCCTGTTCTGCCCTTTTTTCCACTTTATTTTCACACCAAAACAGGCAAATGTGCATTCGCATCATACTCAATCAATTGCTGACCCGTATGCAATCTCTGTACCAGATCTGGATTGGCGATAAACGGTCTGCCGAACGCTGCAAGATCTATGCTTCCCTCACCAATCGCGTGCTCTGCGGTTTGAACATCCAAATCCCCCACACCAATGATAATTCCATCCCACTGACTTCGAATCCGCTCGTGAAAGGACTGCTCCTCTTCCCACGCTTTTGTATATTGATCTGTTGAAGGATGCAAGATCGTAATTCCCGTCTCACGGAACAAATTAAGATATGCATCGATCATTCCAGCTTTATCTGCCCATGCATAGGATGCATCATCATCCTTTTTCTCGGAAAATCGTACCGATATGCGATCCACAGGGATCTCTTTTTTCATAGCCACAATAGTATCCCGCAAGAACCGCAATCTGCCCGCTGTGTCTCCTCCGTATTTGTCTGTTCTGTGGTTGGTCTTCTCATTGATAAACTGGTCGATCAGATACCCATGCGCAGCATGCAGCTCGATCCCGTCGAACCCCGCGAGAACCGCATTGCGGGCGGCCGTCTGAAAATTCTGAATTGTATCCGCTATATCCTGTGCACTCATCGCTTGAGGAACCTGATACGGCTTATGCAGCTTATGCACTCTTCCCTCTGCCGCAAGGCTGGAAGGTGCCACTGGAGCGGTTCCGATCAGATCGGAGTGGGACAACCTGCCGACATGCCACAGTTGAGCAATAATGGTGCCGCCATGTTTGTGGACAGCATCCGTTACCCTTTTCCAAGAAGTTGTCTGTTCATCTGTATATAAACCGGGGATGCCGTAAGTGCCTTTGCCTGCCAGATTCGGGTTAATGCCCTCGGTAATGATCAGTCCCACGCCATCTCGCGCACGCTGCTCATAATACGCCACCATCTCATCCGTCACGGTCCCCTCCTGATCATCAGCAAATCCCCGGGTCAACGGTGCCATCACAATTCGGTTCCTTAATTGCCACTGATGAATCGTTACCGGGCTTAATAGTGTTGAATGTGTATTCATGTTATCCATGTCATATCCCTACTCTCTTTGTCATTAAGGATATTGTACGGCGGCTCCGATATATCGTAAAATGATTGAAATATATAGTTGTATCTCTCAGAGAGATACCTAACATCACCATCTGCCGAATTAATTGGTGTTAATCCACGTTCAGGAGGATACAGCATGGAACTTTCCGATATCGATATTGTTCTCGCGGTGGCGCGTTCAGGCAAAATCTCACAGGCCGCCAAAGAACTGAATTACGCGCAATCCAATGTCACTACGCGCATCAAAAAACTGGAGCAGGAATATCAAATCCAGTTGTTCAACCGATTTCCCAAAGGTGTTGTACTGACCTCCAAAGGAGAACAGTTCGTCCAGTACGCCACACAGATTCACAACCTTTTACATGATCTGAAGCAGGATATGACCGATCCCGGGGAGCCTTCCGGCACACTGAAAATCGGCATTGTAGAAACGGCGGCATCCAGTCGTTTTATGGAGATTCTGAATGAATATCAAATAACCTACCCGAAGGTGTCCATCTCACTCGTCAACGCCACTTCACCCAAAGTACTACGCAAGAAAATACAGGACGATGAGATTGATGGTGCTTTTATCAGCGGGGCTTGTGTGAAGGAGGGTCTGAAGGTGGAATATGAGATGCAGGACACGGTTCATATTATCTCCAAGAAGATGGATACACCACCTGAAAGTCTGTGCCAAGTATCATGGGTTGTTTTCCCCGAGGGCTGTCCTTATCGTGAAATGACCGAAGAATTTCTGCAGGAAGAAGGGTTGTCCGCACGTAATATCATCGAAGTGAGTACGATGGAAAACCTGCTCAGCTGTGTGGAGTCTGGAATTGCTTTTACCATTATGCCCTGCAACGTTATTCACAAGAAACCGGATGATTTCTCCGTATTTGATCTGGCAGATCGTTTTACCCATACCACGACAACCTTTGTCCGCGGTGAGGATCGGTATGTCAGCAGTGCGCTGGATCAATTCATGAAGCTGCTGAATCAGAAGTGCATTACGTTTTAATATAGGTAACTCAGTACCCCTCTTTCAACCGCTGATCTTCTTGATTACTAAATGGACTAGAGCACATTGATCGAGACCATAAAAAACAAAGCAAAAGGCACTCATACAGAGTGCCTTTTGTCTTCCCTTTATACCTATTCAATTAACCCTTACTCCACCTTGAATCGCGCAGCCGATTCGGCCAGCTTTTGCGTCAATTGATCGATCGTATCAACCATGTTGGCCAACTGCTGTACTGTTGAAGATTGCTCCATCATGGTTGCTGTTACCTCTTCAACCGAAGCGGATACCTGCTCTCCTGAAGCCGACAAACTATGGGCCGACTCCAGTACATCATCCTTGTTCTGTAACATCTCCTGCATCTGTCCTGCCATCGTAGCGATCTGTTGATTAATGACCGTTACCTTCTCCAAAATTACATCAAATGCCTGACGAGTCTGCAAGACAAGCTCATCCTGTCTGGATGAGATGGTATGAATTTCGGCAACACTTTGGTTGTTCTCGGCGACATCGGCCAGATTCTGCTCGATAATGCTGGAGATTTCCTTGGACTGGCGGGAACTCTGCTCTGCCAGGTTGCGGATCTCCTCGGCTACAACTGCAAATCCTCTGCCATGCTCACCTGCCCGTGATGCTTCAATGGAAGCATTCAATGCGAGCAGATTGGTCTGCTTCGCAATCTGGCTGATAGCTTCCGTGATCTGACTAATACTGCCCGAACTCGTTTGAAGTTTGACGGTAATCTCCGAGATTTTCTCCACTTCCCGTTCGTTCACCTCATTGATACGCATCAGTTCATTCACGACTTCATTCCCGTTGTGGAATACCGTTTCGATCTCATCTGCTCTTGCCTTCACATCCTGTGCACTGCTGTTCATGGCAGCCACTTTATCGCCAAAGCTGTTGAATTTGCCTGCAATCTGCTCGGTATCTTCCGATTGAGCCTCCATGGCTTTGGCAATCCCCATGGACGTTGCCGATGTCTCATCAATGGATCTTGCCGTCTGTCTGGATGTCTCCTCCAACTCCTGAGTGCTGGCCTGAAGGACATGAATCGAACTATTCATATCGGTAATAAGGTTCCTGTTCTGCTCCACCATACCATTGAAGCTCTCCGCCAGATCCTTGAATTCGCTGTTATACCTGCCATTGGCCTTAACGGTCAGATTGCCTTGAGCAAGCTGTTGGAACAGACCGCTCAGACGTATGATAGGTCTTGTAATACTGCGAGAAATCAGCAATCCCACACCAATAGCCAGAGCAATCCCGATCAATATCACGATAACCATCTGGCGCTGCATATCCTCTATCGGACGCTTGATATCATCATAATCGTCAATAATGAGCACAGAGAGATCTGCACCCGGAATCTGATTAATACGATAGTAGGTATCTTCTCGATCCATCGAAGTGATTTTCACTTTGTCGGTGGCTCTAGCCTCGATAATTCCCATCGCGTCCTTATCTTCTTCCAGCGTTTGTCCCACAACGGAAGGGTCCAGTGAATCATACATAATGATGCCGCTCCGACTCAGTACTTCAACTCTGCCTTGACCATTGATTTTAATGTCTCCGAGTTGCCCCAGGAAGAAGCTGCTGTCCACCGACATAGCAAGCACACCCAGGTTATTCCCCTCTTCATCGGTGATAGGCTCCGAGAATACAATAATGAGCTTCTTGCCAGTCTTAGAGACGACCGCGTCACTGATGAAGGATTTCCCCTGTATAGATTCCTTAAAATATTCGCGATCTCCCCGTGACTGACCAATGACTTCTGGCATGGTTCCTGCCACCATGATTCCTTCCTTATCAAAAACGAACAGATCTGGCTTACTTCCTTCCGTTTCCGATATACTGTCGGTCAAGATCGTATTGGCCTTATTGAAATACGGGTTCTCATCCGATAAAAATTCTTCATCCGTCATGTCAGTTGTATCACGCAACTTTAAGAGTTCTTTAAAAGTACTATGTACGGATATCGCATGACTCAATTGTTGCTGAAGCTGCATAGCTGTCCAAAGCCCTTCCCCAAGGCGGTCAGCCATCACATTCATTTCATCCTTGCTTTTCTTGACCACAACATCAGATGAAATCATATAACTTGTGGTCGTTGCACCAAGCAGAACCAACACAACCAATACACTGATCATGAAAGGCAGCTTGATTTTAAGCGACATATTTTTGATCTTATGTCCTACACCTTTTCTTTTCCCCATTTCCTTCTCCCCACTTCCCTGAACCATCTGCATCTGAACGATGTACATACATTATCGGAAAAATCCATAGTAAAATTGATCAATTAGGGAGATATTGCCACTGTTTTTCTTTTTTTTGAAATTCTGATAGCAAACATAAAAAAATGGCCTGTCAGATCGACTATCCATCTTGGGAATGGATGTTGCCGTTATCTAACAGACCCTTTTAAATTTGATTATGATTCTATTAAGTTTACTTGCGCAATCTTCGGGAACTCAATGCGTGGTGACCATTCTGCAAGAATGTACTGCGCGTATTCTTCATCTGTTCAATCCGTCGCTCAGCCAAACGATCTGCGGCAACATAGGTTGCGATGCCCTCGGTACGTGAGCTTTCAAATATTTTCTCCAGAGTGGAATAGATCTCTCCGATCTTGCTCCACGCCCGATCCGCATTATAACCGTTCAACTCATCCGCAATGTTAATTACGCCACCTGCATTGATAACATAGTCAGGCGCATATACGATGCCCATATCATACAGCTGATCCCCATGACGGGTCTCCAACAGCTGATTATTGGCACAGCCCGCTACAACCTTTGCCTTGAGCGTTCTGAGCGTATCGTCATTAATCGTGCCGCCCAGTGCACATGGTGCATAGATATCACATTCCACACTCGTGATGTCTGCGGGATCAACTGCTGTTGCGCCGAAGCGGTCCACAGCCTGTTTCACCGAGTCCTTATGGATATCCGTAACGATCAGATGTGCACCTTCCTCATACAGATATTTGCACAGATGCATCGCCACATTGCCGACACCTTGGACCGCTATCGTTTTACCCTCCAGCAGATCGGTACCAAATGCTTCTTTGGCTGCTGCCTTGATCCCCCGATATACACCCCAAGCCGTTGCAGGCGATGGGTTACCGGATGAACCATAACTCGCCGAGATTCCTGTCACATAATCGGTTTCCTGATAGATCAGGTTCATGTCCTCTTCCGTTGTTCCCACATCTTCGGCCGTGATATAACGTCCGTTCAACCCTTGAATATATCGTCCAAACGCCCGAAACATCGCTTCGTTTTTGTCGCGCCGCGGATCTCCGATGATAACGGTTTTGCCACCGCCCAGATTCAGGCCAGATACCGCATTCTTATATGTCATACCACGGGCAAGGCGCAGGGCATCTTCAATGGCGGCTTCTTCTGAAGCGTAAGTCCACATCCGCGTGCCTCCCAGCGCAGGGCCGAGTGTTGTGTCGTGTATGGCGATAATTGCTTTTAACCCTGAATTTCGATCCTGGCACAGAACCAGTTCCTCATAATCGTGATGCTCCATTGCTTCAAACCAACTCATGTGCTAACCGTCTCCTCCAACCATTTTTGCGATCCAATCGCATTGTTCTCTATTCATTGACCATCCTCTATTGTACCCATGAATACCCAGTTTGTGCAAAATTACATCGCAATGTCAGAGAAGCATCGATCGATGCTTCTCATATGGAGGGAGCAAAGCTGTCGAATCTCAGATTATAATTTTATCGTCTATCCATAGAAAAACCTCTCTCCCTTACAGGAGAAAGGTACACTTCCCTCACTGCATCAACTTAATCGCCCCAAGTAGGCCACTTGATCGTTCATATTTAAGGGAGCGTCTCAACCACATTAATGGGATGCAAATCGCCATCCACAGCAAATGAAGCCTGCCCCGTCTCTTCGGAGACAATCAACACAACCGCATCCGTCAATTCACTGAGTCCCAGTGCTGCCCGATGACGAGTGCCTATTTTTCGTTCATGCACTTCCGCTTGCGACAACGGCAGCACATTACCAGCGGATACAATCTGATTGCCACGAATCAACACAGCCCCGTCATGTAATGGCGCACCAGGAATGAACAGCGATTCCAGCAACGCATGTGTCACTCGTGCATCCACAGTCACGCCTGAGTGAATGATCGACTCCAACGGAATCTCCCGTTCAATCACAATCAACGCCCCATATCTCCGGTCAGATAGGTGCTGCACGCTCGATGTTAATTCGGCAAACTTCTCGGTAAAGGGTGACAGATAACAATCCAGATAAAACGAAGAGGCGAGCACCTCGATCTGCTTGATCTCCGCTCGAATCTCTGCAAATTGCCCCAGCAGACAGGCGCTGTCATTGTCAAATCGGGATAACGTCAGATTCATACGCTCTGCTACACGATGGAGGTCTTCCTTAAGCTTCTGCCTCATCGAGGAACTGTCACAGTCTGCTTGCTGAGTCATCATTCGCCGCCTCCTTGGTTGGGTTGGGCTTCACGCCGCATCATTAGTACCCATACCTTCCCCTCTGGAGCACATATTTATGCAATGGCAGGGCTGTAGGAGCTAATCACGATCTTCATTGTAACTGATATAACAAGCAAAAAAAGAGCCTGTCCGCAAAACTCCACGGTCAGACCCTATTCGCATAATAATTTGATGTTTGTCTACTTTACTTATTGCGCTTTGCCGTATGAACCTGTCTTAAATGTAGTCGGATCATACCATTTGTACCCTGCCGCTGGTGCAGCCCATGGCTCAAGTTGCGGCTCGGTTGATGCGGCCGGAGCTTCGATAGGAAGCAGGCTTGTTGCCGTATCCAATGTCAATCCTGGCACTTGTGCCAGACTGGTGTAGCTCTCTTTGACCGCGAGCCATTTCACGGTATTCACAAGGAACGTTGCATCATCCACTTCTTTGAATCCATCATAGGTCTTCTTGGTAGCACCGGTCTCTTCACGCAAATATTTCGGAGTCGCGTCTTCCACAGGTGAAGAGTCACCGATAAATGCGGCTTTGCCTGCACCAACCTTTGCAATGGCAGCATAGGCTCCTTCAGCTCGTCCACCACCATTATATACGCCCTGGTCCACGGCATTGCCCCACTTGGATACACCACTTGGTACATACACCAAGCCTTTGGCTTTGTTCGGGTCTATAATCGCAATGGTCGATCCCGCATGCATGGCTACAGAATTAACACCAGTCGTAATGCCGAAGGATTGTGCAGGTGCAACGATATCCGATGCATTTACATCTCCAAGGGCATTGTAGCGGAAACGGACACCAAAGTTCGTCGCGAGCCAGTCTGAACTCGTCACACTCTGCATCGCTGGTGATTCGGCTTCAGCCGAGGACATGCCTTTGGCCGGATTCAGGAAGGCACCGCGGCGATAGCCGTTAAATAATTCGGAAGAATCCCAGCGGTTTTTGTTGCGGTCTGCATTATAGTGGTCGGAGATGAAGAAGATACTTCCTCCGTTCTGCACGTACTGCACCAGCGCAGCCTGCTCAGTCGCTTTGAACGGCACGTTGGCTTCGCCGATGACGAAGACGTGGTAATCTTTCAATTTATTATAGGTGATGGCTTGCTCACCGAATGTATACGGGATGCTGCGTTCCAGCTGATCCACGGCAAAGCCTGCGTTTCGCAAACCATTGGCAAAATCCGAAAATGCCCCGTCAATAATCCAGTCGGCAGCACCTGCTGTCTGGGCGTGGGTATTATCAAACAATACTTTCTTGCCGGTACCGTCCGGCAGTGTTGTGCCCGGGTTTGGTTCTGGATCAGGATTGGTTGTTCCGGAGGAAAGTGTGATGGACGTTGGGTTTTTGACTCCTGCATAGCTGTTGTAAGCACCTAAGGTTCCGGTTACGATGATCTTTTTGCCTACAAGACTGGGGTTGGACGCCAATCCATATTGCGAACGGAAAGATGAGGGAACTTGTACATCCAATAATCTGGCGTTGGTTCGCTCTGACGCTGAATCCGCAATCAGAACATTAAAATCATTGGCATAGGGAGATGTAAACTTTGCGGTAAGCGACCCGGTAGCATGTCCAACAATGATTCCTTCAACCGTTGCTGTGCCTCCACCGCTCTGGGCAGCGATGGCCTGAGATACCGTAAGTGGTGCTGCAGCTTGTACCGGACTTTGCGAACCCGGCCCCAGCAGTGCGGTTGCCATCATGATAAAGACCAGGAATGCCCCGATCCAGTGCTGCCATAACGCCTTCTTCATATTCCCTTTCTCCTCCTCCAAATTACCTGATAATGGGTTATCCTCCTTTAATTTAATTGTTCATATGCTGAATTCCTCTTTCTTTTTGTAAAGTTTATGAAAAAGTTTAGAAGTTGAGTCTATTGGCCCATACTGATTATCAATAGAATTCCATTTACCGAAGGAGTAAAACGATGATGAAGTTGGTATTTTTGTTGCTCTTGTTGATTGTTCCGCTGATTATGGCTTATGTTGCTCTTCGTTCCCGGATGGTTAGACGAGTATTTCATATTCTTGCGCTACTCTGTTTCTACAGTGCGGCAACCGTCATCGCTGGTGATGTGTATGCGACGAATGCTCATATGACCACATTCACCACCGAAATTCACCATTTCCTGCTGAATGGCTGGTTCTTGTATCCGTCTGCATATCTCGGTGTATACATTCCCTATGTGCTGTGGATGAGCCTATTTTCAGAAAAAAGTTAAATTCGATGCGGACTTGGGATTGCATTTTGCCAGCGTTCATTGCATAATGAATATATAAACATGATAATGATTATCATTCTTGAACTTGTCTCTTTGTAACTTTCTACTGCATATGATTTTACGATTTTATAGATAAAGGGGAACGAACATCGAATGAATACAACTCTGCAAAAGGCTGATCTGCAGCTTGACGATTATTTGGATCTTCTGAACCTGGCAACCAATCTGGGTGATACGAGATGGCAAAAGGAAATTATCCGCAAGTTGGCTTATACTTATCCCGCAGTTCAATGTAAACAACCACAATAGCATTCGACATACATCATAGATATCTACATTATGGCTCATGACCGATTCATTCTTTGAATCTGTTATGGGCTATTTTTGTTGTACAATGGACAGTAAAGTTATTCAAACGTGAAGGAGTGAACAACGATGCAATTGGAGACCGAACGACTCATCATCAGGGATATTCTGGAGACAGACTGGAAAAGTATACATAGCTACACATCCATGCCGGAAGTTACACAGCATACAGCGTGGGGGCCGAATACCGAAGAGGATACACGAGCTTATGTGCAGTTTGTGTTGGACATGCAGCAGACCAAACCACGAGAAGGCTATGAACTGGCGATATGTTTGAAAAGTGATGGAAGACTCCTCGGCGGAGTCGGTATTCACGTTATGGAGAAAACCAATGCAGAGATCGGTTATGTCCTTAACCCCGCTTACCAAGGGAAAGGTTATGCCGCCGAAGCAGCCAGTGCTCTACTAGGCTTCGGTTTCAACGAACTGGGCATTCACCGGATTTACGCCAAATGTCGTCCGCATAACACTGCTTCGGAGAATGTCATGAAGAAGATTGGCATGCAGTGTGAAGGTCTGCTGCGGGAGCACTGGTTCTACAAAGGTTCCTTTCATGATTCGGTGCTCTATTCGATTCTCGCCAGAGAATATACTAATGAACAATTACAAAGAAACACAAAAAGCTGACTCCCATATATGGGACCCCAGCTTTTTTTCTTTTACTCCGTAACGACCCCAATCGCCAATGGAGGTGAAGCCTTGAAGCCTCATTTGGAATCCAAATCAAATTTGTTCCTCGGGAATGCAACCGTTGTGCTTCCCTCAACTCGGAACACCGGAACAAGTTATTTTACAGTCGGCACAGCTCTACCGGACAGCTCGGGAATGTCGGACATCCGCACATACAGCGCAGGGCTGCCAGGTCACGAATCATCAGTTTGCCGTCCATCATATCCAGCGTACCTTGTTCCTTCCATGCCCCCAGCATCCGCGTTACGCTCTCCCGGGTCGCTCCAATCATCTCGGCAAGATCGGTATGGTTCAGCTTCATGTCCAGCACAATACCATCCGGTGTAACCCTGCCATACGAATTGCTGGCACGGATCAGTGTCGAAGCGAGCGCACCCGCCTTGCCATAGAGCAGCAAATCACGGAATCTCGACTGGGTGATCCGCTGCGACAGTGCCATCCATTGCAAGAATTTCAAGGCAAGGTCGCCATGTTTGCTGAGTATACTTTCCAGATCGCTAAGCGAGATAATGGCCAGTTCCCCTTTTTCCGCCATCTCTGCACTGTAGCTATGATTCAATCCTCCGATGCCGCCGAATTCACCGATGAGATCGCCGCTTTGCTGAATGGATAAAATAATTTCCTTGCCATCCTCCGTCGACTTGGTCATTTTCACTCGTCCCGAACGAATGTAGTACAGATATCCGGCTTCATCGCCTTCGAGAAAGAGACTATACCCCGACTTCACCCGTTTGGGCTGCATTTTTGCTTCAATCAGGCCCCATTGCTCAGATGTAACGAACGAAAGGATTCCGCCTGTTTCTCGTGTCATTTTGCCCGCCTCCGTTTGTTTCTGCTCTGCTCTTTGGGTTGTTCTTTCTACAAATACTGTACCCATAACCTTCGTCCCCCTCGGTGATTCCTTATGTATCCATCATACCGCGAAAGTAGCGCGAGGGTTATCGGGGGATTACCTGATCCTTAACGAGAAACTCCCTGAGTTTGCTGTGAGAAAAGTCACATTTCACCGATATGCCTCATTCTTCGCATTTCTTCAATCCCTTGGTGCACCTGACTCAGGAGTCCTCCACTGCCCAAGTTCAGTAGATTATAGAACGGAAATAGGGGTTTTCCCTGAATTACAATGTACGAGAAAGGGTCTACAATAGAATTAACATTGTAATACCCTTACTTTAAGATGATCCGGTTCAAAAAGAGCGGTTTTCAGTACCGAGAAGATGGGATGAAGCTAGAAATGGAGTAGCGGAGCGTAGGCAAAACTACGTGAGCAACGGACATTTCGGCTGAATTCCATATTCGATGCTGATGATGCCGATAGGCATCCTTCGTAATCAAAAGCGGACTTTTTGAACTACCTCTTTAAGATGATCCTGTTCAAAGGTTAATGATAATAATTACACGTTACGTACGTTATAATTTCGAAAAAGGAAGTGTCCTCTCATGCATGATGAACTGCCATCTGGCATTCAGGAGATGATCGACGGCCTGCGCCTGAACACATCCAGCGACTTCTGTGGACTTGCCTGTCTGAACGGGACAATGCTACGCTGGAAGTATACCTCGGGGGCTAGTAATGAACGGGTGAAACGCATGGAAATGCGCGCCGGACAAGATCTGGTGGGCACAGCCCTTCGGACTGGACGCACAGCCCGATCTGATGCACAATCCACCGGGGAGCATACACCCGGTCGTTGCCCGTTAATGCTTGCTGAGCGGCTGGTATGTGCCATAGCGGTACCTGTGTTCCAGGAAGGAAGCGTGCCTGGCGCCGTGCTGCTCGTTGGCAGCAGATTGCCTTGCACCTTCTCACCGGACATGATCCGGCAGACGGAGCAAATCGCTCTACATCTTCAGCCGAAGGTGTTTGGATAAAGTTTGAACTAGAGCGTGAGAGAAGCTATTCGGAGATTAAAGCTCTGAATGGCTTCTTTTTTTGTTATGATATAGATAGAACTAAGGAAGCGGACAGGGGGAAATCATGTGATTCAACTATTAGTTGTAGACGACCATGTTGTCGTGCGTTCCGGGCTGATCGCCTTACTTGAAGGAAAGAATGATATACATATCGTTGGAGATGCCGCAGATGGCGATGAAGCCATTGCCAAGGCTCAAGAGTTGAAGCCAGATGTAGTCTTGATGGATTTCAGCATGCCACCAGGCAAAGACGGTCTGACCGCTACGGCTGAATTGAAGAAATTGATGCCAGATGTCTCCATTTTGATACTAACCATGCATGACGATGAAGAATATCTGTTCCGCGCCATCCATGCGGGAGCATCCGGGTATATCCTCAAAAGTGCGCCGCATGAAGAATTACTTGCTGCAATTCGTTCCGTAGCAGAGGGTAGCGCCTATCTGTACCCAAGTGCGACCAAGCGGCTGATGAGTGAATACCTGGACAAAGCCAAACAGGAAAACGCCGGACCGTATGACACGTTATCCGAGCGGGAGAAAGAGATTTTGTCCTGGATTGCCAAGGGTTACGCCAACAAGGAAATCGCCGAACATCTGATCATCAGTGTCAAAACGGTCGAATCCCACAAAAGCAATCTGATGGAGAAACTTGGCCTGCGTACACGACCGGAACTGGTGAAGTTCGCCATGAAAAAGGGGTTGCTGAACTTTGAGTAGTGCACGCAAGAACAGATTAAGTGGTCTCGCAGACCAGCCCGTACGCCTCCTGCTGAACGAAATCGATAATCACATTACGGATAATGAATTTCGCAGCAGGTTGAAGGGTTCCCTGCATCAACTGAGTGATCTGAAATTTGCCTTGGATGAATCCTCCATTGTAGCCCTGACAGACCGCAAGGGTAAAATCCAGTATGTGAATGATAAATTTTGTGAAATCTCGCAGTATGAGCGCGAGGAACTGATCGGTAAGGATCATCGAATCATTAATTCCGGATACCATGGCAAAAGCTTTATGAAAAACCTGTGGGAGACGATATCCTCAGGTAAGGTATGGAACGGGGAAATTCTCAATCGTGCCAGAGATGGCAGTCATTATTGGGTCAACACCACCATCGTGCCTTTTCTTGATAACGACGGCGAGCCCTATCAATACCTGGCTGTACGCAGCGAGGTCACCAAGCTGAAATCCGTCGAAGCCGAATTGCAAAAGATGATGTCCCAAGTGATGAACATTCAGGAAGAGGAACGACGCCGGATCTCGCGTGAACTGCATGACGGGATTGGACAGAGTCTCTTCTCTCTGGTGATTCAGATGGATCGCCTGCTGGCAGACCAGCCTCAACCCGGGGTTGAAGCACTTCGTAAGCAGGTCACGGGTATTATGGAAGATGTACGCGGTATGGCATGGGAGCTGAGACCATCCGTTCTGGATGACCTGGGTGTTGTTCCGGCGATTCGTACGTATATCGAGAATTACACCCGACACTACGGGATTGAAGTTGATCTGGAATGTAATTTGCGCAAACGACTGGAGATGAACCGGGAGATAGCCATCTACCGAATTATTCAGGAAGCCTTAACCAATGTCGCAAAGTATGCCGATGTTGCCGAGGCACGTGTTACTATAGAAGACGCTGAGAACATGACGATGGTTATTATTGAAGACCAGGGTGCTGGATTCAGCGAAGCAACCGCTGGCAATGGCGTTGGATTGTTCAGTATGGAAGAGCGTGCCCGTGGTGCAGGAGGAACGTTGAGAGTTTCTTCCGAGCCTGGCGAAGGGACTACCGTTACCCTTTTATTGCCCAAGACAGCACAGGGATAACCGTACATGCTTCGTATCACACTTTGCGCTTTACTCCAGCTTATCTATTATTTAACGGCTGCTCGCTATTGGACTATGCGAGTGGTCTTTTTATTTCCGATTAGTCGAAATGACAAAATGAAGGCTCATAATCGGTTAAATTCAATAACTATGATAAATAGATTGACTCCAGTTACGATTCGTCATTAAACTATGAATGCCACATACACATTGTATGTTTAGTAAAATTCCATTGTTCATTTCATATAGCGAGAGAAAAGGATGGTCAACATGTCAGAGAAACGCTCCTCCAAAGGAGGAGAAATTCCACAAATGTACAATCTGGACGAGATGGATCGCAAAATCATCGCCGCGCTTCACAAGAACAGCCGGATATCCTATACGGATCTGGGGACACAGATCGGGTTGTCGCGTGTAGCTGTTCAGGCGCGCATTAATGCGTTATCCGAAAAAGGAATCATCGAACGTTTCACCGTGGTGATCAACCCTGGCAAGGTTGGGCTTCAGGTCTCCGCCTTTTTTAATGTCGATGTCGAACCGCCCTTCCTGGATGAAGTCGCTGAGAAACTGGACGAAGAGCCAGCCGTCACCAGCCTTTATCATATGACAGGCCCGAGTACCCTGCACATGCACGGTATTTTTGCCGATATGGAAGAGATGGAGCAGTTCTTGCTAGAGAAGCTCTATAAGATGCCAGGTATCGTCAAAGTGGAATCACAGCTATTGTTGAAACGTTATAAAAGCCGGATGGGCATGAGACTCTAGGAGGAAATCAGCATGGGTTGGAAAGATTACAACGGTCTCGTCATCGGAATGGTACGAACCGGAATTCTCGGATATGGCGGCGGCCCTTCGGTGATCCCGTTAATCCGTTACGAAGCCGTTACGCGTTACAAATGGGTCAGTGATGAGGAGTTCGGCGAGATTTTGGCTATCGCCAACGCCTTGCCGGGTCCCATCGCGACCAAAATGGCCGCATATCTCGGTTATAAAACCAAAGGTGTGCTGGGCGCGATTGTGTCTGTACTGGCTCATATTTTGCCGACAAGTATTGCCATTATTGCTCTGCTCGGTTCCATGTACGCGCTACGCGAGTCGAAAGTGGTAGCAGGCATGGTAGCCGCCGTAAGGCCAGTTATTTTTGTCATGCTGGGCATGATGGCTTATGAATTTGCCATGAAAGCCTGGAAGGGACTTGGTAAAGTTTTTGCCGCCCTATTCGGCGTAATTGCCTTTGTACTATTGCAGCTGCTGGATATCCATCCGGGGATTGTGATCGCGGTTTTCCTGGGATATGGTGTCTTCCATCTGGATCTGGTTCAGCGCTTCAAATCCAAGGGCAAGTCCGATAAGGGGGTGTCCTAAGGATGCTCCAGACATGGTGGGAATTATTTTGGGGATTTTTCGTAGCGAACATCTTGGGATATGGGGGCGGTCCAGCTTCCATCCCGCTTATGCAGGAAGAGATTGTGAACCACTACCAATGGATGACCACCGAGCAATTCGGTGATGTACTGGCGATTGGTAACGCCCTTCCCGGCCCGATTGCAACCAAAATTGCTGCATTTGTCGGGTACCACGTAGCAGGATGGTTTGGGGCATTTATCGCAAGTTTTGCCACAATCGTGCCTTCCGCAACCGCACTAATTATATTACTTCGTCTGTTGAACAAACATCGCACGTCACCAAAAGTCAAAGGTATGACTCTACTCGTACAGCCTGTTATCGCCGTTCTCATGATTCTGCTCACATGGGAATTCGGGCAGCTGTCCACTAATTCCATCGGCATCTGGCAGACGTTGATCATTGCAGGCATCTCGCTCTGGGTCATGACCAAAACCAAGCTGCATCCGGCCATTCTGATCGTGATCGCTTTTGCCTATGGTGCGCTGGTACTGTCTCACACGATGTAGTAGTAGAACATACAGGGAACGTCACAGAACCACTTGGTTATACATCTGTAATGGGTGTATCAAGTGGTTCTGGACGTTTCTTTTTTAACATTAGGGTCTGTCTTCAAACTAAGGCAAGCTATATGAGGATGGATGCCAGTGTCCAAAAAGAAAATTCTCAAAGTCCATAGTGGCTGATCTTGGCGAATAGCTAGACTATTTTCATTTTCTAAGGAACTGAGGACGTCTTATTTGGTCTTTAGGTCCTCTTTATAAATTGTAAGGAATCTCAGACACGTTATTCACCAAAAACACCTGACAAAAGTGCTATAAAAGACTGTACTTTCCGATATAACGTGTCTCAGATTCCTTAGATTTCTGCAAACGCTCCAGACCCCTGAATAAGACGTTTCAGATTCGTTAGCGCTTGAAGACATGCCTAGTTTATAGACCAAAAAACGGTGATACCAGCTATTAGCTGGCATCACCGTTTTTATTTCCACGTTTCACACTCACAGTTGAAAAATATCGTTTACTTCGCTTCAACCACTACCGTTACTTTGGTTTTCACACCTGCAAATGTTACTGTAATCGTTGCTTTACCTTTGCCGTTCGCCTGAATGATTCCATCTTTCACCGATGCTGTTGCAATACGGGAAGATTTCCAGAGAGCCGGTTTGGATACATTAGCTTCACTGCCATCAGCATACGTTGCAGTAGCCGCCACAGTTACCTTTTCACCAGGTTTCATGGTCAACGTTACTTTATCCGTCTGCAAATATTTCAGTGTATCCACATCTAGAGCAATCGTTACAGACTTGCTGCCGTATTTTGCTGTGATTTTGGCTTTACCTGAACCTGTAGCTTTGACTTTACCTTTGGTCACTTGAGCTACTTTGTAGCTGTTCGTTTTCCATTCAGCTTTGTCCGTAACATCACGCTCGCTACCGTCGCTCAAGAAGGCAGTTACCGTCAGATCAGCTGTATCGCCTGATTTCAGGGAAAGAACCGGCTCGGAAGCTTCAATACGTGTGATGACATCCACTTCAACTTGGATCGTCACTTTTTTGGAGCCGTATTCTGCTGTGATGTTGGCTTTACCACTGCTGTTACCTGTGATCACGCCTTTTTTCACATCCGCTACACGTGCATTGCTGGATTTCCAGGTTGCTTCGGATGTTACATCCAACGTGTTGCCGTCCTCATCCGTACCTGTTAGAAGGATCGTCTGAGTTTCTTTGGCAGACAGAACAACGAAGTTCACATCTGCTTCCAGTCCACTAGCCATACCTACTTCAACAGGCAGAGTCAGTGTTTTGCCTTCAATCTTCGCGGTAATGGTTACTTTACCTGTAGCAACACCTGTGATAACCCCTTTGCTATCTACCTCAGCGATTTTGTCGCTGCTGCTGCTCCAAGTTGCATCTTCAGATACATCTTTGGATGTTTCACCATACAACGCCAGTACTTTGGCAGAAGTCGTTCCACCAACGGCTACCGATGCTTTCTTCTTGTCCATCTCATACTTGTCTGCTACGTCTACATTCACTGTGAATTTAACCGTTTTACCGCCATAAGCTACAGTGATCGTAGCCGTACCGGATTTGTATGCAATTAGATCGCCGTTCGATACATATACGACATCTGCATTGCTTGAAGTCCATGTTGCTTTGGAAGTTACAATTTCTGTGCTTGCATCAATATACTCTGCATTGGCTACCAATTTTTTGGACTTGTTCTCACCTGTAACACTCATGGCGAGCTTGTCAGTCACATCTTTGATATCCAAATATCTTGCCGTATCTACATCCACAGCAACTTCTACGGTTTTTCCACTGTAGGTTGCTTTAATCGTTGTTGAACCTGCACTAATCGCTGTGACCTGTCCCTTGAATACCGTTGCAACCTTCTCGTTGCTGGATGTCCATGTTGCCTGATCTGTTACATTCACATCGCTGCTGTTTGGATAAGAAGCCGTTACAACGACATTAGCCGTTTTGGTTGTATCACTCAAACGGAAGAAAATACTTTGTTTCACCACACTCAGTTTGCTCGTCAGATCCACATCCACGTCAACGGATACTGATTTCGTACCGTATTTGGCTGTGATCTTGGCAGAACCTGCCGAGTATCCTGTAATTTCGCCTTTAAGAACGTCTGCGACCTTCTCGTTGCTGGATGTCCACTCCGCCAGATCCGTTACATCTTTGGTTGTGCCATCTGGATACGTAGCCGTCACTTTCACACTTTCACTTTTGTTCAACAACAGGTTAACTTGCTGTTTATCTACATCTACACGTTTAACCACTTCAACGTTAACATCCACCGTCACGCTTTGGCTGCCAACTTTGGCTGTGATAACGGCCGTACCCGCGCTTTGTCCAGTTACTTTACCATTCACAACGGTAGCAACCTTCTCATCACTGGTAGACCATTCTGCAGTATTTGCTGCTGCATTATTTGTTTCATTGTCACTATACGTTGCTGTCAAAATAATTTCTTTTGTATCTCCCGTGCGCAAATCCAGACTTTGCACGTTTTTCGAAAGGGCTTTGACCTTCTTCGTTACTTTCACTTGAACAGTCTGACTCTGACCCTGGTAAGCTGCCGTAATCGTCGCTTTACCTTCTTTTTTGGCCGTGATTGCACCATTATATACAGTTGCTATCGAAGTATCTTCGCTACTCCAGGTTGTACTAATCGTTACATTAGCCGAGGTATTATCTGAATATACCCCTGTCACCGTAACAGACCCAGAATCACCAACTTCGAGCGACATCTCATTCTTGGAAACCACAATTTTGGACAGTTCTTTATCTGCCGCAGCGGCCAAGCCTACGTTGGAAATACTCAGCATCAACACCAGCATCATCACCATGTACTTGGTCAATCTTGGCTTTAACATCATTTCCCCCCGATTATCATCATTTTTTTCCTTATGTTTTATGTCGGCAAGTTCTTTCCAGATGTTTAGACTTTCAGGAAATTTTCAGGGAATTCTATGGAAATTAATTTATCTTCTATTCCTGTTTCAACCGATCATACCTGCGAATATTGCGCATACCTATGTATATTGGCAGTCTTGAACTTCTTTTAACAGGATTGGAGGAAACATAATGGTTCAGCCTTTTGATTACATCGGGTATTGGGAGGAAACATATCGTTTGGGTGAAACTTCCGGGAGGGGTTCATACGGGGTTTTGGCTGAATTCAAGGCCGAGGTCGTGAACGGACTGATTCAACGTGAAGGGATTCATCGTGTCATTGAGTTTGGATGTGGGGATGGCAACCAGTTGCAATACATGAATTATGAGGACTACCTGGGCGTGGATGTAGCGGCTTCTTCAGTAAAGCGTTGTGCTTCCCAATTTGCCAAGGATTCTTCCAAGAGTTTCATGCTGTATACACCAGGCCTATGGATTAACCGAGGTTTCCTGCAAGCCGATCTGACGGTCTGTCTGGATGTGTTATATCACATCACGGATGAAACGGATTTTCGCAATACCCTCTATGATATTCTGCACTCCTCAACAGCATGGGTGGTGCTTTACACCCGTTTGAAAGAAAACGGCAACCCGGGGATTGATACAATCCAGGACCGTAATCTATTTCAATATCTCTTCGACTACCCTGATTTCAAAGTTCATGAGATTATTCCGCAGCGCTATCCAGATCAATCTTCTGCCGACTTTGTCATCCTGAGACGTACGCCTTCGAAGTGAAAATCGATTCTTTCAGTAGAGCATAGCTAAGTCTGCACCCCAACTGGACCCGTAAGAATGAGTATTCATAGACCAGACATTCTTTTGTCTTCCTTGGATTATGTACACCATCCGCCTGTCCGCTCACCTTGATTTGTCTATTCAAAGCTCAAGCTTAGGTATACTCCGTCTCCAATAGAAGGGATATCGTTCCTAATACTGGAGACAGCCTCACGTGGACAGGTGATGATGGTTTGCTAATGACGCTAATGACAACTATATACTGAATATATAACTGGTTAACTGGTTGAATCTAATACTAGAACTCGCAGGCTAATAACACGAACACAACCCTACTGATCAGTTCTCACCTTAAGTTCCTCCAGCCCGTAGTTCTCAATTCTTCTTTTAAAATAACCCCGCATGTCCACGCAGCTTCGCCAGCGCTTCCATATAGAAATAATCGCCGTATATAATCGGCACATTCAACCCTCGCCCTTCCGGGTAATGCACCGTTCCCTGCATGATCAGACCTTCTTCCGCTGCCGAGTCGCCAGAGCTATAGTGCTCATACAAGCCGCGGACGATACGTTCTCCCGCGGCAGCATAGATTTCCCCGCGTGGCGACAGCTTCGCCAGCTCTAGCAACCCGCTCGCGGCAATCGCCGCAGCGGACGAGTCCCACGCCACCTGATGCTCCGCAGGTGCGCGGAAATCCCACACCGGCACGATCTCTTCGCCAAGCATGGCGAGGAAGAAATCGGCCGCACGCTCCGCTGTCTCCAGATATCGGGCTTCGCCCGTATACCGGAAAGACAGCGCAAACCCGTGCAACGCCCAGGCGGTGCCCCGCGCCCAGGCGGAACCTGGAGCATGGCCCTGTCCGCCATGCTCTCGCAGCTTCTGCCCCGTGTGTGGATCAAACTCCACCACGTGGCAGATGGACCCGTCCGCGCGGATGAATTCGCGCGCCACGGTGTCCGCATGTGCTTCCGCCAGCCAGCGGAAGCGAGGGTCGCCGCTCTGCTCGGATGCCCAGTAGAGCAGCGGCAGGTTCATCATGCTGTCAATGATGGCTACGCCGCGCGTATCCATTGCTGACGAGCTGAAGTTCCAGGCGCGGATGAACTCACCGCGCACGTGGAACCGTGCAGCGAGCAGGTTGGCGGCAAGCATGCCACGCCGCCGTCCATCCATGCTGCCCGTCTGGCGGTAGTTGGCTACGCCACTAAGCAGCCAGATGAACCCCAGATCGTGATCCACCGATTCGGGATCACGCAGACAACCCTCCAGTTGCCGCTCACAGCTTTCGGCAATGCGATGTAGCGAAGCCGCAGCTTCACTTTCCGGAGCATCCTCATAGACCAGCCATAACAATCCAGGCCAGAAACCCGCTGTCCACCATTCCGGATCATTCCGGTCATACGTCCCCTGCGGGGCAATGTGCGGAAAGGTATCCTTAATCCGCTTTGCATTCCGAATCGTCTTGGCAGCTCCCTGTTGCCACGCTTCCTCGAGCCATTTTACCGACGTTGATGTGTTCATGAACATATCCCTCCTCGATTCAATACCGGACATCTATGTTTGATGCTCCAGCTCATCCTCAACTTATCTATAGCGTCGTATGCCGTAACTGCAATAGCTATCCGATAAATATCACTAATCATCCACGAATAACACTTTTAACTATGCTTCGAGCTGTTTTGAGATGTTTGGAGATCTAATGATCCTCAACCTGAACACCTTCAGTTAACCTCGCCCAATCGGATCGCAAATGACAACCTACGTGCTCCGTTCAATTCAATCCGGGCTTCCTTCAGTAAACCATTACGGGAGGCCACAGCCTGTTCCTCCAGATGAATTGTGGCTCCCTGATCCAGCGCAGTGGATTCTACATACGCCCCCCGATACTCCGTTCGTACGCTATGATCCGTATGGGTAATTACCGCCTGTTCACGACCATCATGGAACATCAACGGAATGAGTGCCCCTGCTGCAGCGATCTCTCCTTCGAATTCATACGTTATAGTCAGCACATCCGCCTGTTGTACATAATGGGTACGCAATGTTTTAATTCCGGGTAATGGACCGACCCATGTCACGGCAAAAGCATTCTCCAAGGCGTTCACGCCATCTTCTGCCGCTCTTTCCTCCAGATGCTGCTCCACTTGGTTCCGTGTATCAGGGTCCACCTTCTCATACACAATGGAACCACCTCCCTGAGCAGGGTCTAATCCAACATCCCGATCATATGCACCACCGGATGGAATCCCCTCTGCAAGACTGTGCCATACCCCATCTGGTGTCTTCCAGGCAGGACAGTAACTGAGCGGACGAACCGCCCCTTCGGCAAATTCCGTAAACCCGGCCTGCACATGGCTGGCAGCGGACGGACCAATCAGACCAGGTAACCCCATCTGTTGAATCCGTACCAAACCAGGAATCGTATACGGATCATTCATCGCCGTGTGTAATACCAGTTGCTGACCAGGTATGGAAGCAATCACAGTTTCAAACCACCCATCCGTCTGCAAAACCCTGCTGCCTAACTCGGAAGGAAGGTATACTTCGCTCACATCGTCTCCCGGATCACTGAGACAAGCGTGAGCAAGCGCTGCTGCCGTCCACAGGTTGTAACAGGTGTGGTTGGTATATATCTCGTACCCGTGCCGATCTTCTGGCGCGTATTCATTGCGTACGATTTTCAAACGTCCATCTTCCATCTTCCAGCGCTCAACAGCAGCAAAACACCGATTGGCCGCACGTGCAAAAGCACCCGCCATCACCCGATCTCCCGCCTTCAGAGCCTGCGTTGCATGTGTGGAGCATACATAAGCCGCCGCCGCTTCATTCCACTGATGCTGGGAGCTGCGACCACGCGGTGGAATCTCACCTAGCGGCGAGAGCGTCAGTAACGAGCTGAAGGCACCATGGCGCAGCTGCTCACGTAACGTATCGGCAGTGGTTCCCTCGTAACCAGCTTCAAGCATCACCCCAAGGTGATAACGGGTGGCAATATCATAGGAAAATGGACAATTTGGACGGTCCAGCGGTCCATCCTGATACAAGCCAAGGGCCGTAAACCGGGGTAGATGATAGGCTTCCAGATATCGATCCATCCACGCAGTACCCTCATTCGCCAGCTGTTCATGCCACCTCAGATATTCGCCAGAGATCATAATGGCGTTCCAGTTAATCATGCGATTGGGATTGTTCATCTTGCTCATCGTAAATACATAATCTTGTTCAGGACTGATCGTCTTAAGTGCCTCAGCCCAGATCTGTGCATGTTCAGGCAGGTGTGATTTCAACAACATATAAGCTCTCATCATGAGCACCGGAAAAAAATCAGGGTGATTGTCTGGTGCGCTACCTTTGACCAGGGCATCAATGCTCTGTGACAGGGCTTTTGCTGCGGATTGGAGCAAATCTGTACGCCCTGCATTAACCAGAACTGCCGCAGCCATCGCATAGGCCGGTGTAGAATAATATCTCTCCACACCCGAGAACGGGTCGATAATTGCACCCTGGCTGTCCTGATATGGTGTGTAAGCGCGAACAACACTTTCAACAAGTGCCAACTTGCGCTCCCTATTCCAGCCGTCTGCCGGAGGGGGGCCCGCTTGTTCTGCCAATGTACGGTAATGTTCGAGTTCGTCTTTCCATGGATACGTGGACGCAGATGTATATTTACTCACGCATGCTCACCTCGGTTTCTCCCATTTTCGGTTCAATGATGAAGCGTACTTCACATATCGTTTCAAGCGGATTAGGGCGTTCTGTCCGAACATCCGTCTCATCAATTGCACCTGTCCATGATAGTGACGTCCGATAGAATGTGACTGGAACATTGTCATGATCAACTGTGTCCAGTTTCTCCGTAAGAATTTTCCACTGGTTCGCATCATACGTCATATGGATCGCCCCATGTGCACCTTGCCAGCGAAGATTACCGCTCTTCACCACCTCAGGTTGTACTCTGCTCATCCAGCGCTCCACTACGCTCGAACATCCTGCATCTGAATCATCCACCGAAGAGAATCGTTCTGCCGAAGACACCAACCTGCTCTTCCATTGAAAACGGTCAATGAGACGCAATTCCGCTCCATTCCCGCTCCCGTCAGGAGCCATCTTCCAATGAAATTGGCGCGTATAACGAGCCAGTGAAGCTGCCCCAGAGTATGCGGATGTCAGATCCAATGTAGTATCCAGCTCACCGCCACCCTCTGCCAGCTTTGCCTCTAACACATGGGCTTGCGCTTGCCGACCGGAGCATTGCTCCTGGCCTTCAATGAGCGGAACGTTATGCCCGGATGACGAGATGTGGAACAGTTGCTCTCTGCCTAGCGCAAAATACGCTTGGGTATACAACCCTGCTCCTGGATCACACAGAATATTCTCACCACCGCAATGGATAATGAACTGCCCCAGATCATTATGGTTGTGAGGTTCATCGTTATGCCCGCCTTTAATGGAAATAGCCACATGAAGGGGTGAGCCGTTCGCATGTTTTGTATCCGGAGAATCGAACGATCCTTTTGCAATCATCCATCCCAGATTTTGAAAAATAAATCCTCGTTCAGCCTGCCCAGAGGCACCTTCATCCCCGTACACTGCTGGATCGCTCCACATCACGTTCCGCAACAGATGAGCCCAGCGATGACAGGGATCATCTGTAAGCAGTGGAATATGAAACGGAAGATCTATCTGCAACCCAACCCGGGACGCGAGCAGGGAAAGCAATCCAGAAGGGATCTCTTCCTGCTCGACACTGTCCGAATAATTCACATATGTGCCACCCGACAGATGAACTCGCAGTGGGAAGGCTGCGATAGCTGTTATTTTGGAACCCGTCAGTAGATCTAGTTCGCCCTCACTGTACTCACGAAGCATCTCGGTATAATAGGTGAAATAACCGAATCCATATACCCAATATCCGATGCCTTCGGCACAGCCGCCATCCTCGCCATATCCGCTCAAGAATGCGTTCATACAGCTGACTGTTTGGCAGATCGATTCTCGTAGTGTTGGCTCATCTTCCAACAGCAACAATGCAGCCATACCACAGCATCCACCACAGACTGCCGACCAGTTGTGATCCGCTGTCTGCCAGTGGAACTTCCGTTGATCCCGGTAAAGCGGAGTGAAGATTCGCCGTTCTGCTTCAGACCTGATCCGTTCTATGACAAGGCGATTCAGCCGCTCGGCGTGAATGGTCACAATCTCGGCCAGCATATGTACCGTCTCTGCTGCGAACAGATCGATGTTCCCATTCACCTGGTTGACCTCTCCCGTACCCAGATGCGCGGGCAAACACCACGTATACTCACCACACACGTCCCACAACATTTCTTCCAGCGCTTGCAGTGCATCCGGCCTAGCCGTGTCCAAGGCGAGCATCGCCACAGCAGCAAGTCTGCCCCTTCGATCGAAATAAACCTCTTCATAGGCTTTTCGCTCACCCCTATCGCTGAACTGTCGATATAGACGGAACGACAAGGAAGGCATGGGTTCTTTCAAGGCACGTTCACCGTAAGCCTTCAAGTCTGTGTATAACGTAGCCAATTCAGGCCGGGATAACTTCTCCAAGAGTCTGTCGGCACTTAAGGAACTCAATGCTCTGCTCTCAGTACCACGTTGGTTTATATTTTCATTTTCGACTTCGTGAATGGAATCTTCCACTGGATTCACCACTCTTCGTTAATGGATTGTCATGCCCATATTATAATGTAATCGATTTCATTTTACCGGATATGATAGCATTTTTGAAGAATTATCCATTAGAACCCTTTCCACGACGTTACTTCCTTCTCCTTCCTAACCAAAAAAACGAAGAACCTTCGCCAGGTTCTCCGTTGCATTCTGCCTGTCACCACAGGCTTTTTATGGTTATCTCATATTCTTGACTATCTTATATCCTCATCCTCAATTAATCCTGAATACCTATAATGCTGCTGCCCATATCCTAGCTGTCCGCTGTTGTTATTACACAATCGCAAGCGAAGAATTCTGTACAACAGACAACCATTGGCGTGCAATCAGCTCATGACCTGCTGCGGTTGGGTGTACGCCATCCCATAACCAGTACGCTGCATCCGCCTGCTTCAGAGCGTCATTAAACGTCTGCTGCAATGGCACCCACACAGCTCCAAATTCCTCAGCAAGACCTTGGGCCAGCTTCTGATATTGACCGATATACTCTTCCCAGGCTTCCCATTTCTCCGCAGTTGCTCCGGTTCTCAGAATAAACGGCTCCATCAAAATCAGCCCCGTATCCGGCATCACTTCCCGAGTTTCTTCAAGCAAATGGCGATACGCCCGTCCGAAACGATCCGTTACCCCGCTAGGTTCACCATTCATCGTGCGCCAGGCATCATTAACCCCAATCAGGATGCTGATCAGGTCCGGTTTTAGACTAATGGTATCCTCATTCCAGCGTGCGTACAGGTCCGATGCCCGATCCCCGCTGATGCCTCTGTTATAGAAGGTCTTTTGCTTGCCCGCCAGTTCCATACCCAGTTTGCTGGAGATCAGATACGCATACCCGTGTCCGAGAAAATGATTTGGATCATCATTGCGTGATCTTCCCCCATCTGTAATCGAGTCTCCCTGAAACAATATAACGGATGGACTAGTACTCATGATTGAAATCGTTCCTTCCTCTTGTGAAAATAGAAACACTGAACACCTCAGTCTCCATTTTATCCCTTTCGGTCACAATAGAAAATAGCGTTTTCATTACTGAGTGTCGCCATCTTATGAATCTCCTAGCAATTATCCGATCCAATATCGCAGTATCATCATAGCCACAATACCGACCAATACGGTTCCCAGCAGACTGCGTGTCCAGATAGCTACTGCAATCGTAGGCAGGGATGCCCACAGAGCTGCATTGTGCGTAATCGGCACCAACTGGTTGTCCGACATGAACAGTTCCTGACCAATCAGCGCTGCCATGACCGCTACGGGTACATACTCCAGCCAGCGTAATAACCACATTGGAATCTGTATCTTGCTGAACAGCATCAGTGGCAGTACACGCGGAATAAATGTTAACAACGCTGAGCCCATAATAATCCAGAAAACATCCCATCTTACTTCCATCGTTCCATGAACACTCCCATCGTTGCCGCAATGACCGCAGCCACAATGACACTCATGCTGCCAAGTGAAGCCATGCTGGCGAAGATTACACAGACAACGGCGATAATAGCCACATTAATGTGTATTTTTTTGTTTTTGCGATGCACCAACTGGAGTACAACCAGTCCAATAAACATCGCTGGCAGGGCATAATCCAGACCCAGTCGTTCCGGGTTAGTGATCCAGCGTCCAAAGTACGCTCCCGCCATATTAGCCACGAACCAGTTCAGATATGCGGTAATATTCAGACCGTGCATCCAGCGTTCACTAAGCCTTTCCCTGCCAATCGCACGTGTCATCGCCACGCCGAAAGACTCATCGGTAAGCAATGAACCAAGCCACATATTTTTAAGCGGGGTGAGATGCCGAAAATACGGTGATACAGCTGCACTGAGCAACAAATGACGAAGATTCACAAAAAATATGGTGAACATGATGGCTATTGCTGATCCATTCGATGCGAGCATGCCCGCTGCAATGAACTGAGCCGATCCTGCATATAAAATCAGGCTGAGCAGTGCCGTTTCCGCCAGACTCAGACCCGCGGTCATTTCAATAACACCCGCCGCAAAGCCAATACTCAAATAACCAAGCAGGGTTGGGATACAATCTTTGACCCCCTGCATGAATGTAGCTTGATCCTGGACCTCTTCCATGTTCTCCTGTCCAGATATCTGTAGTGTACTTTGGTCCAACTGCCTTACAACCCCTCTCCAATTTCAGTCCCCATAAACCGATATATATGGATGTAGATCCATCAAGGTCCACTCTTCATGAAAACAACTTCTTTGTGTATTCAACATGACTAGTTACATGTCTTATGGATTTCACATTTTGCAGAATTCACTTCACATTAATTCAGAAATATACCACAAGATGTGCACTAAGGGAGAGACAGATTACTTTTTATAGAACAGATGTAATCCTAAATACCTACAAAATCAAAAAATATTTTCGCGAAACTCATAAATTATGTTGAATAAACGCGAAATTTGTCATACGATAGCACCAGAAACTTCTGGAAAGGATGGAATGAAATATCTTTTACCAGATGGGCTTGTCCACTAGACATGAGGATGGGTTACACAGAGGGGGAATGTGTATGAAAAAAATTCGTAAACAAGGGGTCAAAAGAACAATGCAGATGAGAGAGAAACTGATTTTGTCATTTGCCATTGTATTGCTCATTCCAACCATTAGTCTGGGCATTATCTCGTTCCAAACAGCTGATGCCAAGGTTGAAGAGAAAATGTATGAGAACGCGATCAGCAGTGTTACTGTGCTCAACCAGACCATTGACCAGATCATTGGTGCAACACGCAAAAATGTTGATTTCCTGGCAAGTCAGCTGGATGCAGGCAATGTCGGACCCAATCAGGGTGACGAAACAGATACCATCCGTACCTTGCTAGACGCTTATAAGGAAACGCATGATGACGTAGAACTTGCCTCCATCGGTACCGATCAGGGCGTGTATATTAACTCCCCTGTAACTGCGGTGAACAAAGAAGGATATGACCCGCGCGAACGCCCGTGGTATCAGGCTGCTACGCAGAACAAAGATGTCCCTACCGTAATCACCCCCTACTTATCAAGTAATACCGGCAATGTTGTTGCTTCAGTAGCTCAGACCTCAGCGGATGGCCATGGTGTCGTCTCTGTCAGCCTGTCGCTTGAAGCCCTCTCGAAGACGGTTAACTCCACGAAGATTGGCGAGAAGGGTTATATCTATATCATTGATAATGCCAATAAAATCATTGTACATCCTACCGAAAAACCGGGGACCGAAGGAACCATGGCACCCTATAAAGATATTTTTGCACAGAAAAACGGAAGTCTGACCTATACACTAAATGGAAACCAGGAACACGCCTTTTTCTCCACCAATGAAACGACGGGCTGGACCGTGGTTGGTGTCATTGACAGTGGGGAAGTGACGGCTTCAGTCCGTCCAATCCTATACACCACACTTATTGTTGTAGCGATTGCAATTGCGGTAAGCTCCATCATTATTTTCTGGATTGTGCAATCAATCACCAAACCACTGAACCGCTTGGTGAAGGCATCTGACGAAATTAGTAATGGTAATCTGACCATCGAGGTTGCTGTATTGGGACAGGATGAATTCGGCAAGCTGAGCACCAGCTTCAATAAGATGAGCGAATCCTTGCGAACCGTTATTCAGGACGTACGACATACAGCTGACGAGTTAACCGCCTCATCCACACAATTGGCAGTCAACTCATCGGAGACAACCAAAGCAACAGAGCAAGTCGCCCTAATCACGGAAGAATCCGCAGCTGGACTTGAGAAACAAACAAGCAACCTGAAACATACGGCACTGCAGATGAATGAACTTGCTGGAGGTGTGGGACAGGTAACGAACAGCACACAGCAAGTATCCGAAGCTGCCATGCAAGCAAGTGAGCTCGCGGATAAAGGGAATGCAACCATGCAGACGGCCGTATCCGAGATGAGTTCCGTCAGTCGCTTTGTGCAAGGTATGGCAGATACTGCTGGACGACTTGAACAGCATTCCACATCCATTGGTGAGATGGTATCTGTCATTACAGATATCGCTGCACAGACCAATTTGCTTGCTCTCAATGCTTCTATTGAAGCAGCACGTGCAGGTGAGCATGGACGTGGCTTCTCCGTGGTTGCCAGCGAAGTCCGCAAGCTGGCGGAACAATCGAGCCTGTCCGGCCAGAAGATTGTAGAGATGGTCGGAGCGATTCAACAGGAGATTTCAATGGCCAATCACAATGTACAGATCGGGCAACAGGATGTAAGCAACGGCATTCGTGCCGTGCAGTTTGCAGATGAAGCTTTTGCCCAGATTAGTGAGGCTGTTGGGGTCGTCAATCATCAGCTTGAGAACATTGCAGCCGCCTCACAACAGATGTCTGCAAGTACAGCCGAAGTGGTGCAATCCATTGATCAGATCCACGCCATATCGGAAACCAATGCCGATGGAACGGAGAACATCTCTGCTGCTACGGAGGAGCAAGTGGCTTCCATGCAGGAGATATCATCCTCTGCTGATTCCCTTGCCCATCTGGCTCACAAGCTACAGAAGCTGGTGGAACAATTCAAGCTGTAATCGTTGAACTAAAGATTGTTTACACTAACACTACGATTACAAAATAACCTTCCAATCGCTGTTATCGTGTAAAAGATTAGTTCAACTTATATAATAATAAGTAGTCTGTAACACCCAAAGCCCCTTTGCCATCATATTGGCAAAGGGGCTTATGGGTTATAAAAGGTCAGGCATTTTAGAGAGGAAAATGCCTCTCCTATTCAGCAGATTGCTTTTTATCTCCGTGGTACCCTTGATCTCCGTAGGGCTCTAACTGTTCAAACCAGCGATTCAGACATTTGGCGAGTGCATCTTTGGAATCGTAATACGGGTTATCGTCTTGTTTCAATGTCTCCAGCACCTCGATCACAAACGCAGTCTCTCCATATTCATTCCATTCAGCCTGCAATCTTCGATTCAGATGGCTACCCATCTGTAACATAAACCGTTGTCCGTTAATAGTTTTCAGGTTCAGTGTGCTGTCGATATAAACTTTACCGTTACGTTCATTCCGAATCTGGTAGACGCCCGCTTCCGTTTTAACTTCTTTGGCCTGTTCCTGCAATTCTTTGCGACGATTCATCTTCTCCTGCTCCCCCTTTTCTTTGCGCTCCTGTTTTCCAACTTTGGCGCTCTGTTGATCTGTGTGGCTTCCCAGCCAATACTGACTTCCGTCTGGCTCACGTTCCAGCAAACCATAGTCGACGAGATACCTCCGTATTTCCACGTAATCATCATGAACTTCCTTCAGCAGCTCATTGACCTGTTTCTCGGAATATTTGCGCTCTGTCTCGAATCGTTTGGCAATTTCGATAAGCACAATATATTTATGCTTTTGCTGCATATGAAACGTCGTCAGCCGACCGCCAGTACCCTCTGGAAAATACTTGTTTAGCACCTTCTCCCGATCCTGTTCTGTAATATCAAATGAGTTCGGATGGATCGTATGTTCATGCCTTGTCACCGGCGACACCCATTCGGCTGGGGCCTGTGTATCCTTACTTTTGAGAAGCTCCATTAATGCCAGGAATATTTTGGCCTGCCGTTCCTTCTCCTTTAATACAAACCGATGATTCCGGATCGTGGAAGCACTCCCGATGCCAAGGGTCTTCTGTACTTCAGCATCCTTCTTGCCTTCATAGAATTGTGACAACAAGCCCCGCTGGACATCAGACAATCCGGTTACGCTTTTATCCAGCTCCAGCAAATATTCAAATACCGATCCATGAACCTTCTCAATGTGCACTCGCATATAACGGGCTGCCTCATAGAGCACTCCTTCTTCAGGGTAGATAATCCCCGATTCCGTCCTGTATCCGCAGCAGACACATATATAGGCGGAACCCTCCTCCATATAACCACGCTTGATCTCTTCCAATGAAGCTGTTTGCAACCAGGATTCCGATGATTTCATGTAAAAGCTCCTTTTTATCATTGTTATGGTCATTCCAACCGTATATTAATCAAATATTTTGTAATTATGTTTGTTTATTTATAGATATAATATAGTTTTGTTTGTTATATGTCAATATAACGGAAAAGAATGCTGTGTTTAAAGACATAACGGATGCCCCTTGTTCAACAGAAAAAAGACCGCAGGGTCGCAACCCTGCAGTCTCATCGCAGAAAGGGCATTCAGCACCTTCCATAAGCATTTATCCTCAATCATTATCATTTCAATCTCTGTTACAACTTAAACCGTTCAATCATGCTTTGCAGATCTTCAGCCATACGTGACAATGCTGCCGAAGAAGCTGCAACCTCTTCCATTGTAGCCAACTGTTCTTGAGCCGCCGCTGATCCATCTTCCGTTCCAGAGGCAATTCTGTCCGACAGAACCATTGTATCACTTACTGCCTTGTTAATATGACTCATGCCGCCATCAATCTGACGGGAAGCCGCGGATACTTCTCCAGCTTGTGCAGCCACCAACTGAACCGCAGTACGAATGTTATTGAACGCTTCGCCCGCTTCTGTAACCATCTGCGAACTCTTCACCATACCTTCTCCCGTACGGGCAAAAGTGGATTGCACCGCATTGGTTTTCTCCTGCATTTCATGCATAAGCTCATTAATCCGCTCGGCTGAAGCGCCTGAACTGTGAGCCAGTGTCTTCACTTCGTTGGCTACGACCGCGAATCCGCGCCCTTGCTCGCCAGCTCTTGAAGCTTCAATAGATGCATTCAAAGCGAGAATGTTCGTCTGCTTGGCAATGGCCGTAATCTCGGCCACGATCACAAGAATCTCTTCATTTTTCGCGCGCAAATCCTCAATGACCACAGACATGGCTTTGCTCTCATCATTCACCTGCTGAATATGGGTAACCGCTTCTTCTACTGTAACCATACCCGCTTCCGACTTCGTGGATGCATCCAGAGCGATACGAGCGGTGTCTTCAGCACTTGATGAGATCTCTTTGACTCCAATGGACATTTCGCCCACGAGTTGACCTGTAGCAGCAAGACTATTGTTCTGCAAAGTCGTACCCGCAGCTGCATCCTGCATCAGTTCAGCCACTTGTTCTGTGGCTTTGGATGTCTGTTCCGAACTTGCCATTAGCTCTTCAGAAGATGCTGCCAACTGGCTGGACGTATCATGCACCTCTCCAAGCACACTACGCAGGGAAGTCGTCATCGTATCAAAGCTATCTCCAAGCTGTCCGAACTCATCCTTGCGCTGCAAACCAACCCGAACGGTGAGATCCCCGGCGCTTACTTTGGATGCTGCCTGCGTTAATTGCAGCAATGGCCGGTGAATACTGCGGATAATGAATATAAGCAGAATCAACCCGATAACCAATGCAGATGCCACAATTGTAATTGCACGGATCAAAATAGGCATTACGGCTTCACTTGCTTCGGAAGGAACCATCTCGCCAACAATTTTCCAACCTGTCACCGGATTGGTGAAATACACAGCTTCCACTTCGTGACCATCATATGTATACTTCACCGTTCCACTTTCCTTCGTATACATCTCATTAATGTAGCTTTCATCCGACTGTGTACCGGATTCAATATTGTAGTGGAACAGGAATTTACCCCCGTTATCCAGCATGTACAGTTTTCCTTCTTTACCAATACGTATCTGATCAACGGATTCTTTCAGATGATTGAGACTGACATTGGCCCCGAATACCCCTTTGCCATCAGCCAGCTTGGCAGCTGCCGTTACAACCCATTCACCTGTCGTGACCGACTGGAACGTATCCGAGATTACAGGTTCGTCCTGGGACATGCCCATCGTATACCATGAACGTTCACGTGGATCATAGATCTGTTCCCCGGGATCAGGAGATTTCATCCAGCTGCCATCTTCCGCACCTGCGGTGAGTACACCCAGTTCCTTATGATTCTGAGACATCCGATCCATCTGCCTTTGCAGTGCAGGGGATTTATTAATAATATCGTTTGAAGTAATACCCGCAGCCATCTGCGCTGCGTTATCCTTCTCCATATCCAGCATTTGATTTATCTGCAGACTAAGCATTTCTGTTTTGGCCTGTGCGGAACGAATAATCTCCATTTTAACCTGGTCAGCAGCTTTTTGATAAGACAACCATCCCACGGTAATGCTCGGTACTATCAGGAACAGGAGCAATGCAGCAATCAGGCGTTTTTTTACGGTTAAAGTAAACCAATTTCGAATCCTTTTCTTCATTAAACTATCCCCCATCATAATCTTCACCCATCCTTTTATCGGACAATTGCTGTAAAAATATTATGTATAGATACTAAATTAGTACAAATTTAATTTAAATGATCTGATCAGATGATATGGATTATATCCGCTTAATCGTTTTGACCCTCTACGCGAGATCGTTTACAATGCTCATAAGCTGGCTATTCATGAAACGATTGGAAGGAGAGGATTCAAATCTTACGCAAGGCAAATGAAAGGCAACATGTTTCCACTGTATATTCATCCATGTTCCGCATTCTGTTAGCGCTCATCCTGTGTGCAGGCCCGATTCTGGGACAAGCTGGTATTACGGCATCCGTGGCGCAGGCGACGCAAGCAGTTCACATTGAAGTGAATGGTGAGCAACAATCCTGGAAGAACGCACCACTTATCATCAAAGGTTCAACGTTTGTTCCACTGCGGGATGTGGTCACATCGGTTAAAGGCACGTTGAAATGGGATAATCGCACCAAGACGGCTACCATTACCGTTGGCAGAGACAAGCTGATCCATCAGGCTGGCAGCAATTCCATTAAAGTAAACAAGGTCGATCTAGCTACAGGTGTGAATTCACGTACCGTTAACGGTACGTTGATGGTACCTGTCCGGGCCATGGCTAATGCAATCAAAGCAGACATCAAGGTCCAACGTACAGCCACGGGGCAGATGAGTGTAAGTATGGTCACTGATCAAGTCAGCCTGCTGAACAGCGAGGTTGCCAGCGTGGATACGTATCTGCGCGAGATCAACTATCCAGGTATGGCTCTGATCGCCCGCGATGGTGAAGTACTTCTAAAGCAAGGCTACGGACTTGCCGATGAACAGACGCTGAATCGACCGGATCAAAAGACCCGAATCGCATCGCTGAGCAAATCCTTCACGGCCGCGTCCATTCTGAGTCTCGTGGAGGATGGTAAGATTAATGTGCAAGATCCAATCTCCAAGTATATCTCTGGTATACCAAAGGGAGATCAGATCACGCTGCATATGCTGTTATCCCAGACTTCAGGTCTGCCATCTGCATTTGGTCGGGGTGAAGGAACTTCTATGGAAGAGACTGTAGAGGAGATTCGCCACAAAACGCTGAAGTTTGAACCAGGAAGTGCCTATCTGTACAGCAACAGCGGGTATGTTTTACTTGCATACGTCGTTGAACAGGTATCTGGCATGAGTTATGCCGATTACGTGCAGCAGACGATACTGAAACCACTTGGTATGAAGAATTCGGGAGAGGCATCCCGTAAAGTGCACACGATTAGTGGTTTTGTTCAAGAAGATAACGCATGGGTAACTGCACCTTACTATGTGTCTCAATCCGGATCAGGAACCATCTATTCCACGGTGGACGATATGCTGAAATGGGATCGTGCGCTGTATACGGACAAGATTCTAAGCCAGGATACGATTGAACAGATGTATGAGCCTTATTCTGATAAAAACTATGGCTACGCCTGGATTCTCAAAGAGAATGGCGCAAACCGTACCGTCTTCCACAACGGTAGTGGTGGCGGGTTTGCCACAGCCTTTTCACGTAATCTGTCCGATGATATCACCATTATCCTGCTTGGCAACCACGCAGGTATGGACATGACTTCACTTTTGGATGAAGTTGAGGCACAGACAGCCAAAGCCCTGCAATTGCAATAATCTATAATTAATAGCTTATAATGAGCAAAGAGACGGTCCTTTAAAGGATCGTCTCTTTGTGTTGTATATGTTCTCATTTTAACGACTCACACTTCCGTTTCGCTCAACCCACAATCCATCTCTTCTCCATCCTGCAAAAGGTAGTTTTACTCATATTCTTATTACTGCCTAGGAGACATCCGCTCTTTCATCATCTGTCTGCTTTAATGTTACAGGAAGTTTCCCCGCAAAAGGAATGCGCCCCATCAGCGCCTGAGCGACGCTATCCATGGCAAGTGGCCGGCTCTCGTAAGCCGCTACATAGACCTGGGCATCCGTAAGCGCCAGCAGATCATAGGGGCTTCGCAATGCCACAACAGCCAGCGGTTTGCCCAATTGCTGTATCCAACCAATCAGCCTGCACTGTGGATCGCCGGAGGGACTTCCCGCATTGTAGGTTCCCACCACAATCTGCCGAATGTCATCTGCTTCCGCTGCCTGAAGCAGACGGGCGGAACGAATGGCAACCTCCTCGGGCGTGACCGTCAGATCGACAACATCCAGACCATACATGGATAAGGCTGAGCCCAAGGTGAACGTCTGAGTCAGCTGTTCGTCTGCAATTGTCGTTACGGACGTGGCAACCGTTATGACCAGCGTGCGTTCCGGCCTCAAAGGCAGCATATTCAGCTGATCGCGCACCAGTGTGATACTGTTCTCGCTAATACGGCGAGCAACCTCTTGGTGTAATGAACTGTTGCGCTCCGACCCACTGGATAGAGCAGGAGCGTTTGATGCCTTTGGCAATGATGCATTCGATACTACACCATACACTTCATCATCACCTGCGCCACCCGTTTCACTCTCTAACAAACCACGTTTCGCCTTGTACATCAGCAAGCGATTCACCGACTCATCAATACGTCTCTCGCTAATCCGCCCGCTCCTCACAGCAGCTAACAAAGCATCAAATGCCTCTGCCTGAAGCTTAGCCGTATGGCTAATTAACACCAGATCTGCCCCGGCCTCTACCGCCATTACGGCTGCATCGACAGTGCCATAGTTCACGGCAATGGCATCCATCTCCATGCAATCTGTCACGATCATGCCCTCATAACCCAGTTCCTGGCGAAGCAGACCGCTTAATACGGTTTGCGATAGCGTTACGGGCAGACGCTCTGGCTCCAGTGCAGGGAAATAAATATGCGCCGACATCATGGCATCGACACCTTCGGCTATAGCCGCTCGGAATGGAATCAACTCCAGGCGCTCTACCCGTTCCCGATCATGAGTGATGATCGGGAGATCCAGATGGGAATCGGTATCCGTATCCCCATGCCCCGGGAAATGCTTGGCTGTCGCTGCAATCCCAGCGTCCTGTATTCCCGCAATGGTTCTGGCCCCATATTCTGCAACCGATTGTGGAGATTCGCCAAATGATCGTACACCGATGACCGGATTGGCCGCGTTATTGTTAACATCCAATACCGGAGCAAAGTTCATGTTAATGCCCATGGACTTCAGCTCCAACCCACTGATATATGCCGCCTGATATGCATCGTCAATGGAACCGGCAGCTGCAATGGCCATTGGTCCAGGCATCAAGGCGATTCCTTCGGTAATTCGTGCAACCATGCCGCCCTCCTGATCAATGGATATCCAGAGCGGCACATTACCGCTGCTTTTGGCAATCTGTTGTAGCCCTGACGATAACCGCTCTACCTGCTCTGGCGACTCAACGTTGCGTGCAAAATAGATTACGCCACCGATGGGATACTTTCGGAGAAAGGGTTCCACATCGCCAGCAGCTTCGGTGCCATGAAAGCCACATAGCAGCATTTGCCCGATTTTCTCACGCAAGGACATCTGTTTCAGCTTCGACTGGTATAACTCTTTTGGCCCACTCATTTCTTACCTCCCTCCGATAACAAACATCCGTTCATTCATATAACAAAAACGGCTTTCGCCGCTCCTTCCATTCCGCTGCCTGTACATTCCACGCATCCATTAAACGAACGAATTCCGCGCGGTCATGAATCGTTTCCCTGACTTCCTTCCCCCCTGCCAGCAGGTCGATAAAGTACCTTGAACCCGGCTCTGGTGGCTTCAGCCAGCAGAATTGCTCCGGATAGAGTGACACCAGTTCATGCAAAAGCACCAACCCTGTCTCTACCGCCCGGAATTTCCTACTGTCCGTTACAAAAATCCTTACGCCACCACACAGCTCACCTGCGTGTTTGGAGAATGTTGGGGACATGTACACTGGATGCACATGTACACCTTCCAGCTTGTATTCCCGAAATCGTTCCGCCAAACGCTCACCCTCAATCCAGGGGGCTCCAATCCACTCGAATGGGCGGGTCGTGCCCCTGCCCTCCGATACATTAGTGCCTTCGAACAGGCACGTACCCGCATATACGCGCACACTGTCCAGCGTGGGCATATTGGGAGAGGGTAATATCCAGGGAAGCCCACAATCCGCAAACTCCATGGAGCGCTGCCATCCTTCCATGGCAACCACGTCCAATTTGCAAGGTACATCCATCTCGCTGTTGACCATCAGGGCGAGTTCACCTATCGTTAATCCGGTACGTACAGGTATACGCCAAGCGCCAACGAGTGATTCATACCCCGCGTTCAGCACACCTCCTTCCACTTCGTTTCCACCCAGCGGATTGGGACGGTCCAGAATCAGCATACGTTTGCCTGCTTCAGCACAGGCATCCATCATATGGAACAAGGTTGAGGCATATGTGTAATAACGGATACCCACATCCTGAATGTCGAACAGCACCGTATCCACTCCAGCCAGCATTGCAGGCGTAGGTTTCTTGTAATCTCCATACAGGCTGAACACCGGAATGTCCAGATGTGGATGAAGCATGTCTCCGAATCTGACACCCGCCTGAAGCTCTCCATACAGTCCGTGCTCACAGGCATAGAGCGCTGTAAGCTCGGTATTAGCCAGTCCAGCGCACACATCTATTGTCGATACAAAATCCGCTGTAATACCAGTCGGGTTTGTAATTAGACCGATTCGGTTACCCGTTATCCATGGATGCGATAACCCTCTGGACAGAAGATCAACTCCCGTTTTTACAGCCGGGATCTGCTCGGTCCCATTCAACTGACCCATCACACATTCCCCTGGCTGACCCAGCCTGTATGCTGGTGATCATTACCGCCTGTTACGACAGGCTCTTCTTCAGGCTCCAGCACATTAAGAGCAACCTTATGTTGATAAATGGCAAACATACCTCCAAACAGCGCTCCGAAACCAACGACAGTCAGCATCAGCAGAGCCGTCAGGCACATGGCCTGAAAACAAGCGCCCATCGTGTACCCCGGGTGACGGAAGAACAGCTTTACACTTTCCCCCATCGCCTGAACGATGCCCATGTTTTTTTGTAAAACAAGCTGCCAGGTATAGAACTGTGACATCAGCGCCATGAGAACAAAGAACGTCTGGAATGCACCCACCGCTGTACCTGTAATTCCACCCTGTCCACCGTAATACCACCAGGTAGACCATAGAATGAAGCCAAGCACCGCGAAAAGCATACCCACCGACACTCCAGGGATTATTCCCTTCAACGTTCCGATCCAGATATCCTTAAGCCCATTGCGCCGTTCCTTACGCTCCAGCCTGTGGTGCATGGCATAACAGACCCCGAACAGGATGGGCATATATATCAGGGCCAGAAGCAGCACCGCGATTGGCAGCGGAGCAAACATCAGAATGGGAATCAAAACGATGGAGCTAACGACACTGTACAAGGCCACCGAAATAATATCCCGATAGATTTCCGCACCCGACTTGATCAATACTTCACTCAGCTTACGCATTTTTATTCTCCCCTTTCTCACCGTTCCTTCTTCACCAGGCATCGTCTCTTACTCCCGTCCAATCGCAAGCTCCGTCTCTGGATCAAAAAAGTGCGCCTTACGTAGGTCCAGCACAAAATTTTTGTCCATACCTACATAAGCATGGGTTTCCAGGTGGACCTTGGCCGTAACAGTACGGGCACCGGAATGGAAATATACCAAATTCTCGGAGCCCAGATGTTCTACAACCTGAACTCGTGCCTGCAGCATATGGTCTGTTGGGATATTCGGAGCGACATCATCACCAAAAATATGCTCTGGACGCAGACCCATAATCACCGGCTTGCCTTGATGACTCTGAAGACGAGCGAGTACATCTTCTGGCAAGGTGAATGATGCACCGTCCACGACAACCTGCGTGCCTTCAATCCGGGCATCAATGAAGTTCATCGCCGGGGAACCGATAAATCCGGCAACAAACATATTCCGCGGACTCGCATACAATTCTTTCGGTGAAGCCACCTGCTGAATATCTCCATGATTCATGACCACGATGCGTTCCCCAAGTGTCATGGCTTCTACCTGATCATGCGTCACGTACACAATCGTGGCACCGAGACGTTTATGCAGCTCACCCAACTCCACTCGCATCTGTACCCGCAACTTGGCATCCAGATTGGACAGTGGTTCGTCGAATAAAAACACCTGCGGATCACGGACGATCGCCCGTCCCACCGCAACACGCTGGCGCTGACCACCAGACAGCTCGCGTGGTTTGCGCTCCAGCATAGCTTCCAGTCCCAGAATGGAGGCCGCATTCTGCACCTGTTCATCAATGTAGGACTTTGGCTTTTTCAGGTTTTTCAGGCCAAAGGAAAGATTCTCACGGATGGTCATATGCGGATAGAGTGCATAATCCTGAAACACCATCGCGATATCGCGATCCTTCGGATGCAGATCGTTAACAAGCCGGTCACCGATCACAATATCACCGCTTGTTTGCTTTTCAAGTCCGGCAATCATCCGCAGTGACGTTGTCTTGCCACAGCCCGAAGGACCCACAAACACTACGAATTCCTTATCTTCTATAACAAAGTCCGAGCCGGCCACAGCCGTGAACGTTCCTTTATGATCGTCTTTGAATTCTTTGCGCACTTGGCGAAACTCCACGCGTGCCATAGGTAAATCCCCCTTTACGTTGTCGCTTGTCCTGAACTAACAGTTAACCTTTTACTGCACCGATCGTAATGCCTTGTAGGAAATAACGTTGCAGTGAGAAGAACAAAATAATCATGGGCAGCGCACCTATTGTTGCCCCTGCCATCATTGCGCCGAAGTCCGTTGATTCGGCAAATACGAATGAAGCCAGCCCCACCTGAATGGTACGCATCTCGTTGGAATTGGTAATGAGGAACGGCCAGAAGAATTCGTTCCACGAAGCCACAAACGTGAATATCGCCAGCACCGCGATTCCCGGCTTTGCCATCGGCAGAATGACTTTCCAGAAGATGCCGAACTCACTACATGCATCGATACGTGCTGCATGTATCAGCGATGTGGGCAGCGTAGACATGAACTGTTTCATCAAGAAAATGTTGCCCACACTAACGGCAGCAGGTAGAATAATGGCCGTATACGTATCCCCTAGATCAAACACGTTGACCATCAGAATGTACAAAGGAATTAGTGTCACCTGCGCCGGGATCATCATTGTCCCAAGCAACGTCCAGAATACCGCCTGACTACCCGGAAACTTCAGTTTGGCGAACGCATATCCCGCCAGGGAGGCGAAGAATACATTTGTTACGGTCAGAATGATCGAGATGAGCAGCGAGTTGTATAACCAGCGCCAGGCATCAGTTTTGGCAAAAAAGCGCTCATATGGTGATAACGACAACTGCTCCGGAATCATCTGTGGTTTAAACGAAGCCGACATCGCGCTATCCTGCACCGAACCAACGAGCATCCAATACATCGGAATGACCGTCACCAGCGCCCAGACTACCAGCAGAATGGATGCAACAACGAGCAGAATCTTTTTCTGTGTTGATTTCATGGATTTCATTCACCCCCGGATGCTTAATGCAACGTGCTCTAATAGTCCGTGTTTTGAACTACCTCTAATACTCAATATCGCTGGAGAAATATTTGAACTGTATGACGGAGATGACAATGATGATAATCGCCAGTACAAACGACTGAGCCGAAGCCAATCCGAACTCATAGAATTTAAATGCCGTTTCATAGATCAGATAAGCGATTGTTGTTGTCGCAAAGTTTGGTCCACCCTGTGTCATCAGATATACCGAGATGAACACCTGGAAAGACGTGATCACACCCGTGACGAGCAGATACAGCGTCGTTGGTTTGAGCAGCGGCCATGTAATCTTGCTGAACTGGGTCCAGCCGCTGGCATGATCAATATCCGCCGCTTCGTACAGCGATTTCGGAATACCGCCCATGGCTGCAAGATACAGAATAATGCCCGCTCCGTGCGATCCAAGCCAGTTCATCAGAATGAGGGAAAAAAGTGCCGTTCCCGACTGGCCCAGCCAGATTACCGGGTCAAGGCCGAACAGACCGAGGAAACGGTTGAGCAGTCCCGAATCCGTCGGGTCAAAGATCGCCAGCCATACAATGGAGATGGTCACCCCGGAGGCTACCGCAGGCAGATACATGGTAGCTTTGAAAAATGTCTGCCATTTGCTTTTCATCTGATAGATGAAATAGGACAGTACAAATGTAATGAGAATATTGACGGGGACTGTGCCTACGGTGAAGATCACCGTATTTTTAATCGACTTCCAGAACGTCTCATCTTTCACCAACCGCTCGTAGTTATCCAATCCAACCCACGTCGAGTTCATAATATTGTATTTCTGGAAGCTCATCACAAGAGCCGTCAGAACGGGATACAGTGTGAAAATGAGAAACAGCAGGACAGGCGCCAAAATAAACAAATACGCCCACCCGTAGTCTCGCCAAAACCGGGCAACCCGGGAAGTCCGGGGCACTGACGATTTTGGCGCAAGGGCGGTCTGCATGGCGAATCCTCCTCTCCTAATCAGTGTGGTTTTACGTTATGTTTGATTGTCCGAGTTATTGTCCAAACATCTGCTGGCCTTTGCTCTTGAAGTCTTCTGCGATCTGCTCCGGTGATTTTTCACCCGAGAACAGCGCCTGAATATTAGGCTTCACAACCTGTTCCTTGAATTGTTTTTGCTGAGATGCTTTGTCGATATCCAGTTCCAGTACAACCGGCATCGCGATATTCTCTGCCATGACTTTTGCAGCAGCCAGATTATCCGGTTGACCAAGCTCTTTTCCTTTAAACAGATCCACCTGGGACTGTCTTACGAATGGAAGCGCCAGTTCATTGGCCGAGTTCCCTGCTTTGGCACCACTAAGCGCCTCCATCACCAGGAACGTATTTTTGGCATGCTGTTCGCCCTTGTCCTTTTTCTGTTTGAAGGCTACGTACCCTTCGCCACCCATCGTTGTGGCCGCAGGTTGATCATCATTATGCGGTACAGGCAACAGGACAAAATCAATCTTCTCTCCCTGCACCTTGCCATCATCGATGTCCTTATTGCGGTTCTGAATCATCACATCATAATAAGGAATCGCTTTGGAGATGATCGCCGTTTCCCCCGCGTAGAACATATCCGTCCGTTTTGCTGGAGCAAGAGCCGCCGTTTCCTTCGGCATATACCCTTGATCCATCAGGTTTTTGATAAAAGAGAGGGTATCCAGAATGCGCCCATCATTCCATTGGAACGTGCCGTCTTTATCAAGAACATCGATCATCCCGTTGTTACGAGACAGCATTTCAATGAAGTCAAGCGAGGTTCCGTCGGTAACCAGTGCATATTGCTTGGCCCCGCCATCCAGCGTTTTGGTCAGCTTGGCAGCAGCATCGTTGAATTCGGACCAGGTCCAGCCATTTTGTTGAATGGACTTCCAATCAATGCCCGCTTCCTCCAAAATGCGTTTGTTACTACCCCATGCCCATTGGAATTGATACAACGGTAGTCCGTACTGTTTCCCCTGAATCTGGCCTAAATCAAGCGTACCTGGCAGGTAGTCGTCCTTGATCTCAGGTGTCAGGTAGCTGTCCAGCTCAAGTGCCAATCCCGTATTCACATATGTGCCGTCTACGCTATGAAAGTAAAGATCCGGCGGGTTACCTGCGTTCAGAGCGACATCGAATTTTTTGGGCCCTTCCGCCCAGGAAAGCATTTCCGTCTTCACGGTAATGTTCGGGTGTTCTTTATTGAAATCAGAGATTAGATCCTTCAGTTCATCTTCATATGTGCCATGTACAGGATAGGTCCATACCGTTACCGTATCATCGGCATTCGGGTCATCCGAAGCAGCACCTCCGCTATTCCCACAGGCTGTAACCCAGACCATCATCAACAACATTGCCCATACCAGACCCTTCTTTTTCATCCCTTCATCTCCTTTGCATGTCATCATCCGATTCTTTCATTGCCTAACCATGCTACCCCTTTGTGATCATTCGGCCTTCAAACGCCATCCACCTATACACGCGGCAGTAAGGAAAAGCACCTCCCCTGTAGATTGGGCCTGCCAGTCGCAGGCTAAATCTCTTAAATGCAATATTAACGTCAACTTAATTGACATTAACAGTATTAATTCCTTCCAAAATTGTAGATTGAATTCATTATATGAGTTGTAAAATAAAAATTCAACATTATTTTTTATTATAAAATTTAATTTTACTTTTTCTTTTCATGCAACTATACTATGTAAAAAGAAAACCCAAGCAAGCGAGGTGAGCCACTTTGCGAGTGTATGTAGGCGTAGATGGAGGCGGTACCAATACTGATGCAGCAATCATTTCTGAATCTGGTGAAATTCTCGCCCGACTCAGCGGCGGTCCCACGAATCCTCACAGCGTTACAACTGAACAGGCCATTTTCGAACTGCAACGAGTGCTGGAACAGCTATTTAATCTAATAAGTGATTTATCGACAAATTGTGAGGGTATATGCCTTGGTATGTCAGGTGTAGATACGATCCAAGAACGGCAACTTATAGCCGAAGCAGTAAATAACTACATGAAGAGTCGTAATCAACAGGCATCAGAAGGTTGTCCAGTCTGGGTTATATCCGAAGGAGAGATTGCTCTGATGGCCTCTCTCGGACATACGCACGGTGTATTGTGTATCTCTGGAACAGGTTCCATCGTGTACGGCTTTACGCGGGAAGGCGAGCGATACCGTGCAGGAGGCTGGGGTCATCTGCTCGGAGATGAGGGGAGTGGCTATCGTATTGGGCAGCGTGCACTCCAAGTGGTTATGCAGAGTTATGACGGTGTTCTTCCTCCAACCTGTTTAACCCCGCTTCTTCTAAAGAATCTGAACCTTCGGGATATATCGGAGTTAAAGACGCGAGTGTATCAGACGGATTGGGGCAAAACCGAGACCGCATCCATCGCACGCCTAGCTATAGAAGCTGCTGAACTCGGAGATGAGGCTGCCCGCGCACTGATCATTGACGAAGCCTCACAATTGGCGGATACCGCCAAGGCACTGATTGCCCGTCATCCCCAATTTGCATCCACTCCGGTTGTCCTGTCCGGATCAATGTTTCGATACGCTACACTTTTCCGAAATACATTTATCCAGAAGTTATCAGGATATTATGGAGAGTTGGACTTTGTATATCGTGAAGATGCCCCCGCTCCAGCGGTTGGCGCAGCACAACTGGCAAGAAAACGCCGTTCCCTGAATGAATCATTTTAAAAGAGAGAAGGAGGCCATACGGATGAATCACATGCTGAATTCACTACTAACAGAACAACCCAATCCACTAACGGATCATATAGATGAATTGCCTTCGGCAGAAATTATGGAGCTCATTAATAAGGAAGATCAACGGATTGCGGAGCTCATTCAGCCCCTCATTCCGGTCATTGCTCAAGCTGCGGATCGGATCTTGGAGGCGTTTCAGTCTGGCGGCAGGCTTTTTTATGTAGGCGCAGGTACCAGTGGACGATTAGGAATACTTGACGCTTCGGAATGCCCGCCTACCTACGGAACCCCACCATCCATGGTGCAGGGTATTATTGCAGGGGGATTCCGGGCAGTGAAGGACCCGGTTGAAGGTGCTGAAGATAGTGAGGAGTTGGGAGCTGCGGACCTTGATGAACATGGCTTAGACAAAAACGATGTTGTGGTTGGCATTGCAGCCAGTGGACGAACGCCGTATGTGCTGGGTGCGATGAGACATGCCAAGGAGATCGGGGCTACGGTGATCAGCTTGAGCAATAATGCAGGCACGCCGATGACCCTGTTGGCTGATGTGAGCATTGAGGCTGTTGTCGGCCCAGAGGTTGTCATGGGTTCAACACGTATGAAGGCAGGCAGCGCCCAGAAAATGATTCTGAATATGCTCACCACTACCGCCATGATTCGTCTGGGCAAGGTTTACCGTAATTTCATGGTTGATCTGAACCCTTCGAACGAGAAGCTTGTTCATCGGGCCAAACGCATGATCCATCTGGCAACCGGAGCGAATGAAGCGGATATTGAAGAGGCTTTTACCGGTGCAGACGGTCATGTAAAAACGGCAATCGTCATGCTGATGGCAGGTGTGGACGCAACGGAAGCCCAGCACAGGCTTGATCTGGCTGACGGATTTGTCCGCAGCGCCATTGCGGGGCCTTCCTGAGCCGTATCAAGGGGTATTATTAGAGGTGGTAAGAGAGGAGCCCAACATTAGTCTGGGCTCTTTTTTTTATTTTTTTATTCTAAAAGCGGATATAATCCGTCAAAAAATCCCCTCCTGCATAAACAGAAAGGGATTCATATGGTTCTACTTCACTTGTGCTCCAGAATAGCCTGTCGGCTCTTCTCCAAATATTCCACCGACTGGTTATAATCCCGACTGGCAATCGCTAGATACAAAATGTCGATCACGTTCAGCTGTGCAATCCGTGACGAAGTTGCTCCGCTTCGAATATCACTTTCGGTGGAAGTAATCATCAGGGGTACATCTGCCATACTACTGAGTGTATTGCTGCCCCACTTGGTAATGCTGATTGTCGCTGCACCGCCATCGTGAGCATGCTTGAGACAGGAGATTACGTTCGACGTCTCCCCTGAATACGAGATACATACCACCGCATCATCCTCACGAAGCGTCGTTGCGGACGAAATCTGCATATGCGGATCGGCGAACGAAAAGCTTGTGCGATTGATTCGCATGAACTTGTAATGTGCATCCAGCGCAATCAGGTTGGAGGCCCCTACTCCATAGAAAAAGATCCGGTTTGCCTGATGAAGCACGTCCACAGCTTTTTCCACCAGACGTGGGTCCAGAATATGAACCGTATCCTTCACCGACTGAATATTGTTTGCGGACACATGCTGAATAATGCTCTCCATGGAGTCCTGGGGACGAATCTCCGTATATTGATATGGCTCACTCGTCTGCAAATCTCCGGCAATCTTCAGCTTCAGCTCCTGAAAACCCGTTACACCTAGTGATTTGCAGAGACGGATAATGGCAGCTGGGCTGCCTCCACTCCGTTCAGACAACTGGGCCACCGAGGATTGAACAGTTTCTTGCGGGTGATCGAGAATATAAGCTCCGATCTTCCGTTCGGACGGGGTCAAGTCATCCATTAATGCGCGTAAACGTACAAGTCCACCTTTCATGCCTTCCATTCGCTCCTCCTTTCCGTACTGCATTCATGTACAAGCATTTTATCTTATAATTCCACTCGCGTCTAATCGAATTCCTCGCCCTTCCATAACTGAACTCATATTAAATTCAGGTCTCACTAAAGTGTGAGATTGCCCGAGATTACGGCGTGTTTCGCGCCGGTTACTGCCGGAAGTGTATTGGTTCTTCCCATAAGTGCCTCATGGCCAAGTAAAGCAAATCCAATGGCTTCCCGAGCATCATCGGGTATACCATAATCTGCCGTTCGCTCCAAACGGATATCCTTCGGTAGTCTCTGACGGATCATCTCCATTAACGTGGCATTGGAAGTGCCACCACCGCACGCGAGCATGGCCGATATTTGCACCTTGGGCAGGATAAAATCCTTCACTGCACGCACGATGGTCTCCGCGGTCAGACAGGTGGCAGTAGCCAGCGTATCTTCAAGGGATAAGGAACGCGTTGCGGCCATCTCCATCAGTCTCACTGCATACGCGGCTCCATATACTTCTCGCCCGGTACTTTTCGGCGGAAGCCTTTTGAAGTACTCATCCTCCAAACACAGGTCTACCAGACCCTGATCGACCTTCCCCTGTGCGGCAATACTTCCATTCGGATCATAATGCTGCCGCCCATCCGTTGCCTGCCGCACAATGGCGTCCATCACCATATTACCCGGTCCTGTATCAAAAGCCGAAATACCTTCGGTAGATGACTCGGAGGGAAGCACCGTGACATTGCCAATGCCGCCGATATTCTGCACCAGCCGTCCTTCCGTCGGGCTGCGGAACATCAGAGCATCCGCATAAGGCGTAAGCGGGGCACCTTCCCCACCAGCCGCCATATCCCTTGCCCGCAGGTTGCCAATCACTGGCAGTCCTGTCCGTTCTCGAACGACAGCACATTCACCGATCTGCAATGTCGATACCACATCAATACTTGCTCCCGTTGGCCCTGGAAATGCAGATGCTACAGGAGCATGCCATACCGTCTGTCCATGCATGCTAATCACATCCACCTGCTGTGTTGAAATACCGGCAGACTGCATCAGTTCCGTAACGCTATGCGCATACCACTCCGATACACCAAAGTGCGCGGCTGTCAGCTCGTCGACACGCGCCGTCCCCGGTGAACATAACCGGATCAGTACGTCTCTCAATCCATTCGAATACGGCACACAGACGAAATCAACCAGCTCTATCTGCTGTAATACCCCGCTCATATCGGTTTGAATACGCACCAGTGCCGCGTCAGTTCCATCAAGTGACGTTCCTGACATTAGTCCGATGACCAGATGCTCCTGCTTCAAACGATACTTCTCCCACATCGGATAGCTGCCTGTATCCATCCACTTCCAACCTCCTGCAAGACCCGATGAACACGTCATCCTGCCATAATTTCACCCAGTATATGATATTAAATTTCACAAGTCAAACATTATATGAAATTTAATTACATCATTAAAAATATAAAGAGAAATATTCATCCCATTTGAGATCACACATCATGTTTTCATCCATCAATTGATAATTAGATATCAGAAGAGAAACATTTTTACATTTTTACCGTTTATAATATGTAGGGATATTTTGGAATTAAGAAAATGATCTAATATTAGTCGAGGTGCATAATGAAGAAAACCATTTTACTACTGTTTTTGAGTCTGTTCTTACTCGTTTTGCTCCCTAATCAGGGAAATGCCGCTGCAAGCACGTCGAAAATCTTTATGGATGGAGAGGAATTAGTCCTCCCAAGTGATGTACAGGTAACAATTATCAATAAAAATGTGATGATCCCGATTCGAGTCGTTGCCGAAAATTTGAAATTCAAAGTCGATTGGAACCAACAAGCACGCACTGTAAAAATTCAGCAAGATCAACAGACGATTTCCCTAACCGTGGACCAAAAGCAAGCCATGGTTGCTGATAAACAAGTCACTTTGAACACAGCACCGCAGATTTTGAATAAAACGCTGGTGGTTCCCATTCGATTTGTCAGTGAACAAATGGGGCTTAAGGTAAGATGGAACAATCCAGACAAGATCGTATACTTAACAAACACCAGTAAGGAACCTGCTATTGAACCAGGAAATAGTCCTGGAAAAGGGGATTCAAGCTCTACCGCTCAGGTTACCGATATCCAATTTGCCAATAATCAGCTCGTTTTATCCACCGATGGGGCCGTTCAGCCGATAGTAACGACCCTCAAGTACCCTGATCGTCTGGTTGTGGACTTGCCCGGAGCCACCTTTGGTGATATCTCCCAGCCGCTGGATCAAGGACTCAATGGCAAGTTGGATGTGAGCGGTTATCCCAATGTGACGGAAGTGAGATATTCACTGTTCAAACGAGAACCGGCACAAGTTCGCATTGTCGTAGAATTGAATAATGTGAAGAATGTCCAGTACAGCCACAATGTGATTGCCGACAAACTGATTATTGATCTGAATGTTGCGGGTGACAATGTCACACCTGCTCCAGTCACTCCAGTAGGCGACTCAGGACGCAAGGTTGTGGTCATCGATCCAGGACACGGTGGCAGTGATCCAGGGACGATCAGCATCACGAACAAACCCGAAAAAGAATACAACCTCGCATTGGCTCACAAAGTACAAGCCCTGTTGCTCAATGAACCCAATATCGAATTGGTGATGACTCGTGAAGGTGATACCTATCCGACCCGCCCTGAGCGTGTTCAACTCGCCAATCAATTAAATGCGGATGTATTTGTATCTATCCATGGCAATAGCGTGAAGTCCGCCCCCCAAGCCACAGGTACGGAGACATATTATTATCAACGCAGTAACAGCAAGGAATTAGCTACTATCATTCATCAACGTTTGGTGAAAGCCATGGGTCTCAGAGATCGTGGTGTGAAAAATGGCAACTTGGAAGTAATCCGAGACACGACCATGCCTGCAGTGCTTTTGGAAGTGGGATTCTTGAGTAATGTGCTCGATGAAGAACTGATGTCGTCCGAAGTTGTTCAGATGAAAGCCGCTCAAGCGATAGCCGATGGAATCAAGGAGTATTTGGGCCTATAAATCATCAAATAAATCAGATAAAGGAAGTGATTCTTTGAATAAGAAGCTAGGTTGTGCACTTATATTATCATGCTTGATCCTTATCGGAGTTGGATGTGCCCAGAAGCCAGTGAGCCAATCCGGTTCGAATGAACCTGCTGTTCAGGGAGGACAGACGCAGTCACCAAACCCATCCGAAACGGAAGTGGATCTGGGCACAATGAATACACAAGTCGTCAATGTATATTTGGCAGATTCTCAGGTACTTGAGCTGGAGAAAACAGAACAGGAAATTGAATACAAGGATGATTCCGAAAAATATGAAAAAACATTTGCAGCGTTGCAAACGAACACCGATTCGGAGCTTGTTTCCCTCTGGGAGCAGGTGGAATTGCTCTCTGTCCAATATGCTGAGGGTACGGTGACTTTGGATGTTCATATCCCCGCTGAAGCGAACCTCGGTACCAGTGGAGAATTGCTCGCATTGGAAGCTATAACAACAACGATGTTTCAATTTGATGAAGTGAAGAGTCTGGATATACTGGTGGATGGTGAAGCCGTTGATAGTTTGATGGGGCATGCCGAACTGGAGCACCCCATTCATCGCGAACCCTAAATGATCAGACAACAATGGAAAAAGAACGTCCCCAGGGACGTTCCAATCTGACGCATCAATTCGATTCATACACAATTCACACATATAGCTCGTCACCAGCAGACAGTGAATGTATCACTGTTCTCGGTGACGGGCTATTTCTGAGCAATCCTTCTTTTAATCTGTCCGTCTCTGCCCGGTCAGCATGCACAAGGACCGTATGCCTTGCTGGAACCTGATGCAGCATCCGTTCAACATCCTTCCAGCCCTGATGTACTTTATAACGTATTTTCCGCACATCACACACGCCATACTTGTCAGGAACCCGTAGCAACTTATCAGCAAATGTACCATGAGCAACATGCCCAGTGAGCAGAATCAGATTCTCCTCCCTGTCCGATAATTGACTATAGTACCAACGGGCAAGCGAGGACTGCATCATGCCGTCCGGAATGAACCATAGCGAAGCAGCATGATGTTCCAACAGTTGTTCCCGCTCTTGGGTAGTAGTAGGCAGATCCCATCCCCGTCCAGTCAGAAAGCCATCAATTTCGTCTTTCAACGAACTTCCAGTGACACGCTCTCCCTTCTCCCTCAACCAATACGGAACATGCATAAGCTGCTTCATACCGTCCACCAGCCCTTGTTCCACTACGATTGGAATAGCCGGGAATTGTTGTTGTGCCCACAGTATGATCTCCTGTCCACGCCCTACGACAGGCATAGGTAAGAGCACCTTTCCACCTTGAGCAATCGTCTGGCGAATGGCTCGTTCAAGCTGTTCCAGTTTGTCGGCCTGTGTATCCTGGTCCGTACCGTAGGCCGCATCAATGATCGCCAGATCCACCACGACGGAAGATATTGGCGCAGCGTCTGCTACGTTTGCTCTGCCTGCTCTGACTGCTCCATCTGCTCCGTTGGATGTGAAATTTCTCTGCTTCATGGGTATCTCCGTGGATACAAGTGTTCTTGACGACGCTTCTGATGCAACAGATGTCTGATCTGGTGACGTTATGAGTTCTCCAGCCTTTTGCCCACTGTTTATAGCAATTAGTTCCTCCGCGCCCCACTGTTCACTGCTCGGAGTATCGAACAACGTATCTTCACGAATCATGTTTTCCCGTAAGAACGCCTCCGCTGGATAATCCTCCTGTAAAAGCATCGATTCGGACGTGTAGTCCCCGGAATAAAAAATCCGCTTACCTTCCATTTCAACCCCAAACCATACCGATCCAGCCAGATGTCCACTCCGGCCCCACATCACTTTTACTCCAGGAATGGGTTCGAACCAGGTTTGGGATACAACCTCATCCTCCAGATACCGATAACGAATAGCCTGCTCATCTGCTTCATCGTAAGGGAGCTTCTCTCCGACACGTTCTGCAAACCTTCGCCAGTTGGCAAAATACGTACGTAGTTGCGCCCTCGTCTCTCTCGTCGTCCACACTTCACCCTGGTAGCCCATCTTGTACAGCAAAGGGATGGCGACCGAATGATCCTCATGGGCGTGGGACAACAGGACCGCATCCAGTTGCGGGACAATCTCCTGGTCAATCATCGGATACTCGCCCGTGCCTTCTTTTTTCACACCACAATCCAGCAAAAGGTGGAACTGGCTCCCGCTCAGGAGATAGGCGGAACGTCCGTGTTCCCCTGCACCGCCCCATACGTTCAGTTTGATCATGATGCATTCCACTTTCTCTTTGAATTCAGCAGTTCGATTCCCAGCAGCATCAGCACCGTCATACCTACAGTCACCACGGCCATCGCCATTCCCAGTGATACCTGACCTTGTTCAAACTGGGCAAAAATATACGTAGCCGACGTCTGCATCGACGGTGGAAGAATCAATAACGATCCAACCAGTTCTCTTGTTGCAATCGTGAAGGTCATCATCCAGCCGGCCAACATGCCGGGTAGGATCAGCGGGATCAGGATACGCCGCAGAATATACAGCGGCTTCCCGCCAAACACTTGCCCAGCTTGGAACAACGTTCCGTCAATCTGGGTAAAGCTCGATTTTACATACTGCACGGTGTAAGGCAAGAAGAGCACAACGTACGTGAGCACAACCATGCCATAGGTGTTATACAACGTGACTGGCATCCAGGGTGAGTTCCAGAACAGAATCAGACCCACCACCATCACGATACCCGGCACCGTATTAGGCAACAGACTGAACAAGTCAATCACACGCTGCATGAATGAAGATGATCTGCCGATCGCCAGCGCAAATCCAGTTCCGATAATAACAGCGACCGTTGAAGCCGCAAGGGATAGACCGAGACTGTTCCCGATGGCCTTCATGCTCACCGATCCCCAAGATAACAGCTCTTTGTAATGATCCAAGGTCAGATTATCAAATGCAATTCCCGATCCCCGTAACTTCATGGTTGAAGCGGCGATGATGGAGAAATATGGGATACCTATCGACAGGATCAACAGGATTGCAAGATACGCCCCGCACAACCATCCTGCTCCGCCACGAAGAGAATATCGCTTCGAACGTTGCCCTTTGCCACCGACCAGACGATACGTGAACTTTCGACTCATGGCAGACTGCATATACCACATCACCAGACAGACGGAGAGCAGCACCGATGCCAGCGAAGTCGCCTTGCCGAAGTCAATCGGCCAACTGGAGATGTACTTATGGATCTCGGAGGTCATGACATAATAGCCAATCTTGCGCCCAAAGGTCGCTGGTGTTCCGAATTCCGCAATCGTTTTGACAAAGACCAGCATGATCCCCATGCCGTAAGATGACAACAATAAGGGTAAAATAATACGTCTGAAACGGTACCCTGCACGTGCACCGTGCACAGCTCCCGCTTCTTCCAGATTGCCACCGATGCGGATCAATGCATCTCGAAGCAGCAGATACAGGAATGGGAACAAGTGCAAGCTCATGATGAGCACCATGCCCCAGAAGCTGAAGAACAGCTCACTCCAGCCCGCAGATGAGGACACCCATTGCTGCAGATATCCCCCTTTTTGCATAAACAGAATCCAGCCCATCGAGCCGATATACGGCGGGGTCATGAACGGAATCATCAGGATTACATCGACCCAGCGATGCTCGCCCATCCGAGTCTTCGCCATCATCCAGGCCAGCGGTAGCGCCAGCAGCGTGGTTACTGCTACAACGCAGATACCAAGCCAGACGGAGTTCAGCAATACACCTGATAGATGATGACCGGTAATCGTGCGAATCGGAGCCATCCAGTCCCATTGTCCATCCGGATACACACTTTGCCAGAAGATCAACAATAGCGGTACGCCAATGCTTATGGTCAGCAGAAAGAGGGCCAGAATCACGCCCACTCTCCGAAAAATTCGGTTGTTGTCCATTCCAACAGGTTTCACTACGTTCACCTCACATGACTTTCCACAGACAGCAGGTATTCCTTTTGCCTGGTTGTCTCTATCCTTGTTCTTCTTATTTAAAAGTCTCGGAAAAACGCGCCGCTGTCTCTTCGCCATGTTCACTCATCCAGTTCCAATCCACTTTAAGTTGTGGAATATCCTTCACATTGGCACGGTTAGTCGCTTCAATGTCTTCGCGGCCCGGAATCAGATAAGCATCTGCAACAAGCTTCTGTGCTTCATCGGACAACAGGTAGTCAATGAACGCTTTGGCATTCTCTACATTTGGGCTGGATTTCAGAATCGCTGCCGGTCTTGGGCTGATTACCGTTCCTTCCTCAGGATATACGATATCCAGTGGTTCGCCTTTTGCCTTGGAGGAATACGCCATGTAATCCACACCTGCTGCTACGATGCTTTTGGCACCCGTAATGACTGGATCAAGTGCTTCCTGATTGGCGCCTGCCATCGCTACACCATTGGCTTTATAGGCACTCAGCAGATCCCATCCTTTTTCACCATTCGCACTCAGGTATCCTGTGATGAAGTCGAGTGCTGAACCTGATAATGTAGGGTCCGGAATGTTCACTGCATCTTTCCACGCAGGCGTAGCCAGCTCTGCCCAACTTGTTGGTGGTGTAGATACCAGTTTGGTGTTATACACAATGCCCAGTGCGGAAGCACTGCTGCTAAAATAGTTGCCCTCTGCATCCGACCAGTCCTTGTTCAGCTTGTCTGCATCGGCTGCTTCAGGGTATGGCATAGTCAGTCCATCCGCTTTCAGAGCCTGTGCGGAAGGTAAAGAGGCCAGGATTACAACGTCTGCAACCGGATTGGATTTCTCAGCTTCCATACGAGCCAAAATTTTGCCTGTCGTTCCCTGGAACATCTCAACTTCGATCCCTGTTTTGTCTGTAAATCCGCTCACGATGTTATCCGCCAACTTCTGTGGGCCAGCACTGTACAAGACTAACTTGCCACCAGCCGGTTTCGTTGTTTCCGCCGCTGCTGCCGTGCTACCTTCACCCGCCGGTTGTGCCACGTTGCCTGTGGTCGAGTTCCCTGTACTACATCCGAACAAACTGATACTCATTACCGCTGATAATAACAGCATTGCGCTCTTTTTTCGTGTGTTCATACCCAACATATTCGTCCATCTCCCCTGGTTTCTTATAAAATGTGTACTTCTGCTTCCAACTGCGTGCTTGTTCAACAATTTAATATGCCACTGCGATCGCTTCGTTCTGCTTCATACTCGGGTGGTCATAACCGTCCATTCGGCATATCCGCTCAGGGGTTACATAGAGCTGCACCCGCTCCCCTACACGCACTCTTTGATTCATATAGGCTGTCCATACACCCAGCCCTTCCATCTGCACTCGCACTTCGTAACGCTCACCTACATAGCTGACGCTGAGTACCGTCCCCGGATAACACAGATCATCATGACCTGTTTTGTTCCAGGTGACATGCTCCGGACGAACCATGGATTGATTAGGCGTGAGCCAGTTGGACTTTCCGATAAACGAAGCAACATACGGATCACTTGGCGCCGAGTAGATCGTTTCCGGGCTTCCCTTTTGCAATATTCGCCCCTTCTGCATCACCACAATCTCATCTGACATCGACATCGCTTCAATCTGATCATGTGTGACGTACAGCGCAGTCAATCCCATGTCCCGAACCAGTGACATCATCTCAATCCGCATCTCTTCCCGGAGTACAGCATCCAGTGCACTCAGTGGCTCATCGAACAGGATCACACCAGGTCTAACCGCTACGGCTCTGGCAAAAGCAACCCGTTGCTGCTGTCCACCAGACAGCTGATGAGGATATCGATCTTCCATCCCTTGCAGGCGAACCATGCCAAGGGCTTCGTTCACCTTTTGCCGCAGATCAGATTTCTGTTTTCCGGCCTTCAGGCCAAACGCTACATTTTCGTATACGGTCATATGCGGCCATAATGCAAAATCCTGAAACACCATGCCCAGATTACGCTTGTGTGTTGGTATATCAATCCGCTTCGCCGCAGAGTAGATACACTGACCATCTGCACGAATCTCCCCCGCGTCCGGCTGTTCCAGCCCGGCCAACATGCGAAGCAGTGTTGTTTTGCCACAGCCCGATGGGCCGAGCAGGGTCGTGAACTTTCCATGCTCCAGCGTTAGATCTGTCGGCAGCAGTGCGGGTGTTTGATTAAATGATTTTTGAATTCCCGTTATCTCTAATTTCATAAGCATCCCTGCCTGTCTTCTGTTACTTGATCTCTTGCACTGTTCTCAGTCTAACGTCCGCTTTCGCGAGTTGTATGTCTTGTATGTAAAATTGGAATTAACTTTTTAGATGAATTCTGTTGATGTTCATAGATTAAATCTATAGTAGGTGAACTAAATTAATTTTCATGTTGTCGCTCCGATTACAGCACCATCTTCCGATCGCTGTTATCCCCAGATTTCTTATATTCCCTTTATGAAGGGAGAAATCCGGGGATAAAGGCGAACGCTTCGCTTCTTCAGATTGGTTCTGTACTCTCCGTCTTTATGAAAAACATTAGATCATCTTATATATTGGGGCTAGTAGAAGTGAGAGGAGTGGGGGGACATTGAATCTGATCAAATTGCAAATTGTTGAGCTGATCGATAAGCATCATCACATGACAAGCGTGGCCGAGTTACTGGGGATCAAACAACCCACCGTTACATTTCATATGAAGTCATTGGAGGAAGAGATGGGCGTGCGATTATTCGAATCGCGTAGTGGAAAGACCTTTTTAACCGAAGCCGGACAGGCTTTGCTCCACTATTCTGTCAAAATCAATGCTCTGACCCAAGAGGCAAGACGGGTCGTAAAGGAATATGACAGTCTCTATCGGGGCACCCTGCACATTGGAGCAAGCTATGTACCGGCTACATATTTGCTGCCTACCATACTCAACACCTTTTCTCAGGAATTCCCGGGCATTCGTATTGTCTTATCCGTCAAACCATCACCTGTTATTCGCGAGATGCTGATTCGGCATCAGATTGATCTGGGGGTGATCTCTTCCGAGCCATTTGTTGGCCCTGCCCTGCAAGCAGAGACGCTGTGTGAAGACGACCTGGTATTAATCTGTTCCCCGCAACATGGGTTGGCCCAGAAGGATGCATTAACACCTGATCATATCGCGCAGATTCCTTTTGCCTTACATGGCAATGAATCCAGTACACGGCGGCTAACCAATCAATGGCTTGCGCAACATGATATTCGTTTGCGGAGTACCGTGGAGATGGATTCCCTGGAAGCGATCAAACAGCTCGTGTTAATCGGGGGGCATGTCTCATTCATGTCTCGGATGGCGGTACAGTGGGAGGAACAGCACGGGCTCATTCAAGTTCTTCCAATTCCGGGAGAGCAGGCACCGCGCCATATCTATACGGTACATAACAAGGATCGCCACCCTTCCGTTCAGGTAAACCGCTTCAAAGAAGTGCTGCGAGAGGTGAGTCACGGCTTCCCCATTTTCCATGGCTGATTGCCCTGATCCGCTATAAACTATCGTTTGCCATTCATCAAATCTATGCAGGGTTAACGCAATGTGCGCTTCCCTTTAATCGCTTTCATATATTCGGGCGATAAAGTGGGATCTGTACGTTAATCCAGATTAGGAGAGTGATTGGTTTTGAAAAAGTGGAAAAAGGTAACCGCCTCATTGATGCTGAGCATCGTAACATTGGGAAGTGGAATGACATTTCTGGGGGCACCCCAGGCTTCAGCTGCTGCCAATGCCGTTCCTGCATATGAAGTAAAGTTTCTGGCCAAGCCGGAACTTGTATTGAATACAGATGGGACACCACGCAGTGAAGTGATTCAGACACTCGGCCTGAGTTCCACGCCAAGAAACATTAACGTGGAGTACTTCGACACCAATGCTCTCGGATTGGATCAACAAGGATGGAACGTACGTTTTCGCAAAAAGGATGACAAGAATAACTACGAATTGACTTATAAAAAACGCTACCCTGTGATCAATGGCGATATCAACGCAGCGCTGACTCTGGCTAACCAAGAGGGATTTGATCAATCGGATGATAACTACGAGGCTGAAATTGATTGGGGATATGGCAAACAGACGCTGAGCTTCTCCAACACCAAAAAAGTCGATACCAAAGCGACAGGAGTCCAACTTCCTTCGCAGCAAGAAGCCTTGAACATGTTACTGGACAAGCTTCCGGGCAAATTGAAAAACTGGACTTCCTCCAACTGGGGCAAGCAGCAACTGACTCAATCCCGTGCATATGGACCAATCACATTCCAACGTTATGAAGGTACGTGGAATGGTCAAGAGCTTACGCTCGAAGTATGGCCGATCCGTGACGCAGCAGGTACAGGTATTGAGAATATCGTAGAGGTTTCTTTCAAAACCGATGATGCTGTAGCCGTATCCGGACTGCGTACCCAACTGCTGCAATTGCTGGAGAACAACAACTGGCTGATTCCTGCCGATGGCTTGAAAACACAAACCATTCTGGAAAGATACTAATCGCAAGCTTTAATTAAAAAGACAAGTTCCTCTTCCTGCGGACATCATAGGAGAGGAGCTTGTCTTTTTTGTGTAGTGAACTAAATTAGATCAGTTATTTAAGTAATTCTAAGATTAACATCGGTTGCAATTTTACTGGTTATTCGCTCAACAGTTTGGATGATGGGAAACATGTATTATTTTCCAAATCTACAACCTATCAATTCAATTTATAGTGGAGAATTACGCGGTTAAATGATCAGAATTCGCTATTTCATTTTCATATTATCATATGACTTCTTATTTGTATGACAATATGCGATAATTGATAATTATTCTCAAATACATCATATGTAATGTTACTATCGTAAGTTAAGGAGGGATTCTGGTGACTTTGCAAGTCTTTCCACTGATATCTAACGGTGACCATACCCGTGACCTATATGCAAGATTCAAGACATCCGAAGTTCTCGATCAAGCGTCTTTTCTTGCCCCATTCGTATTAGCGGACTCACATCTTCTGCTCATCTGTACTGGTGGTGAAGCCGATATTCGTATTGGGCACAGACTGAATCATGCCACACTCGGCAAGATGTATCTGATCCTGCCAGGAACAGCGATAGAATATACAACGGATGAGGTTCATCCTTTACAGGGCATCGCGATATATTTTGATATGTTGAAGCCTCTCTCCGATATCAATAAAGCTACTTCCGGCTCTACTGTAAGGGAGATTTACCAAAAAGGGTTACTTCGTTCATCTTACGCTGATGAATTACCGCATGAACTTTTTCAGGAATGTACCAGAATTGCCTCCCAGCTCTATGAATGCATCTCTGTACCTCAAGAAAATCGTCCATTTCGTATTCAGACTTTGATGCATGAATTGTTGACCCATGTGTATGCTCCTCCCAAAGAAAGTGCAATAGGAGATTCCGAACACACCTCTGCTTTGGATCAAACGCTTGAACTTATTGAGCTTGGATATGCTGAGCATCTTTCTCGTGAAGTTCTTGCCGGAGTGGCAGGCATGAGTGTATGGCACTATTCGCGGGTATTCAAAAACCGCACTGGCATCAGTCCCATGGAATACGTGAATAACATCCGCATGGACCGGGCCAAAGAGATGCTGCTCGTCCCCGGCCAAACCATCAAACATATCGCCTCACAGGTTGGTTTTCAGGACGAGTTTTACTTTAGTCGCAAATTCAAAAAATATGTTGGCGTGTCTCCCTCTACCTATCAACGGCAGAAACGCAGTAAAATTGCTACTCTCTCCTTCGGAACCACTGGCCATCTGCTGGCATTGCAGATCATCCCCCATGCGGCATTGATCGATAACCGACGGGATCAACACAGGAATCTTTTTTTCTCCAATATCCCTTATCATCTGGGGCGTAGCAAACGAATGAATCCTCATATCTGGCAAACCAACGTTGAGTTGTTGATGCAAGCGAGCCCGGACCTCATACTCTGTAATGAGTACGAAGCCCATACGTTAAAAAGAACACTGCAGCGAATTGCGCCTACCATCGTTATTCCATGGAAAGGATTGAGCTGGCGGGAACACTTCGTACAAGTTGCCTCCATTGTGGGACAGCAACAAGATGCTCAGCAATGGTTGGAGCAGTACGATGACAAGGTAATCCAAGCCAAAGAGCAGCTTACTCATTTAATCGGTAAGGATACGGTCTCCATTATTCATATCATGATGGGTCATCTGTTAATCTACGGGCGACGCAATGGGGGCGCTGTTCTATATAACGACCTGGGCGTGTCCCCTTCACACGATCTGCTTCCGGGGCAAGTCTATCGTGCATTGGATGAACAGGAGTTGCCTCAAATGGTTGGAGATCGCATGTTACTGATTGTGGACCAGGACTCAGAATCCCAGCAACGTTGGCATAAACTACAACATACTCAGCTATGGCAAGATTTGATGCCTGTGCAGAACCAACATGTATATCTGCTTGATGAAATGCCTTGGTTGGATTATTCACCATATGCCCATGATCAGATCATCGATGAAACCCTGAAACTTTTTGGTGGGACTCAGCACATTAATCCATGACCGGATAGCACAGAAGGCTATGTCTCCCTCAACATGAGACCGCTACAATATAAAGTATACTGAGAATCAATATCATTAGAAACACAGGGGGATTATGATGTACAAACAGCATTATGTCAAAATAACGGGGATCATGTTCATACTCGCCATGTTACTTGTTGCGTGTGGGCAGACACCTGCAAGCACTTCGCAGCCATCTGCAGATGGCGTAAAATCAGCTGCGGGGACAGATGGCGACTCATCCACTGAATCAGCTACTAAGACCGTGGAGAGCGCCAGTGGCAGCAAAGAAATCCCGGCACATCCCGAACGGATTGTGTCCATTAATATGGAGGACATTCTCCTCTCCTTGGAGGTACCACTGGTACTTGCTACACCTATTGGTCGGCAAGATTACCTGAATGAGCAACTTGAAGCTCAAGGCGTGGATGTCGAACCCATCAATGAAAGTGTCAATTTTGAAGCTGTAGTCAGCGCCAACCCGGACCTCATTATTGCCAATGCCAGTTTGGATGCCAAAATTCTCGAACAACTCGAGAAGATCGCGCCTACGATCACTTATGATCGCCGTAATTGGCAGGAATCTATCGTACAGGTAGCTACTGCGCTAGATATTGAAGAGCGGGCTGAACAGCTTTTACAAAAAAATAAAGACCAAGTAACTGAAGCTCAGAAGCTCGCAGCCGATATCACCAAGACCAAACCTACAGCTGCATTCCTGCGCCTGGAAGAGAAGGATATGCGTTTGTTCTTCTCTTCCATTCCATCCACGCCATTTCCAGCTTCCAGTTATGTAGGAGCGGGTTATGAGGTTGGATTCACTCCCGATGCTCTCGTTACCAAACTCGAGGCAGAGAATCCGGATCGGATGAATGCCAGTATCTCGGTTGAGCTTTTGCCTGAAATCAAAGCAGACTATCTGTTTATCGTGTCCATTAGCTCAGATGGGTCAGCTGAAGCGTTGCAAAAAACAAAAGATGAACTCAACGAAATCCAGCAACTCCAAGTATGGAAAAGCCTACCCGCTGTCCAAAATGGTCATGTCTATGTCCTCAATGCTAAGAAATGGCTCATTGACGGCCCCATTGCCGAATCGCTCAAACGTAATGAAATGCTCGAAGTTCTTGGACTACCTGCTCCATAATAGTCAATATACCTCTGTTTCATCCACAACAAACAAAAGGAGATTCACCGGATTTTCGGTGGATCTCCTTTTTATTTAATATTTCAAATGGCCTCATTCAGTTCTGTTTCATGAAAAATCATTCTACATGCTTAACAACTAAATGTATTTCATGTACACCTTTCTCATCCTGCAATTAATTAGGGATAGGTAATCATCAAAATCATATATAACTTTCCGGCTTTTAATATATTTTGAAATTTTGGGCTGTTTCAATCCCAAGTGCACTCTGGATAAACGTATTAGCCACTTTCTCTACAGGTACAGGATTAAATCCAATAAAGAAATCCTTATATTTTTCCGCAGACTCTACAAACAGATTAGGACTAACCGAATTCAAACGAATGCCTCTTGGTAACTCAAACGCTGCCGCTTTGGCAAACGAATCAATAGCCCCATTGACCATAGCACTTGATGCACCTTGCTCAATAGGGTGGTCTTGTATAATGCCACTGACCAGCGTGAAACTCCCCTTATCGTTAATATAGTGCTGACCAATCAACACAATATTGACCTGTCCAAGCAGTTTACCCTGCACACTAATCATATTGTTCTCAGGAGTCAGTTCTTCCAGTTTCGAATAATGGGTCTGGCCTGCCGCCACAATGACGTAATCAATATTACCCACCGTTTCATAGAGGGTAGTAATACTCTCTGTCGACGTCATATCCACCTGAACATCCCCGGATTGTCTACCTGCTGTAATAACCTCAACGGAATAATCTTTCAGTTTCGCAACAACGGCTTTACCTAATGTTCCGTTTCCACCAATGACCAGAGCTCTTTTCATTACTGTTTGTCCTCCTTTATAAACAAATACGGTTAATCAGATACGAATTGTTCTATTTATTTAAACAAAGATTCCATCCTTAATCAAATGACAATTGACCCTATTTTAAATAAATTACACTTATTCTTTTTAACACAAAAAAAGCCTTTGCTATAAGCAAAGGCTCTTCTATATGTTACTAGGAAGCGGGTGATGGGAATCGAACCCACGCTATTAGCTTGGAAGGCTAAAGTTCTACCATTGAACTACACCCGCAAATAAAAAAAATCGGGATGACACGATTTGAACATGCGACCCCCTGGTCCCAAACCAGGTGCTCTACCAAGCTGAGCTACATCCCGATACTTATGAGAATAATGGCGCGCCCTGAGAGATTCGAACTCCCGGCCTTTTGATTCGTAGTCAAACGCTCTATCCAGCTGAGCTAAGGGCGCAAATATTGGAGCGGAAGACGGGAATCGAACCCGCGACCCTCGCCTTGGCAAGGCGATGCTCTACCGCTGAGCCACTTCCGCAAAACATATGGTGCGGTCGAGAGGACTCGAACCTCCACGGGGGTTAGCCCACACGGACCTGAACCGTGCGCGTCTGCCAATTCCGCCACGACCGCAAAATATAATGGTGAGTCATGAAGGGCTCGAACCTTCGACACCCTGATTAAAAGTCAGGTGCTCTACCAACTGAGCTAATGACTCGTAATGAAATGGCTGGGGATATAGGATTTGAACCTATGCATGACGGAGTCAAAGTCCGTTGCCTTACCGCTTGGCTAATCCCCATTAAAAAATCATGGGGCGATCGAGGGGAATTGAACCCCCGAATGCCGGATCCACAAACCGGTGCGTTAACCACTTCGCCACGACCGCCATAGAGTAAGCCATTCATCCACTAAGAGAATCTTAGTATTAACAATTTCACTTGTAATATACATTCTATCACAAATTCAGATGTAAATACTAAAAATGGTGCCGGCGAGAGGACTTGAACCCCCAACCTACTGATTACAAGTCAGTTGCTCTACCAGTTGAGCTACACCGGCACGGTGTATATTTAATTAAAAAATGGCGGAACCGACGGGATTCGAACCCGCGATCTCCTGCGTGACAGGCAGGCATGTTAGGCCAACTACACCACGGTTCCAGATCACTTTCTCAAGGAAAGTATAATTGCGGGGGCAGGATTTGAACCTGCGGCCTTCGGGTTATGAGCCCGACGAGCTACCGGGCTGCTCCACCCCGCGTCGTTATAAAGTTTATATGGTGGAGGCTGAGGGGATCGAACCCCCGACCCTCTGCTTGTAAGGCAGATGCTCTCCCAGCTGAGCTAAGCCTCCATATTATGACCCGTAGGGGATTCGAACCCCTGTTACCTCCGTGAAAGGGAGGTGTCTTAACCCCTTGACCAACGGGCCTTGCTAAAAAATATCTGGCGGAGAGAGAGGGATTCGAACCCTCGAGACGCTTGTGACGCCTACACGATTTCCAATCGTGCTCCTTCGGCCAGCTCGGACACCTCTCCATATGGCTCCCCGAACAGGGCTCGAACCTGTGACAACTCGATTAACAGTCGAGTGCTCTACCAACTGAGCTATCAGGGAATGGTGGAGCCAAGCGGGATCGAACCGCTGACCTCCTGCTTGCAAGGCAGGCGCTCTCCCAGCTGAGCTATGGCCCCATACACTGGTGTATTTCTTGTTGTGGTCTTGCTATGGGCCCTGGTGGACTCGAACCACCGGCCTCACCCTTATCAGAGGTGCGCTCTAACCAACTGAGCTAAGGGCCCTTATCCCTTTTCCAAAAAAAATACCCCAAAGGGAAATCGCTTGGCGGCGTCCTACTCTCCCAGGACCCTGCGGTCCAAGTACCATCGGCGCTAGAGGGCTTAACGGTCGTGTTCGGGATGGGTACGTGTGGAACCCCTCCGCCATCGCCACCAAACGCGTAGCTTACATTTCAGAGTTGTTGTTCTCTGAAAACTAGATTCGAAACGAAACA